>NZ_JBWKMH010000033.1:0-845443 GCF_056431285.1 Clostridium amazonense | reverse complement strand
AACCCTGTTGTGACCACCAATAATATGGCCTAGTGGCTCAGTTGGTTAGAGTACCGGCCTGTCACGCCGGGGGTCGAGGGTTCGAGTCCCTTCTAGGTCGCCATAATTTTAGGCTCGATAGCTCAGTCGGTAGAGCAGAGGACTGAAAATCCTCGTGTCGCTGGTTCGATTCCTGCTCGAGCCACCAAAATTATATATGGTGTTAAAATGCGGGAGTGGCTCAGTGGTAGAGCGTCACCTTGCCAAGGTGAACGTCGCGAGTTCGAATCTCGTCTTCCGCTCCAATATGGCGCTATAGCCAAGTGGTAAGGCAGAGGCCTGCAAAGCCTTTATCCCCAGTTCAAATCTGGGTGGCGCCTCCATAAACTCACTATAATTATTATAGTGAGTTTTTTTGTGCATAAATTTAGATTTTAATGAGATTGAGCTTGTAAAAAAATGACATCTTGTTAATTAATGTATTTGTAAATTTATTCCGTAAAATAAAAAATAAACATAAAAATATCATAATAACTGAAAAAAATAAACATAAAAAATTTTAAAGTAAAAATTAATAGTATAAAGTCGAAGTTAATTTTTAACAAATATACTATTAGTAAAATATAATAAATTAAGTAGTGAAACATGAGTTTCATAGAATTCAAAGTTGAATTTTTGAAAGTAATTATTCGAGTAGATCAGGGTGAATTTCATTATTTTAATAATTTATATATCTAAGAAAAAAATACTACCTCTATCGATCAATTTACCTTCATTTAAATATATTGGAGTTATTTTATATTTACATAAGAAATTTAATACCTCATCTTTATATTTATAATAATCTAAAGAACCATAAAACACTATGGAGTTTTTATTAAATAGCCCACAAGTTCCACCTATGAAACCGTAGTCTAATCCAGGTAAAGTGATATCGCCGGGAGGTAATAAAAGTACATCTATATCAGTATTTAAAAGTGCTTTATGTATAGATGTATCGCTGGTAATTATTGCATTGTCGTTTAAAATTGCAGTGGAGCATTTAGTGTATCCTTGTTTAACGTGTATTAAATTTTTGTTAGTCACAAAAGATAATAGTTTCTTATCTGTGAATTTTAAATTATGTACAAAATAATTTTTTAAATTTAATGCATTTAAGGATATATCATAAGGATAGTTAGTTTTGAGACTATTCTCTGATAATATACAATTTAAATTAAATGTTTTTAATAAATGTATAAAGTTTATATCTATGTCTTTGTCCAATATTAATGTATCATTTGAAATGACATGAAGAGACATGTCGGGATGTCCACAAACTGCCTTGTATAGAGTGTTATTTATTGGACATTTTATAATTTTACAATTAAGCTTTGATAAATTTAGATACTCTGAGTCTGATATTCTAGGATCAACTAATGCTATTTTCAAAATAGTACCTCCTTAAGGTTGAAATTGGATGTTAAACCTGTAGTTTCTATGTATATATATTTAAGAATTTGTGTCGATAATTGTTAAAATTATTAATGTATATCAATTTATATAATAAGCATAATAAGAAAGAAATATATTTTACCATGATAGCACTTACAAAAGTTTTTAACAAGTTTATAGCTTTTATAGTGAGGTATTCACCATACTAAAAAGGAGTGAGCTATATGTTGCTGTTAACATTAATAAAAGATGATACTAGAGAATATTTAATAGAGTCAATAAGGGAAGCAAGAGAATATTTTAAAGTGAAGAATGTAAAGGTAGGGATTTCAGAAAGTATAGAAAATAAGCATCATATAATAAAAGTTTATTGTGATGATGTAAATTATGATGATAGATTTAGAAAAATGTTTAATCTTTATATAGGAAATATATTATTTAAAGAACTCGTTGATGAATTTTGTTCAAACAATATAAACAAATATCTTACTGAAAATTATTATTTTTTAAGGTATGAAGATGTAATAGAGATTAGAAAAAATGTTGAAAGTGTAATGCGAAAAGAAAATAGTACTATGGATGAGCACATGATATATTATATGAATAGGAAAAATGATATAATAGATGAAATTGTTGAGTTCATAGAAGAAAATGAAGTTATAAATATAAATGGTTTTATTACGTTTAGAATGAAGCAATTCATAAGTCAATTGGAAGGCATCTTAGAAAAAATAGTTGAAAAGTTTATGGTAGAAAAAGAATATGATGAATTTATAAAGCTTTTAAAATATTTTATAGATGTTCAGGAAAGCAAAATAGATGAGGTTCATATTATAATAAACAATGAAGGAAAATATGCTGTTGTTGATAAATTTGGAAATGATATTCTTCAAAATCTTATTAGTGAATTATATGATGGAAATGCAAACATTCAAGTTACTATGGAGGATTTGATTATAAGTGGACTTATAACAACAGCACCGAAAAAGCTTATAATTCATTGTGTGGATAACTGCCAAAACAAAGAAATTATAGAAACTATAAAAAAAGTATTTGGAGATAGGTTGAATTTTTGCAATGAATGTATAAGATGTAAACAAATAAAAAGTATAAATAAAATATAAAAATATAGTTGACAACAATGCAAAAGTATATTAAAATGAAAAAGGTTTGAAAAATAAATATAAAGTTACTTTTGAAGTAGAAACAGCCGTTTCTCACCTTGCAGCATTGCTAGAAAGGTTTACTGTAATGACTAATAATGAGTGATTGATACAGTAGGACGGCTATGCCGTCCTTTTTATTTTTAATAAATTTCGAAAGTATATTTTTATATATTTTATATAATACACCAGGAGGTGAAAATTATTAGTAAAAATAAGGACTTCATGATGAATGAAGAAATAAGAGCTAAAGAAATAAGAGTTATAAGTGATGATGGTGAGCAATTAGGCATTTTGCTTACTAAAGATGCTTTAAACCTTGCAGAAGAAAAGGAAATGGATTTGGTTGTAATATCACCAAATGCGACTCCGCCAGTATGCAAAATAATGGATTTCGGTAAATATGTTTATGAACAACAGAAAAAAGAAAAAGAAGCTAAGAAAAAGCAAAAAGTAATAAGCATTAAAGAAATCAGATTAAGTGCTACTATAGAAGACCATGATATAACTATCAAATCTAACAATGCTAGAAAGTTTTTATTAGATGGAGACAAAGTAAAGGTTACTGTAAGATTTAGAGGCAGAGAGATAGAAAATTCAAAAGTAGGTCATAAGATATTAAACTCTTTTGTTGAAAAGTTAGGCGATGATTGTGTTGTAGAAAAGCCTGCTAAACAAGAGGGTAGAAATATGATATTAATATTAGCTCCAAAAAGAGCATAAACACTGAGAGGAGGAATCTATTATGCCAAAAATGAAAACTCATAGAGGTGCAGCTAAAAGATTTAAAAAAACAGGAACAGGTAAGTTAAAAAGAGCTAAAGCTTTCAAAAGCCATATATTAACTAAGAAAAGTTCAAAAACTAAGAGAAACCTTAGAAAAGCGGGATACGTTGCAACTGCTCAAGAAAAAGCAATGAAGAAACTATTACCATATTTATAATTTTAGGAGGTATTTTAAATGGCAAGAGTAAAGAGAGCTGTCAACGCTCGTAAAAAACATAAAAAGATATTAAAACTTGCAAAAGGATACTACGGTGGAAAAAGCAAGTTATACAAAACAGCTAATGAATCAGTTATAAGAGCTTTAAGAAATGCATATGTAGGAAGAAAATTAAAGAAAAGAGACTTCAGAAAACTTTGGATAGCAAGAATAAATGCTGCTACAAGAATGAATGGACTTTCTTATTCAAGATTTATGAATGGAATGAAGCTTGCTGGAGTAGAAGTTAATAGAAAAATGCTTTCAGAAATAGCTATCAATGATCCAAAAGCATTTGCTGAATTAGTAGAAGTAGCTAAAAAACAATTAGAAGCTTAATTAAATATAAGTACATAGAAATGTAGCCTTAGGCTACATTTTTATGCTTTATAATTATTTTTATAAATAATAGGGGAATACTATAATATGTTGATAAAAAAGTATATAATATACAGTATATTGAGATAGTATAAGGATTTGAGGTGTCTTAAATGCAATTGAGAGTGAGAGATGTTTTAAAGAATAAGGATTTTACTCCTGTACAAATACTTGCAATAGGATATGCAAGTATAGTATTTTTAGGGGCTGTATTATTAACATTACCTATATCTAGTAAAAATGGAAATGTAACTCCGTTTTTAGATTCGTTATTTACGTCTACTTCAGCAGTATGCGTTACGGGATTGATTACAGTAGATACAGGTACATATTGGAGTTATTTTGGCAAAACTATTATAATGCTTTTAATACAAGTTGGAGGATTAGGATTTATGGCTTTTGCTACAATGTTATCATTAATAGCTGGAAAAAAGATAACATTGAGACAAAGATTAATTATGCAGGAATCTATGAATTCTTCTTCACTACAAGGAATTGTAAAATTAGCTAAATATATATTGTTATTTACATTTTCTATAGAAGGATTAGGAGCGTTATTATTAAGTACTCAGTTTATACCTATTTTGGGTCCAATAAAGGGGATTTATTATAGTGTGTTCCACGCAGTATCTGCATTTTGTAATGCTGGATTTGATTTGATGGGGAATTATTCAAGTCTTATTGGATACTCAGGAAATGTTGTTATTATAATAACTATTTCTGCACTTATAGTTATTGGAGGTCTTGGATTTATTGTATGGAATGAAATATACACTTATAAAGTAAGAAAAAGATTATCATTACATAGCAAAGTTGTAATATCAATGACTGCTTTTTTAATATTAGGTGGAACAGTTTTATTCTTTATATTTGAGTATTCAAATCCTGGAACTATGAAAACAATGGGATTAAAGGAAAGATTATTATCTTCTCTTTTTGCATCTGTAAGTCCTAGAACTGCTGGATTTAATTCAATTGATTTATCAAAGCTTACAGTTCCATCAATATTTTTAATGATTATATTAATGTTTATAGGTGGTTCACCAGGTTCAACTGCTGGTGGAATTAAAACTTCAACAGCTGGAATTTTATATATGACAGTAAAATCTATAATAAATGGAAGAGAAGATACTGAAATATTCAAAAAGAGAGTTAATAAAGATATAGTTTATAAATCTTTTGCGATAACAATTATTGCACTTGGGGTTTTATTTACAGTAACTGTATTATTGGCAATAACTCAATCAGCTAGTGGAGAGCCTTTTGAATCTTATGTATTTGAAGCTGCGTCAGCACTTGGTACAGTTGGAAGTACATTAGGATTGACACAAAAATTGAATTCTATCGGGAAAATCATTATAATATTAACAATGTATGCTGGTAGAGTAGGTGCATTAACATTAATTTTAGCTATTGCTATTAACAAGAAAAAGAAAAATTTATCAATAAAATATCCAGAGGATAAAATATTAGTTGGGTAAAGGGTGAATAAAATGAGCAAAAAACAATTTATTGTAATAGGATTAGGTAGATTTGGAACATCTGTTGCACAAACACTATACTCATTAGGAAATGATGTATTAGCTGTAGATAAGGATGAAGATGTAATACAGAATATTGCAGATAAGGTAACTCATGCAGTTCAAGTAGATGCAAATGATGAATATAGTTTAAGAGCACTTGGAATTAGTAACTTTGATGTTGCAATAATAAGTATAGGATCAGATGTTCAAGCTAGTATATTATCAACATTACTTGTAAAAGAGTTAGGTGTTAAACATATAATAACTAAAGCTAATGATGCACTGCATGCAAAGGTACTTTATAAAATAGGTGCTAATAGAGTTATATTCCCAGAAAGAGATATGGGAGTTAGAGTAGCACATAATTTATGTTCATCTAATATATTAGATTATATAGAATTATCACCAGATTTTAGTATTGCAGAAATTGCAAGCTTAGAAGCATGGCATGGTAAATCATTAAAAGAACTTAACTTAAGAGCTGAGTATGGAATTAATGTAATGGCAATAAAATCTAATAATGAAATTAATGTAGCGCCTTCAGCAGATGAAATTATTTCAAATGGTGATGTAATAGTAGCTATAGGAGATACAAAAGAATTGAACAATTTAGAAAAACAATCTAGATAGGAGATTAAGAGTTGCAGTATATTACAAGTAAAGAAAATTCTTTGATAAAAAATGTTAAAAAATTAAAAGAAAAAAAACATAGAGTAAAAGAAGGTTTGTTTTTAATTGAAGGGTTTAGATTTATAGAAGAAGCAATAAAATCTTCATATAATGTGAAATATATATTTATTGATGAAAGTTCTCCTAGTGAGCTTTATGATAAATATATAAAAAAATATAATCTTAATGATTCTACATACATGGTAAGTAAAAACATATTTAATACTATTGCTAGCACAGAAACTCCACAAGGTTCAGTTGCTGTAATTGAGGATAAAAAGCTACCGGTAGTAGATTGCGAAGGTTTTTATGTATTAGTAGATAAAGTTCAAGATCCAGGAAATTTAGGCACAATAATAAGAACTGCACATGCATCTGGAAGCTTAGGTATAATAATGACTAAAGGGACTGTAGATATATATAATGAAAAGACTTTAAGATCAACAATGGGTTCAATATTTAATATACCAATAATAGAGGATAAGGATTTATCTTTTGTTAATGAGTTAAGAAATAAAGGATTTAAAGTTATAACTAGTTCTTTAGATACGGAAAATAACTTTTATGATGTAGATTTGAGTGGAAAAGTTATAATATCTGTTGGTAATGAGGGAAACGGTATTAGTGAAGAAATTTATAATATTTCAGATGAAAAGGTGAAAATACCTATGCCAGGTGGTGCTGAGTCATTAAATGTATCAGTTGCATCTGCAATAATGATGTATGAAGTAGTAAGGCAAAATGATATTAAAGTAAAATAGATATTGAATTTGAAAATAAATATATGTATAATAAAATTTATATTGAGAATTAAATATTTTAAACTATGAAAGAGAAAAGTAAATATAAAATACATACAGGGAATAAAAATCATAGACTGAGAATTTTTAAATGAAGATTTTATATTGAAGTTCACTCTGGAGTTCTAACAGTGAAATTAAGACACAAAAAAATAATTTGATAGTTTTAGTCTTTATAAGTAGTTGTTAGCGAGTAAAATCGATAAATTTTAACTAAGAGGAGCTTATTTTAAGTTCAATTAGGGTGGTACCGCGGATATATCCGTCCCTTCTATGGGATGGATTTTTTTTATTTGTAAAATTTTAAAATTATAAAATTATAAAATAAATGTTTAAGAAGGGAGTCACAGAAATAATGAAAGAAAAATTAGAAGCAATTAAAGAAACCGCATTAAAAGAAATTGAAGCAGTTTCAGAAAAAGCAAGTCTTGAAGATATCAGAGTTAGATATTTAGGAAAAAAAGGTGAGCTTACTCAAATCCTAAGAGGAATGGGGGCTTTATCATCAGAGGAAAGACCTATAGTTGGAAAACTTGCAAATGAAGTTAGAAGTGCTATAGAAGAAGAAATAGAAAAAATATCTAATGATATAAAAGAGAATGAAAAGAAAGAAAGACTTAAAAGTGAGGTTATAGATATATCTATGCCAGGTAAAAAGCAAACAATAGGAAAAAGACATCCTATAGATTTAACACTGGAGCATATAAAGGATATATTTTTATCAATGGGATTTTCTGTTGAAGAAGGACCAGAAGTTGAAAAAGATTATTATAACTTTGAAGCATTAAATATACCAAAGGATCACCCAGCTAGAGGGGAACAAGATACTTTTTATATTAATGATAACTTAGTATTAAGAACTCAAACATCACCAATACAAATTAGAACTATGGAAAATCAAAAACCACCAATAAAAATGATTGCACCAGGAAAGGTTTATCGTTCAGATGCTGTAGATGCAACACATTCACCTATATTCTATCAAGTAGAAGGACTGGTTATAGATAAGGGAATAACTTTTGCAGATTTAAAAGGAACATTAGATTTATTTACTAAAAAAATGTTTGGAGATAATGTAAAAACTAAATTTAGACCACATCATTTCCCATTTACAGAACCTTCAGCAGAAATGGATGCAACATGTTTTGTTTGTAACGGTGAAGGATGCAGAGTTTGTAAGGGTGAAGGATGGATTGAAATATTAGGATGCGGAATGGTACATCCAGATGTTTTAAGAAATTGTGGAATAGATCCAGAAGTATATAGTGGATTTGCTTTTGGATTTGGATTAGATAGAATGGTTATGCAAAAATATGCAATTGATGATATAAGATTACTATATGAAAGTGATATGAGATTTTTAGATCAATTCTAGTAAGAGTATAGGAGGAAGAAAGATGAAAGTTCCAGTTAAATGGCTAAAAGATTACGTTAATATAGATATTTCACCTAAAGAGCTTGGAGATGCACTAACATTGTCTGGTTCAAAGGTAGAAGAAGTAGTAACTACAGGAGATGAAATTACAAATGTAGTTACAGGAAAAATAACAAAAATAGAAAGACATCCTGATGCAGAAAAATTAGTTATTTGCGCTGTTGATATAAATAAAGAAGAACCAATTCAAATAGTAACTGCAGCTACAAATATGAAAGAGCAAGATATAGTTCCAGTAGCTCTTCATGGATCAACTTTACATGGTGGGCTTAAAATAAAAAAAGGTAAACTAAGAGGTATTGTATCTGAAGGTATGTTCTGTTCAGAAGAAGAATTAGGAATAGCAGGAGATGAACCAGTACATGGATTATTGATAATGCCAGAGGATACTAAAATTGGAGTGGATATAAAAGAAGCTATAAGTATAGAAAGTTCTACTATAGAGTTTGAAATAACATCTAACAGACAAGATTGTTTTAGTATTATAGGAATAGCAAGAGAAACAGCTGCTACACTAAGAACAAATTATAAAATGCCTAATTTTAGTTATACTTGTAAATGTAGTGAGAATGTTAATGATAACTACAAAGCTGAAATAAAAGACGATTTATGCAGAAGATACATGATTAAAGGCATAAAAAATATAAAAATTCAACCATCACCAGGTTGGATGCAAGAAAGACTTTTAGAAGCTGGTGTTAGACCAATAAATAATATTGTAGACATAACTAACTTTGTAATGATTGAGTTAGGTCAACCATTACATGCATATGATGCAAGAGAAATAAAATCTAATAAATTTGTTGTAGAGAGAGCATGTGAAGGTGAAAAATTTACTACTCTAGATGATGTTGAAAGAACATTAGATAAAGATGTATTATGTATAAAAGATGGAGAAAATACAGTAGGCCTTGCAGGAATAATGGGAGGATTAGATTCAGAAGTTAAAGATGACACATCTATGATTCTTTTAGAAAGTGCTAACTTTAATGGTGTAAATATAAGAAAATCATCTAAAAGATTAGGCTTAAGAACAGAGGCATCATCAAAGTTTGAGAAAGACTTAGATCCAAATTTACCAGCTATGGCTATAGAGAGAGCATGTGCGTTAATTGAAGAGTTAAATGCTGGAGAAATTATGGAAGGCATTATTGATATATATCCACAAGTAAAAGCAAGCAAAACTTTAAAAGTAAGTGTTGAGTGGGTAAATAAATTCTTAGGAATTAATATATCTAAAGAAGAAATGAAAGGTATATTAGATAGTTTAGATTTAAATACAGAAATCGAAGGTGAAGACACTCTTATAGTTACATCACCAACATTTAGAAGCGATATAAATATAAAAGAAGATGTTGCGGAAGAAATTGTTAGAATTTATGGATATAATAATGTTCCAGCTACAATTGCTTTATGTGAAGCAGAAAAAAGTGGTGAAAGTGAAAAACAAAAATTAGAAAAGAAAGTGATTAGCGCTTTAACAAATAGTGGATTAAATCAATCAATAAGTTATTCATTTGTAAGCCCTAAGATATTTGATAAGTTATTAATACCAGAAGAAAGTTCTTTGAGAAACGCTGTAAAAATAAAAAATCCATTAGGTGAAGATTATAGTATAATGAGAACTACTACATTAGCTTCTGGTATGGAATCATTAGCTAGAAACAATTCTAAAAATAATGATATTGTTAGACTATTTGAGATAGGAAAAGTTTATGTTGGAACTGAAGATCCATATGAATTACCAACAGAAACAGAAACATTAACTATATCTATGTATGGCAATATGGATTACTTAGATATAAAAGGTGTTGTAGAAAATGTTTTAGCTACACTTGGAATTAAGAGTGTTTCATTTAAAAGAGAAAGTGAAAATTCATCATTCCATCCAGGAAAAACAGCTGCTTTATATATAGGTAGAGATTATATAGGTGTAGTTGGAGAAGTGCATCCAGATGTTGCAACTAATTATGAAGTAGAAGAGAGATGCTACTTAGCAGAATTAAATTTAAATGCTCTATATAAGTATGCTAAAATTGAAAGAAAGTATGAGGCTCTTCCAAAATTCCCAGCGGTTACAAGAGATATAGCTATACTTGTAGATGATGAGATTTTAGTTCAAGAAATTGAAGATACTATAAAAAGACAAGGTGGCAACATATTAGAAAGTTGCAAGCTTTTTGATGTATATAAAGGAAAGCAAATACCAGAAGGAAAGAAAAGTGTCGCTTATGCTATAGTCTATAGACACAAAGACAAGACTTTAACTGACAATGAAGTAAATAAAGTACATGATAAAATATTAAGAGCTCTAGAACATAAACTAGGTGCAGAATTAAGATAAATACAAAAGAAATGGTTAAAAAGAATTGTTCTTTTTAGCCATTTTTTTATATTTAATAATTATTGAAAAAATCATGACATTATGTGTTTCATTTCGGAAAATCATATGATAAAATATTAATAACTATAATCATTAAGAGGGTGTTTGTTTGAACATTATAACTGTTAGAATTAATGGAATGGAATATAATTTAAAAGGTGAAGAAAACGATGAATATTTACATATGGTAGCTAAGTATGTAGACAATCGTATACAAGAATTAATGTCAACTAATAAAAAGTTAAGTCCTGGAGATGCAACTATATTAGCAGCTTTAAATATGGGTGATGATATAATAAAAGGAAAAGAAAATTATGAAAGAGTAGCTGCAAATTATAAACAATTAAATGCAGATAATAAACTTTTTATTGCTGAATTAGAGAAGATGAAATCTAAAGTAGAAGCTTTAGAAAATGAAAATAAAAAAGTAAAAGATGAAAATGAAAGTTTACAAAATAAAAACTTAGAATTAGAAAAAAATAAAGAAGAGTTAATGCTACAATTGGAAAATGTAAATAGTATAGAAGAAGAGATAAAATTAAAAGATATACAAATAGATGAATTATTAAAAAATGAAAAGCTTCTTAAAGAAAAAGAAGAAGAAATTAAATTGAATAATGAAGAATTGCTTGAAAAAATGACTGAAATAGAAGTGTTAGAGAATGAATTAAAAGAACAAAAAGAAGAAACTAAACTTAGAGAAGTTGATTTAATTATGAAAACAAAAGATTTAAAAGAATCGGAAAAGAAATCTCAAATATATGTAGAGCAATTAGAAACTAAAGATTTAGAAATTCAATCTATGGAAGAAGAAATATCCTTATTAAAGGAAAAACTACAAAGCAAGTTACATCAGTTTGAAAATCAAAATGAAGAAATTAAAATAAAAGAAACTGAAATAAAAGATAAAATAATTAGAGTTCAAAAAGCAAGTGATGAGATTACTTTAGAAAATAAGAACTTAAAAGAAAAATTAGAAAAAGTAAGTAATGAAAAACTTGAGAATGAAGATAAGTATAATAAGCTTTTAGAAGAAATAGAAAAGCTAAATACGGAATTAGACATTACTACAGATCTATCTAAAAACTTAAAAAAAACTAATGAAAGTTTAATGGAAAAGCAACTTAGATTAGAAAAGTGGAATAAACAACTTTTATCACAAGTAAAAGAATTAAGAATGGCTAAAAGTGCACAGCTTGCAAAAAATAAAGATTTGATGGAAGAAATGGAGAAAATAGGAACAGAGTTATCCATTGAAAAATTAAAAAATAATAAATTATTAAATGTAAAACATAGC
This sequence comes from Clostridium amazonense, assembly GCF_056431285.1. Taxonomy (NCBI): domain Bacteria; kingdom Bacillati; phylum Bacillota; class Clostridia; order Eubacteriales; family Clostridiaceae; genus Clostridium; species Clostridium amazonense. The sequence continues at coordinate 833,400 of NZ_JBWKMH010000033.1, read as the reverse complement.
TTGTAAAATAATTTTTACAAGCTATGTTTTATGTATAGGAATCCAAGTTTAAACTTTAACTTATTCATGTTTCAGTTGAGAATTCTAATTAATTTAATTGAAAATGGAAAATTGAAAGTTGAAAATGAATGTAAAAATTGGATTTCCAATTTTAAGAAATGATTTTTTATTAAATTTGCAAAGCAAATTATTTAAACACAATATAAAAACTGAATTTTATAAAATATCCAAAGTAATAGGGATAGTTACTATTGAAACTGTGATTAGTAAGAACATTATAATGGATAAATATTATACTGATTTTATTTGAAGTACAAATAAAACATTGTAGCGGGGATTTCAATCCCCGTGATATTCACCATCTCTATTCACTTTTCACTCTTACTTTTTAATTGCTTTCCAACATGATAATATAATAATCTGTAAGATTAGTACTATCATTTAAGAAAGACATTACTTTAAATTTGAACTTGTAACCCTATACTATATTGGATTTATGTTAATACTATTGTTATAATTAAATAAGTAAAAAAATTTGAAATGAAAATTATATAATTTCAAAATGGGAGTGAAAAGATGAATAAAGTAGAATTATTAGCACCAGGTGGAAGTATGGAAAGTTTATATGCAGCTGTTTTATCTGGATGTGATGCAATATATATGGGTGGAAGTAAGTTTTCGGCCAGAGCCTACGCCAATAATTTCAATAACGAAGAGCTAAGAAATGCGGTAGATTATTGTCACATGTACAATGTAAAAGTATATATAACAGTTAATACTTTAATAAAAGAGGATGAACTTAATGAAGCAATAGATTATGTTAAGTATTTATATGAAATTGGAGTAGATGCATTAATAATTCAAGATTTAGGTTTATTTTATATTTGTAGAGAATTACTTCCTGACTTTGAAATGCATGCATCAACACAAATTACAGTACATAATGGAGAGGGTGCTAAATTTTTAAATAATTTAGGATTCGAAAGAATTGTATTATCAAGAGAGTTATCTTTAAATGAAATAGAATACATATCAAAAGGACTTGGAATTGAAACAGAAATATTTGTTCATGGAGCATTGTGTGTTAGCTATTCTGGTCAATGTCTTATGAGTAGTATCATAGGTGGAAGAAGTGGTAATAGAGGCAGATGTGCACAACCATGTAGACTTCCATATACAATAATGAATAGAAAAACAGGAATAAGTAAGGATGGATATTTATTAAGTCCTAAAGATATATGTACTTTTGAAGAAATTCAAAACATAATTGAAAGTGGAACATCTTCATTAAAAATAGAAGGTAGAATGAAAAGACCTGAATATGTAGCAGGGGTTGTTGGTAGTTATAAAAAAGCAATAGACAGTTACTATAATAATGAAGAAATTGATGTAAAGGCAGAATATAAAAAACTTGAACAACTTTTTAATAGAGAAGGGTTTTCAAAAGCCTATATGTTTGGAAATGTAGGCAAAGATATGATGGCTTATAATTGTCCTAAAAATAGTGGAATATATCTTGGAAAAGTTCAAAAAGATTTAACTATTAAATTGGAAGAAAATCTACATGTAAAAGATGGAATAAGAATTAAAGATGATGGATTTTCAGTTGCTGGAATAAAAATAGGAAAAATGGAAGTTGAGAATGCGAAAAAAGGGGATGTAGTATCATTAAAGCCATTAAAATATAAAGTGAATGATGTACTATATAAGGCGGGAGATACTAATCTTTTAGAAGAACTTTCTAAAGTATATCAAAATATTTTTGCTAAAAAAATACCATTAGATTTGAATGTTGAATTTAAGATTGAAAAACCAATTAAATTATTAGTTAAATTTAATGAAAATACATTTGAAGTAAATGGAGATATAGTAGAAGAATCAATAAAAAAACCAATGGATAAAGAAAGTTTAATTAAATCATTAAATAAACTTGGAGATACTCCATTTGAATTTAAAAATATAAGATTTAAAGAATTTGAAGAAGGCTTCATGAGGATATCTTCTATAAATTCAGTAAGAAGAGAACTTATAGATAAAATTTTAAATTCAATTTTATCAAATTACAGAAGAATAGATAAAAATAATAAAAGTATACATTCAATTGTAAAATCTAAAAATGATGTTTATGATTGTCCTAAGTTTATGGTTTTAGTAAGTAATAAAGACCAATTAAAAGCAGCAATAGAATGTAATGTGCCTAATATAGCAGTAGATTGTTTCTTTAAAGGTAATAAAATTGATATGGAAGTTATAAATAATCATAAAGAAATTAATTTTTATATTAAAACTCCAAATATAATAAAAGAAGAATTTGAAGGAATTTCAGAATTTATAGAGAAACATTTAAAGGGGATAAAAGGAATTATTACTTCTAATTTAGCAATTATAAGTAGATTTAGTGGAAGAACTAAATTGATAGGTGATTATAAGTTAAATATATTTAATAGTTATACTGCAGAATTTTATAAAAATTACTTAGATTTAGGTGTTATTAGTGTTGAATTAAACAATAAAGAGTTCAATAATGTGGTGAAAAAATCATCATTGAAACCACAGGTAATAGTATATGGGAAATATGAATTGATGGTTAGTGAATACTGTCCAGTTGGTAGTGTTTTAGGTGGAAAGACTGCTAAAAAATCCTGTGGAGAAAAGTGTTCTGAGGGAGATTATATACTAAGAGATCGAAAAGGTGAGGATTTTAAAATTTTAACAGATAAATATTGTAGAAGTCATATTTATAATAATGTTCCTGTGAATTTAATTCCCAATATGAAGGAATATAGAAGAAATAATATTGAATGCTTCAGAGTTGATTTGATAGATGAGAATTATGAAAAATCAAAAGAAATAATAAAAATGGCTATGGATGAAAACTTTGAAGGAGATTATAAGAATTTTACAAGGGGTCATTATAAAAGAGGAGTAGAGTAGGTGAAATAAATGCAAGAAAAAACTTTAAGGGTATTAGAATACAATAAAATAAAAGAAAATATCAAGAAATATGCAAAGACTTTGGCAGCTAAAGATTTAATAGATAGTTTAGAACCATATAGTAGCATATATGAAGTAAAAGAACATTTAGAAGAGACTAAGGAAGCATTTAGTCTTTTGATAAAAAAAGGTAATCCTCCATTTGAGGGAATCTATGATGTAAGAGAAGGAATAAATAGAGCTAAAAAAGAATCAACATTACATCCAGAACAACTTTTAAGAATAGCATCAATGTTAAAATGCAGTAGATTATTTAAAGATTATATATCACATAAAGATGATGAAGAGGGTTATAGAGTATTAGAAGACATTTGCATAGGTATAGTTCCATTAAAAAAAGTAGAGGATGATATTTTCTTTGCAATAGTAAGTGAAGAAGAAATAGCTGATAGAGCATCTGATGAACTTTATCATATAAGAAGAAAGTTAAAAGAAAAGTCATCATCTGTAAAAGATAAGGTGAATTCACTAGTTAGATCAAATTCAAAATATCTTCAAGAAAATCTTTATACAATTAGGGGAGATAGATATGTATTACCAGTAAGATCTGAATATAGAGATCAAGTTCCAGGTCTTATTCATGATCAAAGTGCAAGTGGAGCAACATTATTTATAGAGCCTATGGGACTTGTGAATTTAAACAATGAAATAAGTGAATTAATAATAAAAGAAAAGAAAGAAATTGAAAGAATACTAAGAGTGCTTTCAAAAAAGATAACAGTGAATGCTGATGTGGTAGAAAATAATGCGGATATATTATGGCAATTAGACTTTATATTCGCAAAAGCTAAATATGCTGGAGAAATAAATGGAATTTTACCTAATATAAATAATGAAGGAATAATTGACTTAGTTGAAGCGAGACATCCATTAATAGATCCCAAAGTAGTTGTGGCTAGTGATATATATCTAGGGAGAGAGTTCACATCATTAGTTATAACAGGTCCGAATACTGGTGGTAAAACAGTAACATTAAAAACAGTAGGATTAATACATTTAATGGCTATGAGTGGAATTTTAATTCCTGCAAGAAGTAATTCAACAGTAAGTTTCTTTAAAAATATATATGCAGATATTGGTGATGAACAAAGCATAGAACAAAGTTTATCAACATTCTCATCGCATATGACTAATATAGTTGGAATAATAGATGAAGCTGATGAAAGTTCTTTATGCTTATTCGATGAGTTAGGATCAGGTACAGATCCTACAGAAGGTGCAGCACTTGCAATGTCTATATTAGAAAATTTAAGAGAAAGAGGGACTAGGATAGTAGCAACTACTCACTATAGTGAATTGAAGGGTTATGCCCTTAAAACTATGGGGGTAGAAAATGCATCAGTTGAATTTGATGTTGAAACTTTAAGTCCAACATATAAATTGTTAATAGGAATACCAGGAAAATCTAATGCTTTTGAAATATCAAGAAGATTAGGGCTTCCAGAGTATATTATTAATACTGCAAAAGAAAATATTTCTACTGAAAGCCTTAATTTTGAAGAACTTATACAAAGCTTGCAATCTAAGAGCATAAAAGCAGAAAATGATGCAAGAATGGCTGAAAGTTTAAAAAAGGATGCGGAAAAATTAAAGGCTAGATATGAAGAAAAATTATATAAATTTGAAAAGGCAAGAGAAAATGCTTTATATTCTGCACAAAGAGAAGCAAAAAATCTAATTAAAGAGGCGAAAGAAGAGTCAGATGAAATCCTAAAAAATATTAGAGAAATTGAAAGAATGGGATATGGCAATGATGCAAGACAAAAACTAGAAGCTGAAAGAATGAAAATAAAACAAAAATTAGAGAATGCTGAATTAAAAGCACAAAAGAAAGAAGAAGAAGCTAGTGGAGAAAAATTAAAAACGGTTAATGAAGGTGATGAAGTTTATTTACCAAAATTAAATCAAAATGTAATTGTTATATCTAAGGTTGATTCAAAAGGTGAAGTTCAAGTTCAAGCGGGAATAATGAAAATTAGTGTGAAAGTTTCAGACTTAAGAAAAGGAAAAACTACTAAAGAAGATAAAGTAAAAAGAAAAATGGAAAAAAGAGAAGCTAAGCTAAATATGAGAAATGTAGCAACATCTGTAGATTTAAGGGGTATGGATTCTCAAGATGCAATATATACTGTAGATAAATACCTAGATGATGTATACTTAGCTGGACTTAATGAAGTTTCTATAATTCATGGAAATGGAACAGGAGTTTTGAGAAATTCTATAAATGATCTATTGAAACGACATCCACATGTAAAATCTCATAGACTTGGTAAGTATGGAGAAGGTGGAACAGGAGTAACAATAGTAGAAGTTAAATAAAACACAAATTCAAAAGATTTTCTGAATCGATTTTTAAAGAAATACTAATTTAAATAAATTATGTTTCTTCATGAAAGAAAAAAATTTTCAATTGATAAATGTGTTATTTCAAGTTGAAAAAGAGAAATTTAAAGTGTTGTACAAAAATTAACAATTAACGATGAACAATTAACAATGAAGGATAAAACTGAAAGCTCAGTTTTTTAAATAGATTTTTAAAATAATTTGTAAAACAAATTAATTAAGGATTATATAAAAACTTAGTTTTTATGAACTTTTATTCAAAAATATTAGGAACGAAGTGAATAATATTAACCATCATTGTTAATTGTTAACTGTTAATTATTAATTTGTTCCAAATATTATAATAGAATAAACTGTAATATTAGTAGTATGGGTTAATAAATATATTATTTTAAACTTGAACTTGGAACCCTATATATGGAGGAGTTATGATATTAGTTAGTGCATGTTTATGCGGAGTAAATTGTAAATATAATGGTGAAAATAATTTAGATGAAAGAGTCTTAAAGTTGTTACAAGAAGGAAAAGCTATACCTGTTTGTCCTGAACAGTTGGGTGGACAAGAAACACCAAGACTTGCCCATGAAATTGTAGATGGGGATGGGGAATTAGTTTTAAAAGGTGAAGCTAAAATTTTAAGCCCTGATGGAAAAGAAGATGTAACAAAAGAGTTTGTTAAAGGTGCTACTGAAACTTTAAATATAGCTAAAAATATAGGAGCACAGTATGCTATTTTAAAGGCAAGAAGTCCATCATGTGGGTTTGGAAAAATTTATGATGGAACTTTTAGCGGTAATAAAATAGATGGAAATGGAGTTACTGCTGAATTATTACATAAAAATGGTATAAAAATATTTACTGAAGAAAACTTAGAGGAATTTCTAAATATAGTAGATATTTAAAGAGATTAAACTTAAGAAGGGTTTGGTGGAATAACAATGAAAATGAAAGATGTAAAATTAAATGCAAGACAAAACTTAAATGAGAGTTGTAAAGTTTGTAGAGCATGTAATGGAATTGCATGTGCAGGGGAAGTACCAGGTATGGGTGGAAAAGGTACAGGTGAAGCGTTTAAGGCAAATTTTGATGCATTAAATAATATAAAATTAAATATGAGAGTTATGCATGATGCTAAAAATCCGAATATTGAAACAGAATTATTTGGAAGAAAAATGGATATACCAGTATTTGCAGCACCAGTAACAGGCACTACTTTAAATATGGGTGGTAAATTTACAGAAGAAGAATATATAACATGGGTTATAGATGGTTGTTTAAATGCAGGGATATATCCAATGGTAGGCGATACAGCTGTAGATGCATTTTTAATGACTAACTTAGAAGTCTTAAAAAAACATGATGGAAATGGAATTGTTTTTATAAAACCTTGGGAAAATAAAAATGTAATTGAAAAAATAAAATTGGCAGAAAAAGCAGGAGCCTTTGCTATAGGTGTAGATATTGATGCCTGTGGATTAATAACATTAGCATTACATGGAAAACCGGTTATGCCAAAAGGTATAGAAGAAATAAAAGAATTAGTACAAAGCACTAAATTACCATTTATATTAAAAGGAATAATGACTGCTGATGAAGCTATTCTTGCAGTAGAAGCAGGGGTAGATGCAATAGTTGTTTCTAATCATGGTGGAAGAGTGTTAGATCAAACTCCAGGAACAGCAGAAGTTTTACCGAAAATAGCCAAAGCTGTAAAAGGAAAAACTAAAATTTTAGTAGATGGTGGAGTAAGAAGTGGAGTAGACATATTAAAAATGTTAGCATTAGGTGCTGATGGTGTTCTTATTGGAAGACCATTTGTAACAGCATCATTTGGTGGACAAAGTGAAGGTGTTAAATCATATATAGAAGAATTAAAAGGTGATTTAAAATCAGCAATGGTTCTTACAGGATGTAATAGTATAAAAGATATAAATGATAGAATAATATATAAATAACAAAGTAAAAATACAGTTTAAAACTGGAATTCTGTTTCATTAGAAAGTTAAAATGAAATTGAATTTCAGTTTTTTTATTGTTAATAAATTAGATTTGTTTATTTAAAAAGATAAATTTATAAAAATAATGTAATATTAAGTGTATATTTTAGCTGTTAAAATTGACAAGTAAAGCTGAATAGGTATACTTAAATTAGGAATATTTTCAGAAAATTAACATTATATTAAATAAGTACTATTTCATTATTTAAGACATTAATTAAAAATAGAGAATAGGATACTAAAGAAAATTGTTTGAATTTTCAAAAGTATAAATTAATTTAAGGGTAATATTGGAGGGAGACTTATGGTTAAAACTTTAGATGAGGTTATTATTAAAGCTAAAAGTGGTTCAAAAAAAACTTTAGCAGTTGCGGTTGCACAAGATGAGGTTGTTTTAAGTGCTGTAAATGAAGCTGTAGAAGATGGCATTATAAATGCTGTTTTAGTAGGAGATAAATCTAAAATTGAAATTATTGCAGGAAAAATAAATTTAGATTTAAGTAAATTTAGAATAATAGATGAGTCTAATATTAAAGTAGCTGCAGCAGTAGCTGTAAAATTAGTAGTAGATGGAGAAGCAGATTTTATTATGAAAGGAATGCTTGGAACAGCAGACTTATTAAGAGCTGTGTTAAATAAAGAATGTGGACTAAAAACTAATAATTTATTATCCCATGTCATGATTTATGATGTTCCAAACTATCACAAATTAATATTTTTAACAGATGGTGGAATGGTAACATATCCAGAATTAAAAGATAAGATAGGAATAATTAATAATGCTGTAAAATTGGCAAATGTATTAGATATAGAATGTCCTAAAGTTGCACCTATATGTGCAGTTGAAGTTGTCAATCCAAATATGCAAGCAACTTTAGATGCAGCAGCATTAACAACTATGAATAAAAGGGGTCAAATTAAAGGTTGTATAATAGATGGACCATTAGGACTTGACAACGCAATTAGTAAAGAAGCAGCGGAGCATAAAGGTATAGTTAGTGATGTTGCTGGTGATGCAGACATACTATTAGTTCCAAGCATAGAAGCTGGAAATTTTTTAGGTAAATCACTTACTTATTTTGCTAAGAGCGAAAGTGCAGGAGTTATTTTAGGAGCAAAATGTCCTGTAGTTTTAGTTTCAAGAGCAGATACTGCAAAATCAAAATTATACTCAATAGCATTAGGGGCAACATTAGTTTAGTAAAAATGTTATTTAAGGACATGTTTAAAATATTTTGAACATGCCTAATTTATAAATACTAGATAATAAATATATTAATTAAAGTTTATTATCTTTATATATGTGTAGGGATTTGGAGGAGAAGTTATGAAAAAAGTTATTATGACTGGAAATGAGGCAATAGCTAGAGGGGCATACGAAGCTGGATGCCATGTAGCATCAGCTTATCCAGGAACACCAAGTACAGAAATTTTAGAAAATTTCGCTAAATATGAAGGCGTTTATGCAGAATGGGCACCTAATGAAAAAGTAGGTCTTGAAGTATCATCAGGAGCTTCGATTGGTGGAGCAAGAGCATTATGTACAATGAAACACGTTGGTTTAAACGTTGCAGCAGACCCATTATTTACAATGGCATATGAAGGGGTAAATGGAGGGCTAGTAGTTGTTACAGCAGATGACCCAGGAATGCATTCATCTCAAAATGAGCAAGATAACAGATATTATGCACCACATGCAAAGGTTGCATTAGTAGAACCATCTGATTCACAAGAATGTATAGATTATATGAAAGAAGCTTATGAGATAAGTGAAAAATATGATACTGTTGTATTATTTAGAGTAACAACAAGAGTATGTCATTCTAAATCAATAGTAGAGTTAAATGATAGAAAAGATGTGGAAGTAAAACCATATGAAAAGAATGTAAAGAAATATATAATGACACCAGCAAATTCAAAAGCAAAACATTATGAAGTAGAAGAAAGACTAGAAAAGCTAAGACAATACTCAAATAATTGCAAATTAAATAGAATAGAAATGGGAGATACTAAAATTGGTATAATAACTAATGGTGTATCTTATCAGTATTGTAAAGAAGTTTTTGGTGATAGTGCATCTTATTTAAAGATAGGATTTAGTTATCCACTTCCAGATGAAATGATAAAAGATTTTGCAGCCAAAGTAGATAAATTATATGTAATAGAAGAAAATGATCCATATATAGAAACAGCTGTAAAAGCATTAGGTATAAAATGTACAGGAAAAGAAATAATTCCAATTTGTGAAGAGTTAAATCCAACGATTATAAGAAAAGCAATATTAAAAGAGGAACCAGTAATAAAATATCATTCAGATGTGAGACCGCCATCAAGACCACCAGTTTTATGTCCAGGATGTCCTCATAGAGGAATATTTTATGCAGTATCAAAATATAAAGATGTAATATCTACTAGTGATATTGGATGTTATACATTAGGTATGAATCCACCGTTAAATGTAGGCGATACAGTAATTTGTATGGGTGCATCTATATCAGGTGGAATAGGCATAGAGAGAGCATCTATAGTTGCAAAACGAGAAGGCAAAAAGGTATTTGCATTCATTGGTGATTCAACGTTTTTCCATTCAGGTGTAACTGGACTTATAAATTCAGTTTATAATAATACACCAATTGTAACTGTGATTTTAGATAATAGAATTACAGGAATGACAGGACATCAAGAAAATCCAGGAACAGGTAAAACACTTCAAAATAAACCAGCACCGATGGTAGACATTGAAGCATTAGCAATATCTTGTGGAATAAGAAAAGAAAATATAAGAGTTGTAGATCCATATAAATTAGAAGAAACAGAAAAAGCTGTTAAGGAAGCACATGAAAGTACTGAACCATTTGTAATAATAACTAAGCAACCATGTGCACTTATAAAAGAAGTTGCAAAAAGAAGAGCAAAATTAAGTTGTAAAGTAGATGAAGAAAAATGTAAAAAATGCAAAATGTGTTTAAAAACAGGATGTCCAGCATTAAAAATGCAAAATGGTGTGGTATCTATAGATGAATCTATGTGTAATGGATGTGAATTATGTAAACAAGTATGTCCATTTGAAGCTATAGAAAAGGTTGGTGAATAATAATGAAGGAAGTAAAGAGTATATTATTTATAGGTGTAGGTGGACAAGGTACAATACTTGCATCTAAAATATTAACAGAAGGGTTATTAAGAAATGGATATGATGTAAAAATGTCAGAAGTCCATGGAATGGCACAAAGAGGTGGAAGTGTTACAACACAAGTTAGATTTGGTGAAAAAGTTTATTCACCACTTATAGAAGATGGAAAAGCAGATGTTATAGTTTCTTTTGAAAAAAGCGAAGCATTAAGAGCATTACCATTTTTAAAAGAAGGTGGATATTTAGTAGTTAATGACTACGAAATTCATCCAGTCCCAGTATTAATAGGTGCAGAGAAGTATCCAGATGGAGTTATAGAAGCTTTAAAAAATGAAGTTGAAAATATAGTAGTATTAAATGCAGCTAAAATAGCAGAAGATTTAGGTACAATAAAAGCTCAAAATGTTGTACTTTTAGGAGCTCTTTTAAAAGCTTTAGATTTAAAAGAAATAAATTGGGAAGAAGTAGTGACTTCATTAGTACCTGAAAAGGCTATAGAATTAAATAAAAAAGCATTAAAGGCAGGAATGGAAGTTTAAAAATATATAATTTATAAAAAGATTGTCTTATTAAAAAAGGACAATCTTTTTTTTATACATATTAAAAAAATTTCATTTAATTATTGGAATTTTAAAAAAATTTGATATAATGTATTTATATTTTAAAGATAATACATATGATATAGATTTTGAAGATTTTATGTAAATAGTGAAATATATTAGATAATTAATAAGGAGGGGTTTTATGGCAGCGTTATATGAGTCACCATCAAAGCAATTGGAGGATAAATTAAAAAAATATAAAAAAGCAATGGAAAAAATTTATGTATCTAAGCCTATTGAATTATATAATAAGTTATATAGAGAAGTAATTTTTGAAAAAGGAGGATTAAATGTATTTAGTACTTCTCCACAAAATTACATGTATGTGGATGAAAATGATGATATCATAGAAGATAAAATTTTTTGTGAAAGATTAGCAAGGATATTTTATTATATGGATATATATTTAAATGAAGAAAAGGGCAGTGTCTTAGCAGCTCTTCAGGATGAAGATGATACAAATAGAGATAAGCATGATTATAAAAGTGTTTTAGAGGGATTAGAACTTTTAAAAAATAAAAATAAAGAAGATGTAGAAAAGGTAAGATATGTTATAGAAAGATTACCAAAACTTAGAGAAAAGACTAATGAAAAATTGAAGATATTAAAAGAGCAAATAGAAATTGAAAAAGAAAAAAATAAGTATTTCAATGAAAAAATGATAGAAGTACTATATCCATACTATAGAAATGTTATGGAAATAAATTATGAAAAAATATTACTTATAGGGAAAGCTAAAGACAATTATGTTGAACTTAAAAAAAATGCAGATAAAAAAAGAAGAACTAACAATTTATTATTTAACACAAGGCATACAGAGAAGCTTATGAGAACACATTATGTATTAGGATATTACAGTAACTTACTAAGATCCTATGGAAATGTGATAGATATGAATTATAATCAATACATCAGAACACTGGATAATGCAGGATTTAGAATGGCAAAAAATAAGATGGCATCTCTTAGAAATGCTTAAAATAAATATAATATATTAACAATGTTAAGAATTAGAATCTATTAAGAAAAGTTAATAGGTTTTAATTCTTTGTAATTTTAAAAAGAAAATTGTAGTTGACACTAATTAAAACATATATATAATAAAGATTATGTTTAATTATTTTAAAGAAGGGTAAATGATATGAGTAATAAAAGTTTATTAAATAAGTTTTTGTCATTTTCTATTGGGAGTTGGGTAACTTTTATAATAGGTATATTTAGTGCACCTATTATAACTAGAATGTTTAATCCAGAGCAATATGGTATATATTCAAATTTTGAATTATACTGTACTTTAGCTATGATTATAATAATGTTTGGAATAGATCAATCATTTGTAAGATTTTTTTATGTTGAAGAAGAACAAGATAGAAAAAGATTATTATTTAGATGCTTAAAGGTACCAATAATAACCAATATTGTATTGGTCATTATAATTATACTTTTTAGAGAACAAATATCTAATTTTTTATTTGAAGAATATAGTGTAAAATTAATGCTTATATTTATACTACATATATCGTTTTTAATAATTAATAGATTTGCACTATTAGTGGTTAGAATGCAGCAAAAGTCAAAAACATATTCACTATTAGTTGTAATGAATAAAGTATTTTATTTGCTTATGATATTTGTTACAGCAATTTTCTTTAAAAATAACTATATATCATTGGTATTAGCATTACTTGTATCCAATATAGCAGTAACTATATTGGCTATAGTATGTGAAAAAGGATATTGGAACATATTTAAAAAAGATACTTTAAATAGTACTATTAAAACAAGCACTAAAGAAATTTTTACTTATGGTGCACCTCTTGTTATAACTGGTGCTATACATTATATATTTCAGTCTGCAGACAAAATTGCAATTAAATATTTTTGTGGAGCAACAGAATTAGGAATATATAGTGGAGCAGCAAAAATAGTAGCATTACTGACTATTTTGCAAGGATGTTTTACTACATTCTGGGTTCCAGTAGCTTTTGAAAGATATGAAAAAGATCCTGATGATACTGAGTTTTTTGAAAAAGTAAATTTAATTGTTACAATAGCAATGTTTTTCTGTGCAATAGGATTAATATTATTTAGAGATGTATTAATACTATTTTTAGGAAAGCAATATAAGCCGGCTATGTTTATAATTCCGTTTTTAAGTTTTATGCCTATAATGTACACTGTTTCAGAAACTACAGTATTAGGTATTAATTTTAAAAAGGAACAAAAGAAACATATATATATATCAGTTATATCTTGTGCAGTTAATATAATAGGAAACTTTTTATTAGTTCCTAAGTTAGGAGCTGTAGGAGCTGGTATATCTACTGGATTATCTTATATAGTATTTTTCTCAATGAGAACATATATATCTCAAAAATATTTTAAGGTAAACTATCATTTGAAAAAGTTTTATATTATGACATTTTCATTATGTATGTATACTTTTTATGCTACATTTTATAATTTTGGATGGATTTATATAATATTAGGCATTTTAGAATTTGTTATTTTATATGTATTATACAGAAAATACATAAATGATATATTAAGTTTAGGTAAAGAACTTATAACAAAAAAAATAAAAAATAAGAAAACTATATAAAATGAAAAGAAGTGGATAAAATGAAAAATTCACTTCTTTTTATTTTTTATAAAATTTGATTTTATTTTGTAACTAATTTTGAACTAAATGTAATTAAAATAATATCTAGGAAAATATTATTTGAAATAATATTTTAATTAAGGTGGTATATTGAGGTGTATTAGATTATGAAATCAAAAAGAAGAATAAAAAGGGAAAGAAATAGAAGGGATAGTTATATTAAAGTTATAATAGCTTGTATAGTAATATTAATTATTGCTACAGCAAATATGTCGATATTTAATAGTAATAAAAATATTAGTGTTGCAAAGGATGTAGAAATAGAAGATGGAAAATGTCAAACTATAAATATAAGCAATAAAAGTGATTTAGAACAAAAAATGAATATAAGAAATATATTAAAAAATAAAGATGTTGTATTGGTAAATGACAATACTTTAGAAAAAATACTAGCAGCATCTTTTGCTAGTTATAAAAATGCTACAATATTAACTATGCATAATAATGAAATAAATAATGAAACAATAGATACAATAAAAAAGTTAAGTCCTAATAATATATATATATTATTAAGTATAAAAAAAGTAAATTATGAAATGATAAAGGAAATGGATGGAATATGTAAAAATGTAAGTGTAATTAATGGAAAAGATATATATGAGCTGAATAAAAATATTGTTAAACAAATGAATAATTTTGAAAATATATTTGTAATAAATGATAAAGAAATAGAAAAAAATATTTTAATTACTAGTGCGATTTGCAAATTAAAAGCACCTGTAATATTATCTAAAGATGAAGAAATACCATATTTGCAATTACTTAAAAATAATAAATATAAAAATATATATGTTATAGGAAATGAAAAACTTAAAAATGCAAAAAAAATAAAGTTTGAAAAAATTGATAATAAGAATATATATGATTTTAATGATGAAGTAAATGAAAAATTTATGGAGAATTTTTCATCTGTTGTATTAAGTGATGGAAAAAATAGTGATGAAATTTTAAATGCATCATTGTTAAGAAAACCAATTGTATTAATAAAAGATAAAATTACAAGAAGGAACTGTAAATATTTAAGTAAAAGTAATTTCAAAAATGTATATATAACTAAAGAGATTTCAAAAGAAAATTTGGAGCAGGTTTTAAATATAAAAAACAAAATAGATAGTGGTGAAATAAAATTTAAAAAGCCAAAAGCAGCGTTCTTTTTTAGTCATGAAGATGATGTAGTGCTTTTTGCACATTCAGCAATAGTAAATGCTATAAATGAACTAGGTGTAGACAATGTAAAAGTAGTGCTTATAAATAAAGGGGATGGTTCGGGAATATATAAAGCTATAAAAAAAGGAACATTTAAAAATATACCATCATCAATGACATTAGATGAGTTTGTTAAGGCAAGAAAAAATGAATTTAATGAAGAAATGAAAGTATATGGTGTATTAGATCAAAATATTTCTTATCTAGACATAAGCGATTGGCAAACACCGAACAATGTAGATAAGATTAAGCAAACTGTTCAAAATATGAAAGGTGAAGAAAATGAATTCCAATTTTTCACTTTTAGTTACTTTAATGAGCCGGAAAAAGATCATGAGACTTTAGGAAATATATTTAGAAATATGTATGATAATCAAGAAATAGATAATGTATATTTTATAAACAAGCCTAAAGCATATAATTTGATATCTAATGATGTAAAGATAAGTACTAATTTAAAAAGCAAAGAAGATGAAGAAAAGGTTCATAAAGCAAGAATGTGCTATATAAAGCATGATTCGAATAAAGGATTATATGGAATAGGAAATTATTCAGTAAAAGCAATGTTTGAAGAACTTGAGAGAAATGTAAATCATGGTGGATATATATATGGCTCAATACCAGGTCAAAAAGATGATAATTAAATATTAAAAAATACCATGTGAATTATATTCACATGGTATTTTTTATATTAATTTACATCAATGTATACAGCATCTTCTTCTTTAACAACCTTTATATATTCAACATTTGGATCTTCTGTTCCTTGAACATATAAACCAGTATCTTTTAATTTTTGAACATAGTCAACTATTTCTTTAGTGATTTTTTCACCAGGACATAATACAGGAATTCCAGGAGGGTAAGCCATTAAAAATTCTCCACTTATCATTCCTACACTATCTGAAATTTTAACAGCAGTATTTACACTGTTGAAAGCTTCACTAGGAATTTGAATTTGCTCTGGTATTTCAGGAATATCTATAAAGTCCGCTTTTTTTATTCCTTTTCCATAGTATTCGTCACTTATTTCTTTTAGGGCATCAAGTAATTTATTCATTCCTTCTTCAGTATCGCCAAATGATCCAACAATTAATACATTGTATAGATCAGATAATTCCATTTGAATATGATATTTGTTAGATAATATCATATCTAAATCATATCCAGTTATACCTAAATCTCTGCAAGTTATAGTGATTTTGGTTGGGTCAAAAGCATATGCTCCAGGCTTGCCAAGTATTTCTTCACCAAAGCAATAAAATCCAGGAATCTTATTAACTTCATCTCTAACATAATTTGAAAGTTCTATAGTTTTGTCTAATAGTTCTTTACCTTCTAATGCTATTTGCTTTCTAGCTGTATCTAGAGAAGCCATAAGTATATATGAAGGAGAGGTAGTATGCATTAAATTTATAACCTGTCTAACTCTGCCTATATTAATTCTTTTAGAATTAACATGAAGTAATGAAGCTTGAGTTAAAGCACCTATTATTTTATGTGTACTTTGTGCACATATATCTGCACCAGCTTCCATTGCTGACATAGGTAATTTGTCATTAAAGTTTAAGTGAGGTCCATGAGCCTCATCAACAATTAGTGGTATATCATAAGAATGAACGATATTACTAATTTTTTCTATATCAGTTGCAACACCATAATATGTAGGGTTTATTATTAATACAGCTTTAGCATCTGGATTAGCTTTAAGTGTAGCTTCAACAGTTTCAGGAGAAACACCATTTGCAACACCTATTTTTTTATCAAGCTCAGGTTGCATATAAACTGGAATAGCACCAGCAAGTATTATTCCACCAGTAATGGACTTATGAACATTTCTAGGAACTAAAATTTTATCACCTGCACCTACAACAGAAAGTATCATGGCTTGAATTGCGCCAGATGTACCATGAACTGAAAAGAAACATGCATCAGAACCATATGCATCAGCAGCTAATTCTTGAGCTTTTTTTATAGGTCCAGTTGGATGATGATAACTATCAACAAGTTTAAATACAGTTACATCAATTTTAAAAGGGTTTTCACCCATAAAATCTTTAAATTGTTTATATGCACCAACACCTTTTTTATGGCCTGGCACATGAAATGGAAGAGTATCTCTATTAACGTATTCCATTAATGCGTCAAATAATGGTGTTTCGTGTTGATTTAATTTATACAACCAATATCCCCTCTTTCTATATACATTAAAAATATTTTATTTAAATTAATTTCATGAATTAAAAAACAAGCAATATAATTTATTACATAACAGTATATAATAATACTAATTATTGCTTTTTAATTAATAAGTTATTTCATAGTTTTAAAACAAATTAATTATAAGATAATAGAAACTTAATTGCAATAGATTTCCCTAGTCATATTAAAATGAAAAATAAATGAATTTATATTTTATATTAATTTAGAAAATGCAATATAAAATATGTATATCTATTTATTATATATTAAGTATATAATAAATATGTATAAATTTTATCTTATAACATATTAAAAAGTGTTTTTACTTGTTATTTTTTTTTATATGATTTATTATTTTAATGTTAAACATAAAAAGTAATAAGTTAAATGATACTAATTAAACGAAATTGTAAATTAGAAAACTTTTAATAAATAATATTGTTAGGATGGTGTAATATGAATATAGATAGTTATTTATTAGATAAATTATCAAAAATACTATTTTTAGAAATTAAAAAAGGTACTAAGTTAGGTAATTATGAATTTAAAGAAAATATTTATTTACCAGTTAAAAGTGAAGATGTAGTTGGAAAAGCAAAAGATGGTGATGACTTAAAAAACATTCCAATAACTTTATTTTTAGAAGGTATATTTTTTGTTCTAGGTTGTGACAATAATTTTAAATATAACAACGAGTACAAAGATATAGTAATGAATATAGATGGAAGTTTAAAGTTTATAAAGGGAAACATATTTAAAAATATTAAAGAAAGTAAATATGAAGATGCTTATATTTTATTGAAAGGATTAATAAAGGTTGAAAAATTAAACACTAATTATGATAAAGCATTTTTGCTATTAGAAGCATTAAGAAACACAAAATTAGTATTTAAAGAAGAAGAATTAAAGCTTATAGATGAATGCAAAAAAATTATAGGATTTAGCACTCCATACTTATATGAAGCTATAATTAAAAAAGAAGATAATGATTATAAATTATCATTAGTAGCATTAAATGAATATTTAAATTTAAATGGTGAGAAAACAAATGAAGTTATAGAATTAAAAGATTCTCTAGAAATTATAACTAGTTATAACAAAGGAAAAGAAATGGTTTATAGTGAACCTAAGGAAGCTTTAAAAATTTTATTGCCATTAATGGATAAGTTAAGTGATACAGTAGAAATATACTATTATATAGCGGTAGCAAATAGAATGCTTGAGAATTATGAAAAAGCAATTTATTATTTAAATGAAGCACAAATGATAAATAATGATGATATTTCAGTTGTAAATGAGATGGGGATAAACTATGCGTCCTTAGGAAACTATGATAGTGCTATAAAGTACTTTAGAGCAGCATTTGAAGTTACAAAAGCTATAGATATATGCACAAATTTAATTATGTGCTACATAAATATAGGAGATTTAAAACAAGTAAAACTTCATATAGAAATAGCTGAAAAGTTAGACTCTAATGATGAGGTTTTAAAAGAAATAAAGTCTATGTTAAAGGATGTACAGTTATAAAAATATACATGATTATATATTAAAACTTGTCTTAAATATATATAAAAGGTATGAAAAGTACTGTAAAACGCTGTCAATAATGATAAAATGGTATTAAAAGGTTTAAAAAATAGTTGATTTATTGAAAAAATGTTGTAAAATTATAAAGAGATTTGAATAATTAAAAATGTACAAATGAAAAATAATATTTTAATATTATAGTTTAGAGAGGTTGTTAGGATTTATATTTAAACCTTATAAAGACTTAGGAAGTGAATTTATGAAAAATGATAAAAAAATAATTATATTTGATGTCATATTTATAATGTTATCATTATATATGGCATTACTTTTAAAATTTGATTTTAAAATTCCAAATGAGTATGAAGTGTTTTTTGCTAGTTCAATAATACCTTTGGTTATATTTACAATATTTTTTAATAAAATATTTAAACTGTATGATAATATATGGAAATATGCATCTATTGATGAATTGTTTTCTATTGTTTATTCTGTAAGTTTAACTAATATAGTATTTGTAATTTATAGTTACTTTGTTAGTTATACAGTTTTAAAAGGACAGTACTATAGATTTCCTATGGCTGTTCATATAATATTCTGGGTATTAAGCGTATTAAGTTTAGGCGGATTAAGATTCTTATTACGAGTATTAGGAAACAAAGATAAATCAAAAGAAAAATGTGAGAATAAAATCAACACATTACTTGTTGGAGCAGGAGATGCAGGAGCATTAATAATTAAAGAAGTAAGAAAACATCCTGATTTAAGTTACAACATAGTAGGGATAATTGATGATAATGAAGAAAAGACAGGCAAAAGAATAAATGGTATAAAAGTATTAGGTGGAAGAGATTCTATTCTAGATATATGTAAAGAGGAAGATGTTAAGGAAATAATATTGGCTATGCCTTCAGTTGAGTTACATGACAAAAAAGAAATTTTGAATATATGTAAGGAAACTAAATGTAAGTTAAAAACAGTTCCAGGAGTATATGAGTTTATCGATAACAATTTTAGTATGGGACAATTAAGAGATGTAAATATAGAAGATTTGTTAGGAAGAGAGCCTATAAAATTAGATAGTAAGAACATTGATAAATATATAAAAAATAGAGTAGTTTTAGTTACTGGCGGTGGTGGATCAATAGGTTCAGAACTTTGCAGACAAATAGTTAAGTTTAATCCAAGTTTACTTATTATACTTGATATATATGAGAATAATGCTTATGACTTGGAAATGGAGTTAAATAGAAATCACCCAGAACAAAACAAAAAAGTAATTATAGCTTCAATAAGAGATGTTGTAAGATTAAAAGAAATTTTTACACAGTATAAACCAGAAGTAGTTTTTCATGCTGCGGCACACAAACATGTACCACTTATGGAAGCTAATCCAAATGAAGCTATAAAAAATAATATAATAGGTACTTATAATTTAGCAAAATGCTGTGATGAATTTAATGTAAAGAAATTTGTTCAAATAAGTACAGATAAAGCTGTTAATCCAACTAATGTTATGGGTGCCACTAAAAGATTTTGTGAACTTATAATTCAAGCTTTTGATAAAGTTAGTAAAACAGAATTTGTAGCAGTTAGATTTGGAAATGTACTTGGAAGTAATGGTTCAGTAATTCCATTATTTAAAGATCAAATAGCTAGTGGTGGACCAATTACTCTTACTCATCCAGATATAACTAGATTTTTCATGACAATACCAGAAGCAGCACAACTTGTTATCCAAGCAGGTGGTATGGCTAAAGGTGGAGAAATATTTGTATTAGATATGGGTAAGCCTGTTAAAATTGCAGATTTAGCTAGAGATTTAATAAGTTTATCAGGATTACAACCAGATGTTGATATAAAAATTGAATGCATAGGATTGAGACCAGGCGAAAAACTTTACGAAGAGCTTTTAATGGATGAGATAGCTTTAACATCTACTGGACATAAAAAGATTTTTGTAGAAAAGCCTATGGAGATAGATATAAAATTTATAGAGCAATCTATAGAAGAATTTAAAAAAGTACAAAATAGAGAAAAAGAAGATGTAGTGTCATTATTATCTCAAAAAGTTCCAACATACAAAAGAAAAGATATTTAAATAAAATTGTTGGTCTAATGAGAGAATATATAGATTATTATTATCAAATAATAAAATATTATATGTTATAACAATGTAATATTAAAAATTAAAGTTGCTGTAAATTACTTAAATTTAAGAATAATCAATTGAATTATATAATTAGCAAATAATTATATAATTCAATTGAGATTGAAGATTAAATAATGAGGTAACTTTATTAGGAGGAAGCAAAATGTCAAAGGAATTAAGAGAAGAACTTTTATTAAAATTAAAAAATAAAACTGCTAAATTAGGAGTTGTAGGACTTGGTTATGTTGGGTTACCTTTAGCAGTAGAAAAAGCTAAAGCAGGATATAATGTAATTGGTTTTGATGTTCAAGATCAGAAAGTTGAAATGGTTAATGAAGGAAAAAACTATATAGGAGATGTTGTTGACACAGATTTAGCACAATTAGTTAAAGATGGAAAATTAAAAGCAACTACAGATTTTAGTTTTGTTTCAGAAGTTGATACTGTATGTATAGCAGTTCCAACACCATTAGATTTATATAAACAACCAGACTTATCATATGTTGTTAATTCAACAAAAAGCGTAGCTAAATATTTACATAAAGGCATGTTAGTTGTTTTAGAAAGTACTACATATCCAGGAACAACTGAGGAAGTTATAAAACCAATATTAGAAGAAACAGGATTAAAATGTGGAGAAGATTTCTTCTTAGCATTTTCACCAGAAAGAGTTGATCCAGGTAATAAAGAATATAATACTAAAAATACTCCAAAAGTTGTAGGTGGATGCACAACTGGTTGTACAGAAGTTGCAGCACAACTTTATAGAAATGTATTAGAGGGAGATATAATGGAAGTTTCATGTCCAGCTGTTGCTGAAATGGAAAAAATCCTAGAGAATACATTTAGAAATATAAATATAGCATTAGCTAATGAAATGGCAATACTATGTAAGAGAATGGGTATAGATGTTTGGGAAGTTATAGATGCAGCTAAAACAAAACCATATGGTTTTATGGCATTCTATCCAGGTCCAGGACTAGGTGGACACTGTATACCACTAGATCCTTTCTATTTAGAGTGGAAAGCAAAGGAATATGACTATCATACTCAATTAATAGAAACTTCAGGAATAATTAATGACTCTATGCCTGAATTTGTTATAGATAATGTAATGAACTTATTAAATGGAGATAAAAAGGCACTTAATGGAGCTAAAGTACTAGTTATGGGTGCAGCATATAAGAAAGATATAGATGATATGAGAGAATCACCAACTTTAAAAGTATTAGAACTATTAGAGAAAAAAGGTGCTAATGTTCTTGTAAATGATCCATATATTCCTTCATTCAAACATAAAGGTAAAGAATATATTTCTGTTGAATGGGAAAAAGAAATAGAAAGTGCTGATATAGTTCTTATAACTACAGATCATAGTTGCTATGATTATGAAAAAATAGTAGAAAAGGCTACTTTGCTATATGATACTAGAAATGCAACTAAAAATGTTAAGAACAATAGACATAAAATAAATAAATTATAATATTATTTTTTATTTAGAGAGGGGCACATAGTTGAAAATCTATGTGCTTCATCTTTAAAGAGTTTAAAATAATTTTGTTATTCGAGGAGGAAACTTTATGAAACAATTTAAATTTGCGGTAATAGGTTGTGGAAGAATATCTTATAAAGGTATAGAAGCAATAGTAAACAATAAAGATGAAGCTAAATTAGTAGCAACTTGTGATGTAGTAGAAGAAAAAGCAATAGCTAAAAAAGATGAATATATAAAAAGTATGAATTGTGAATGTGATGTTAAGGTTTATACGGATTATAAAAAAATGTTAGATGAAGTAGAAATAGATATTGCATACATAGCAACTGAAAGTGGATATCATCCTGAAATAGCTATATATTGCATGAACAAAGGATTAAGTGTAATAGTTGAAAAACCAATGGCTCTTTCAGTTAAAGATGCAGATGAAATGATAGCAGTAGCTAAGAAAAATAATGTTACATTATCTATATCTCATCAAAACAGATTTAATGCACCAATACAAAAGTTAAGAAGTGCTATAGAAGAAAATAGATTTGGTAGACTAGTAAATGGAACTGCAAGAATCTTATGGAATAGAAATATGGGATATTACGAGCAAGCACCTTGGAGAGGAACATGGGCTCAAGATGGTGGTACATTAATGAATCAATGTATACACAATATAGATTTACTTCAATGGATGTTAGGTGGAGAAGTAGATACTGTTTATGCACAATGTGATACATTCCTAAGAGATATAGAAGCAGAAGATTTTGGTGCTATACTAATAAGATTTAAAAATGGTGCTATAGGAATAGTAGAAGGTAGTGCATGTGTATTCCCTAAGAATTTAGAAGAAACTTTAAGTATATTTGGAGAAAAAGCAGCAGTTTGCATAGGTGGAATGGCTGTTAATAAAATAGAAACTTGGAGATTTGAAGACGAAAAAGAATTAGAAGAAGATGTAATAAAAGAAGCATCAGGTGAAGTTGATAATGTTTATGGCGCAGGTCATACAGCACTATTTAAAAATGTCATAGATGCAATAAACAATGGAACTGAGCCATTAGTTAGTGGAGAGCAAGGTAAAAAAGCTATGGAAATAATATTAGCTGCTTACAAATCTAGATTAACAGGAATGCCAGTAAAATTCCCTATGGAAGATTTCGCTAGTACAGA
Source organism: Clostridium amazonense (assembly GCF_056431285.1). Lineage (NCBI taxonomy): Bacteria > Bacillati > Bacillota > Clostridia > Eubacteriales > Clostridiaceae > Clostridium > Clostridium amazonense. The sequence goes on along the minus strand of NZ_JBWKMH010000033.1, from coordinate 809,923 downwards.
TATGGAGAATGTATCTAAAATACACAACGTGAAATAAATCTATATATGAAAATAATATAATTAAATTATTTTAATGAGGACCAAGATATTGTAATATATACGTTATAATTTTGGTCCTCTAATGGCTAATATAAAATTATATTTCTTTAAAGGAAAAAGGAGAGAAATAATTATGAATTATATTTCTGATAAAAGTAAAATTGGAGATAATGTAGAGATAGGAAGATTTTCAGTTATTGAAGATGAAGTAGTTATAGGAAATAATTGCAAGATAGGACATAACGTGATAATCCATAGTGGAACTATTGTGGGAGATAATGTAAGGATTGATGATAATACTGTTATAGGTAAGTTACCTATGAGAGGTGTTAATAGTATATTTAAAGATGAAGATAAGTTAGAACCAGCTCATATAAGTAATGAATGTTTAATTGGTGCTAATGTTATAATTTATACAGGATGTACTATTGGAAATAAAACATTAATAGCAGATGTTGCTACTATAAGAGAAAATGTAAAAATAGGTGAGAAAACAGTAATTGGAAGAGGGACAACAGTTGAAAATTTCTGTACCGTAGGAAATAATTGTAAAATACAAACCAATGTTTATATAACTGCTTATTCAGAAGTAGAAGATAATGTGTTTATTGCACCTTGTGTTACAACATCAAATGATAATTATGCAGCACGTTCTAAAGAAAGATTTGGAAAATTTAAGGGCGTAACAGTAAAAAAAGGTGGAAGAATTGGTGCAGGTGCAGTTATATTACCAGGAAAGACAATAGAAGAAGATGCTTTTGTCGCAGCTGGGTGTGTTTTAACTAAAGATGCAATAAAAGAAAAAATAATGGTAGGAAATCCATCAAAAGTATTCCGAGATGTTCCAGAAGATCAACTTTTAAAAAATCAATAATGTATAACAAAATTATATTTATTTTATAGGAGGAAAGTAATGAAAATAAATAATAAAAAATTTCTCTTCATATTATTTTTTGTTTTAATATTTATTAACTTTATTAGAACTCCAAGTATATTTGTTGTACATTTATTTTCTGCAATGTATTTGGTACTAATATATTATAAATTTTCGGATGATGCACTTGAATTAGCATATAACATGTGCATACTGTTTTCATTTAACACTATGGGAACGCAAATTAATATTTCTTTTGCTATATTAATGTTCTTAATATTATTTGTTAAAAATTATAGGGATAATTCGCAAAATGCAAATTATAAATTTAATGTAAAAAGCATTATAAATAAATATAGTATATTTTTTATTGTATTTGTAGTATATATTACATTAAGCTTTTTTATAGCAGATAATAAAGGAGTAGCTTTAAAGTTCCTTTTAAAAAAATATTATGTAGCTATGGGCTTAATAGTAGTTTTAGCTATGTATAATAAGACAAATGAAAAACTAAATAAGACTATGAAAATATTTTTAAGTATTTTTGTAGGAATAGTTTTTTTAACACTGCTAGAAATGATGGGATTGAAAACAGGCTTAAGTAACGTTTATGCTGATATGAATTTTTATGATTATTATATAAAATGGATTCCAAAATTATTTTATTATAATCCTAATAATTTTGCTGTTGTTTCAGTAATTGGTATGACAACTATAATTACAACACTTGTTTTTAAAGCTAATGATAAAAAGCTAGATAAAAAATTATGTATCTTATTTATATTAACAGAAGTAGAACTGATATTTGCTAGATCAAGAATTGCATGGTTGACATTAATAGCAGTTATTCTATTTGTTATGATTTATAATGGGATATTTGAAAAGATTAGAGAATTAAAAAAATCTATACTATTAAAATCTACAAAATTAATTTTATTAGGTATAACTGTATTTTTTATATTATCATTTTTCCCTAAAATGAAGCCATTTTATGGAAAAATAATGGATAATCCAGTTTCAAAGGCAATGCATAATTTGATTTTAAGTAAAAGTAGTGGAAGTACAGAAGATATTGAGGAACCTATTTTTGATATTGAAATAGGTGGTGGCGGAAGTGAAAATGTTAGATTTACATTAATGTATGATGTAACTCAAGGTGTTTTCAAAGAAAAAAATTACCTAGGATTTGGTCCAGGAAATACAGAACAATATGTATTAAAATTGGATAATACTCATGGAATAGGAAATATACATAGTTTTTGGTTTGAATTATTAGGTGACTTTGGTATATTTACGTTATGTTATGTAATAATTATGTATATAACAATGATGATAGATTTATTTACACTTCAACTTAAGAGTAAATCATCAAACAAAAAGAATATATTTACTGTACTAACTTGGAGTTGTATAGCAATTTCATTAGCATTTAGTCCTAGTTCAGCAGTATCATTCTTGCCATTTTGGTTTTTGATTGGATTACCATTCAGTGTTGTATATAATAAAAAAGAGTATTTAAAATAAATTAATTTTATAATTAGTATTTTATCAAAGTGAAGAGGAGAAAATATGGAAACAAGAAAAATTGATGTTTCAGTAGTAATTCCATGTAGAAATGAGAAAAAATATATATCAAAGTGTTTGGATTCATTTTTAAATCAAAATTATTCTAAGGAATTGTATGAAATTTTAGTTTGTGATGGTATGTCTGATGATGGCACAAGAGATATAATAAGAGAATATGAAGCTAAATATGCTAATGTACACTTAGTAGATAATAAAGGATTAACTGCACCTAAAGCTATGAATGAGGGAATTAGATATAGTAAAGCAAAAAGTATAATAATATTTGGAGCACATGCATATGCAGATAGTAATTTTATAAAAAATAACATGAAGTTATTATATAGAAATGATGAAATTGGTTGTGTAGGTGGAACTTTAGAAACTATAAGTGAAAATGATAAAGGAAAAGCTATTGCATTAGCAATGAGTTCACCATTTGGTGTAGGAAATGCATTATTTAGATATGCAACGGAAGAAATGTATGTTGATACTGTTGCTTTTGGTGGATATAAAAGAGAAGTTTTGGATGATATTGGATATTTTGATGATGAATTAGTTAGAAATCAAGATGACGAAATAAACTTTAGGGTTACTAAAGGAGGATATAAAATATTATTATCTCCAGAAATTAAAGCTACATATTATAGTAGAGGTTCATTTAAAAAATTATGGAGACAATACTTTCAATATGGTTTTTGGAAAGTTAGAGTTATGCAGAAACATGGAAGAACACCATCTGTAAGACATTTAGTACCAATGGCTTTTGTACTTGGAAATATAGGAGCAGCTATATTAAGCTTTTTATTTAAACCTATATTTTATATTTGGATGGTAGTTTTAGGCTTATATATTATAGGAGATTTGGTTTCTTCACTTAAACTTACTAAAGGAAAAAGAAAACTTTTGAAATATATTCCTATAGTTTTTCCAATATTACATTTTAGTTATGGAATAGGTTTTTTAGATGGATTAATAAATTTTTATTTATTAAAGTCAAATAAGAAAATAGATAAAAATATGAAAACTTCAAGATAATAAATTAAGGATATTTGTATAATTAAGCGCCCTTGCTTTAAGTATGGGCACTTTCAATGTTTATAGAAGTTGGTGGTAATATGAATAAAATATCTAAAATATTGTATTATTTAATTTGTGTGTATGTAATAACGTTACCTATTATAAATGATAAAATGGGTATAGTAGGTAAATTACCAGATATTATATTAATATCTACTATTTTAATTTTTGTTATCTATTCATTAATAAATAAAGAAAATAGAAAAAATTTATATTTAAATATAAAAAATTTTATAACTTCATTTTTAGGGGCGGTATTGGTAATATTAACAATACTGATGCTGATATCTACAACCTATGCAACAGAAAGAGCTTTAGCAATAAAGGAAGCTGTGAGATTTATAACATATATAGGTTTAATATTCATTATAAAATATGAAATCAAAGAAAAGAAAAATATTAAAAATATAATAAAATGTTTTATAGGAACAACAACTATTTTATGCATATATGGGATCATTCAGTATTTTACAAAAGTTGGATTAAATCCTACGTTTATATCTGAACAAGGAACTCGTATTACAGCAACAATGGAAAATCCTAATGGATTAGGTGCATATTTAGTATTAAGCTTTTTCCCAATATTTATGCTTGTTTTTGATGAATGTAATAAAAAGAAAAAAGCATTCTATGTGGCAATATCGTTATTAATGATTGTTAATATACTATTAACAGGATCAAGAAATGCTACAGTTGGATTTATGATAGGACTTTTAATTTTAGCTATTTTATATAACTATAAAATAGTAGCTGTGTTTATTTTATGTATTCCAGTATTCTTTTTAGATAAGTCTTTATCCAACAGGTTTTTAAATATTAAAGAATCTGTTTTAAATGATCCAAGAATAAAATTATGGAAAGTAGCAATAAAAATGATAAAAGAACATCCTATAAAGGGAGTTGGAAATGGCAATTATGTGGCATTGTATGATGAATATGTTTTAAAATATCCAGAGTTAGCATATGGTGATTATCATAGATTTAGTAGTCATAATTCATACTTAAAAGTACAAAGTGAATTAGGTATACTAGGGATAGTTACATTTCTATTGGTAATAATAGCATCTATTAAAAATGTTATAAAGGTATATAAAAATACAGAAGATAAAATGTATAAACTATTTTTTATGGGGGTAATGGCATCTATTGTTGCTTTCTTAGCAATGAATTTATTAGATAATTTATTTTTTTCACCACAAACAACAACTTATTTTTGGCTATTTATAGCATTAGCAGAAAGTATTTTATTTAATGAAAAAATAAATATAGATAAAAAGTAAAACTATAGAATTATAAATTAAAATTTAGGATAATATTAATAATGTATAAATTTAATTCTAAAATGTAAATAGAACAATATATAACAGTAGATGGAGGAGTATAATGGATGCTAAAGATATAAAAATTGATGTTTATAGTGAAATAAGAGGAAAATCAGTACAATTTTTTGTGAAAAGAATTTTTGATATAATATTATCTTTAATAGGAATAGTGGTATTGTCACCAATATTTTTAATACTTTGGATATGGATAAAGCTAGATTCTAAAGGACCAGCTGTGTTTAAACAAATTAGAGTTGGAAAAGATGGAAAGAATTTTACTATTTATAAGTTTAGAACTATGGTTATAAATGCAGAAGCTAAAAGAGAATTAGATATAAACCCAGAGGATATGGATAATTTTGTTTTTCAAAGTAAATCTGATAATAGAATAACTAAATCAGGTGCATTTTTAAGAAAAACTAGTTTAGACGAAATACCACAACTATTTAATGTGTTAAAAGGTGATATGAGCTTAGTTGGACCTAGACCTGAGATACCTGACATAGTAAAGTTTTATCCTGAAAGCTATTATCAGAGATTACTAGTTTTACCTGGTATTACTGGTCTTGCACAAACGAATGGTAGAGGCGAAATAGAACTTGGAAAAACAGTATATTATGATTTAACATATATAAAAAATTTTTCTATTTGGCTAGACATTAAAATATTATTTGATACAGTTGTTAAAGTGTTTAAAAGTGAGGGGGCATTTTAATGGGGTCAAAGTTATTTAACTATGACATATTTTCAGAAACCCAAGATGAACTTATAGAAAAAGTATTTTCTATGAATAAAGTTAATATTGTTTCAGGTAACCCAGAAATTTTAAATTTAGGATTACATGATGAAAAAATATTAAGTCTATTTAATGATGAGAAGTCAATTATAATTCCAGATGGTATAGGGACAGTTATAGCTTCAAAAATTGTAAAAAATCCTGTAAAAGAAAAAATTGCAGGTGTTGAAGTCATGGAGAAAATAGTAAAAAAGTGTTCAGTAACTAATAGATCAATATACTTACTTGGTGCTTCACAAGAAGTTGTTGACAAATGTGAGGATGTATTAAAGATAAAATATCCAGGAATAAATGTATGTGGAAAACACAATGGATATTTTGATATGGAAAATTGTGAGGATATAGTAAAAGATATAGAAGAAAAAAATCCATATGCATTATTTATAGCTATGGGAGCACCAAGACAAGAATTATTTATAATGAAATATATTAATAGACTACCTTGTAGTATATATATGGGTGTTGGAGGAAGCTTTGATACAATCTCAGGAAAAACAAAGAGAGCACCTAAATGGATGATAAATTGCGGAATGGAATGGGTATATAGAACTATTAAAGATCCTAAAAGAATTTCAAGATTAGTAGTAATACCTAAATTTTTATTCAAAGTAATAAAAGAGAAATAGTAATTTTATAAAGAACTTAAAGTTATGAATGAAGGTGAAAATATGAAACAAGTTTTATTTATATCATATTTCTTTGAACCATATAGTACAGTTGGAGCTAAAAGGGTATCTTATTGGGCAAAAAATATTAATAGAATAGATAATTCAATACAATGTGATGTTGTAACAGCAATAGAACAAAAAAATGAATATGATTATATAAATAAAGTTTACTATGTAAAAAATACTGGAAAAGGTTCTATGTTAAAAAAGGTAATAAAGGATGAAGGAATAACTTGGAAAAATGACTTGCTAACATTTTTTGAAAATAATTTTGATTTACCTAAATATGATGTAGTTATTATCAGTGGTGGACCTTTTATGCATTTTGAAATAGGAAAATACCTTAAAAATAGATTTGGATGTAGAATTTTATTAGACTTTAGGGATCCTTTTGCTAATAATCCTAGATTTGGAAGCAGTAAAATAAAAAATACTATAAAAGAACATTTTGAAAAAAAATTTATAAAATATGCAGATTATGCTGTAACAGTAAATGAATATTGTAAGAGTATATTAAGTTGTGAGGATGAAAAAAAATTAAAAGTTATAGAAAATGGGTATGAAGAGAATATAATTAATTTTGTTTTAGAAGAAAATATTAAAAAGGATAATAATAAAATACGATTAATTTATGCAGGGAAAGTATATAACAATTTCAATATAAGTAAATTAATTGATGTTATTATAAGTGATGACTATAAAGATAGATTTGAATTTAAATACATAGGAACTGATTGTAAAATATTTGAAAAGTACTTTAATATTAACAATATTTTTATAGAAGATGCAAAGTCTTATATTGAAGCAATGAAGGACATAAAAGATTCAAGTGTAGGGGTTATATTTACACATGGAGATAAGTTTGAATCAACTACTAAAATATTTGATTATATTGGATTAAAAAAGTCAGTATATATATTAACAGAAGGTAATACAAAAGAAGGTAACATACATAATATAACAAAGGATTTAAAAAATGTATTTTGGAGTATCAATAGTGAAGATGACATTAGAAGAGCCCTTGACTCTATGAAAAATATGGATTTAAATAATTCAAGTGATGATACTTATAAATTTTCAAGGGAATATGGCTTAAAAAAATTAATAGAATTAATAAAGTAAGGAATATAACCAATATGTTAAATTATACATATTGGTTATATTTTTTTATTAATTTAGATGTTATAACTTGTTCGCTGAAATTTTTTTCTGCAAATAAAGAAATATCATCAGCATTATAACTATTATAGTTTTTCATTATATTAAGGATGCCTTCTGCCATTGAGTCTATATCATTATTTTCAACTAGTATACCTGTAGAACTATTTACATATGTTTCAGGACCACCACATTTTGTAGATATAACAGGAAGACCACAAGACATAGCTTCTATTCCGGATACGCAAAATGTTTCCTTTTTACTAGAAATAACTAGACAGTTACATGATTTTAGATAACTAGAGATTTCATCATTTGATTTCATACCATAAAGTGTACAATAATCATTTAAATTTAATTTTGTTATTAGATTTTCGATAGAAGATTTGCTTGGACCGTCTCCTATTAAGTGAAAGTGTATGTTGTTTATATTATAAGTATTAATTAATTTATCCAACGCATTAATAATTAAAGGGATATTTTTTATATCTTTTAAAAGAGATATATTAATAATATTAAACTTACCATTGTTCTTAATTGCATCTATTACAGAAGAAGATTTAATAGATGTTAAATCTACATAATTAGGTACAACAGAGCAAGAACGACCACTATATTTTTCAACTTCATCTTTTAAAACATTTCCAACAGCCATATATTCACTAGCATTTCTAAATACATTTTTACAAATCTCAGGATTTGTATCAACTAAATTTTTAAAAAAGGAAAAGTGTTCTGTAACAACATATGGTATATTATATTTTTGACTTATCAAATATGCTAGATAACCACCAAAAAAAGTTGAATGAGCATGAATTATATCTGGCATACCAAATTCAGAAATTACTTTTTCAAAGCATTTATATATATGGATCTTATATAAGGAATTTACAATGTTTTTAAATTTCAAGCCATAATTAAATTCTCTAAAATGAAAAGTTTTAACGTTGTTTTCATTTTCGTAAGAATATTTTTTTATATTAGAATAGTTTTTCAAATTTTTTAATGAAAGCAAGTCAAAGTCTAGAACTGCAATGTCTAAATATTTAGCTAAAGCTTCAGATTGCTTTTTGAAAAATATGCCTCTTAAGGGCTCATGATTACTAGGATAAGTTGTTGGAATAACTAATACCTTTAGCTTTTTCATAATATCACCTATTTCTTTATTAATTTTAAATATATGTTGTGCATATGGTTTGCATTATCTTTCCAATCATAATTATCTAAAACAAATTTTCTTCCAGAAGAAGAAAACGAGTGCATTAAAGCTTCATTTTCAACTAGAAGTTTTAATTTGTTTTTTAAATCAACAATATCTTCTGATTTGAAAATGTATCCTGTTTTAGAATCAGAAACTACTTCTTTTAAGCCACCAACATCACTACAAACAACAGGCCTACCACAGGATTCAGCTTCCAGTGCAGCGACACCAAAGCTTTCACTAAGTGATGGTAATGCTACAATATCCATTTTATTCATATATATTGGAACATCGTTATTCTCTACAGAACCTACAAATGTAATTTTATCGGCAATATTTAATTCATGGGATAAGGTTTCTAAAGGTTTTCGTTCTGGACCATCACCAACAATTAAAAGTCGTATATCTTTATTAACTTCTTTTATAAGCATAGCAAAAGATTTTAATAAAATATCTATTCCATAAATTCTATTTAAGTGCTTAGAAACACCGATTGTAATATAAGAATTTGATAATATATTATTATGTATGTTAAATTTATTAGTATCAACACCAAAAGGTGTTATTTCAATATCTTTTTTATTGTAATATTTGCGTATCTCATTTGCCATATCATTGCTTGTTGAACAAATTACATCAGCACCATCTAAAATATAATTAAATAACTTTGCTTTTAGTTTACTTGATTTAGGAAATTCATAAACATCACTGCCCCAAACAGAAACAATAAATGGATGAAAACCACATAATCTTCCATACAAGCCATAACTAGTTGCATAATGACTATGAACTAAATCAGGATTAATTGATTTAATTAAATTTCTAATTTTATTAATTATAAAAAAGTAAGAAAATTTACTTTTGAATGGTGGTTCTATAATATGAAGTTTAACATTAGATTTATATTTATGATTACTTTTACGCATAGATATTAAATGAATTTCATCATAATAATCGGAAAAATAATCAACCCATTTTTGAGTATGAGAGCTATTTGCATCTGATAAATAGCAGATTTTAGTCATTTAAAAGTCCTCCAATTTTGAATTATAAATTAAGAATATTTATAAATATATTTCCATTTCAATGAAAATTATACTACAATAATTATGAATGTTAAAGAGACTATACAATTTATTCTTTACTATAAAAGTAGTATAATTTATAAATGATGATATTTATAAAAACATGTTAAACTTGGGAGGGGATTAGTATTAAAGTATTACATATTATATCAGGAAATGATAATGGTGGTGGTGCTCAACATGTACTTAGTATATGTAATGAAGAAAATATTTATTTTGAAAATGTATTAGGCTGTATAGGTGAGGGATATCTTTATAATAAAGTGGAAAATTTAAATATACAGTATAAATTATTTCCCAAGAAAGTTTTTAATAAGGAAATTGTAAAGTATGCAAATGATAACAACATAGATATAATAAATTTTCATGGAGCTCAACCATTTTTAATTCATTTATTTATAAAAAATAGATTGAAATGCGAAACTGTAGCTACAGTTCATAGTGATTATAGATATGATTTTTTAAATAGTAAGATTAAGTATTATATGTATACACCTTTAAGTGAACTTGGGTTAAAGAGCTTTGATAATTATGTAACAGTATCAGAAAATTTATTAAAACTTTTAGAAGAAAAAAATTTTAATGGTAATAGGTCTGTAATTAATAATGGTATAAATGTTGAAAAATTTATAAAAAGATCAAATAATGAAGATATAAGAGAAAAATTTGAAATAGGTAAAGATGAGTTTGTATTTGGAGTTATAGCAAGATTTCATCCTATAAAGAATCATGAAAGTATAATAAGAGCATTTTCAAAATTTATTAAAGATAATCCAAAATCGAAATTATTGTTATTAGGTGATGGAGAAAATTTAAAAAATATAAAAAAAATCATAGATGAATTACAAATAAATGATTATGTTATTATGCCAGGGTTTGTGGAGAATATATGTGATTATATAAAAATATGCAACGTAACTATAATTGCATCATATAGTGAAGGTGGTGCACCGCCATTAGCAATGATTGAATCGGCAGTAATGAGCGTACCCATACTATCTACAAAAGTTGGAGATTTAGAAAATATGATAAAACCTAATAATGGTTTAATAATTAATTCTCAAAATGAAAAAGATATATATATAGCTATGCTGGAGTGCTATGACAAAAAAAATAACTTAGAAGTATGGGGAAAGAATATAAAAACAATGGTTCTTGAAAACTTTACTATAGAAGAGTTTTGGAAACGATATAATGATGTTTATATAAATATCATTAGAGCTAAATTAAATTAATAAATTAGAATATAAATTTTTTAAATATAAAATGATAAGGATTTTTAAACATTCTTATCATTTTTTTTTATATGTTAATTAAATTCAAATTATCAAGTAAAAACATATATTAAAAAAAATCATTTTGTTTACATCATATTAATAAATAAACCATAAAAAAAATCAATTTAATACATTAAAGCCTTAAAAAAGAAAATAATATACATAAAAATTCACTTTATAATTAATAAAGTGTAAAAAAATAAATTCAGCATAATAAAAAATATATTAATATAAGTAAAAAAACTTTGTCACAATAGATAAAAAGTTCAATATATTTAATTATTGACTTAAAATTATAAGAGATATAATATAAAAACAAGGGGAAATAATTAAAATACCAATATAAAAATTTAGATATATTAAATTAACCAATAAAATTTTATAAAAACAATCTGTAAAATATTGAGGGGGTAGAATTATGAGAAAAAAGAAAATAATAGCAAATATATTATTAGTGGCGGTATTATCAACAATGGTGTTAGGTGGGTGTGGAAGTGATTCCAAGAAAAAAAATAGTAATAAACATAATATCAAAGAAGATACAAAAGAAAAAAGTGCAAGTATTGATAAGGATCAATACTTAAATTTATTATTAGGTTCAGACCCACAAACGCTAGATCCATCTAAAGTTTATGATGTTTATTCTACAATGATTCATGTTAATACTATGGAAGCATTAACTAGATTAGAGACAGATAAAGATGGAAAGGATTTAATAAAACCTGGAATTGCTGAAAGTTGGGAAGCATCTAAAGATGGATTGACATGGACATTTAAACTTAGGGATGCTAATTGGAGTGATGGAAAAGAAGTAACTGCAGAGCAATTTGTATATGGAATAACAAGAACTTTAGATTCTAAAACTGCATCGCCATGTGGATATTTATTATTTCCTATAAAAAATGGTGAAGAGTTTAATGCTGGGAAAGCAAAAATAGAGGATGTAGGAGTTAAAGCATTAGATGAAAAAACATTAGAAATAAAATTAGAACATCCATGTGCATATTTCTTAAATATGACATATTCAAAAATTATGGAACCACAAAGAAAAGACATTATAGAAAAAAGTGGTGAGAAATATGGTTCAGAGGTAAATACAATGCTATATACAGGTCCTTTTAAAATTTCAAGTTGGGTGCAAAATAGTGAAATTAAATTAGAAAAAAATTCAGAATATTGGGATAAAGATAAAGTAAAACTTGAAAAGGTTACATTTAAAATTATAAAAGAAGAAAGTGCAAGAATGAATGAACTATTAAATTGTAATTTGGATTTAGCTGGAGTAAGTAGTCCGGAATGGATAAAAAAATTAGATGAAAGTAATAAATTTAGTGTAAAAAAAGGATATGATACATCAATTTGTTATACTTTTTTTAATCAAAACGATAAGTATTTAAAGAATGCTAAAATAAGAAAGGCATTACTATTAGCGCAAGATAGAGAAGGTGCTGTTTCAACATTATATAAGAATTTAGCTGAACCAGCTTATGCATGGGTACCACCAACAGTTTTTGTAGGTAATGAGGAGTTTAGAAAAAAGAGTAACTATGAACCTATTAATGAACTAAAAAAAGAAAATCCAGATCCTAAAGCATTATTAGTAGAAGGGTTAAAGGAAGAAAATTTAGATCCAAATCCAGAGAATCACACATTAACATTGTTACAATCAGGAACAAGTTCATCTTCTAAGCAAATGGCTGAATTTGATCAACAAAATTTCAAAAGTAAATTGGGTATAAATATAAAGTGTAATTTTGTTGAGTGGCCAATATTTCAAAAAAGGACTAATGAGCAAGATTATCAAATAGCATCACAATCTGTATCAGCAGATTATAATGATCCAATAACGTATTTTGACATGTTCATGTCTACAGCTAGTACAGTTCCAACAGGATGGAAAAATAGTGAATATGATGAATTAGTAATAAAGGCATCTAAAACTAGTGATAATGAAGAGCGAGCTAAATTATTCAATGAAGCTGAAAAAATCTTTATATATAAAGATGCTGTAGTTAGTCCAACAGTTTGGAGATTGAAAAACACATATGTTCATAATTATGTTAAAGAGTATATGGCACCAACATTTGGCTCAATAGATTTAAAATACACTTATACAGAAGGAAGAGATAAGTAAATTTTAAAAGTTAATATTATATTAAAAAATTAAATTGATTAAGACAAATAGAAAACAATATTTTATGTAAATTAATAAGAAATTTATTAATTTTTGACATCTAATAGGGGATAATTGATAATGTAGATTGATTATCTAGTATATGCATAAATTCAAAAGATGGTTGAAAATATAATATGGCATAAATATTGAAGTTGATAAATTTAAATGAATATGTAAAATGGAGTGTTAATTATGGAGAATTTAAAGGGTAAAATATATGTTATATGTTCAGCTATTTTATTTGGAATTATGCCAATACTAGCTAAGTTATCATATGAATCAGGTTCTAATGTTCAATCTACATTATTTTTAAGATTCTTATTTAGTTCAATAATAATTTATATTTATTTAAAACATAAAAGGATATTGATAAAATTAAATATAAAAAATTTAATTTTGGTTTGTACACTAGGTTTTTTAGGATATTCACTTATGTCAATATTTTTGTTTACATCGTATAATTACATGCCTGTTGGTGTTGCGAGTATGATATTCTTTATTTACCCAACTATAATTTCATGTATAGAGTTTACTATTTTTAAAGAAAAAATTACAAAAAGAAAAACTTTAAGTTTAGTGTTATCAACAATAGGAATTATTACAATAATAGGAATAGGACAAAGCAAAATAAAATCAATTGGATTAATATTTGTATTATTAGCTGCATTAAGTTATTCCACATATGTAATAGGAATAAATACTAAATCAATAAGAAAAATTAATAATATTGTTATTATTTTTTATGTTGTTGCAACTTGTACAATAACAACAGGATTAATGGGGGTAGCAACTAATTCAATCAATTTTAAAATAGGCTATATGGGAATTATATATATATTAATATTATCCTTAATATCAACAGTTATACCATTTATTCTTTTTTTACAAGGTGCAAAAATTATAGGAAGTTCTAATGCTGCTATATTAGGAAATTTAGAACCAATAGTAAGTCTTTTATTAAGTGATATATTCTTAGATGAAAAATTAAATTTTAGAATTATAGTAGGAAGTGTATTAGTACTAATATCTATGGCACTAATACAAAGAAATGACATGCAGGATATTAAATCTATAGAATCAGAAAATTTTATTAAAAAATCTAAAATTAAGAATTCTTAATAGATATAATTGTATAAAATTATTTTAAAATCTGTAAATAGAAATAGACTTATGTTTTAATAAGTCTATTTCTATATTTTTATATAAAAATATACATAAAACTGTAAAATAATTTAGGACTTTATCAAATTAAAAATATTCAGACAATTTATTTTTCATTTTTAGAAGGTTAAACAGGTATTATAAAGAATATGTATAAATATATTTATATAGTAAAAGGGTAGTAAATTTTATTTGTAAATATAAAAATTGGGGAATTTTATATTTTATTTAATAGAATTAAAAAATAGTTTTATTAATTTTTAAATTTACTAATATAAAGAGGGGGCTATTAAAAATGAATAAAGTAATTATAAATGGAAACGATTTAACACTACAACAAATAATAGATGTTGTGCGAAATGATTTTGTAGTGGAAATTAGTGATGAGGCAAAAGAAAGAGTTATTAAATCAAGAAAAATAGTAGATAAAATAGTAGAGAATGAAGAAGTTATATATGGAATAACAACTGGTTTTGGAAAATTTGCAGATGTAACAATAAGCAAAGATGACTGTAAAACATTGCAAAGAAATTTAATAATTTCTCATTCTTGTGGTTTTGGAGAGAAGTTAGACAGAGAATATGTTAGAGGAATAATGTTACTAAGAGCAAATGCATTATCAAAAGGATATTCAGGAATTAGATTATCAACATTAGAAACTTTAATAGCAATGTTAAATAAAAAAGTTCATCCATGTATACCAGAAAAAGGTTCATTAGGAGCTTCAGGAGATCTAGCACCACTTTCTCATATGGTGTTACCAATGCTTGGTGAAGGTGAAGCTGAATTTGAAGGAGAAATATTAAGTGGTAGAGAAGCCATGAAAAAGGCTAATATAGAAGTTATAGAATTAACAGCTAAAGAAGGGTTAGCACTTATAAATGGAACTCAAGTAATGACATCTGTAGCAGCAATAACTACTTATGATGCTATAAATTTAGTAAAGCTTAGTGATGTGTCAGCAGCTATGACAGTAGAAGCATTGAGGGGAATAAAGGATGCATACGATAGTAGAACTCATATAATAAGAAATCATGAGGGTCAAGGAAAAACTGCTAAAAATATATTAAACCTTGTTAAAAACAGTACTTTTGTAACTAATCAAGGAGATATAAGAGTTCAAGATGCATACACATTAAGATGTGTACCACAAATACATGGCGCAAGTAAAGATGCAGTTAGATATGTTCAAAAAGTTATAGAAACAGAAATAAATTCTGTAACAGACAATCCAATAGTTACTGAAGAAGGAGATGTAATATCAGGAGGAAACTTCCATGGACAACCAGTTGCATTAGCAAGTGACTTTTTAGGAATAGCTGTTGCTGAAATGGCTAATGTATCAGAAAGAAGATTAGAAAGACTTATAAATTATCAACTAAATGATTTACCAGCTTTCTTAGTTAAACATGGTGGATTAAATTCAGGATTTATGATAACACAATATGCAGCAGCTGCATTAGTATCAGAAAATAAAATCTTAGCTCATCCAGCAAGCGTAGACTCTATACCATCTTCTGCAAATCAAGAAGATCATGTAAGTATGGGTACGATAGCAGCTAGAAAAGCAAGAGATATATTAAAAAATACTCAAAGAGTATTAGCAACAGAACTTTTAGCAGCATGTCAAGCAATTGATTTTAGAGAAAATCTAGAATTGGGAGAAGGAACTAAAGAATGTTATAAAGCAATAAGAAATAAAGTAAGTTTCATAGAAAAAGATGTAGTTATGTATAAAGAATTAGATGGAGTACTTGATTTAATTAAATCAGGAGAAATATTATCAGCAGTTGAAAATGTTACAAAATTAGATTATTAATATGAGCTTTTAAATTTTAAAATATTTAGCTTAAAATAGTTTAGTCAATTAGAGAAGAAGAAAAATCTTTTTCTCTACAACTAAACTTTAAAATTTTATTAAATATAAATGCTTTGAAGGGGGATTTTGTTATGGCAAGAATTATTGAATGTATACCAAACTTTAGTGAGGGAAGAGACAAAGAGAAGATAGAAAAAATAATGGACACAGTTAGAGGAAAAGATGGTGTCAAGTTATTAGACTATTCAAGCGATGCAGACCATAATAGAAGTGTAGTAACTTTAGTTGGGGATCCAGTTAAAGTTGAAGAAGTAATTATAAATATGGCTGAAAAAGTTTATGAACTTATTGATATGAGTAAACATGAAGGGGCTCATCCAAGAATGGGTGCATTAGACGTAGTTCCATTTGTTCCAATAAGTGAAATTACAATGGATGAATGCGTTGAAATAGCAAATAGAGTTGGTAAGACTATAGGAGAAAGATTTAACATACCTGTATATTTATATGAGAAGGCAGCATCAGCAACATACAGAGAAAACCTAGCTACTGTAAGAAAAGGACAATATGAAGGTTTCTTTGAGAAAATAAAAGAAGAAAAATGGTCTCCAGACTATGGTCCAAAAGAAGTTAATGTAAAAGGTGGCTGCGTAGCTATAGCAGCAAGACAACCATTAGTAGCATTCAATGTAAATTTAGGAACAGATAAATTAGAAATTGCAAATAAAATAGCTAAGACAGTAAGAAATCTAGGTGGTGGATTAAGATTCGTAAAAGCTATGGGAGTAATGCTTGAAGAAAGAAACATAGCTCAAGTATCTATGAACCTTGTAAATTATGAAAAAACTGCAGTATATAGAGCTTTTGAAATGGTTAAAATGGAAGCAAAAAGATATGGAGTGCCAGTAGTAGGTAGTGAAGTTATAGGTCTTGTACCAATGCAAGCTTTAATTAATTGTGCAGAATATTATCTTCAAATAGAAGATTTTTCAATGGATCAAATATTAGAAAAAAGAATAAGTGAATAATTTAAGATTATTTACAGTTGAGGTGTAGTATATGTCAATGATAATAAAGAATATTGACTGTTTAGTTACATGTAAAGGAAGTCATAAAAAAACAAAAGATGAAATAAAAGATGCAGGAATAATAGAAAATGGTTATATAGTTATTAAGGATGATGTAATAATTGAAGTTGGAGAAGGAAATGATTATAAAAAATATATAAATGATGAAACTACAATTATTGATGGAACAGGGAAGACTGTAACACCAGGACTTGTAGATCCACATACACATTTAGTATATGGTGGGTCTAGAGAAAATGAGCTTCCATTGAAACTAAATAAAATGGGATATATAGATATATTAAATGCTGGTGGTGGAATATTAAGTACAGTAAAAAATACAAGAAAAGCATCTTTAGATGAATTAGTTGAAGAAAGCAAAAAAAGATTAGATATAATGCTTAATTATGGAACAACTACTGTTGAAAGTAAATCAGGATATGGATTAGACTTAGAAACAGAGTTAAAAATGCTTGAAGTAAATAAAAAATTGAATGAAATTCATCCAATAGATGTAGTATCAACATTTATGGTACTACATGCACTACCAACAGAATATAAAGACGATAGAGAAGGTTTCTTAAAAATTGCTAAAGAAATGCTTCCACATATAACAAAAGAAAATTTAGCAGAGTTTGTTGATTGTTTCTGTGAAGATGGAGTATTTTCAGTAGATGAATGCAGAGAATTCTTAGAAGAAGGAAAAAAATATGGATTAATTCCTAAAGTACATGGTGATGAGGTAGAACCAATGGGAGGAGCTGAACTTGCAGGAGAAGTTAAAGCAATTTCAGCAGAACATCTTATTGCAGCTAGTGATGAGGGAATAAAAGCATTAGCTAAGAATAATGTTGTGGCTGTATTATTACCATCAACAGCATTTTATTTAATGGTAGGTAGTTTTGCAAGAGCTAGAGATATGATAGAAAATGGTGTTGCAGTAGCACTTGCAACAGACTGTAATCCAGGAACATCACCAACAGAATCTATGCAAGCAGTAATGACTTTTGCTGCTTTTGGAATGAGAATGTTTCCAGAAGAAATAATAAATGCAATGACAATAAATTCAGCAGCAGCAATTAATAGGGAAAAAGAAATAGGAAGTATAGAGCCTAATAAAAAAGCAGATATAGTTATGTTTAATTCTAAAAACTTGAATTACTTAATTTATCATTTTGGAATTAATGCTGTGCATAAGGTAATAAAAAATGGTAAAATCGTAGTTGAAAATTAATTTAGGAGGAATTTAAATGTTAGACAATAAAACAGTTAGAGAATTTATTAGTGAATTATCATCTAATTCACCAGCACCAGGTGGTGGAAGCGTAGCTGCAATTGCATCATCATTATCAGCAGCTTTAGTTGGAATGGTATGTAATTTAACAATAGGAAAGAAAGCTTATGAAGCATTAGGTGAAGTTGAAAAAGAAGAAGTTAATAATAGCTTAAAAGTATGTAACTCATTAAAAGATGAATTTTTAGATTTAATGAATGAAGATACAGAGGTTTTCTTAGAACTTATGAAGGCATTTAAAATGCCAAAAGAAAGTGATGAAGAAAAATCAGCTAGAAGTGCAAAAATACAAGAAGGATACAAAAAGTCTCTAGAAGTTCCTCTAAAAACAGCTAAGAGAACATTTGATGTATATGATTATATATTAGTGGTTGCAAAACATGGAAATAAAAATGCTATATCAGATGCTGGAGTAGCAGCACTTATGGCACAAAGTGGATTAGAAGCAGCCATATTGAACGTAAGAATTAATTTAGGTTCAATAAAAGATGAAAGTTATATAGCTACTGTAAAAGAAGAAATAGAACATCTTGTAAAAGATGGTATTCAAAAAAGAGATGAAATTTTATCTATAGTAAATGAAAAAATTTAATAGTAAATATAACAAAACAGTCACTAAATTTAATTTTTAGTGGCTGTTTTGTTATATTTATTTAAAATTACTCAGAATATTCAATATTTTTACAAAATATGATATACTGAACTTGATAAAATATTTTGAACTTTTGGGAAAAGGGGGAAGTTATTGTGGAGTTAGACATAATAAAAAAAATAGAAGAATTGTATGAACTTCTAAAAAGTCCTATAGATCAAGTATTTAAACAAACAGCCATAAATAGTTTTAAAAGAGATATAAAGATAGATGATAGTAAAATGATAGGGGAATATTACTATGAGTCGTTAAAAGAAAATAAAGAAAAGGGTATAGTTTATACTCCATATCCAATAAGTAAGTATATTGTTGAAAATACTATAATAGAGGAAAACGTTATAAATAATCCTTATATAAAAATAACAGATCCAGCTTGTGGAGCCGGAAATCTTATAATACCTTGTTTTTTACATCTTTATAATATTTATATAAAAAACTTAAAAGAAGTTAATAAGAAAAATAAATTAAAACTAAATGAAAACAATCTAAGTGAACATATTATAAAAAATAATTTGTTTGGTTTTGATATAGATAAATTAGCTTTAAAAATATTAAAAATAGATTTATTTTATTATAGTAATTTTTTTGATGAAAAGAATTTCTTAAATACAGATTTTTTATTTTGGGATGCAGATAATAAATTTGATATTATAATAGGAAATCCTCCATATGTAGGACCTAAATCTATAAATAAGGAATATTCATTAAAATTAAAAGAAGCATATAAAAATATTTTTAAGGATAAAAGTGATATTTCATATTGTTTCTTTGAAAAATCTTTAAATGTATGTAAAAGTAATGGAAAAATAGGATTTATAACATCTAGATATTTTTTAGAGTCTTCTAGTGGTAGTGAACTTAGAAAAACACTTACGGAAAGCACACACATAGAAAGAATAGTAGATTTTTATGGTGTTAGGCCATTTAAAGGAATAGGAATAGATCCAGTAATAATATTTATGAATAAGAAAAAGTCATTAGATATGGAATATAAGGATGTTGAAATTATAAAACCAATATCTGATAAAGGGAGAAAAGACGATAAGTTTTACAAATCATTGTTTTTAAATGAAGGATTAGAATATAGCAAGTTTTTAATAAGTCAAAAAGGTTTAGAAAAAGACAGATGGATTTTGAAAAGTGATAGTGTTAAGCGAATAATTGAAAAAATAGAAGAAAAATGTGAAGTAAAACTTTCAGATATATGTACAAGTCATCAGGGAATTATAACTGGATGTGATAAAGCTTTTGTTGTAGATGAAATAACTGTAAAAGTAGAAAAGTTAGAGAATGATATATTAAAACCATGGATAAAAGGAAGTTTTATAAAACAAAATGAAGTAAATAGAAAAAAAAGTTATTTAATATATTCCGACTCTATAGAAGACGAGAAAAAATATTTAAATTGTATAAATCATATAGCATTTTATAAACAAAAATTAAGTGGAAGAAGAGAATGTGTAAAGGGTGTTAGAAAATGGTATCAACTTCAATGGGGTAGAAACAAAGAAATATTTGAAAAAGAAAAAATAATATTTCCATTTAAAGCTGCAAGCAATAAATTTTCATTAGACTCAGGCAGCTACTTTAGTGCAGATGTATACGCACTTATATTAAAAGAAGATATGGAATTCAATTACAAATATCTATTGTATATATTAAATAGTAAATTATATGAATTTTATTTTAAGTCTTTTGCAAAGAAGTTAGGTGAGGATTTATATGAGTATTATCCCAATAATCTTATGAAACTTTTAATACCTAACATAAATGAAATAGAAAAATATGATAATGAAAGTTTATATAAATATTTTAAACTTACATCTGAAGAAATAAATTTAATTGAAAAAGTAATATAAAAATGTAGAAGGTATATGAAAAATAAACTCATATACCTTCTACATTTTTATAAATAATTTCTTAAAATGGATCAAAATTATTAAATTTCAAATTTAGAACTATGTACATCTAGACAAAAGGAAAATTATTATGTAAAATAATAGGAAAATAATGTAATTTAATATAATATATGTTATAATTAAAAAGTAATATTATGATGTTGTTATACATATAATTATAAGTTACCAAAATATAGAATCTGGAGGTAGGGATATGATTTTAACTTTTAGCAATGCAGATGATAAAATGATTGTTGAACTTGTAGGGGAATTAGATCACCATAGTGCGTCAGAGCTTAGGAATAAAATAGATGATAAAATGGAAGTAGATGGGATTAATAAACTTATTTTAAATTTCTCAGGAATATCTTTTATGGATAGTTCAGGTATTGGAGCAGTTATAGGAAGATATAAGAAATTAGCAGCAAAGGGTGGAACATTATGTGTTACTAATTTAAAACCAAATGTAAAAAGGATTTTTGAACTATCAGGTTTATTTAAGATTATAGATGTTTATGATGATGTAAAAGATGCTATTGGAAGCATTTAATGGAGGTATGTAAAAATGAAACATAATGAGATGAAAGTAGAATTTCTAAGTAAATCTGAAAATGAGAGCTTTGCAAGAGTGGTAGTATCAGCATTTGCTGCTCAACTTGATCCAACAATAGAAGAAATAAGTGACATAAAAACAGCTATTTCTGAGGCTGTTACAAATTCAATAATTCATGGATATGAAGAAGATGAAAGTAAATTAGTAAAATTAGAAGGGTATATAGATGATAATAAACTTACAGTTGTTGTTATAGATGAAGGTGTTGGTATAGATGATTTGGAAAAAGCAAGAGAACCATTATATACATCAAGACCAGATTTAGAAAGATCAGGAATGGGATTTACTGTTATGGAAACTTTTATGGATAAAGTAGAAATTTTATCTGAAAAGGGAAAAGGAACTAAAGTTACTATGAGCAAAACTTTTAATTCCTTAAGATAGGTGAATATTATGAACGAAAATAGTAAATCTAATGGATACAATTATAATGATAATATGGAACTTATAAAAAGGGCAAAAGATGGTGACAAATTAGCTCTTGATTACTTAGTTGAAATGAATTTACCTTTAGTTTCTTCTTTAAGTAAGAAATTTCTTAATAGAGGATATGAGTATGATGATATATTTCAAATAGGATGTATTGGACTTGTAAAAGCAATAAATAATTTTGATAATAGTTTTAATGTTAAATTTTCAACATATGCTGTACCTATGATAGTAGGAGAGATAAAAAGATTTTTAAGAGATGATGGAATAATAAAAGTTAGTAGAAGCATAAAAACTATTGCAAAGAAAATACATTATGATAAAGATACGTTGGCAAAAACGCTTGGAAGAGAGCCAACGGTTGAGGAATTATCTGAATTTTCAGGAATAGATAAGGAAGAAATAATAACAGCACTAGAAGCATCTAATAATATGCAATATTTATATGATACAATACATCATGATGACGGGGCTCCGGTACTATTAATAGATAAATTAAGTGAGGATTATGAAGAAGACACAGAAGTATTAGATAAAATTGCATTAAAAGAAGCACTAGGAAAATTAGATAATAAATCAAGACAAATAATAATGCTTAGATATTTTAAAGATAAAACACAAATAGAAGTAGCTAAAATGTTAGGTATAAGTCAAGTTCAAGTTTCAAGGATAGAAAAAAGAGTTTTAAAGAAAATGAAAGAGAAGCTAAGTGGTTAGAACGTGCCACTTAGCTTTATTTATTTATTTAAGAATAATATATTGAGTAAATACTAATAATAAAACATATGTAAAAGAAATTTTTAATAAGTGAGGTGAAATTTATTTATGAAAGAAAAAACTATAAAAAAGAAATTTGAAAAATTATATGAATCAGAAACACCAAAACCTAAATTGCTTAGAAATTGTTTTAGAGCATTTTGGACAGGAGGATTGATTTGTACAATAGGACAAATTATATATAACATATTAATTGCATTTGGAATAAGTATTGAACAAGCTAAAGTATATTTACCCATAATAATGATATTTATTGGTGCTAGTTTAACAGGATTAGGAGTATACGATAAAATTGGTGATTATGCAGGTGCTGGTTCAGTTGTGCCAATAACTGGATTTGCAAATTCGGTAGTATCTCCTGCTATAGAACATAAAAATGAGGGATATATATTAGGTGTTGGAGCTAAAATATTTACAATTGCAGGACCAGTATTAGCTTATGGAATAACTTCATCTATAATAGTTGGTATTTTTTATTATTTTATGAGGTGGTGATTATATGGCTGTTAGAATAGGAAAGCAAACAGTAAAATTAGAAAGTAAACCTAGGATAATATCAACTTATACTGTTGTTGGTCCTAAAGAAGGTCAAGGACCATTAAAAGATGAATTTCATAATGTACTAGAAGATGACATGTGTAATTGTGAAAGCTTTGAAAAGGCAGAGAGTAAAATGCATTATATTGCAGTACAGGGTTGTATAAGCAATGCAGGATTAAAAGAAAGTGATGTAAATTATATATTTAGTGGAGATTTATTAAATCAATTATTTTCATCTAGTTTTATGGCAAGAGATATATCAATACCATATATAGGAATGTATGGTGCTTGTTCTAATATGACTGAAACTTTATCAGTTGCTGGTATGTGTGTTGAATCTGGTTGTGGAAAATATGTTATTGCATCAACTTCATCACATTTTTCAGCTGCAGAAAGGCAGTTTAGAATGCCATTAGAAATGGGAAGTCAACGTGCACCAAGTGCACAATGGACAGTAACAGGAGCTGGGGCTATGATGGTTAGTAGTGTTCAAGAAAAAGATAAACCATATATAACTTATATCACCACAGGAAAAGTTAAAGACTATGGTATAAAAGATCCAAATGAAATGGGTGCAGCTATGGCTCCGGCAGCAGTAGATACAATAAGGCAACATTTTGAAGATACTAAATTAAAACCTGACTACTATGATTTAATAGTAACAGGTGATTTGGGAAAAGTAGGGAAAAGCATAACTGAAAAGTTGCTTTTGGAATTTAATATTGATATTAGAAATAACTACATAGACTGTGGAGATGAAATATATGATGATGAAAATCAAGGAACTAACTCTGGTGGTAGTGGTTGTGGATGCTCAGCCTCAGTAATGGGGTCATATATATATAAAAGACTACTAAATGGTGAGTTTAAAAGAGTTCTTTTAATTTCTACAGGTGCATTATTAAATAGTATATCTCCTTTGCAAGGTGAAAGTATACCAGGAATTGCACATGCAGTTGCAGTAGAAATGGGGGAGAATTAAATGAGCGAATATTTATCAGTATTTATAGTAGGCGGAATAATTTGTGTTATAGGTCAAATACTTATGGATACAACAAAATTAACTCCAGCAAGAATACTTGTACTATTTGTTACTAGTGGTGTTATATTACAAGCGCTGGGAATATATGAGAAAATAGTTAAGATAGGTAAAGCAGGTGCAACTATTCCACTTCCTGGATTTGGTTATTCACTTGCTAATGGAGTAATGAGAGCTGTTGACAAAGAAGGATTTTTAGGAGTGTTTATAGGCGGTGTTCAAGGAGCAGCTGGTGGGATTGCAGCTGCAATAGTTTTTGGATATATAATGTCAATAATAAGTAAACCAAAATCAAAACAATAATAAAATTTAAAAAGGTTATCTAAAATATAAATTAATATTTTAGATAACCTTTTTATAATGCTCAAATATTAGCTTTTAAATATTGCTGAAAATAAATTGTGAATAAAATTTTCAGTAGTTTCAGCAGGTTTAGATGGATCTATAGGTTTAGATGGATCATCTTCTTTAGGCGGAACCTCATTTTTAGGAGGTTCCTCAGGTTTTACAGGAACTGTAGGTTTATTAGGTTTAGATGGTTCCTTCTCCTTATAGACTGTTGGATCTTTTTCGGTTGGTAAAACCCATTGAGAATCATTTAAAGTTGCTGAAGGGCTATAATCTCTTTTAATAAATACCCTTGTTTCTATTTTATCCTTTGGAGTTTTATCAGATGGTAAGTAGTATTTGCCATCTTCTCCTTTTACAACTTTTGCTTCTACATGAATATTATCTAAAGATGATGGTTCAGTACCAGCTATGAACATTTCAGTGTAAACTCTATTACCTCTAGGATCTTTATATGATAGTTCTGTTGGCAATGTTCCAGAGTCTCTAGAAACGTCTAAATTTACAATTCCGTTAGGTCTAGGAACTTCAGCATATTGTAAATTTTCATGTGCTATACCCATAATTCGTCCCCAAAGTAATGCAGGAATATCACTATTCATATAAATACCTGCAGCTTCATTAGTTAGTGAACTATAATCATCATTTCCTATCCAAACAGCTGCAGAATAATATGGTGTTAAACCAGCAAATGTAACGTCATTAGAGAATGATGATGTACCAGTTTTACCTCGTATTTCCATATTTCCAAAGTTTGCACTAGGACCTGTTCCTATTATAGGCTCTTTTAATAAATCATAAATTATATAAGAAGCTTGAGGAGTTAGAATAGTTTCAGTTTCTAACTTATTGTCTAAAATAACTTTATCATGTCTATCTAAAACTTTAGTATATAGTTTAGGGTTAGTATATACTCCGTTATTTCCAAAAGTTCCATAGGCAGCAGCTAGAGTTAATGGATTTGTACCACCTAAAGAGCCACCGTCTAATTGGCCTAATGCTATAGCAGCCATTGAAGCTTTGTCTTCTTCATCTAATTGAACTTTAAATTTTTCACCATAACTTACAGAAGTGGCTAAACTAACTTTATCTACAATTTTTGTAGCAGCAGTGTTTTTAGAACTTCTAATAGAATCTCTAACAGTCATATATCCATCATAAGTTGGTGGTGAATTTTTTGGATCATATGGTGGATTTCCATACTTAGAACCTATATCACTAGGTATAGGGGAATCCTCTACCATACTTCCAGCAGTTAATATTTTTTCATTAATAGCAGGTGCATAAACTGTAAGTGGCTTCAAACTAGAACCAGGAGATCTTAAGAAATTTTCAGAAGCAGCTCTATTGTAAGAGTTAGGTTCTGGAGTTCCACGACCACCGATTATACATTTAACTTCACCTGTTTTATAATTCATGATTACGGCAGAAGCTTGAGCTTTTGGAAAATTATTTGGATTAATAATTTCACCATTAGTATCATCAACTACAGATTGAACTTTGTTTTGAAGTTCTGTATCCATAGTAGTATATACTTTATATCCACCATACATAAGTTTTTCTAAAGCCTCAGATTTGCTAATTTTATAAACATTAACCATATCATTAACAACTTCGTTAATAACAGGTCTTGAAAAATATTCATAATTCATCATATTTATAGATTTTTTAGAAAATGTAAATGTTAGTGGTTCATTCATTGCAGTATCATATTCCACTTTAGATATTTTTTGAAGTTCTAACATTTTAGCAAGTACTGCTTTAGTTCTTGGAGAGTCAAAAGGTGTTCCATTTTTATAATTTTCATAAGCATTATAATGTGAAACAGTTGGATTTTGAGCAGCACCAGCAATAAAGGCAGCTTGTTTTATTGTTAAGTCTCCTACTGATTTATTAAAGTACATTTGTGAAGCGGCTTCTACACCATGAGATGTTCCACCAAGAAAAATTATGTTCATATAGGAATTTAATATTTGTTCCTTGCTTAATTCTTTTTCAACTTTTAAAGCTAAATCCATTTCTTGAACTTTTCTTTTAATAGAGGTTCTATTTTCTAATGAATCTTCAAGAAAATATCTATACTTTACTAATTGTTGAGTAATTGTAGAAGCACCTTGAAGATTGCCTTTAGAAAGACCTAAAACTATTTTTATATCTTCAAGTACAGCACCGCCGAGTCTTTTAATATCGATTCCTGGATGAGTATAAAAACGTTCATCTTCTATACTTACAAAAGCATCTTTTAAAATTTTAGGAACTTCTTCAGAAGTTACAGTAATTCTACGTTCGGGAGTAATGAATTCATCTATTAAATTCGATTTAGAGTCATATATAGTTGATGTTTCTTCTACTTCTAAGAAAGCGTCTAAATTAAGTTTTGGAGAAGTTTGAGCAATTCCATATATAACACCTGTACCGATAGCGGCACAAGAAAAAAACAATACAAGTATTGTAATTAATATTACCTTAACAACTTTTTTCCATTTAGGCTTTTTAGGCTTTGATTTTTTAGCTTTATTTTCACTCATAAGGCGTCCTCCTTAAGATTTCTTAAACTTTTCGTAGTTTATTCCTTGTATTATATCATATCAAAGGAATTAATAAAATTACCATATTTTTATTCTGTATATAAATTAATACACATATAATATATTATTACTAATTTTTAATAAATTAATCATAAATATGTAAAAAAAACAAAAGGAAGGTAATTTTAATGAAAAAAGGGAAGAAAATAAAGCTAATATCTATAATAATATTTATATTAACTGTATTAATGGCTTTTATGTACTACTTTGATGAGATAATACTTCCCACTATATTAGTTATTTGTGATGGAGAGATGCGTGCAAAATCAGTTAATCTTATTAATGAAACTATCATTGAAAAATACATAGATAATTTCAATTATGAAGAAATTGTAAAATTTGATAAAGATGAAAAAGGAAATATAGTCTTATTAAAAGCAGATACTTTAAAAATGAATAAGATAGCTACAGAATTATCATTAGATATACAAGATAAGTTGAAAAATTTGGAGGATGAAGAAATTGAGTTTCCTATAGGATACATTACTAAAAATAATCTTTTATCCAATTTTGGACCTAGAATAAAAGCTAAAATGCAACCAATAGGATATGTTGAATCTAAGTATATATCAGATTTTGAAAGTGCAGGTATAAATCAAACTAGGCATAAAATATACGTAGAAGTTACAGCCACAGTAAAGGTTATATTACCCACTACAAGTAATGATGTTAAAGTAGTTACACAAGTACCAATAGCAGAGACTATAATAGTTGGAAAAATACCGGAATCATCTATTGTAGATCTTAATGCAAAATAAAAAAAGGGCTATATAGCCCTTTTTTAGCTTTCCCAGTTAAATATGTAAGGAATATTTCTATAATAATCACCATAGTTTAATCCATAGCCTACTACAAATAAATCTTCAATTGAAAAACCACAATAATCAGGTTTTATATCTGCTTTTCTTCTAGATGGTTTATCTAAAAGACTACAACATTTAACTGAATTTGCACCTAAAGATTTAACATGATCAACTACAAATTTCATAGTAATACCACTATCAACTATGTCATCTACGATAAGTACGTCAAATCCTTCTATATTGTCAGGTACATCATTCACAATAATAACATTACCTGAAGATTCTTCGTTATGACCATAGCTAGATGTTGTCATAAATCCTATTTTTGTTGGTACAGAAATATATCTTACTAAATCAGCAGCAAATATAAAACTACCTCTTAAAAGAGAAAGAACATAAAGTTTTTTGCCTTCATAATCTTTTGAAATTTCAGCACCTAAACGTTCATTAGCTTTATCAATTTCTTCTTTAGAAAATAATACGTTTACTTTTTTGTTTTCCATAGAATCACGTCCCTTAAATAATATTTACAATAATGAAGTAATATACTTAAAATAGCGTATAAACCGCTTAAAGTCAAGGTTGTATTTCAATTCGTCAAAAATTTCGTCAAAAATGTGATTAAAAAATATTTTCAATAATATTCGTTGCTCGTTTCATCATATCATCATTAACATGACTATAAGTTTTCATAGTCTGTTCAACTGTATGACCTAGAAGTTTAGCAGCAGTTTTAAAATCTACTCCATTACTGATTAACTTTGTAGCATAAGTATGACGAAGTTCATGAACAGTAATGTCATACCCATTAATTTTGAATAATCTATTAATACAAATACTAATTGAATCAGTATTTTTAAAATTAAAAATTCTAGTATTAATATTAACAACTTTTTTATGCTTTTTCAATTCATTTAATACATTAGCTGAAAAAGGCACAATTCTATTAGAATTTTTTGATTTTAAAGAACCATATCCATAAGTTGATATTCCAGTTTGTTTCCATTGCTTGTTTACATTAATGGTTTTATTTACTTCGTCTATATCCTCCCATGTAAGTCCTAATATTTCACCGAGTCTTAAGCCACATTTTAGAGCAATTAAAATCACAAGATAGTATTTACTATCTTTAAAATCTAATAAGATTTTTTCTTCTTCAAATTTATTTAATGCACGTTTTTTTATTTCCGCTTTATCTTTACTATATTTCAAATTTCGTGTTGGCATTTTATCTAATATATTATAATCATCTATAGCAGATTTAAATATTGTATTTAACTTAATTATATAGTCACGAACTGTAGAGGGTTTTATTCCAATACGTGTTAAATCATCTACAACAGACTGTATATCAACATTAGATATTTTAGAAAGTTCTTTATCATTTAAACATTGAAAGTGATTTAAAACTGTTTTAATAGCTAATATGGTGTTGATACTTCTATATAAACGTATATGGTCTAAATACATTTTAGAAAATTGCTCAAAAGTAATTTCAGTTAAAGATAAATCAATATTATTTTTAACAAATTTATCAAGCTCTGTAATAGCTTTATCCATAGCTATTTGTGCGTCTTGCCTTTTCTTAAATCCCTGCTTACTTTTAGTTTTCCATTTGTCATTTAACTTATACGTAATAATATATTGATAGCCTTTATCCTTTTTACGTATATTTGTAGAATATTGCAAATTATCACCTCAAATATTTAATATAAATTAGTATGTGTAAAATTTATATTCAACAAGTTCTTTAGGAACATTTAAACAGAGAGCTATTTGTTCAATAGTCATATTTTCTAATATTAGTCGGTCTATTTTATTTTCATCAATTAGTAATTGAGCTGCAAATTTATTTGCTTCAATTTCAAATTTACCTCTTTGATAAAATGTGTGATCATGTAGAAAAAATGCATCATTTGAACTATGTTGAACTGCATGTCCAAGTTCATGAGCTAAAACAAAATTATAATCACTTTCACTTTTTACCTTTGTTAAATTAATTATTATAAATTTTTGCTTCAATATTTTTTTGAAAAAACCCATTGGCATACTTTCACTAAAGTAATCTTCAATTATTTCAATCCCCAAAAATTTTGCTAAAGCATATGGATTTCTAGTGTTATATTTTTTTATAAGATTATTGACCTTTAATTTATAATTTCTCATGGTGCACCTACTTATCTGAATTCTTTTTTCTCTTCTCTTTGTTTTTAGATTTTGCTTTCCAAAAAAGTTCAGACATTAAATCTAACATTTCTTTTTTAGCTTCTTCATTTAATTCATCATTCATAAAGAATGCTTCATTTGATTTTTTCATTTCTTCCAAATATTGTTTTTTATCTTTAGATGTTACTTTGTATTTATCTTTATATTCTTTAGGAATAGTAATTTCAGTATTAAAATCTTTAGTTCCATTCAATATATAGTCAGTTGACACATTGAATAAATCTGCTAATGCTTTTAAAGTTTCTAAATTTAATTCTCTTTCTTCACGTTCAATCATTCCTATAGCAGAAGCACTTTTAAAATTAAGTTTTTTTGCTAATTCTGCTTGGGTATATCCATTTTCTTTCCTTAAAGATTTTATTATTTGACCGTACACAAAACTCACCTCAAAATAAATTTTAACACAAAATGTGCTAAAGTCAATGAAATATTAAGTATTTTAGCGATAAAAAGAGGTTAATAAATATAAATAATAAATATAAAGGAAATAAAGCACAAAGTGTGCTTTTAATATTAGCACGTTTTGTGCTAATATGTAAATGAAAGGAGAACATAATATGAATAAAACAATAAAAGATTTAAGAAAACAAAAAAATATGACAACAGATTATGTTTCTGAACAGTTAGGGATTAGCAAAAGTATGCTTTATAAGATAGAGAATGGAGCAAGAAGTCCTTCTAAAAAAAATATTTTGAAACTAAGTCAAATATATAATTGTTCAATTGATAAATTATATATAATTTTAAAAATATGAAGATTAAGGGTGAGTAAATAAGATGGAAAAACTTTTAACAAAAAGAGAAGTTGCTGAGAGATGGCAAGTAACAGAAAAAGCAATAGATAATTGGAGAAAACAAGGACTTATAAGTACAGTTGATGGAGTACCAGCTGTAAGATTTAATCCACAACATATAGCGGAACTGGAGGGAACTAGATTAGAGAAATACTCTCCAATTGAACGAAGAAAAATGGAAGCAGAATTAAACAAATTTAGAAAGGAAAATGAAGATTTAAAAAATATTTTAAGTAAAGTTTTAGGAGATTTAGCTCCTGTACTTAAATTATAAATTTAAGTAATGCAGGTCAAGCACTAGTATAAACCTAACTCCACTAGTGACTAAGGAGAGGTGTAAAAATGATTTTAACATTAGTTTTGAATTGAGGGAATTTAATATGAAAGTAAGTACACCCAAAGATTTACAAAAATTAGAGAGAAAAATAAAAATTCTAAAAGAGCTAGTTAAGACAGATAGAAGAGATATAGGCATAATTAGCTATAAACAAGCTCTTAAGAATTTAATGAAACATAGAAAAAATTTAAATATAAAAAAATAGATTGCTTTGCAGAGCAATCTAAACACTACGCTATAATTTTAAAAAATAACCAAATAAATTATAGCATAGTGTTTCAATAGTTGACAAGGGGGAAATAGCTAATGGCTAAAGATAAGAAATATTATTGGCTAAAAATGAAGGAAGATTTTTTTGAAGAAGACACTATTCAGTGGTTAGAGGAACAGGAAAATGGTAAAGAATACTGTCTTTTTTATTTAAAATTATGCCTAAAATCATTGAAAACAAATGGAATACTTATAAGAAATGTAGGGCAAATGCTAGTACCGTATGATGTTAAAAAATTAGCAGCAATGACTAATACTAGTCAAGATACAGTACGTGTTGCTATGAAAGTATTTGAAGAAATTGGATTAATTCAAATTTTAGAAAATGGAGAAATTTATATGGCTCAACTAGAAAATATGGTAGGAAGCGAAACGACAAAAGCATCATTGATGAGAGCTAAAAGGGCAAAAGAAAAACTAGAAAAAGGGAAAGGTAACAATGTTACTAAATTGTTACCTAGTGGTTACTCTAATGATGAAAATTGTTACACAGAGATAGAGATAGAGACAGAGTTTAGAGCTAGAGCTAGAGATAAAGAGTTAGAGACTACAACTATAGATAGTAATTTTAGTAGTAGTAGTGAAATTAATTATGATGACTTGAATAACTTTTGTAAGCAATATCAGTTTGAAAGAGCCAATAAGCAGAATATAAAAGGCATTTTAGAACAATTTCCTTCATGGTGGATTAAAGATGCATTAAGAATTGCAGTATTTAATTCAAATTTCAATTTAGCTTACGTATATGGGATTCTTAGAAATTGGAATGATGATGGTAAAACGAAAGATATAACACAAGTAAAACAAATCAATAATAATGAAAAAAAAGTAGATAGTTTTAATAACTTTGAACATAGAAAATACAACTATAGTGAGCTAGAAAAGGATTTATTAGGGTGGAATGAATGAGCAATAAGGAGCTTGCAGAATGGACTTATAGAGTAAAAGAACTTAGGAAAAGAAAAAAAGAAATTGAATTAAATGAATTTATGGCAGATAGATATAAAAGAAAAATGAATAATAGAAGAGTATCACATAAGAAAAGATTGGGACAACCATAGGAGGGCATTAGATGGCGTTTTTAGTACACATAATAATATTAGGAATACTGATTGTAGCAATTAGAGTTTTAAAGGCTTTAAAAAGCAAATAGGAGCGTTAAAAATATATGAGAAATGAAATGTATAAATTAATAAATAAATATGGATTGAATGATATAAGAACAATAAAGTTCAGCCAAAGGCTAGATGAAGAGATTGTTAAGGAGCAGAGAGAGAAATGGGAGAACTGGAAAAGGAAACAATTAATAAATTAATAGATGAAATAATTAAAGAGTATTTTAGGGGGACAAGCTTAAATATAGCAATTTTTGAAGCTGAGGGAAGGTTAAAGGGATATGAAAATAAAAGAAAGTGAGTTAAAAGAATCAAAAGGCTGGGAGTTTATAGAGTTAAGAATAGAACTAGAAGAAAAGCTGGAGCAATTAAGCTTATTTAATATATTTAGTTTAGAAAATAGGGGGAATATAAAATAATGAACTTAGAAAAAGAATTAAATAAGTATTCTAAAGAAGCAATAATCAAAGCTATAACTAAATTTGCATTTAATAGAAAACAAACAATACCGGAAGATGTAATAAACGAAGAAATTGAAATATGCTTTGATAAAAGGGAAAAGATAATTAATAGATTACAAGAATTAGAAGTGAAAAACATAGAAGGAACATATGAAAATCAAATCAAAATGCTTACAGATAGAAAAAAAGTATACAAGGAATGGAAGGCAGTAGATAAAAGAGTAGCTAAATTATTAAAAATAAATTATTAAATGTTTCAACATTTGATTGTGGTATGAATAAAAATTAAAATATGTTCTTTGAAAATTTAATATAGTGGTATAAGGTTAGAAAAATATAATTAATATGGAATTTTAATAGAAAATTATCAATTAAAAAACAAATCTACTTGACTAATATTCAAAAAAAGGATATTATACTAATATAAAATGGGTTTAGGAGTGAGAGAATGAATAAGTGTAAATTACCAACTGAATTACTTTCAGGTGAAAATATAAAATTAATGATAAAAGCTATTAATGATTCTATGCCACAATATGTAAGTTATGTAAGTAAAGAAGGCTTAACAACAGAAAATGGTAAATATCATCAGATATGGAATTATATTTTTAAAAATATAGATAATTCATTCAATAATTATCCTTATAAATGTTATAAGATATCACGTGGGAATTTGTGGCAATTTATTGCTGTATATAATGAAGAAAGCAGTATATTATATATTGTAATGAAAGAAGAACGATTTAATGAAATAAAAAATGCAAGAAATAAAGATTATCATTATATAAAGGTACTAAATTCTATGAATAATAATTTTTCAAAAGAAAAAGTTGAACAACTGTCTCTTTTTAAACAAGATGAAAATAAAAAAGAATATATAAAAAATGATTTAGAAAGAATGATTGGGGACATAAAGGGAAAGGTAAAAGTTTGTGTAGATATATTATTTTCAACAAAACAAAGTAAAGTAGTTAGTATATCAGGAAATATATTTGATTATAGTTTGAATATAATTAAATCATATTGCTGGGATAATTATATTAAGGCAGATATTGATGAAATTATTGATACAAAATATGAACATGATATTGTTGAAAATCCTCCGATTGAATTAAAAATTAAAAATACACCACGAATTGCACAAATTAAAGAGCAAGATAATGAAAAAACAAAAGGTATAGTTGCAAGCAAAGAGAAGCAAAAAGAAAAAATAGGAAAAGAATAAGAATAAGCTTGCATTTAGGAGGTTAGCATGAAAAATGTTAAATGAGAATAAAAATGCAGTAAAAGATTTAGGAATTGAAATAATAAAAAATCAAAAGTTTAATGGTAAAAGATTACAGGCAGCTAGAATATACAGAGGAAAAACTATAGTAGAATTATCAAAAGATGTAGGTGTATCAAAGCAAGCAATTTCACAATTTGAAAATGGTTTAACATCACCTCAGTTTAATACTCTAATAAATATTATTGACAATTTAAATTTTCCAAGAGAATATTTTTTTCAAGAAGATAATATAGATGTAAGTTTAGGTAATACTTACTTTAGAGCTCAAAGCAAAATGACAAAAAAGGATGAAAATAGGCAAAAAGAAAAAGTGAAATTGGTTGGGAAATTATATAGTTTTTTAAATGAATATATTGAATTTCCAAAGTTAAATATTCCTGAATTTGAAGAAGATTTATCTATAGAGGAAAAGGCTATAAAATTGAGAGAGTATTGGAAACTTGGAGATGAGCCAATAAAAGATATAATATATGTTTTGGAAAAAAATGGAATAGTGGTTACAGCTATGAAAACTGATAGCAATGAGGTTGATGCATTTACGCAGCAACAAATCATAGAAGGAAATCAGTATTTTATAATAGTACTTGGTAATGATAAAGGCTCAGCTACAAGAAGACAATTTAGTGCAGCTCATGAATTAGCACATATAATAATGCATGATGGCTTTATGAATTTAGATGAACTTACTAATGATGAAGTTAAAAATATGGAAAATGAAGCACATGAATTTGCTGCAGCATTTTTATTACCACAAAGTTCATTTTTAAAAGACATAGGTGCATATCCAACTAATTTAGAATATTATAAACAACTTAAAAAGAAGTGGAGAACTTCAATTTCAGCTATGTTAGTAAGAGCGAACCATTTAGGAGTTCTAAATTATAATTCCTATCAAAATATGATGAAAAAAATGAGTAGGTTAGGTTGGAGAAAAGAAGAACCATTAGATGATACGTTGATAATGAATAATCCAACAGTACTTAAAAGAGCTATCAGTGTTTTGATAGATAATGATATATTAGATGAAGATGAAATAATGAGAGAATTAGAGAATAAGGATTTAAGCTTACCAAGAGAGGAAGTAGAGAAGTTATTAGGGTTAGAAGAGGGTATTCTTGCTTCTAAACATAATGGTTTATCTAATAAAGTAATAGAGATACCAGTAAAAAGAGATTTGAAAAAATAATGAATATAAAAAGTTTATTGAGATACCGTATTATTTGAAATAGAATATGCGGTATTTTTTATGAAGTATTTTAAATAGTATATGAAGATTTAAAGTATTTAATATATTGGTATGATGTTGCTGGAGAAGAAGAAATGTCCTTTGTACTAGAAAGAACACAACAAACCATAGCAATTAAAGTTTGTAAGCTAAGAAAAAAAGGAATAATGAAAAAAATAAAAAAATATGCTTTAAAAGTAGTAGATACAATGGTTAACAAGAAAAAAATAGCAGAAAAGTGGCGGAAAAGTAGCAGAAAAAAAGCGGTTTTATATATAGAAAAGTAGCAGATTTAAGGGTTAATATATTAATATAGAAAAACGTAAGAAAGACGCAAGAAAAGCGGAGGTGAGAGCTTGAAGCATAATATAAAAAAAGTAGAAAATATGTTAAAACAATATAATGAAAATCAAACTGAAATAAGAAATATTGAATTAGAGCTTGAAGAATTAAATAACATAACAGTAAGCTCAATAAACTCGGAAGCCGAAAGAACTTCCAAGACAAATAAAATACAATATACAACAGAAGACCAGTTTATAAGAATAGAAGAACAAAGCGAAAAGCTTAAAAATAGAAAAAATGAATTAAATTTAATTAATAGAAAAATAGATAATACAATTAATGCATTAAAACCTAAAGAGCAACAAGCAATTAGATTAAGATATATTGATTTAGTTGGTTATTCATGGGGACGCATTTCAAGGAAAATGGACGTTTCGGAAGCATGGGCAAGAGGACTAAAAGACAAAGGCATTAAAAGAATGGCTGAGATAATGTTTAAACACTCGTAAGGGTGTTTTTTTATTATAAATAAATTTGTGAGGTGGTGCTATGAATTATGTAGAGCCAATAAGAGAACCGGAAAAAGTAGAAGATATAAGCAATTATTTAAGAAAATATAGTGAAAGAAATTATATCATGTTCCAAATAGGTATTTATAGTGGTTTAAGAATTTCAGATATTTTAAGGTTAAGAGTAAGGGACGTAAAGAATAAGGATACGATTTGCATAAGAGAACAAAAAACAGGTAAACAAAAAATATTCCCAATAGCTCCGCACCTTAAAAAAGAAATTAAAAATTATATAGAGAAAAAAGAGCTTAATGAATACTTAATTAAAAGTAGAAAGGGATATAATAAAGCACTAGGAAGAAAACAAGCTTATAATATTTT
Organism: Clostridium amazonense; assembly: GCF_056431285.1. Taxonomy (NCBI): domain Bacteria; kingdom Bacillati; phylum Bacillota; class Clostridia; order Eubacteriales; family Clostridiaceae; genus Clostridium; species Clostridium amazonense. The sequence continues at coordinate 772,765 of NZ_JBWKMH010000033.1, read as the reverse complement.
GAGTGAAGCGGGTAGAGCTGTTGGACTATATAATTTAGGTACACACACATTGCGTAAAACTTTTGGTTATCATTTTTATATACAGTATAAAGATGTTGTAGCATTACAAGAAATTTTTAATCATACAGAGCCGGAAATTACACTCAGATACATTGGAATAAAGCAAAGTAAAATTAATAAAATGATGAAGAATTTTAAGATATATTAATAAATGTTTGCACATTATTTTTTTAATGAATTGGACATATTGAGGTTAGGAGTAATTCAAAATCAATAAATGATGTAAAGAATTGAAATTAATATAGTTTGAGGGTAATGGCTAATTGGACACAATACGTATTGAAGGTAATTCCATACAAGTTTAAAATACAAATCTTGCATAATTTAGACAATATAAATTATGTGAGATTTTTTATGTTTTAGGAGGGTTTTTTATGAATGTTTTAACGTGTGATAAATGCAATAAAGATTTTATTTTAGACATGAAAACAAAGACATTCCCAGCTAGAGGAATAGAGGTTTTATATTTTGATTGTCCACATTGTAAAGAAAGAAATGTTGCGGTAGTAACAGATGTGCTGACTAGAAAGCAACAAGAGAGAATTAGAAACTTAAATAAGCAAGTAATAAAGCTTAAACAAGATATGTCAAAAAGAATGTTTGAGTTAAAAGAAGAAATAAAGAAAGAGGGGTTTTAGAAATGCAAGATAGATTACAAGAGTTAAGAGAAAAGAACGCAAGAAAAGAATTAAGAGAAGAACTTGAAAAAGCTAGAGAGCTTAAAAAAGATTTAGAAGATAAAATATCATTTATTGATTTAATAATTTCGATAGGTGAATTTAATGAGGGGCTGGAAAGGGTAGCACAGTTAGCACGCGATACGGTAGCAGAACAGAAGCACGATCAAGAGGAAACAATAATAGATACATTAATAAATACAGACACAAGTAAAGAGCAATACAAGATAGTAACTGAAAGTGATTTTATAGGGTATAAACTTTCTAAGCTATCGGCGGTACAAATAACAAAAAATACAGTAAATAATTTAAAAAGAAGTTGGGACAAAATGTCATGCGGGTTTAATTTTATGATTGCAGTAGGGAAAGAGGAATTAATGTTTTATAGTCCACAGTATTTTAGTAAAAATATTTTAGGAGATTAGAAAGTAATATTATGCCTAAAAAGATTTGTTACGCTAGAGGTTGTAATGAGTTAATACCAATGAAAGAAACTTATTGTGAGAAGCATAAGAAGAAGCATGATGAAGAAAAGAAAGTAAGTAACCACATATATGATTTAAGGATAAGAGATAAGGTCAGCACAGACTTTTACCATAGTGATGAATGGCTACTAACTAGGACAGATATAAAAGCAAAAGATAAAGGTTTATGTCTATTATGTTTAAGTAATAAAGATATAACATTCATGGAGCTTGTACATCACATAACAGAACTAAAAGAAGATTGGTCATTAAGATGTGAACATAGTAACCTTTTAAGCTTATGTAACAGTTGTCACAATGTAGTACACGCAGAGTATAAGAGAAGTGAAAGACACAAGGAAGCTATGCAACAGAAGTTAAAGGAGTTGATTAAAGATAGATAACGATAATATAAAGATTAATGAATTAATATATGGGTATTCATTTTCAATTAGTGGCAATGGATATAAATTCAAAAAGCTAGTTGAAATAAAAGTTAATTTTGATTTCGGAGTAATTGAAAATTGTCAGCTTAAAATACCAGTTGATACAGAACCAACAATAGAAAGCATAAAAAAAGAAATAATAAAAAGTATTGTTAAGACACTAGAGCCATAAGGGGGAGGGGTGGTCTAAAAATTTTTTAACCAATTCCCAAAGACCGCAGGGTCTCAGTCTTATAAATTTTTCTCGTTTTTTAAAAGGAAAGGGGGTCAAGGTACTTTTGGCTAGGAAGGTGATTTCAGTTTCGCAAATTCTTGCAAATGGCAACAAAGCCCATTTAACCAAGGAAGAAATAGAAAAAAGACAAGAACAAGAAGAAGAATTAAAAAAATTAAGTAGTGATAAAATACGACCGCCAACATGGCTAAATAAAGGAGCTAAGAAAATATTTAAGGATATAGTCAAAGAGCTTGAAGCATTAGAAATATTGGCGAACATAGATACTTATAATCTTTCTATCCTTGCAAATGCCTTTGATAAGTATATAGAAGCAACTTTAAAATTAAACTCAGATGAATTGACAATAGAACACGTAAATAAAAAAGGATTTTCAACAACTCAAAAAAATCCACTTATAACAGTTCAAATGGAATATGCGGAACTTGTTAGAAAAGTATCGGGTGAGTTTGGATTAACACCAGCCGCAAGATTAAAAATTATACAAGATAATTCCAAAGAGCTTGACGAGGACGAAAAAGAGTTTAATAGAAAGTTTGGTTATGTATAATACAGTTTTAGAAGAATTAATAAATTATAGCAATGAAATAGTTGACGGAAAGATAACCGCTTGTAAAAGACACAAACAAGCTTGTCAAAGGTTCTTAAATGATTTAAAAAAAATGGAACTTGATACATGGGATTGGTACTGGGACGAAGAAGAAGCACAAAAAATTATTAACTGGTATTCCTATTGTAAACATAGTAAGGGAGCATTAGAAGGAGAACCAATAATTTTAAATTCATGGCAAAAATTCGTTGTATGCAATATAGAAGCATGGAAGCACAAAGAAACTAATTACCGTAGATTTAGATTTGTATTTATTCAAGTTGCTAGAAAAAACGCAAAATCACAAATGGAGGGCGGTATGGCTTCATATGAGTGTGGAGCAAAGGGGTATAATGCCGCAGAAATTTACACATTAGGAGTTGAAAGAGAACAAGCAAAAATTGTATTTGATGAAGTTGGCTTAATGCTTACTAAGCCACTAAAGAAGAAATTTAAGATAGTACAAAAAGAAATAAGACATTTAAAAAGTTCTAGCTTTATAAGGCATTTATCTCAAAAAGCTGGTAAAACTGGAGATGGTAAAAATCCACAAATGGCAGTTATAGACGAGTATCATGCACATAAAGATAGTAGAATGTATGACGTTATGAAATCGGGTATGATGTCACGTACAGAGCCATTATTAGTTATAATTACAACCGCCGGTGAAAATTATGAGGGTACGGCTTGTTATTGTGAATACTTAGATTGTTGTAATATCTTAGATGGAACAATAGATAATGATAGATATTTTGTAATGATTTGTGAACTAGATAAAGGTGACGACCCATTTAAAGAAGAAAACTGGATAAAAGCAAACCCAGTATTATGCACATATGAAGCTGGTTTGGAAAGTATGCGAGAAAATGCAAAGCTTGCTAAAAATTCAAGTGATGAAAAGAAACTTCCGGAATTTCTAACAAAGAATTGTAACATATATGTTGCCGCTGGTGAAAAAAAATACATGGACGTAGAGCTATGGAAGAAGTGCAAAAGTGAAATAACTTTAGAAGATTTTCGCGGGTGTACTTGTTATGTTGGTATGGACTTATCAAAAACCGGAGATTTAACATCAATTAGTTTTGAATTTCCTTTTATAGATTTAGAAGACAATACACGAAAATATGCTTTATTTGGTCACTCATTTATTCCCGCAGCCGTTGAGGAAGAAAAAAGTAAAACAGACAATGTACCATATTCAATATGGCGAAGAAATGGTTGGTTAACTTCTACAGAAGCAAACGAGGGGCTAACGGTTGACTATTGGGCGGTACTAAATTATATAGAAGAAATAAAAGAAAAGTATGATTTAGATATTAAGCAAATAGGTTACGACCCTAACGGAGCTACAATGCTAGTTGGAGAGCTTGAAAGTCGTGGTTATACTTGTATTGAAATTAAACAAAGTGCAAGGGGATTAAATGAAGCTACTGTAAACTTTAGAGATTTAGTTAAGGTTAAGCAAATACAACATGATGGAAATAAACTAATGACATGGAGCTTAAACAATTCAGAAACAGATAAAAACAGTTTTGGAGAAATTAAAATTTCTAAAGTAAGCAAATTTAAAAGAATAGACCCGATTGCTTGTTCAATATTTTCGCACCAGTTATCAATGCAACATTGGAGCGATTCAAAAATGAATGTAAGTGAATTTGCTGAAGAAGAGTTCTTAAAAAAATTATGGAGGAAAAAATAACATGAATAAAATTAAAAATTTTATAAGTAAAAGCATTGGAGACATATTGTTTATAATAGGTCTTTTTTTAATTGTAAAAACTACATATAAAATCAGCCCGATAATAGCAAATTATCTTTTCGCTATAGTTTGTATTTGGCTGGGGTTTGCGTTAGATAAAATACTGAGGGATAAATAATGCTAGGGAAATTATTTGAACGTAGGACCAATGAAAAAAATGATTTTTCATTAGATAATGAAAAGCTTGCAGACTTATTTGGTTTAAATGGGTCTAATTTAGCCGTAAATGGATTTAATTCATTAAAGGAAGCTACAGTATATATTTGTACAAAAATACGTTCAGAGAGCATTGGAAAGCTACCTTTAAAGCTTTATAAAAATAAAGTTGAATGTAAAAGTGATGAATTATCATATTTATTAAAATTAAGACCCAATAAATTTATGTCAGCTATAAATTTTTGGAAGGCTATAGAAACACAAAGAGCTTTGAAAGGTAATGCCTTTGCGGCAATAATAAGAAATAAAAAAGGTGAAATAGATTCCTTAATACCAATTGAAGCGGATAAAGTAAAAATAATAGTAGATGATGAAAGCTTATTAAGTACAAATAAAGTTTGGTACATAGTAAGTGATAAAGGAAAGCAATATAAATTATTTTCTGATGAAATGCTTCATTTTCTAGGTGATATAACTATTGATGGATTAGTTGGTATACCACCGCTGGAGTATCTAAGATGTTTAGTTGAAAATGGCAAGTGTACACAAGAATTTGTCAATAAATTTTTTAGAAATGGTTTGAGTGTTAAGGGAATAATTCAATATGTTGGAGATTTAAACCCGGAAGCTAAAAAGGTATTTATAAAAGAATTTGAAAATATGAGTAATGGTCTTGCTAATGCTCATTCAGTTTCTATGCTTCCTATAGGTTATCAATTTCAGCCTATTTCTTTAAGTATGGCAGACGCACAATTTTTAGAAAATGCAAAGTTAAATTATAGGCAGATAGCCGCGGTATTTGGGATTAAATCACACCATTTAAATGATTTAGAAAGAGCAACACACACAAATATAGCCGAGCAACAAAATGAGTTTTATATAGATACATTACAACCTATGTTAACCGGATATGAACAAGAGCTTAATTATAAGCTTTTATCAAGGTCAGAATTTGAAAAGGGATATTATTTTAAATTCAACGTTGACGCAATACTTAGAACAAGTTTAAAAGATAGATTTGAAGCTTATAGAGTAGGAATTCAAGGAAGCGTACTAACGCCCAATGAAGCAAGAGGGAAAGAAGATTTAGAGCCGTTGGCTGGTGGTGATAAATTATTGGCTAATGGAAATATAATGCCGGTTGAAATGGCTGGAAAACAATATGTGAAAGGGGGTGAAAATAATGGATAAGGAAGAAAAAAGTAGATTTGAAGCTTATAGGGTTGGAATTCAAAGAAGGGTATTAACACCAAATGAAGTAAGAATAAAAGAAGGGTTAGAGCCGTTGGCTGGTGGTGATAAGTTATTGACTAATGGATAATATAATGCCGGTTGAAATGGCTGGAAAACAATATGTGAAAGGGGGTGAGGATAATGGAAAAGGAAGTAAAACGGGAAGTGAGGAATAATCATTGTCACTTAGAAGTAAGAAGCAATGAAGAAAACTCAGAGCAAAAGACAATAGAAGGATATGCCGCCAAATATAATTCAGAATCACAAGTTTTACGTGATTGGTGGGGTGATGAATTTATTGAAGTAATTGCCGAGGGTGCTTTTGATAATACTATAAGAAATAACACTATTAAAGCCTTGTATAATCATAATACAGATTATGTTTTAGGTTCTACAAAGAGCCAAACACTAAGGCTTGAAAGTGATAATATCGGGCTAAGATTTGAAATAGATTTACCAAATACACAAGTCGGAAATGATTTATACGAAAGTGTAAAACGTGGAGATATTGACGGTAATAGCTTTGGCTTTAAAGTATTAAATGATAAGTGGTCAGAGGTTGAGTTAGATGGCAAGAAGATAATGAAAAGGACTTTATTAGAGGTGGAACTATTTGAAATATCGCCTACACCGTTCCCAGCTTATGAAGATACTGAGGTGGATTGTAGAAGTTTAGAAAAATTTAAAACTGGATCGCGTGAAAAAAAAGAAAATAGAAGTTTATTAATTGAGTTGAAATATATTTAACTCTTTTTTTTATATTTAAAATTAGAAAGGTAAGGTAAAAAACATGAATTTATTTGCAAAATTAAAAGAATTAAGAGCAAAGAAAAAGGAGCTAGAAGAAAAAAGAAGCACATTAGTAAGTGAAATAAGAACGGCTGCGGCAGATAATAAAGAAGATGAAGCAAGAAAAAAAGCTATAGAAAAAGAAAGAGTTGAAGCAAGAAGCGAGATTTTAGAAGAAGAAATCCAAAACGTGCTTGATTTAATCGAAGAAGAAAGAAGCCAAGGCACAAAAGGTAAACAAATAAATAAAACAGAGGAAAGAAGCAAAGAAGAAACTAGAAGTTTACAGTTAAGAGCAATGGCTAATACAATCCTAAAAAATCAATTAACAGAGGAAGAAAGGTCAGTTATTTCAAGTGATAACAACGGGGCTATAATTCCCCAAGAATTTATAACAGAGTTTGAAAAATTAAAAGAAGGATATTCAAGCTTAAAGCAATATTGTCATGTCATACCAGTTAATTCTTTAAGCGGTAAAATGCCAGTAAGAAAGGGTACAACACCGAGTAAATTAGCCAATTTAGTTAAAGATAAAGAGTTAGTAAATGCAATGATAGAAACTCAGCCATTATCATATGATATTGATGATTATGGACTATTAGCACCAATTGATAATTCACTTTTAGAAGATGGCGGCATAAACTTTTTAGAATATGTAAATGAGGAATTTGCAGAATGTGCGGTTAATACCGAAAATGCAGAAATTATAGATAGAGCTTTAGAATTATTAAAAGTAGAAGCGGGAAAAGATTACAATGCATTAGTTAAAGCTATAAATAATTTAGCTCCAAATGCAAGAAATAGAGCAATAATAATTACTAATAGTGAGGGTAGAGCATACCTTGATGGATTAATGGATAAGCAAGGTAGACCACTTTTAAAAGAACTATCAGACGGTGGAGAATTAATTTTTAAGGGTAGACCAGTAATTGAAGTTGATAGTGAAGTAATGCCAGTAACGGCAGATAAAGCAGAATTTATTTTAGCAGACCTTAAAACATTAATTAAATTCTTTGATAGAAAGCAATATTTAATAGACCAATCTAAAGAAGCTGGCTACACTAAAAATCAAACTATAGTAAGAATTATAGAAAGATTTGATACTAAAGGAGCTATAGAAAAGACAGACGAAAGAGTTAAAAAGTTTGGTGTAAAAATAGATATAAATTTAGCAACAGCTTAGGGGTAAATTATGTTAGTAAGTTTACAAGAAGCAAAAGAATATTTGAAACTAGATGATTATGACGAAGAAGACAATTTAATAAATTTATTTATCCAAAATGCAGAAATTTACATTGAGGACGCAATAAAGCCAATTGAAGAAATGGGGGAAAAATCAAAAGCCAAAGCTAAATTAATAGCTTTGGTTTTAATTTCCGATTTTTACGAAAATAGAAGTCTTAATATGAGTTTAGGAAAAAACATGGGAGTATCAGAAAAAGTTAGATTTACAGTTCAATCTATGATTTTTCAACTTCAATTAAGGAGTGATAATTAGTGAAATTTTCAGAGCTTAACAAAAGAATTGAATTTATCATAATTGATAGTGGTACAGATGAAGAAGGTTATTCAGCAGACGTTGAAAAGGTAATTCGTAAATGTTGGGCTAATATTAAAGGGTTACGAGGTAAAAGCTTGTATGAAGCCGCACAAGTCCAAGCAGAGAAAAATAAAATTGTGAAATGTAGATATTTTAAAGGTTTGAATGAAGAGATGAAAGTTAAATATAATAATAAAATCTATGATATTAAATACATTAACGATATAAATGAAAAACATATAGAGTATGAAATTTATATATCAGCGGTGGATAATGTCTAGTATGGAATTGGACGGCATAGAAAAGATTTTAGAGAAAATAAATGAAATGGGTAAAGCCGGTCAAAGAGTAGAGAATAAAGCATTAAAAAAAGCTGGTGAGGTAATATTAGAACAAGCTAAAAACAATGTAAATGTCAGAACTGAAAGACTAAAAAAAGGTTTAAAAGTTAGTGGTGTAAGAAATAAAGAGGGTCGAAAGTATGTATTAGTCGGAATACAGAAAAGTGATAATAGTAATATTTTTTATGGCAAATTTTTAGAGTTTGGAACTAGCAAAAATCCAGCAATGCCCTTCATGGCTCCGGCATATGAAAGCCGTAAAAGGGAAGCAATAGAAATTATAAAAGAAGAATTAAAAAGTGCTTTACAATTAAAATAAATGAAAAAAGTTTTAATTCAAATTAGTATTTGATAGTTAGAAAATGAATTAAAAATATTTTTCTTAATAGAAAGGGTGTTAAATTTGTGAGTTTAAACAAAATTGTAAAAGAAACATTAAAGCCTTTAAATATTCCGGTTGAGTTTCAAACATATGGCGGTAAAAGTGAGCCATATATAACATTCTTTACTTATTTAAATCAAGCGGAGAGCTATGCAGATGATGAAGAAGAAGTAACCGGATATTATATACAACTGGATTTATTCGGTAAAAGCAATTTAGAAAAATTGCAAATAGAAATAATAAAATTATTAAAAGAAAATGGATTCATTAAAAAAAGTATAAATGATGGTTTATATGAGCCGGACACTAAGTTTTATCATAAAGTGTTTAGGTTCTTTTTTTATACAAAAAATTAGAAAGGCAAGGTAAAAATATTATGGCAATTAAAGGACTAAGAAATTTTAGATATGTAGTTTTAGAAGAAGATACAAACGGAGAATTAACATATAAGGCTGAAATTAAAAATCTTGTTGGGGCAAAAAGCATAAAAATAGCACCTAAAGTCGATACACAAGACCTTTATGGAGATGACCAGCTTTTGGAGACCGCTTCAACATTAGGAGCAATTGAGGTAGAAATAGATGTTGCAGACCTAACACTTCAAGAAAGAGCAGAGTTATTAGGATATAAATATGAAAATGGTGTTTTAGATGAAAACAAAGATTTTAACCCACCTTATATTGCGTTTGGGTTTGAAGCTCCAAAATCAAATAGTAAAACAGAAAATGAAGCATTTAGGTTAGTATGGCTGGCAAAAGGTAAAGCAGAGCCATTAGAGGAAGAAGGAAAAACAAAAGAGGATAAATTAGACTTTCAAACTCAAAAAGTTAAATTAAAATTTATGCCTAGAATAAATGACGGTACCTATAAAATAACCGCAGACACAGACGAAACGTCAGCACCAACAAAGGCAGAATTTTTCACAATAGAATTTTTAAAAACTAAGAAAAAAACAACAGTAGAATCAAAAGAAAAGGCGAAAGCGTAGGAGGATTAAAAAATGAATATTACATTAAAAATAGATGATAAAGAGAAAATATTTTCTAGTGGGTTTGTATCCACTAGAAAGCTTAAAAAAGCTTTAGAATTAACTAAGGATATAGATAAAATAACTCAAAATGCAGATGTAGCTTTTAATATACTGGCGGAGTTTATGCTAGAACTTTATAACCATCAATTCACAATAGATGAATTATTAGACGGTTATCCAGCGAATGAATTCTTTAAGAAAGCAATAGAAGATTTACAAAGCATAGTAGGAGATTTTAATTTAAGCTTGGGAAACTAACTAACGGAGAAGAAGGGGGCGAAAGTACTCTTTTAACTCCGGAGGAATTTATTTTAGATTTATACAGTAGTTTATTAGACCAAAGCTGGACTATGACAGAAATTGATAATATGGATATATTTTATTATTTTAAGGTGCTGGGATATAAATTACATAGTAAAGATAAAACTGGATCGAGTGAAAAAGATTTATTTATAGATGAATTAGGCTGGTTATAAGACTAAGATTTTTTCTTAGTCTTATTTTTATACCTAGAAAGGAGGGTAAATGGCGGAAGATATAGGAGATTTAGTTGTCCGAGTAGCAATGGAAGATACTAGCTTTAAACAAGGTATGAATGATTTAAATAGACAATTAAAAGTTAATCAAAGTGAGTTTGAAAATGCTACTGCCGGAACTAAAGAGCATTCTAACAGTTTGGATTTTCTAAAATCTAAAAGCGAAATGCTTTCTAAGTCTATTAATATTCAAAGCAATATTGTAAAACAGTTTGACAATAAATTAAAAGAAAGTAAAGAAGCATTAAATAAAACTACAGAAGCACAAATAACATTAAAAGATAAGGTAGACGCTTCAAAGAAAGCATATGAAGAGAGCAAAAAGAGTTTAGGTGGGAATAGTGAAAAGGCTAAAGAGCTAAAGGTGGAATATGAAAAATTATCAAAAGAATACGCAATTAATGAAGAAAAAATAAGAAATAATGTAAGAGCGATTGATAATTACAATATAAAAACTAATAATGCAAAGTCTAAGCTTTCAGAAATGAAAAGTGAATTAGTTAATACAAACAATGAAATGAAAAATTTCGGCTTCAATAATGGTATGACTGATTTAAACCAGCAATTACAAGTTACTCAAAGTGAGTTTAAAAATGCTACCGCTGGAATTAAAAATCATACTAATAGTTTAGAGTTTTTAAAGTCTAAAAATGAAATGCTTTCTAAGTCTATTAATATCCAAAGCAATATTGTAAAACAGTTTGACAATAAATTAAAAGAAAGTAAAGAAGCATTAAATAAAACTACAGAAGCGCAAATAATATTAAAAGAAAAAGTAGAAGCCACAAAAAGAGCATATGAAGAAAATAAAAAAAGTCTAGGTGAGAATAGTGAAAAGACTAAAGAGCTAAAGGCTGAGTATGAAAAATTATCAAAAGAATATGCAACTAATGAAGAAAAAATAAGAAATAATGTAAGGGCAATTGATAATTATAATGTAAAAGCTAATAATGCAAAATCTAAGCTTGCAGAAATGAAAAGCGAGTTATTAAATACCAGTAGTGAAATTTCAAAGCAAAGTAGTAACTGGAATAAGTTGTCTAAAGAATTAGCCAATGTACAAAAAGCATTAAATAGCGTTTCTGATAAAGTAGGTTCGGTAGGTAAAGAATTAACTACTAAGGTAACTACAATTGTTGGTGGTGCTGGTCTTGCAATTTCAAAATTGCATATGGATTTTAAAGAAAGTATATCAAAGATAAGTGCATTAACCGGAGCAACTGGAAATGATTTAAAAGAGTTAGAAGTTAAAGCAAGGGAAATGGGGGCGGGAACTTCTAAAAGTGCTAAAGAAGCGGCTGACGCAATGGGATATATGGCACTTGCGGGATATGATAATCAAAAGATAATGTCATCAATTGAGCCAGTTCTACGATTAAGTGAAGCTGGAAATTTAGACCTTGCAAGGGCTTCTGATTTAGTAACCGATTCATTAAGTGCATTAAATTTAAAAGTCCAAGACTTACCAAGATATTTAGATGTTTTATCACAATCATCAAGAAGAAGTAACACAGATATTGACGCAATGATGGAAGGCTTTTTAAAAGTTGGGGGAACTTTAAGCAATTTAAATGTACCAATCGAAGAAAGTGCAACATTCTTAGGTATGTTAGCAAACAGAGGTTTAAAAGGGTCAGAAGCTGGTCAAGCTTTATCGTCAACATTATCAAACATGACGGCAGGAGTAGGACAAGCACAAACAGCCCTTGAAGAATTAGGACTAACGGCATTTGATGGAAATGGAACATTTAAAGGATTAACCAATACATTCATGGAGCTTAAATCTAAATTATCCGGAATGACAGAAGAACAACAAAACCATTATATAGCAATGATTGCTGGAAAAGAAAATATAAAAACAGTAAATGCGTTATTAAGTGGATTAGGTGAAGAATATGGGACTTTAAAAGGTCAAATTGATGGTGCAAACGGTGCATTGATGGAGATGGCAAAAACTCAGCAAGCCAATAACAAAGGGTCGTTAAAAGAATTAATGTCAGCGGTTCAGGAATTAGCACTAAAAATTGGTGATATTTTAAGCCCTTCAATTGCTAAATTAATAGATAAATTAAAAGAAATAACCAATAATCTTAATAATGTAAATCCAAAAGTAATTGAAACTTGTGTAAAGATTGCTGGATTAGCAGCCGTAATTGGTCCGGTTTTATTAGGAATATCTAAATTAATAAAATTAGTTGGAACAGTAGCGGGAGCTTTTGGCATGGTAAGCGAAGCTATAGCCGTAGCAACAACTGGTGCGGTAGCTTCAACAACCGCCGTGGGTGGACTTGCTACAGTATTTACTGCATTAACCGGACCAGTAGGAATAGCAATTGCATTAATTGGTGGAGTTGTTGCTATCGGTAAATTGGTAGAAAATCATTTTTCAAAGGCTAGTTTAGAGGTTCAAGGCTTTGGAAAAGAAGTATCAAAGGGAACACAAGAAGCAATCGGAGCATATGAGGAATTAGACAATAATGTCGGTCAATCACTAACAAATTTAAAGCTTAAAAATCAAGTTGTATCAAAAGAAGCCGCAGACACTATAGTAAATAATTTTTCTGAAATGTCTAGTCAAGTAACACAAAAAATGAATGATAAGTTTAAAGAACAATATGACACCATGAATAATTTTATGGTACAGTCAAAAGCATTAACTGACGCAGAAAATGCGGATATTCTAAAAAGCATGCAAGAACACCATAATAAAGAAGTTACGGAAGTTCAAAAAGGCAAAGAACAGATAAACTCTATTATTCAAACTTCATTAGAACAAGGTAAGCAAATTACCGCGGAGCAATACGAACAAATAGACCAAATAAGAGCAGAAATGTCAACTAAGGCAATTGAAGTAATGTCCCAATCAGAACTAGAACAAAAGAGCTTGTTAGAAAGACAAAAAAATAATACTATAGCGACTACAGTAGAACAATCAACGCAAGTTGTTAAAGAAAGCATAATTCAAAGAGAAAAAGTAATTGATGAAGCTGAAAAACAATATGACGGTACAGTACAAAATATAATAAAACAACGTGACGAAATGGGTACTATATCAGACGAACAAGCTCAAAAATTAATTTCTGCCGCACAAAAGCAAAAAGAAGATATAATTTTAGAAGCAAAAAACACACACCATTTAGTAGTAAATGAAGCAATGAAACAAGCAAAAGACCATGCAAAAGAGGTTGATTGGGAAACTGGAGAGGTAAAATCTAAATGGCAAGTAATGAAAGAAACAGTTTCATCAAAAGCACGGGAAATAAGAGATAATGTCGTTAAGTCTTTTCAAGAGCAAGGTGAAAAAATAGATAAACAAGTTGAAGAAACTAAAAAAGGTATTGTGAATAAATGGAACGATACTATAAATTGGTTTGATACATTACCAACAAGATTAAAACAAAAAGCACATGATATGTTTGAAAACATGAAACAAGGAATTGACGAAAAGACGGCAGAAATCAAACAATCAGCTCAAAATATAGGTAATGGAATAGTTGAAAGGCTTCAAGAAATACCAAGTAAAATGGGCGAGATTGGGAAAAATATTGTAAATGGTTTAGCAAATGGAATACGTAATTTTGCTGGTGATGTATGGGAAGCCGCTACAGAATTAGGGCATAGTGTAACAAGTAAAATAAAGACCGCTTTGGATATTCATTCACCTTCACGAGAAACTAAAGCATTAGGTAAATATGCTTCACAAGGTTTGGCATTAGGTATTTTAGAAGATATGGATAAAGTTGAAAAGGCTTCAAGATTAGCCGCTGAAACAATTAAAAGTATTACAGAAGGAGCTTTATCAGATATAAAAGTAAAAACAAATACAAATGCTTTAGAAATAAAAGATAGAACAAGTAAACAACTTAACTGGGGAACTAATAATAAAAATGAGTACTCAGCATATATAGACTTTGTAAATAAATTAAATAAAGAAGAAGTAGAGAACACAAAGGAATGTTTAAAGGAGGACTATGAAAATAGAAAAAGCTCTTTAGAAGAAAGAATTAGAATACTTAAAAATGAAAATTCTATAGAATTAAAAGAAGAAAAAAATAAAGTAGATTCTCAAATTTCATATTTAGAAAAATTATCTAGGAATACGAAAAGTAAAGAAGATAAAAAGAAATATTCTAATGAACTTATTGAATTAAGAAAATATAAAAAAGAATTTTTAGATACAACTAAGGAGCAACAAAAAGCAAAAATAGAAAGTCTAGAAAAATCAAAAAGAGCTTTAGATGAATATTATAAAGTTGGTGCTAAATTATTAGATACAAGAGAAAAGAATATAAAGAAATCTTTAAAAACACAAGAGAATGTTTTTAAAGACCTTATGACAACCTATGATACTGCAATTAAACAACTTAGTATAAGTACTGGTGATTGCATAAAAGATTTAGAAAATCAAGAAGCAATTGTTGTTATTCAATCTAAAAAAGTAGAAGATTTACGTAAAAGATATGAAGAGCTAGCTTATTCATTTGGGACAACGGCAAGTGAAACAATAAAGGCTCGTGAAGAGTTTGAAAAAGCTAGAATAGAACTTGAAAAAATGGCGGATACCGTTAAAGATGCATCAAAAAAAATAGCAAATGAAATAAATAAATTTCAGAATGAAATAATGAATGCATTAAAAGAAAGGTATAAAGAGCAACAACAATTACAAGAAGAAGCAATAAAAAAAGATTTGGATTTACTTGAAAAATGGAAAAATGAAAGTATATCTAAAACAAATACCTTTTATGATACTAAAATAAAAAAAATTGAGGAAGCGGCTAATGCTCAAATTAATGCAATTGAAAAAGAACTTGCCGCACTTGAAGAAAAAGAAAAAATTCAAGATAGAGAAGAAAAAGACAAAGAAGAATTAAATAATATAAATAAAATCAAATCATCAATTGAATATGAACATGATGATTATAATAAAGCTCAGCTTCAAAAAGAGTTAGATAAAGCTATTGTTGAGAGAAAAAAAAGACTTGATAAACAAGCTTTAGATGATAAAAAAGAGAATTTAAAACAACAAATGATAATAATAAAAGAAGACGCAACTAAGAAAAAAGAATTTTTAGAGTTGCAAAAGAAAGATGAATTAGAAAGAATAAATTCTATTTATCAAAGTGAAAAAGAAGTATATACCCAACGACAAGAAGAATTGAAAAAATTCTATGATGAAAAGACAAAGGAAGCGGCACTTCAAGCTGAAGCCGAAAAATTAATTATGGATAAAAACCAAAAAGAAATTATTGAATTATTACATAGTTATAGTGCTGAATATAAAAAAGCTGGTCAAGCTTTAGGTGATAAACTTGTGGAAGGATTTAAACCAGCAATAGATGAAATAAAAAAATTGATTGATAGTATAACCGCTGAAATTAATGCCGCTAAAAAAGAAGTAATGAGCTTATCAAATAATTCAAAGGGTAAAAGTAGCAGAAGTGTTGCACCAACAAATATAACTAAAAATAGTAGAACGAGTAATTATAATATAAATGTGTCCGGTAGCAATTCAGCTAGTAGAGATATTGAAAGTACTATACGGAGCTTAGCATTTACAATATAAAATACGGGGGGAATAATGCAAAAGATAATATATAGAAATGAATTAGGTCGAGAAATTGTTTTAAGCAATTCTCGACCCTTTATTTTAGAAAGCTTAGATAATATATCTAATTCTACGGCAACCATTAATACTACTAATTCAGCTGGTCAAGAAGGAGTTACAATTGACAATATAACTTTAAAAGAAAAGTTAATTCCAGCTACTTGTGCAATTGTTGCGGAAAACATTTTGAATTTAGAAGAAAAAAGAAACTATATACTTTCAATTTTCAATCCAAAATTAAAGGGTGAATTAATATATACAAACAATTCAATAACTAGAAAAATTGAATGTACTATACAAGATATATCATTTCAAAAAAATGTTGGGCTAATACAAAAATTTTTAATTCAATTTTTATGTCCATTACCATTTTGGACTGAAATATTTGAACAAAAGGAAGAAGTAGCTCAATGGGTTGGTGATTTTGAATTTACTTTAGAAATTCCAGCAGATGAAGGAATAGAAATGGGTCATAGAGTCAGCAACCTTATAGTTAATATAAATAATTATGGAGCATTAGAGTGTGGCATGAAAATTCAATTTAAAGCACTTGCTACGGTAGTGAATCCAAGTATATTAAATATTAATACAAGGGAATTTATAAAGGTTAATCAGACATTAAAAGCTGGAGATGTACTAGAAGTTACAACTAATTTTGCTAATAAAAGAATAGAAATTTTAAAAAATAATGGAGATAAAGAAAATGTTTTTAATTGGTTAGATTTAGATAGTACATTTTTACAATTAAATGTGGGGGATAATCTTTTCAGATATGACGCAGAAAATGGCATAGATAACTTAGAAGTTGCTATATATTATTCACCATTATATTTGGGGGTGTAGTATGAACTCAATAAGAATTTTAGATAAACAATTTAATTTACTAGCTGAAATAGATAATTATGAAAGCTTTCAATTAAGAAGGCGTTTTTTCACTTATGGGGAATTTGAATTAAAAATTAATGCTAATAAAATACATACAGATAAGTTAATAAAAAATAATATAATTTTATTAGAAAAAAACTATAATAAGGCTTGTGTAATTTTGCATAGAGAATTTATTTATACAGAAGCTGGAGAAAAAACAGATACATTAACGATAAAAGGCTTCACACTTCAAGGAATATTAACAAGAAGATTAATAGTGCCAAAGGTAAATGAATCATATAGTTTATGTAATGGGAATCAAGAAACTATAATTAAATATTTCGTTGATACTAACTGTATTAATGTATCAAATAATTTAAGAAAAATTGAAAATCTTATAATTGCAACAGACCAAAAGCGAGGGAGTGAAGATAGATGGCGGAGTAGTTACGATAACCTTGCTGAAAAAATAAAAGAGATAGCTGAGTTCTCTGAATTAGGCTGGAATATATCTTTAGACCATAAAAATAAACAGTATATATTTGACGTTATAGCGGGCAGAAATTTATCAGTTAATCAAAAGATTAATCCACCAGTTATATTTAGGTCTGATTTTAATAATATAAAAAGCAGACATTACACGGAAAGCATAATAAATAATAAAAATGTTGGATATGTTGGAACAAAAGAAGATAATCAAAAGTTAGTTTTAAGTGTTGGAGCTATAGCTGGGTTTGAAAGGAATGAAACTTTTATAAGTTATAATAGCAACGATCCAAATGAATTAACCAAACAAGGTAATATATATTTAAAAGATTTAGAGGAATTAAAAAGTTTTGAATTGGAAATAGACCCTTTCAAGACTTTTTTTTATGAAAAAGATTATGATTTGGGTGACATAGTTACTATACAAGATAAAAAAATAAATGTGACTTTACACCCTAGGATAGTAGAAATAGAGGAATTTTATAATCAAAGCGGTGTGAAAATAAAAGCTACTTTTGGTAAAAGCATTCCAACATTGATAGAGAATATTAAAAGGAAGGTGAGATAAATGGAAAAAAGTTTTGTGTTTAACTCCATTAATGGAGATAGAAAATATAAAGCTGAGGATTTTAGAGAATACTTTGCAAGCTTTATCGGTAATGGCGTATTCCCCAACCCTAGCAATAACTTACAAGTAATATCAAATGATAATATGACCGTAACAATTAAGCAAGGTAAGGGCTGGATTAATGGAGCAATTTATATTAATACAAATGAATATATACATTCAATTGATGTTGCAGATGGTGTTTTAGATAGAATTGATAGAGTTATTTTAAGATTTGATAATTCAGAAAGAAAAATATACTCATACATAAAAAAAGGTACATTTTCAAGTTCAGCAATTGCACCAACTTTGCAAAGGGACGCAGACGCTTATGAATTAGCTTTAGCTGAAATATTAATAAAGAAAGGTAGTATATTAATTAAACAATCAGATATAACTGATTTAAGGCAAAATAATAATTTTTGCGGAATTGTTCATGGCACAGTTGAACAAATAGATGTTACAACATTATTTAATCAGTATTCAGCAAAATTAGAAGAAAAAGAACTTGAATTTCAAGAGGATTTTAATCAATGGTTTGAAACAATAAAATATCAATTAAGCGAAGATGTAGCTGGTAACTTAGCAAATCAAATAGAAGCAAATAAAAATAACATAAAAAGTATTTCAAAAAATATTGAAACATCTTTAGAAGAAATGATGTCCAAAATAGATAAAATAAATAGCATGAAAAATTTAAGTGTTGAATGTCTTAACAAAGATTCAGAAGGCATTTTCAAAGTTATTCAATGGAAAAATTTAAACAAACAATTAGTTAAAAAATCTACATTATCCGGTGGTGTTTCTCCAACCTATTCAAATAGAACTGTTGAATATTATGAAGATAATAATTTAATAAAATCAATAAACTATAAACTTAATTATGATAATGACAATGTTTTAATTTCGGAGGTGATATTAAGTGAATAATGATTTACAACTACATAGAATCATAGGAGATTCATCATCTAATAAATATCCTTATTTTGGTGATGGCTCAGATGGTATTCTTAATACTACTGGTAATGTAACATTACCTAGTTCTAAAGATACTGTTATTTCTAGGTTTTACAAAAGTATAAAAATAAATCGTGGACACACTTTAACAGTTTCAAGTCAATGTCAAGGATTAATATTATTTTGTGATGGAGATGTAGTAATTGATGGTACAATTTCAATGTCTCAAAAGGGTAATACCAACCCAACAACATACAGACCTTATGTAATAACTAAAGACACATACCCATCAACTAAACAAATTATTAAATTTTTTATGTCTAATCAAAAATTTAATTCATTAGATACTATTGGGTTACTTCCTACTGGTGGATTTGGTGGAGCTGGCGGGTCCGGTGGCTCTAGTGGAACAAATTCAAAATATAAAAGCTATGGTGGTGCGGGAGGTTTTGTTAGAGATATTGAATGTTATTGTGCTGGTACTGGCGGAGCTGGTGGCGGCGGTGGCGGCGGTGGTTATAGTTCTTCTTATGAAGGAAAAGCCGGCGGTAAAGGGGGTTCGTACATAAGTCCTATAAATTATTATCCCGCTGGTGCAAGAGGTGGTGTTTATGCCGTTGGGGATACTGGGTTAAATGGTGGCTCCGGTGGCGGTGGTGGTGGAAAGGCAAATGAAAGAACCGCAAGAGGTTATGCTGGAGGTTCCGCTCCTGGCGGTGGTGGTGGTTCCGGTTGTGATTATCCATCTTATAACGAAAAGACAGGTGAATCCGGCAAAATGGGTTCATATCCAGGTGGATTAATAATAATTATAGCAAAAGGAAATATTTTAATAAATTCAACTGGTTCTATTGTTGCAAATGGTGGAGCTGGTGGAGCTGGTGGAAGATGTGAATATACCACTTATAGTGGTGGTAGCATGAATACTCATGCTGGTTCCGGTGGCGGTGGTGGCGGTGCTGGTGGTGGCATTGTAGGAATTTTTCATGCTGGTAATTTTACAAACAATGGTAAAATTTCTGTGGCTGGTGGAATTGGTGGAAGTTCGCCCAATGCTCTTAATTACGGAGCTGGTGGAACTGGTTCATCGGGTTCAGCTGGAAATATAAAGATACAAAAAGTTAAAAAATAGAAATGGAGAGATTTTAAAAATGAGAATTTTATATGTTTATAGTAAATATATACCAAGAGAATTAGAGATATTAGATGAGTTCAAAAGCGAAATTCCTCAATTACTGGACTGTTTAGAAGTTAGTGAATTAGAAGAAGCTAAAAAGTTTTTTCATATAAGAGATACACCAGCCATTCTAGTTGTTCGAGATGACTTCCAAGGTTCATATGTATCAGACCATGATGTTAATGGAAATCTTTTAGCAACCGCTCTAATAGCAAAACAGTTTGAAGAAGAAGAAAAGGCATTATTTAATATAACTAACAATAGATTAGATAATATTATAAAAAATAATGCTCTTAAAGCACAGGAATCTTTAATGGAAAATATGGTTGAAAGGGGTGTATTATAATAGATATTTTTATTGACACATTAAAAAGACTATATGAAAAAGACATAATTAAAAAAGAAAAAATTGAGGAATATAGAAAAATTAATAAAATAACAGAAAATGAATATAACTATATCACAAAAGAAATATAAGATATTTTTAAAAGCAATAAAAAACTATTAGTTTTTTATTGCTTTTTTTATAGAAAGGGTGCTTTAAATTGGAAAAAGAAAATTTATTTAAAACTCTTATAACCATGATTGGAACAAGTTTTACATGGCTTATGGGTGCATGGGACACGGCTTTAATAGTATTAGTTACTTTTATATGTTTAGACTATGTAACTGGATTATTAAAAGGATATATAAAAAAGGAGCTTTCTAGTTATGTAGGAGCTAAGGGCATAGCAAAAAAAGCGGTTATATTTATTGTGTTAATAGCGGCGGTTGCACTTGATCGCCTTTTAGGAAATGGGAATTGGTTGTTTAGAACAATGGTATGTTATTTTTACGTTGCAAATGAAGGTTTAAGTCTTTTAGAAAATTGCACACAACTAGGCTTGCCAACACCACCAGCATTAAAACAAGCATTAGTTCAACTCAAAGAAGGAAATAGAAAAGAAATTAAGGAGGGTGAAGAATAATGAAAATAGCGGGAAGAAGCGGACATAATCCATTAGCTGGAGGTGCTAATGGATTAGTAAATGAAACTACAGAGGATAGAAAAATATTCTTAGCTTCAAAATCATATTTAGAAAAATATAATACCTTTGTAGATTGCTACCCAAATAATATGGCGGGGATAGATACTGAGTTAATGTGGGGCATAAATAAAGCTAATAATAACAATGCCGATTTATTTTATTCAGTACACTTAAATAAAGCATATACAAGCTATAACGGTGCAATAGGTGCTGAAATATGGCTTCATAATGTAGCAAGTCAAGAAACTAAAAATAGAGCTAATTCAATACTACGAAATTTACAAGCATTAGGGTTTTGGAATAGAGGGATAAAATATTCAAATGAACTTGCTGAATTAGATTTAACAAAAATGGAAGCAATGATAATAGAATGTTTTTTCTGCGAAGCAACAAAAGACGTTGAACTATATAAAAAGCATGGTTCAGATAAAATTGGACTAGCGATTGCAAGTGGTATAGATAACAGAGTAAAACAAACAAATACTATAAATCAAAACAAAAATGAGGTGCAAACAATGAAAAAAATAGTTTTATATGTTGGTGATATGGACGCATTGGCTGCGTTATATGTGGCTCAAAAAAATCAATGTCCAATGATGAAGAAAAGTGATTTTGAATCTAATAAATTAAAAGCGGAAACTATAATTACTATAGGTGGAAAAGCCGGCTCAAATAGATATACGTCTTTAAAAGACGCAGTCGCATTAGTTTAATTTAAAATTAGACTAATTAAGTTTTAAAATGTATGTTATTATTTAAATAACACAAAATATAAACGGACATTGAACAGGATTACACAAATTTTAAAAATTAAAAATGGTTACAGAAAAGGGCGGTACAAATTTAATTGTACCGCCCTTTTATTTTATTTAAAATAAAAAATAATATTCTTAACTGTATTATTGACACGTATTAATACGTATGGTATAATAAGTATATAGAAAGGAGTTAATAATGAATGCGAAACAAATAATAAAACTTGCAACTTCAAATGGTTGGGAATTAAAAAGCCAATCGGGTTCACACATGAAATTCACTAAAAATGGTAAAATTTCAATTGTTCCCTATCATGGCACTAAAGATTTACCAACTGGCACATTGAACAGTGTACTTAAACAGTTAGGGCTTAAATAGCCCTAACTAATAAGTTTTAATATATATCATAAAATATAAATTGGAGGTTAATAATTATGTATAATGAAAACTATGTATTTCCAGCTATAATAGAAAAATTAGGTGTAGAAGATTACAATGTTAAGTTTTTAGATTTTGACTATATAATTTCTTATGGTGAAACTTTATCAGACGCTTTTATCATGGCTGAGGACGCTTTAAAAATGGCTATATTTGATTTATATGAAGAAAAGAAAGAAATACCACAAGCAACATCAACAGATGATATAAAGGTTAAAGAGAAACAAACATTAATTTTAGTAAAGGCTAACTTAAAAGATATTTTAAAAGAATATGATAATAAGGCGGTAAAGAAAACTTTAACTATTCCATCATGGTTAAATAAAAAGGCTGAAGAAAATAATATTAATTTTTCACAATTATTGCAAGAAGCTTTGAAGTCAAAATTAAATTTATAAAATATTTCTATTAATAAAAAAAGACATATATCAAGTAATATGTCTTTTTTATGCTTCTATTTTATAAATTTTGATAAAAATTATTCATATGTCTTACTGTTGGTAGTACAACACGATTAAATGAGATGAGAGAAAGATGTTAGAAGACATCAAAAAATAGTTGAAATAGCTTGCTTAATCATCACCACAACGATTACCGTAGCAAGATATTTTGAAAATAAGGATTAGGGCTTAGCCCTAATCTTTCCCTCACACTCACTAAAAATATTCTAACATCTTTCAAATAATATGAAAAGAAAAAAATGGATTATATTTTAGCATTATGTGTAGCTAATAGTTTTTTCATAATATTATCTAATAATATTTACCTAAAAGTCATATTTACGACTTTATTAGTTATATTATATTTTTCAAATAGAAAGGGTGATTTACATGGAAAAAAACGCACAAACAGAAGCAAATAAAAAATGGCAAGAAAAAAACAGAGAAAAAACTAGATATTTAAGAAATAGGTCAGCAGCTAGAAACTTTATTAAAAAACAAGCTACAAATGAAGATATTAAAGAATTACTAAATGAAAGAAAAAAGGAGTTGGTGAGCCTATAAAGTTATATATAGGTTTAGATTAAATTCATATAAAATATAGATTTGGAGTTTGTAAAAGTAGCATATTTAAATTATGCTACTTTCTTTTTATAGAAATCAATAAATACTATGCATTTATATTAAAGAGTTATTTTACTAATTCGCGTATGGCTGAAACAATTGAATCAGTATTCCAATTTACGATTTTATCAGCATTATCAGTTACATAACGTGGTGTATTTGATTCAGCTTGTCCATAAGGTTTTATAGCAAGAATAGGTTTTTCCATTCTTACAGATTCGTCAATTTCATATTTCATCCAATCTTTATAACTTACATACATACCAGAAATAACAATAGTTATTTGTGATGGCTTAATTTTATCGGTAATTTTGGTAGCAATTTTTTTTTCCGTTAAAGGTGTACCTGCTGGAAATAAAGGTTTTTCTTTGGGTGCAGAATAATTATAGTAAGAAAAATTCTTTGCATTATTTAACAGATTAATTAATCTATCATAGTCATCACCATATTTCCAAGCATGGCTAATAAATAATTTATAATTGTGTAAACTAGGCATATAAATCATCCTTTCTAATTTGTATTAATTGATTTATAATTTAAATAAAGGAGGTGTTAATATGTGTAAATTAAAAAAATTTAGAAAAAAACCAATAATAATAGAAGCATATCAAACTGATAAAGAAATCATAATTCATACACTTGAAGGTGATATGAAAGCAGATGCTGGTGATTGGATTATAAAAGGAATAAATGGTGAGTGCTATCCATGTAAGCCAGATGTATTTAAAAAAACTTATGAATCAATAGATTAAAGATCATATGTATTACTTTTTATTAGGCTTTGAAAAAATATTACTCCAATTAATATGTTCACAATTCATGATGCACTCGCAATTTAATATAAATATATTTTCAGCATTTTCAGGATTATCATATGGTGAACAATTATTTATAAATAATGATTTATGAGTTTTTAATTGTTCGCATACTAATCTGTAGCTAGTACTAATTTTTTGAAATTTTTTAAAATTCAATAACCAAGCACATATATTAATAATTTCACTTAAAGTTGTTAGTATTATTTTACATATTAATGTATAGTTATCTGAAAAAATTGTTATTACAGGAATTAATGATGAACAAATAACTAATGTTAAAGTTGTAATAAATAAGTGTTTTTTTGCTTTAATACTTTTAGAATCATACCATTTAATTTGATTATTTAATCTACTTTCTATATAATTTTTAGACATAAAATGTTCTCCTTAAATATAAAATTATAAATATTCAAACAAATTATACAACTTATTATAAAAAAGGTCAAATATGTATAAAATTAACATGACATATAAATTGTTTTACAAATATAAATATATACATGTATATTTATAAGGTAAGATTGATGTTGTATAAGCAAATTTAAAGGAAGTTCTTAGGGACTACCTTTTATTTTTTTATAATTTAATAAATTAAAAAAAATTATCAAAAATGACATTGAAATTTAAAGTGAGAAAATTAATTGAAAAAGTACTGATATAATGCTATTATATAGTTATATCAAAAACATATAAATTTAGTAAGGTGATAAAATGAAAGTTATAGAAATAATTCCTCAATTAATTAGAGCAAGTTTGGAAAAAGATCAGAATTCTGTAGAAGTTATATCTTTAACAATTTCAAATATGATAAAAAATAAATATCCACATATTTCACAGGAAATTGATAAAGTCTTATTTGATAAAAATATAGGAAACAGTGCATATAGATCAATAGGGTTATCAGATATACCAACAGATAAAAAAAACAATGAAAATTTAATAGAAGTTAAAGAAGTTAATGAAATTGATATTCCAATTTTATCAAAGGAAAATACAGATGTATTGAATAATTTTATAAAAGAGCAAGAAAAAAAATTAGACTTAATGAAATTAGGATTAAAACCAACAAATTCAATACTATTTTTTGGGGAGCCAGGAGTTGGAAAGACATATTCAGCTATGTGGTTGGCTAGTAAATTAAAAAAACCTTTAGTTGTATTAGATTTAGCGACTGTGATGTCAAGTTATTTGGGTGAAACAGGAACCAATATTAAGAAGGTTTTGGAGTATGCAAAAAATAATGATTGTATATTATTTTTAGATGAATTTGATGCTATTGCTAAAACTAGAACTGATGATAGAGAACTTGGAGAAATAAAAAGAATAGTTAATGTTTTATTAAAAGAATTAGAAGAATGGCCTATAAGCAGTATAATAATTGCAGCAACAAACCATGAAGAGTTATTGGATAAGGCCATATGGAGAAGATTTGATTTGAAAGTTCATTTAGATTTGCCTAACAAAGAAGCACGAATGATGATTATAAAAAGGGAATTTGAAAAAATAAATGAAAATATTGATGACGGTGTTTTAAATCTTCTAGTAGAAGCCTTAAAAAATGAAAATGGAGCTGAGATAGTTAGACTATGCACAGAAGCTAAGAGACAACACATTTTAGAAGAAGAGCCTATACCTAAAGTACTCGTTAAGAAGTGTAGTAAGTATATTCATAAATGGGATAAACAATCAAAGATTGAATTAGTGAGGGAAATGAGTTTAAATGGATTCACTGTAAAGGAAATTAGCAAATTAACACAAATATCAATAAGCACTTTATATAGATATTTAGAAAAAAATTAAGATTGGGGAGAGAAATATGGAGTTTATGCCAATACTAGCTAATGGAGAAAAATTAGCAAAAGAAATAACCAAAGGAAAGTCAGGTGGACCTAAACAATTACCATATACTTATAAAGAGGCTAAAGAAAGATTAATGAAAGATATTAATAAACTTTCTGATGAAATACAAGAACATAGTGAACTATATTTAGATGATGAGATTATAATTAATATTAGAATGGCTGAAAATTTTATTGCAAAAAGCTATATTCCTAATGTATTCAATAAAAAGGAGTCTATGGAATTTGTTGGAGCGAGGATATATGATAGAAAAGTTTTAGAGAATAAAGAAGTAAAATCGAAATTATATTTTTTGAAATGTTCAAAGGACAATTTAGAATGGTTTGTAAATGATCTAAATATGGATAATTTCAATAAAACTCAGATGAATCAGCTAAGAAGTATTGAAAGAATAGATATGTTGAATGCAAAAGAAAAAACATTGGGGTTTGATGAAAAGAAAGATGAGTATGAAGTGGAAATAGTATTGCATCCATTAAGAAGTGAAAAGAAAAATGCATTAATGAAATTAAAGGCTTATCTAGAAGCAGGATATGTCATAAAAGAATATGAAAATGGACCAATATTTATATTAGCAAAGGTTACAGAAAAAAATTTATTGAGCATATCAAAGTATAATTTTTTAAGAACTATTCATCCTATGAGAGAAATTACATTACCAGATTTAAGAACATTTAATGGAAGTAAATTACCTAAGATACCAGAAAGTAAAGACATCAAAAACAAAATAAAAATTGGTGTTTTTGATGGGGGAGCGAATGAAGAAAATGTATATCTTAAACCATATTTAAGAAATTATGATTTATCATCATTACCATCACAGAATAGTACGTTGCAACATGGAAATGCTGTATGTGGAACTATATTATATGGGGAAATAAACAAATATAAAAATGAAGAACAGTTATCAGAACCAAAATGTATAGTAGAAAGCTTTAGAGTTTTACCAGAAAAAAATCTCTATGTTGTGATTGATAACATAGAGAACATAGTAAATAGCAGAGATGATATTGATATATATAATATATCTTTTGGTCCACGAGGCCCAATATTAGATGATCAAATAAATAGGTTTACATATTCATTGGATAAATTAGCATTAAAAAATAAAATTTTTTGTATTGCAGTTGGAAATGATGGAAAAGTAA
Organism: Clostridium amazonense; assembly: GCF_056431285.1. NCBI lineage: Bacteria > Bacillati > Bacillota > Clostridia > Eubacteriales > Clostridiaceae > Clostridium > Clostridium amazonense. Next base: position 745,717 of record NZ_JBWKMH010000033.1, on the reverse strand, counting down.
TAAAGCCATTTAATAGAATACAAGCTCCATCAGATGCAGTTAATTGTATTGGAGTTGGTGCTTATTCTAAATTTGATGGACAAATATATAGAGCTGAGTATAGTTGTATAGGAGAAGGTAGAGAAGGTGCAAAATTAAAACCAGACTTATTAGCATTTGGGGGAGATGAGCGAAACTTATTTCAAGCTATAAGCTTAGATGGGGTTAGTAGATTAATGACTGCAGGAACGAGTTTTGCATCACCAATAGTGGCAAGTAAAGTTGGAGAGATAACTCAGATATCAGAGGAACTAGATCCAATGATGGCAAGAACTTTGCTTGTGCATTCATCTCATAAAAAATTAAATAATGGTGAAGAAGAGGGGTTCGGAATTTTAGAAGATAGTGTAGAGAATATTGTAAAATGTAGCAAAAATAAGGTAACAACTCTATATAAAGGTTTCATAATTCCAAGTAGATGTATTAAGTTACCAATACCTTTGCCTGATATTTCTAATCAATCAGGTACTATTAATTTTAGTTGGACAATTTGTACATTGACAGATATATCAACATTAGATAGTGATCTATATACTAATACATGTATAGAAGAAACCTTTTATCCAGATTCAAATATTTTTTCTTTTACAAAAAAAGGAGAAAAACCAATCAATGTTAATGTAAGACAAGACCAACAATTAGTAAGTTGTTTAGAGTCGCAGGGGTATAAAAAAAGCCAAAATCCTGTTAGTGATACTGCGAAGAGAAGAAATGAACTTCAAAGAAGATTGGACTATAAGTGGGATACTATAAGCACAAAGAAAAAAGGAAAGAAAATAGAGGGTGTTAATGATCCATTTTTAATTATTAGTGCATTAAGTAGAGATGAAGGAGATCTTAGAAAGGTTAGATTTTCAGTAGCTATAACTGTCGAGATGAAAAAATATAAAGGAAATATGTATGAAGATATTTTGAATAAGTATGATGTATTAGCACCAATACAAATAGAACAAAAAATAGAACAAAAAATTCAAGATAATGAAGTTATTTAAAGTAATACATTTTAAAAATTTAATATAAATAATTAAATATATTTTATTGAATAAGTATTATATAGTTAAATATAAAAGCTTATATCTAATTAAAAAACTAGGAATATTAAATTCCTAGTTTTTATTTCGTCAAAAAAACGTCAAAAACATTTTTCTAAAGAGTTCTATTTTATTCTAAGTATGAATTGATATAAATCTATAAAACTATTGATTTTACTTGTTTTGTGGAAATAATTATATTTAAAATCAAGTATTTACAATAATGAAGTAATAGTATAAAATTAAATGAAAGTTGTCAACCGTAAATAAAGAAAAATTCGGTTTTTATAAAATATTTTGATTATATTTTATGTTATTTTCAAATAATAAATAACAATAATCTAATATTAATAAAATAAATATTAAGAAAAGTTTGGACGGTGAGTTTATGATAGATGGAAATATAGAAGGTGTAAAAAAATCTATACTTAATAGTTTAGAAACAATACTTGATTTAAAAGTCCCTAAGTATACAGTAGTAACAGAAGAGATTATAGAAGTTTTAAAAAAAGCAACTATAGATTTAGATAGAGAAGTAAGTGTAGCTATAGATAGAAAAGGTAATATAATAACTGTTGCTGTTGGTGATAGCACTACTGTAGATATGCCATTAATTGATGTAAAAGAAGGAAAGTTATCTGGTGTTAGAATAATACATACCCATCCTAATGGAAATCCTAAACTTTCAGCTTTAGATATATCAGCATTATTAAAGTTGAAATTAGATGCTATAGTAGCTATAGGTGTAAGTGATGAAAAACCATTATGCTATAATATAGGATTTTGTGATGTATCAAATAACATATTAGTAGAAGAAGAAATAAGTATTAAATCAACAGAAGATTTATTAAACTTCGATTTAATGGATAAAATAAAATACATAGAAAGTATAATAAAAGAAAATGAGATTATAGAAGAAACAAAAGAAAAAGCTATATTGGTAGGAACAGAAGATGAAGAAAGTTTAGAAGAATTATCTGAACTTACAAAAGCATGTGAAGTTTTTCCGGTATATTCAGTGCTTCAAAAAAGAAGTAAAAACAAAATAGATCCTGCCTTTTATGTAGGAAGAGGAAAAGTAGAAGAAATAGCAATGATTAGACAATCATTAAGAGCTAATGTTGTAATTTTTGATGAGGAATTGTCTGGTGCACAAGTTAGAAATTTAGAGCAAGCATTAGGTGTAAAAGTAATAGATAGAACAACATTAATATTAGAAATATTTGCAAGAAGGGCTAAAACAAGAGATGGTAAAATACAGGTTGAGTTAACCCAACTTAAATATAGATTATCAAGACTTGCTGGTCTTGGAACAGTGCTTTCAAGAACAGGTGGTGGTATAGGAACTAGAGGCCCAGGAGAAAAGAAATTAGAAACAGATAAAAGACATATAAGAGAAAGAATTTTAGAACTTTCAAGAGAGCTTGAAAAGATTAAACATATAAGAAGTGTTCAAAGAGAAAAGAGAAATAAAGATAGCGTGTCTAAAATAGCTTTAGCAGGTTATACAAATGCGGGAAAATCTACATTAAGAAATAAGTTATGTGATTTATATCCTTTAAAATCTGCTAATGTAAAAGAAGAAGTATTTGTAAAAGATATGCTTTTTGCAACTTTAGATACAACAACTAGAGGAATTATGCTTCCAGATAATAGAGTTGCTACTATGACAGATACAGTAGGATTTATAAGAAAACTTCCTCATGATTTAGTAGAAGCTTTTAAATCAACTTTAGAAGAAGTTATATACTCTGATTTAATACTTCATGTTGTAGATAGTTCTAATAGTGATGCACAATCACAAATAGAAGTAGTTGAGGACATATTAAAAGAGCTTAAAGCAGATGATAAACCAACAATATTAGTATTAAATAAAGTAGATAATGCAGATGAAGAAAAATTACAAGAATTAAAAGAAAAGAATAGTAATTATAAAATTATAGAAATATCTGCTAGAGAAAATATAAACTTAGATTTATTATTAAAAGAATGTACAGAATTACTTCCATATAAATTAAAATCATTTAAAGTATTAATACCTTATAGTGATTCAAGTACAGTTGCATATCTTCATAGAAATGGAAAAGTTGATAGTGAAGAATATGAAGCAGAAGGAACTTTAATGGAAGTTCAAGGTGATGAAGAAGTTTATAATAAGTGTCAAAAATACATTATAGAGTAAACATAAAAGAAGAAATTGATAATTCAATTTCTTCTTTTCTTTTAAATGATTAAATTTAAAATTTATATTATAATATATGTATATAGAATTAATAATTATAGGGTTAACGTTTAACTTAAAACTCTATAAAATGTTGGTGGTGAGAAAGATTAGTAGTGGATTAGTTAAGTTCGATTGGAATTTTATTGATAAATATTCAGAAGAAGAGATATCGTATTTTTTGCATTTAGAAGGAAAATCTTTAGATACTATAAGTAAGATTAGAAATAGAGATAAAAGCGAAATACAAAGACATATTATTTCAGCCAAAATTAAGTATAGATATTTAACTAAAAGTGAGAATATACAAGACTTATTTAATAATCTAGCCAATATTGCAAAGAATGAAAGAATTTATATATTAAATAGTTTAGATGTGGTAAACAAAACTAAGCTTATAGATTATATATTAAATAATCATTTAAATATTTCGTTAAAGGAAAAAGAAGCAGCTGTATGGATGCTAGGAGAATTAAGAGCAGAGAAAGCAGTGGATTTTTTAATAAAGTCAACAGTACATAAATTTGTAAATATAAGAAGGCTTTCTATTTCTGCATTGGGTAAGATTGGAGATAACAAGTGCGAGATGGCACTTTTAAGGGCATTACAAGATGAAAATGGTCAAGTAGTAAGTTATGCTATAAAATCTTTAGCAAAAATAAGAAGTGAAAAAGCATTTGAAAAGATAAAATGTATTGATGAAAAAACAGAACTTTCATATATAAAGAAAGCTTGTGAAGAATATTTTGAAATAATGAAAAAATAGATTGGAGAGTGGTTATGAGTTATTTTACAGTTAAAGATGAAGCTGAAGCTAAATTTGAAGAGAGAAAATCAGAGTTTATAGGATATGTAAAAAGAGTAACAACAGAAGAAGAGGCAAAAGAATTTGTTACTAAAATAAAAAATATGCATAAACAAGCAACACACAATTGTTCTGCTTATATTGTAGGCGAGAAAAAAAATATACAAAGATATAGTGATGATGGAGAACCACAAGGAACAGCAGGAATTCCTATATTAGAAGTAATAAAGAAAAATGATTTAACTGATGTTGCAGTAGTTGTTACTAGATATTTTGGTGGAATTCTTTTAGGGGCTGGTGGTCTTGTAAGAGCATATTCTAAGGGGGCATCAGAAGCTATAAAAGTAGCTGGAATAGTTGAAAAGGTAAAAGGAATTCAAGTGAAATTTACAATAGATTATGATTTGCTTGGGAAAATACAGTATGTATGTGGACAAAATCAGTGGCATATAGAAGATACTGTATATACTGATAAAGTTGAGATAATAATATATTGTGAAAGTAATAACTTTAATAACATGTGTGAGAAATTCACAGAATGTACTAATGGAAAAGTTATAATAGAAGATGAAGATGAAGAGTATTACTTTAAAATGGAACATAGACTTTATAAAGAAGCATAAACCTATAAAAATAAATTTATAACTATATAGTCAAGAATTTGAAAGCAAACTTTTGATATGTTATAATATTGCAGTAATATTTAAAAATGGGATGCATGAGCATTATTGATATATTAGTTAGGAGGAAATAAAATGTCAGGACATTCAAAGTGGCACAATATACAAGCGAAAAAAGGTAAAGTAGATGCTAAAAGAGGTAAAATATTTACTAAAATAGGTAAGGAAATAGTTGTAGCTGTTAAAAACGGAGGACCAAGCGAAGATACAAATGCTAGGTTAAGAGACGTTATAGCAAAAGCTAAAGCAGCAAATATGCCAAATGATACTATTCAAAGAGCAATAAAAAAAGCATCAGGAGAATTATCAGCAGTAAACTATGAAAATATAGTTTATGAAGGATATGGTCCTAATGGAGTAGCTGTAATAGTTGATGTTCTTACAGATAACAAAAATAGATCTGCAGGAAATGTTAGAAATGCCTTTACAAAAGGTGGCGGAAACATGGGTAACTCAGGTTGCGTAGGTTTCATGTTCCAAGAAAAAGGTGAAATCATCATAGAAAAAGAAGATAAAGATGATGACGAAATGATGATGATGGCATTAGAAGCAGGAGCAGAAGATTTTGCAGTAGAAGACGAAGTATATGTAGTAACAACTACACCAGAAGATTTTGGAACAGTTAGAGAAGCATTAGCAGCACAAGGAATAGAATTCTTAGAAGCTGATGTAAAAATGATTCCAGATACATACACTGCAATTGATGAAGAGACAGCTAAGAAAATGCAAAAAATGTTAGACTTACTTGAAGATGATGATGACGTTCAAGAAGTTTACCACAATGCAGAATTCCCAGAAGGATGGGAAGAATAATTCAATAGTTATATATGAATCACTTCTTATTAAATATAGGAAGTGATTTTTTGCGTTTAAATATTTGAGGTGAAAAATTTAAATTAGTGATATGGATAGATGATGTTTAAATCATTATTCGTAAAAACTTCAAAGAAACTCTAAATGTCTTTTTATTTAATTTTTAAGACTTCCCACTGAAGCGACGTCCTGTCTGGTGCAGTGGCTAATCCGTCCTTGGATTAGGTTATAAAAATTAAATAAAAATCCAATAAGATTTTTCTAAATCAGTTTTAAAAGAAATACTCATTTAAACATCACTATCCATAAATATAAGTTAATAAATTTATACTAATAAGACATGAAAAAGAGTTATATCAAGAAAGATACTTATTAAAAACATAGATTTTAATTCTTTTATGTAGCCAGGGGTTTTAACCCCGGAGAATTATAATGTGAATATAAATTTAAGAATTATAATTAAATTAGCGCCACGGATAGATGATGTTTAAATCGTTATTCGTAAAAATTAAATATTTGTAGTAGCTAATTTATTTTATAGTTTTTAAAATTAGTTAAGATTGAAAGGTGAGTTGGTAAGTTGTTATTTGAAGTTTTTTAAATACAAATAATAAGGTGTAATAATTTAACCATTAAATGTGAATGATGTTAATTTTACGTGACTACTATTAACAAAGTATTAACATTATTTGACATAAAACTAATAATTTGGTATATTTATAGTGTAAGTAATTCTTAAACGTTTTCAAAATGAACTTTTAGTAAAGAGTTCATAAGTATTTACAATTCTTCGGCCGAATAGTTAATGTTGAATAAAATTATATGAGGGGGAGTTTATTATGAAAACAAGGTATATTGATTTACCTACTATGGCAAAGTATTTAAAGTCAGTTGGTCCTGAAAAGGTTATAGAGCGTCTTATACCATATTTGGAGGATGATTATAGACGTTGGGAGGAATTTCATAAGATTCCTAGAACGGCTCATCATAGTGATATAGGTGTTCTTGAATTGATGCCAGTAGGTGATTCAGAGACTTATTCATTTAAGTATGTAAATGGTCATCCAGAAAATCCTAAACATAATTTTTTAACAGTAATGGCTATAGGTCTTTTAGCAGAGGTATCAACAGGATTCCCATTACTTTTAAGTGAATTGACATTAACAACTGCTATTCGTACTGCAGCTACTTCAGTAATGGCAGCAAAATATTTAGCTAAGCCTAATCCAAAGAAAATGGCGTTAATTGGAAACGGATGCCAAAGTGAATTCCAAGCACTTGGATTCCATCATGTATTAGGAATAGAGGAAATTTATTGTTATGATGTAGATCCAGTTGCTACTGAAAAATTAATGGAAAACCTAAAAGGTGTAAAAAATCTTAAATTAGTTAAATGTAGTAGTGCAAAGGAAGCATGTAAGGGTGTTGATATTATAACAACTATTACAGCAGATAAGAAGAATGCTATAATTATTACACCGGATATGGTTGAGCCAGGCATGCATATAAATGGTGTTGGAGGGGATTGCCCAGGTAAGACAGAACTTGATTCTAAAGTTCTTGATATGGGAAATGTTTATGTTGAATTTGAACCTCAAAGTCGTATAGAAGGCGAAATTCAGCATAGAGGTGAAGATTTTAAAGTAACTGAAATTTGGAACATAATTAAAACTGGAAAACCTATAGATAGAAAACCAGATGAAATTACTATATTTGATTCAGTAGGGTTTGCTTTGGAAGATTTTTCGATTTTAAGATTGATGTATGATATATCAAGAGAAGAAAACATAGGTGTTCCACAATCTCTTGTACCAATATTAGAAAATCCTAAAAATTTATACGGTATGTTAGCATAATGTAAACAAAAATAAGTTTTTTATATAAAAATCCAGGCAATTAAGTATATGCCTGGATTTCTTTAGTTGTAATACATTTTTAATAAACGGTTAAATGATGCAGGAGAAAGTACTTATAATGAAGAATTTATAGTGTTATAAGTTTGAATGTAGTATTAAAAATAATTTGAATTTTAAATATGGTTTATTAATAGAATAAATTTGAGAGGTGCAAATTATGAAGAGATTTCATATAAAATACAATGCAAATGAAAATATTGATTTTATTGATGAAATGTTGAGATATTCAAATGCTAATGATAATGTGGGTATTGGTTATCCAAGATATGATACAGTTAAAGAATTTATAAATGAGATAGAAAGTTATGATAGTACTTTAGAAGATAGTATTGGAATAATTTATTATGAAGATATTCCTATAGGTATTGTTGGGATTTTGTATGAAGAAGGTTCAGAAAGTGGATATTTTGTAGGTCCTATAGTGATTAAAGAGTATTTTAATGAAGAAAATGTTAAGAATATTATAAAATTAATACTTGAAAGAAAAAATTGTAATATTAAAATACTTAGAGCTGCACCACTAAATAGTAACAAGATATTGAGAAATGCTTATGAAGATAATGAATGGATTTATGATGGTGATCATAGAGTTATGGTATGTTATTTAGATAATAAAGAAAGACAAGTTAAATACAACATTAAAATGATGGAAAATGAAGAACTTACTTATAATGAGAGCATATTTAATATTTTAAATAGTACTTTTAATTGGAATGGAAGTAAAGAAGAGTATGATGATCTTTTAAGAGATGATTATTTTACTTCATGTGTATTAGATAGAGATAAAAAAGTAATGGGTCTAGTGGTTTGGTCTTTGATGGAAGATGAACAGTGTTGTGTTTTAGAATATCTTGTAGTAGATGAAAATTATAGAAATAAAGGTATTGGAAAAGCTTTAGTTAATTATGTTATTAATGATGCTATAAAAAATAATAGAAATAGCGTAGAGTTGTGTACTCAGATTAATAATAAAGCTGCAGAACTATATAGAAAAATAGGATTTGAAGATACATTAGTAATGAATTTATATAAGAGATTTAATAATTGATTATAAGTATTTCTAAGGATACAAACTTAATATTAAAATATATCTGTATATAAGAATAGAGGTTATAATTTTTGTATATAATTATTTAAAGATATATAGATGTAGGTGATAGTATGAATATAAGTTATGATTTAGAACATTTAAATATAGGGCTTGTGCTTTCTGGAGGCGGAGCTAAAGGAGCATATGAAGTTGGAGTGTTTAAGGCATTATGGGAACTTGATTTAGTAGATAATATTAAAGTTGTTTCAGGAACTTCTATAGGTAGTATTAATGCACTATTTTTAGCCATGAATGATAAAGAAATTTTAAATAGTGGATGGAGTAGTCTTTCATATTCTAGATTTATACATAAGCAAGAAAGCATAAGAATAGCTAAGGTATCGCAGCTTATAAATAGAGTTAGACATAGTGAAAATAGAATATTGGAAGAATTGAAAATTAGTGATATAGGGCTTTTATCTCAAAGTGGTATAGAAAATTTTATTGATGATTTCGTGGATATTGAAACTGTAAGAAAGTCAGAAAAAGATATATATGCTTGTACATATAATATAGATAAGGAAAGACCAGAATATTTTAAGTTAGATGAATTTAGTGAGGAAGATGTTAAAAAAATTGTTTTAGCATCATGTGCAGTTCCGTATATATTTAAACCTATAACTTTTAATGGTAATAGGTATGCTGATGGGGGAATAAATGCACCACAATACTCAAAAAACAATGTGGATAATGTACCGATAACACCACTAAAAAGTTATGATTGTGATTTTATTATAGTTGTACATTTGTCTTATAAAAATCCAATAAATAAAGATGAATTTAAAGATTCCAATATTATTGAAATTTTTCCATCATCAAGTTTAGAGCCTATAAATGGAATAGGTACAATTATTCTTGATCATCAAAGATTAATGAATAATATAGAACTTGGATATAGGGATGCTATGGTTATTTTAGCACCTATAATAATAAATTTAATTAAAGGGAAAGATATTTTACATTTGATAGATAAAAATGATGAGAGTAATAATTTATTGGTAAAGAAAAATAAAATTTTTGACTAAGTAACTAATTAAATTTATAAATATGTAATAATAGAAGAAAATACGACAATTAATGACATTATATATATATATAATTAAATAATATTTATAAAAATAAAGTTAAATTCAATTAATTGTTTTAAAGGTAAACTTATAGTAAATAATTTAAAAAATGTATAATATTATAAAAAAAATATGATATACTCCTATAGGCAATAAAAATGTATTGAGAAAATGGGAGGAATAATAATTGACAGCTTTTTTTGGAATTTTACTATTTTTATTTGTATTATGTATTATAGCTATTATATGTTCAGTTACAAAGAAAAAAAAGGGCTTTAGGTTCGTTTCTTTTGTAATAATTTTAGTATGCTTTTTTGAAGTTGTAATGTTTAAAAACTTATTTATGAAGACTTATGTTGAAGCTTTGAATTTAAACTGGAATATAAGTTTACCAAAACCTTATAAGCAAATAAATATACTAGATAGTGGGGGAAGTTTTAAAGGTAACAAGGAAAGTATCAAAAAGCTTGAATATAGTCAAGATGACATAAAAAGGATAAAGGAAGAAGCTAATTGGAATAAATCTAATGAGTACATAGTGTATGACATGAAAAAGTTTTACAATGAATCTAATAATAAATTAAAAAAGAAAGATTTAGATATAGGTAATAGTAATGATTTTTTATGTTTGCATAAATTTAAAAATAAAGAAAATGATTGGATAACAATGTTGTTGGATGAAAAAAATAGAGAAGTGTATGTGTTTGAATCAAAAGTATAAATGTATACAAAAGCCTTTGAGTTTTTATAAATTCAAAGGCTTTTGTATACATTTACAATTGAAGTGAGGGGATAATTTGAAAAATAAAGTTTTAATTATAGAAGATGAGAAAAATATTGTAGATATCTTGTATTTTTCTTTTAGAAAAGAAAATTTAGATGTTAGATATGCATATAATGGCAGAGAAGGTTTGGATTTAATAGATGTGTTTAAACCAGATTTGATTATTTTAGACGTAATGCTTCCAGATATGAGTGGATTTGATATATGTAAAACTGTTAATTTTAATTATAGAATTCCTATTCTAATGTTAACAGCTAGAAATGATATTGAAGATAAAATATTAGGATTGGAATTAGGTGCAGATGACTATATAACTAAACCTTTTAATGTTAAAGAAGTAATAATTAGAGCAAAGGTTATTTTAAGAAGAATAGAAAAATTTTCTCTATATTATAATTTAGAAGATGATGAAATTATAAAGGTAAATGATGATATTATAATTTATACAAAATCTAGAGTAGTAAAGAAGCGTGGAGAAGAAATAAAATTAAAGCCACGAGAGTATGATTTATTGTTGTTATTATCAAAGAATAAAGAAAAAGTATTTTCAAGGGAGAATTTATTAGAAAGTGTATGGACTCTTGATTTTGAAGGTGATATTAGAACAGTTGATGTTCATGTCCAAAGATTAAGAAAGAAATTAGATGATAAATGTGGACAATCTATAATTACTACAATATTTGGGGTTGGATATAAAATGAGGTGATTTTATGAAGATAAAATACAAGTTTTTATGTGGATTATTAACTATAAGTATACTAATTCTTATTATGTTAAACGTATCATTTTATAAACTTATGGAAGAAAATAATAAAAAAATAGTATTAAAAGAAATGGAAAATTTATATTATTTATCTAAAGAATACATTAAAAATGATTTTTTATTTTCAGATGAACATTATTTTGAAGAAGATTCATCTAAACTATGTAAGGAAATAAGCAATATGAATGATTGCAAAGTTACTATTTATGATAAAAAGAACCATGTTATAAATACATCCTATGGTGGAAATACTTTTAAAATCATAAATGATTCAGAATTTAAAAGTAAAAAAATGAAACAAATAGACTTAGCAAAAGAAGATAAAAGTTCATTTAAAATAAATAAAATACAAGGAGATACTGTTGCAACAGTGGCCTTTCCTATATATAAAAATGAAAATATATTATGTGTAATTACATTTGATAAATATTATACTCATATATATAAATCATCAGAAAAAATATTTAAGTCTCTAAAATTAATAATAATTTTAGGATTTATAGTATTAGATACATTCACATATATATTATCCATATCTATAACAAAACCAATAATTAAGTTAAATAAAGTAGCTAAAGAAATTGCTAATGGAAATTATAATGAAAACATAGAAATTAAATCAAAAGATGAAATTGGAGAATTATCAAATCAGATTTCAATTATGAAAAATAAAATTAGTAATCAAATTGAACATATAAATGAAATTGCAAAATACAGAAAAAACTTTTTTGACAATGTTACACATGAATTAAAAACTCCATTGACCATAATAAAAGGATATTCAGAAATTTTAATTAATGAAGAAGTTGATAATGACTTTAATAAAATTTCATTAAATCATATAAAGGATGAAAGTGAAAGATTACATAATATGGTTATAGAACTTTTAGAAGTATCTAAAGAGGATATATTAAATGAGAGTAAATTGGATATGAAGAAAGTGAATATATCGAACTTAATCGAAGATATTTGTTATCATATGAGTTTTAAAGCCAATAAATATAATATGGATATAAATGAGGAGCTAGAAGATGATATTTTCATCTGGGGAGATGAAAATAAATTAAAGCAAGTATTTATAAATATTTTAGACAATGCTATAAAATATGGAAAAGAGAATGAGGTTATATATATAAAGGAAAGTGTTAAAGAAAATAAAGTAAATATAAATGTAATAAATAAAACAACGGATTATAAAGAAAAAGAAAAAGGAAGTTTAGGTATAGGGCTTAATTTAAGCAAAGTTATAACAAAGCTTCATTATGGAAATTTAGATTTTTATAATGAAAATGGAGTAAATAAAGTTAATATTGAGTTTCCGTGTATATGAAAATAACAGGTACTAGAAATAATTTAAATTTGGCAATAACTTGGCAACATATATATTAAAATTGGTAACAACTTAAAACTAATATAGTAAGTAATAATAAAAGTATTTTAAATTTGAGGTGATGAGTTGGGGAGAAAAATTTCAAAATATTTATTGATGATTATTACTATAAGCATAATGATAAATTTTTGTGGTTGTGAAAGTGGAAAGGAGGAAGATAAAAATAAAAGTAAAGATGATATTGTAGTATTAGAAAACAATCCATCCAAAGCTATTGATGATCACTTAACATTTAAAATAAATAAAAGTGTAGAAAGAAATGAAAGTGAAAAAGATGTAGTTCCTTTTAAAAGTAGATATAAAGTAAGGTTAAATAAAGACAATGTAGTAGAAGTTAAAGATAATGAAACAAAAAATAAAAAGTACAGTATTGAAAAAATACAAATGAAAGATAAATATATTAAAAATAAATTTTGTACTAATAATGGTAGTGATATATTTTTTTTAGGTTATGATGAAGATAAGAATATGGGAATAATGAAAACAAATTTAAGTGGGAAAATATTAAAAGTAATAGAACTGAATAGTAAAGATAAGATAAATAATTTTTATTTGTTACAAAATGAAAGTATTGTTTTTAGTGGTATTTATAATAGAGAAAGTGGAGTTTTTTATTATAATAGCCAAAATAAAGAAATAAGTAAAATGTTAAATGGAAAAAACATTGTTTTTACAGTTTCACCGGACGAAAGAAAGATAGTGTATAGCATATTAAAGTCAAAAAATAAATTAAATTTATATGGTGCAAAATTTAATGAAAATAAGTTATTAAAAAACGATTTGATTTATGAAAATGTTTCTAGAAAGTCACTAAATCTTAATGATTCAAAATGGAATAGTAATTCTAAGATACTTTTAATAAAAAAGGATAAAAGTGATAAAGAAAACTATACTATTTCATTTGATGAAGGAACTGAAGAGATAGAAATGATGATAAAAAAATTTATAACCTTTTATTACACTGTAGATGAAGAGGTTTATAAAAAATATGATAAGGTCATGAATGATATATCTATGAAAACGGAAAATGCATTTCAAAATATGGAAACAGAACTTGAAAATGATGTAAAGGTGTATAAAGATGATAAAGGTTGTATGATTGTATACAATGGCAAGGAAATAGAAGATTTAATTGAGAGTATAAACCCATATGTAAATAAAGAGTTTAAAACAAATATTCTTAGATGGTATCCTTATAATAGTTGGAATGATGGATTTAAATTTAAATATTGTTATGAACCTAGCAATATAGAAGTTACAAATATAGCTTTAAAGGATGACTATATAGAATGTAATTGTAAATTTCAAATTGTTAAAAAAGTAAGCAATGATGAAGAAACTACTGAAAAAGAAATGAAGATTGTAATAGAATATGATGTTGATAGATGGGTAATAAATGAGCGTACAGAATTAGGGGATCAATAATAATGAGAAGTGCTTCTAAATTTAAGGGGATGATTATATGAAGAAAAATTTAAAAGTAATATTAATAATTATGGCGGCAATTATGACAATTACTTTTTATGGTTGTGAAAATAAAAAAGGTAAAGAAAAAAATAATAAAAAGGATATTGTTATTTTAGAAGAAAATATAAGAGAAAAAGATGAAAAAGAAGATGATTTACAATTTATTATACAAAAAAGTGTAAAAGGTAGTAAAGATATACCAGCATTTAAGTCAAAGTATGAAATTGGTATGATTATAGAAGATGATACTAAAATAATAAAAGTTAAAGATACTGAAAAAGATACAACGGAAGAAATAAAGTTTATGAAAGGTGACTCAAGTGAAGAAGAAAAACTTAGAACTAATGATGGTAAAAATATATTTTTTTTAGGTTACAATAAACTTAGAAATAGAGGAATAATGCGTGTAAATTTAAGCGGAAAGGCAGAGACGATACTAGAGCTAGACGGCAAAAAAGATAGAATATCAGATTTTAATATATTAAAAAGTGAAAAAATTATTTTTTCAGGAACTTTTAATAGTGAAAAAGGATTATTTTATTTTAATAGAACAAAAAACGAGATAAAAACTATTTTAAAAGGTAGGGATGTTGCATACACAATTTCTCCAGATGAAAGAAAAATTATATATATAGCTTTGTCATCTGAAAATAAGTTTAATTTATATGCAGGAAAATTAGAGGAAGATAAAATTACAAGTAATGAATTACTTTATGAAAATGTGCCACAAAATATATTGAATTGGAATAATGTGTTATGGGAAGAAAATTCAAAAGCTGCATTAGTTGTAAAATTAAAAGAAGATAAAGAAGTGAAAGAATACTATGAAATCAAATTTGATGAGGGAATAGATGAAATAGAGAATGTTGTAACTAAGTTTATAACTGGATTTTATACAGTGAATAAAGAGGTATATGAAAAAGATAATAAGATTATTAATAAAGTATTTGAAGATACTTACACAGAAAATGATTTCTATGAAAATTGTGCTCCAATAGTTCCATATGTTAGTGATAAATTAAAATCAATTATAATTAATGATAGACTATATCCATATAAGGAGAGTTTGGAAGAGTATAAAAGGAAAAATGTTTATTATGAAGTAGAAGATATAGGGATTTCTGATATTACAACTAAAGATGAATATATTACATGTGAATGTAAATTTAAATTAATTAAAATAGTAGATGAGAGTAAAGAAGTTGAAGAAAAAGAAAAAACTATATGTTTGGAGTGGGATATTGATAGATGGGTAGTAAATGAACTTACTGGCGTATATGATTAATTATAAAGAAAAGAGTTTGAGAAAAGTCACATGACAAATTCCAAACTCTTTTTTCTTAATTTTTAGGCAATTTCACTATCTATTTTAGATGTGCAAGAAGTATTTCTTTTATTCTTAAATACAATTCCACCTAAAATACCAGCGACTGTACCACCTAATATAGCGAAAATTAATGCAAATATAACGTTTCTAGGAGTATTAAATGCAAAAGGTGCAAGAAGTCCAGGGATTGGTGAAGCAGTTCCCGGTGCATTGTTTATAATTTTGAAGAATGCAGCTGAAAGGCCAGCAAGTCCGCCACCTATAAAGTTAGAACAATATATAGGAATTGCATTTTTAGTTATTATATGTGCTTGAGTTAGAGGTTCTAGCATAACAGCTATTACATTACTCTTATTACCTAACTTAAGTTTGTGAAAAATTATTCCATTTGTAAATGATCCACCTACACAAGCTATAGATGCTATACCCATTGCTAATCCTTTAAGTCCTAACATTGCAGTAAGGGCCATTGAACTTAATGGGGATGTACAAATCATTTTCATTATACCACCTAATAAGAATCCCATAATTAGAGGAGATTGTTCAGCAGCAACAGTAATCATATTACCTATATTTACAAGTGTAGCATTTACTATAGGATCTACAGCAAAAGCTAATAATCTAGCAAGTGGAGCTATAAGTAGAGCCCCTATTATTATATTTAAACCTTCAGGGAGTTTTTTTTCAAGAAGAGGAGATATAAGTCCTACAACATAACCAGCTATAAATCCTGGTAATATACCAAAGCCACCTACAGCAACTCCGGCTGCAACTGAAAATACAGGGTTAGATCCCATACTTAGAGAAACTAGTATAACAGCAGCAACGCCACCAAGACTTCCAGATGTTGAACCTACAGTACTTAAAAAACTTATGTTTAATAAATCACCTGTGATATACTTGTGAATTGCTTCTACTAAAAATGTAGCTACAGCAGCGTTTGCAAGACCAGACATAGCCTTACCACCTTTAGGCATCTTAGTACTAAATAACGAAAAAAGGGTGAGTGTTAGTAATAGTAATCCTATTCCTTGTAATATTGTTAACATAAAATCCCTCCTATATAAATACGTAAATCCATTAATCAATAAATTCAATAGATAAAAGTTTATTTATTTATCATTATAATAGTTGATTACAAAAAAACTCAGAAAAATACAAAAAGTAAAAATAAAAAAATCAAAATAAAGAAAATTCAATAAAATGTTAACATATATTAATAAAAATCAAAGAAAGAAAACACTTTACTTCATTAAATTGGAATGTGATATCTATTGGGTTTATGAAAAGGTTTTAAGTGATATTAAATATTTTCTAGAAATTATTATCTAGATTATAAATAAAGAATAAAAAGAATAAAGAAAAAACATGAAATATAACTTGCAAAAAAATAAGTTGTATTTCATGTCTAATTAATTTAAATATTAAAATTTAATTTTGGCTATAAAAGATAAGTGCATTAATAAATTTTTTTATGTTTATTTTTCCGTGGGAACTACTAATACCTCTAATATAATCCATTTCTTTTTTTACTTGTTCAAAATTATAAAGAGTGTTGGAATATTCGTTGAAAATTTCATTCATATAATCTTCTATACCTATATTAGCTAAATTTATCATGCCTACACTCGCAGCTCGTCGTATTCTTTGTTCCATAGTCTTAGGATTATCGGTAAATTTATTGCATAACTCACTTAAAGTATAATCATAAACAGTTTCATAAGAATCAATTAGATATTCTACAAGAGTTAGTATATCCTTACTACCTAGTTCACCCATTATGCCTAATCTCTGAAGTACAGTTTTTAGCTTTATAATATGTTTAGATTCTTTTGGTGTATTATTATCTATAGATATATTATCTGTTGGAGATATTTCGCTTAATAATAAGTTTTGCATTTTATTAAGTGTTCTATTCATAGCTATATTTTTAGATACGTTTTTAATAATTTTCTCTACTTCTATAGCATTTACTGGTTTTTGAATGAAAAATTCTATTCCGTTTTCATAAGCCTTTGATATCATATCTTTAGCATTTACTTGTGATAACATAATAAAATTAGTATTTATGTTTTTACATTCTTGTACTACAGAAATACCATCCATAAGCGGCATCAATAAATCTAAAATAACAATATCAGGAAGAAGGTTTTTAATATCTTCTATTCCATCTAATCCATTTGTAGAATAGCCTATAACTTCACCAAGTTCTCTATCTTCTATAATTATTTTCAATATATTTATTATATTTATATCATCATCTATTAGAAAAAATTTCATAAACTTTAAACCTCCAATATATTCTTTGGTATTTTTATCAAAAATCTTGTACCAATATCTTCCTTAGAATCAACGGTGATAGTTCCTTGTAACTCTTTGGTTACTATGTCTTTAACTAAGCTTAAACCTAAACCTCTATTAATTTCACCTGTATTATAATTTATTTTAGTAGAAAATCCAGGAGAAAAAATTAAACTTAGATGATCTTCTTTTATACCATTTCCATCATCTTTAATTTCAAAAATATGATATAAATCATCTGAAGTATGATTAAACCATATATGATTTAAGTTAGGAGATGGTGAAATGGCTTCTGTAGAATTAGTGATAAGATTTCTAAAAACTGACATAAGAAAATAATGCTTATTTGTCAAGAAATCATTGTTTGTACTTATTATAAGTTCTATATTTTTGTTTGAATTATAAATTTCTCTTTCTATAGTTTCTTTTAATATTAGCAGTATAACTTTGAAAGAGGTTGAATTATTAACATCAGTGGTGTCTAAAGCTTCTTTAATACCACGAACTATTAAAGAATATTCTTTTTTTACCTCATGAATATCTTTTGCAATAGTTAATGCTGAGGTAGACCAGGTTTTTATATCTCTATTTTGCTTGATTTTTTCAAACAATTCATATGAAATGGACATAGTATTTTCAATTTGGTACATGTTCTTTTCCATCCAAAAAATTTCACATTTAAGCTTAGAAGTTGTTAAAAGTAATTTTTTATATCTTTCAGCGTGTTCCTTTTTTAATAATAAAATTTCATAGTAATCAAGACAAAAAAATATTATAACAACTATAACTGTTCTAAGTGTAGCAACGAAAATAAGACTTTGCTGAATGGTAGAAGAAAAGCATTCGGGCCCAATTCTTACATACATTTCTAGTAAATTTGAAAGATAGTCTATTAGAATCATTATAATGAAAAAAAATTTACTGTTAAAATTATTTTTAAAGTGTTTAGTATATAAGTAAAAAAGAAATCCATAACCAATATAAAACAATATTTCAGGTGCATATAATGCCAAAATGTTATTGTAATTACCATGGATAAGAAAATGTAATAAAATTCTTAACAAGAAAACACCTAATCCAGAAAAAATACTAGCTAGAATCACATTAAAATCTTCTAAAACATAAAGTGTTATAGGGAGTAATATTATGGCAAACGATACTTTAAGTTCCGTGGAAAATATATTAATATGCATTTGAGATATAAGAGAAATTACAATACTTATAAAAGCAACTTTCTTAAAATTTGTTGTAATATTTTTTGAAAAACACATAAAAATCATCCTTTTACAATATTTAAATTAGAAAATTAAATTTATTGAAAAAATTATCTACATTATAACTTTATAAAAATTATATTATTAATATTATCATAAAATCTACTGATTTTAAAAATTATTGATGAAAAGTGTATAAAAAAATACTTTATGGATAAAATTCCCTATATAAAGGAGGGAATTAAGATATGCTAGAAAAAATTAAAAAATATAAAAATCAAATAGCTATTTCAACTGGAGTACTATTAATTTTATTTATTAGTTCTTATACAATAAGTAGATACAATTTTAAAGATAAAGATGTTAATACATTAACTAAAGAAACTGCATCTCAAAATATAAAATCAGAAGGTGCTGAAATAAAATTCCTTATAAAATATAGTAATTGCAATGATTTTATAGAAGATGAAAAAATGAACAAAATAGTTGAAAAAGATAAAGACAAGTTGAAAGGTTTAACTCAAAAAGAACTAGAGGAAATTTATAAAGAATATAATTACAAATTAAGCAAATGTATAGATAATAAAATTGAGTTTGTAAAAGACATTGAAGGATATCAATATGGAAATGGTAAATTTTTTATAGGAATTAGTGGAGAAAAAGTTGTTATTTATAATAGAAACCAAGAAGGGAATTTAATTATAGCAGAAAGTGTAGTTCCTAATGGAAGAAGCGAAGATCAAAGACCTATAAAATTAAATAATATTAAAGATAAGGGAAATCTTACAGAAACACTTTATGAAGGAAAAAAAGAATATCAATTTGATACAAAAGAAGAAGCGTTAGAATATGCAAAAGCTTTATGTAATTCATAAAAAATAGCAGACACGTATACTTGTGTGTATAAGTGTTTGCTATTTTTATTATAAAGAAATTTAAATTTGTATTATAACCTTTTTCACTCTTACTTTTTATTTGGTTTTAAATGTAATGATAGAAATAAACTATAATCTTAGAAGTATCTTTTTGATAAAGACGTTATTTAAACTTCGAAGTTGGAACCCTATAAATCATGCTATAATATTGTTTAGAGTTGAATGAAAAATATTTAAATGTTAATCTATTATAAGAATAAAGACATAAATTTAGATTAAATCAATACAAAATGGATTAGTATGAATTTTTATTTAAGGAAGTGATAATAATGTATGAATATATAAAAGGAAATTTTATTTGTATAAATAAAGATTATGTTGTCATAGAAAATAACAATATAGGATATAAAATATTTACATCAGGAAACACTATGGCGAATATGCCAACTACAAAAGAAGAGGTGTTACTTTATACTATACAAATTGTAAGGGAAGATTTTATAGGATTATATGGATTTCTAACAAAAGAAGAACTTAGTATGTTTAATTTACTTATAACAATAAATGGTGTGGGTGCAAAAGCTGCATTATCATTACTTTCTATATGTAATGTAAATAATCTTAAATATGCAATTTTAAGTGGAGATGAAAAAACTATAACAAAGGCTCCGGGAATAGGTAAAAAAATTGCACAAAGGGTTATACTTGAATTGAAAGATAAGTTAGATTTAAATGAAATTATAGACAAAGATGTTAAAGATGAGACTATGATAGAAATGGATAGTATACATAATGAAGCTTTTGGAGCATTATTAGCATTAGGTTATTCAGAAAAAGAAGCTGAAAAGGCAATAAAAGCTGTTGGAAAAGAAGCAACTGTAGAAGAGATGATAAAAAAATGCTTGAGATACTTAATGGTTTAAAGTATGTATTGAGTTATAGAAAAGGGGTGTCTAGGTGGAAGATAGACTTATTACTTCTGAATTTACATCAGAAGATTGTGATGTTGAATACTCTTTAAGACCTCAAAGGTTAAAGGAATATATTGGTCAAGAAAAGGTTAAGGCAAGATTAGAAATATTCTTAGAAGCGGCAAAAATGAGAAATGAACCATTGGATCATACATTGTTTTATGGACCTCCAGGTCTTGGAAAAACAACACTTGCAAATATAATTGCAAAAGAAATGGGTGGAAATTTAAAGGTTACATCAGGACCTGCTATTGAAAGGGCTGGAGATTTAGCATCTATACTTACATCTTTATGTGATAATGATGTTTTATTTATAGACGAAATTCATAGATTAAATAGAGCTGTAGAGGAAATATTATATCCTGCTATGGAAGATTATTCTTTGGATATAATAATAGGAAAAGGGGCATCTGCGAAATCTATAAGATTAGATTTACCTAGATTTACATTGATAGGGGCTACTACTAGGGTTGGTCTTTTAACAGCTCCACTTAGAGATAGATTTGGAGTGCTATGTCCTATGGAATATTATAATGATGAAGAACTTAAGGAAATAGTTGTAAGATCTTCTCATATATTGGGCGCAGATATAGATGATGATGCTGCTCTTGAAATATCTAGAAGGTCAAGAGGTACGCCTAGGGTTGCAAATAGGTTATTAAAGAGAGTTAGAGATTTTGCAGTAGTTAAAGGTGATGGTAGAATCAGTAAAGATATAGCTGATGATGCAGCAAAATTATTAGAAATAGATAGTGAGGGATTTGATCAAGTTGATAATAAAATTCTAGAAGCTATAATATATAATTTTAGTGGTGGTCCAGTTGGAATTGAAACATTAGCTTATTATATAGGAGAAGAATTAGGTTCTTTAGAAGATGTGTA
This sequence comes from Clostridium amazonense, assembly GCF_056431285.1. Lineage (NCBI taxonomy): Bacteria > Bacillati > Bacillota > Clostridia > Eubacteriales > Clostridiaceae > Clostridium > Clostridium amazonense. The sequence goes on along the minus strand of NZ_JBWKMH010000033.1, from coordinate 724,081 downwards.
CGAACCATTTTTAATACAGAAAGGATTTATAATAAGGACTCCAAGGGGAAGAATAGCATCAGAAAAAGCATACAAACATTTTGGTATAGAAAGGTCTAACAAAAATTAAAAATAATTTGTTATATCATAAACATATATGGTAAAATAGATAATCTAGGCGTTTTGTGTAGAATGAATGTGAAAACATAGTTTGTTTTTCAAAAGCCTATTTAATCTATTAATTAGTTAATTAATTTTTAGGAAGGTGTATATTAGTGAAAGTTAAGGACTTCTATTTTGATTTGCCAGAAGAACTTATAGCACAAGTACCATTAGAAAAAAGAGATGAATCTAGACTTATGGTAGTTGATAGAAAAACTGGTGAGTTAGAACATAAAAAATTTAAAAACATCATAGAATATCTAGAGCCTGGTGATTGTTTAGTTTTAAATGATACAAGGGTTATGCCAGCTAGATTATATGGAGCAAAAGAAGGTACAGGAGCAAAAATGGAATTTTTGCTATTAAGAAGAATAGAAAAAGATTTATGGGAAATTCTTGTAAGACCTGGAAAAAGAGCAAAAGTAGGCAATAGATTTGTATTTGGAAATGGAGAACTTAAAGGTGAAATAGTAAAAGTTCAAGATGATGGAAATAGAATAGTAAAGTTTGAATATGAAGGTATATTTGAAGAAGTGCTTGATAGACTAGGTGAAATGCCATTACCACCATACATAACAGAAAAGTTACAAGATAAGGAAAGATATCAAACAGTATATTCAAGAGAAGTAGGTTCTGCAGCAGCACCTACAGCTGGACTGCATTTTACAGATGAACTTTTAGAAGAAGTAAAAGCAAAAGGTATAAAAATAGCATTTGTAACACTGCATGTTGGACTTGGAACATTTAGACCAGTTAAAGCTGAAACTGTAGAAGATCACCAAATGCATGCGGAGCACTATTACTTAAGTGAAGAAAATGCTAAGATAATAAACAGTGCAAAAGAAAATGGAAAGAGAGTAATTGCTGTAGGTACAACATCTAATAGAACATTAGAAAGTATAGCTAGTGAAAATGGAAGAGTTAAAGAAGAGTCAGGATATACTAGTATATTTATATATCCAGGATATAAATTCAAAATAGTAGATGCTCTTATAACAAATTTTCATTTACCAGAATCAACACTAATAATGTTAATCAGTGCATTTTCAACTAGAGATATAGTAATGAATGCGTATAGTGAAGCTGTTAAAGAAAGATACAGATTTTTTAGTTTTGGAGATGCTATGTTCTTACATTAATTTTGTTAAAAGGAAGGATATTTTATGTACAAATTATTAAAAAAGAGTGGAAAGGTAAGAAGAGGTGAGTTTACAACACCTCATGGAGTAATTCAAACTCCAGTATTTATGAATGTTGGTACTATAGCCGCTATAAAAGGTGCAGTATCATCAATGGATTTAAAAGATATAGGATGTCAAGTAGAATTATCTAATACATATCACTTACATTTAAGACCAGGTGATAAAAATATAAAAGCGCTTGGTGGATTACATAAATTTATGAATTGGGATAGACCAATTCTAACTGATTCAGGTGGATTCCAAGTATTTTCTCTTTCTAAAATGAGAAAAATAAAAGAAGAAGGAGTATACTTTAATTCACATATAGATGGTAAAAAAATATTTATGGGACCAGAAGAAAGTATGCAAATACAAAGTAATATTGCATCAACAATTGCAATGGCATTTGATGAATGTATTGAAAATCCAGCACCAAGAGACTATGTAGAAGCATCTGTTGCAAGAACAACAAGATGGCTTGAAAGATGTAAAGTTGAAATGGATAGATTAAATTCTCTACCAGATACTATTAATAAAAAACAAATGTTATTTGGTATTAATCAAGGTGGAGTTTATGAGGATGTTAGAATTGAACATGCTAAAACTATTGCAAAGATGGATTTAGATGGATATGCAATTGGTGGATTAGCTGTTGGGGAAACTCACGAAGAAATGTATAGAATAATAGATGCTGTAGTTCCACACTTGCCACAAGAAAAGCCTATTTATTTAATGGGAGTTGGAATTCCAAGTAATATATTAGAAGCAGTTGAAAGAGGTGTAGACTTCTTTGATTGTGTATTACCAGCTAGAAATGGAAGACATGGACATGTATTCACAAAGTATGGTAAAATAAATCTTATGAATGCAAAATTTGAGTTAGATGACAAACCTATAGATGAGGGATGTCAATGTCCAGCTTGTAAGCATTACACTAGAGCTTATATTAGACATTTATTTAAGGCGAAAGAGATGTTGGCTATGAGACTTTGTGTATTACATAATCTATATTTCTACAATAAACTTATGGAAGATATAAGAAATGCTATAGATGGAGATTACTTCCCAGAATTCAAAAAGCAAAAACTTGAAGAATGGGGCGGAAGAGCTTAAGTAAAGTTTATATATAATAATATATTATTTTAAAAAATTTATATATAGTATAAAATATATAAAAAGGGCAAGGATTAAAAAATGAAGTAAAAGATTAAAAAAAACTAAACTTTTACTGAAATATATGCTAGAATGTTCCATAGATATTTAAGAATAAAATATGGATTGATTCAATTTAATTAAATTGTAAGTTAAGAAAGGAGAATGAATTATGGCAGTTTTTGTACAAATGCTACCAATTCTATTAATGTTAGTATTATTTTATCTTATGATATTTTTACCAGAAAAGAAGAGAAAGAAAAAATATGATGAGATGTTAACTAACTTAAACTTAAATGATGAAATAATGACTAAAGGCGGTATAATGGGAAAAATCGTTAATGTACAAGATGAATTCATCATTTTAGAAAGTGGTCCAGATAGAGCAAGAATAAAATTATCTAAAAATGGAATTAGCTACGTTGTAAAATCAGCAGAAACAGCTGCTTTAAATAACGCAGAATAATGAATAAAACCCTCCATTTAATAATATATATTTAAATAAGTGGGGGGGATTATAATGGTTAAAAAACTTAAATATTCCTGTATAGGGCAAGGTGTTCTAAGGGCAATTTTACTTACAATTGTTTGTTTATTAGTTTATTCTTTACTTATAACACTTATATCTGTAGGAGGAAAATTTACTTCATTAATTATGATGATTGTAACTTTAGGTAGCATAATATATGGAACTATGTATGCAACCTTAAAAGCTGGAAGTAATGGATGGCTTATAGGGATTTTAGTTGGATTATTTTATATGATAGCTATGTTTATAGTTTCTATAATATGTGGGAAAGAATTTGCTTTTACAATAAAAGAGTTTTTAAGATTAATTATTGCAATTGTAGTAGGGGCTTTGTCAGGAATGATAACTGTAAATCTATAATATTTTATATAGATGTAATAATTAAAGATGGAGGAAATCATAATGAAACACATTAAAACAATTAACAAATCAAACATAAAAGAAAGCTTAAAAAAACCAGGTTGCAAAGAGTGTGCTAACTCTTGTCAATCAGCATGTAAAACTTCATGCACAGTAGCTAACTTAGCTTGTGAAAACTAGGAATATTAAAAGAGCAGTAACTTTTATGGTTGCTGCTTTATGTTTAGTAGGAGGGAAATTATGGCTTTAATTCATAAATTTAAACAAGGCAATGATTATTATGTAATAGATGTAAATTCAGGAGCAGTTCATTCAGTAGACGAATTAGTTTATGATCTTTTAGATGAAAATAAATTAAGAAGTAAAGAAGAGCTTGTTGAAGAATTCAAAAATAAGTATAAACAAGAAGAGGTAGAAGAAGTTTATGAAGAGCTTCAGGAACTTGTAAAAGAAGGAATGCTATACTCTTTAGATTTATATGAAGGAATAGCAAGAAAAACTGGACAAGCAGAGTCTTATGTTAAAGCTTTATGCTTAAACATAATTCATGATTGTAATTTAAGATGTAAATATTGTTTTGCTGATGAAGGTGAATATCATGGATGTAGAAAAAGAATGTCAGCAGAAGTTGGTAAGAAAGCAATAGATTTTGTTATAAAGAGTTCTGGACCAAGAAAAAATATAGAAGTAGATTTATTCGGTGGAGAACCATTAATGGCAATGGATACAATAAAGGAAATTGTAGACTATGCAAAAGTGGAAGAAAAGAAATACAATAAAAATATAAGATTTACTATGACAACAAATGCAACTCTTTTAAATGAAGAAAATATGAAATACTTAGATGAAAATATGGGTAACCTAGTACTTAGTATAGATGGAAGAAAAGAAGTTAATGATAAAGTTAGAGTAAGAATAGATGGAAGTGGATGTTATGATAGTATACTTCCAAAAATAAAGAAAATGGTAGATGTGAGAGATAAATCTAAATTGTATTATGCAAGAGGTACATTTACAAGAGAAAATACAGATTTCTTTGAAGATGTAAAACATATGGCAGATTTAGGATTTGATGAAATTTCTATAGAGCCAGTAGTACTTCCAGATGAACATGAGTTATCTTTAAGAAAAGAAGACTTACCAGTTATATTTGAACAATATGATAAATTGTATGAAGAAATGATTAGAAGACATAAAGAAGGAAATGAATTTAGATTCTATCACTTTAATATAGATCTTCAAGGTGGACCATGTGTATATAAAAGAATTTCAGGATGTGGAGCAGGTCATGAATATATAGCAGTAACTCCTGATGGAGATATATATCCATGTCATCAATTTGTTGGAAATGAAGAATATTTACTAGGAAATATTTATGATGGAATAAAAAATAATGATATGGTTCAAGAGTTTAAAGAAGCTCATATATACAATAAGCCAACTTGTAAGAAGTGTTGGGCTAGATTCTATTGTAGTGGTGGATGTCAAGCAAATAACTTTAATTTTAATGGTGATATGCATATACCATATGAAATTGGTTGCGAAATGCAAAAGAAAAGAATTGAATGTGCTATAGCGTTGAAAAGTAAAACAATGGATATGGAAGAGTAAAGCAAAACTTGAAAACATTGACTATTATTCATCTAGAGGATATAATAAATAACATTAGAAAAGTATAAAATCTACTAGAATAGGAAAGGGGATAAACATGAAAAGAGGCAAAAGTAGTGCTTTATTTGTGATAACAGTTTTAGTAATTGCGTTATTAGCATATATTGGCTATTTTGGGGCTGAAGCTTTTGGATATAGATTTAACTCTTTTGGTCAGTCTATAAATAAAGGCCTTGATCTTCAAGGTGGATCATCTATGCTTATGGAAATAAAAGAAGATAACGTAGATACTAGCACTATTGAAAGAACTATTGAACTTATTTCTATGAGAGTTAATAAAATGGGAGTTAGTGAAATATCAATAACTCGTGAGGGTGAAAAAAGGATAAGAATAGAAATACCAGGTCAATTTGATACTAAATCAGTTTTAGAAACTGTAGGAAAAACAGGTGAACTTCAATTTGTTGGTCCTGATGATAAGGTAATTCTTACAGGAAAAGATGTAAAAGACGCAATAGTTCAATATGATGAAAAAAATCAACCTGTAGTAGGATTAGAATTTAATGAAGAAGGAACTGAAAAGTTTTCTGAGGCAACACAAAAATTCCAAGGACAAAAGATAACAATAAAAATGGATGGTGAACAATTAACAAGCCCAGTAGTAAGTGCTGTAATATCAGATGGAAAAGCAGTTATTAATGGAATGGCGTCATTAGAAGAAGCTACAAAACAAGCAAATATTATAAAATCTGGTGCACTTCCAGTAACAGTAGAAACTCTTTCAGTTAAAACTGTTGGACCAACTATAGGTATGGAAGCTGTTGGATTAAGTAAAAAAGCTGCAATAGTAGGTATAGCATTAGTTATGATATTTATGGCGGTTTATTATAGGGTGCCAGGAATTTTATCTTGTATAGCAATTGTTTTGTATGTAAGTCTTTTATTATATGCATTTGCCATATTTGATGTAACACTTACATTGTCAGGAATAGCAGGATTCTTATTAACAGTAGGTATGGCTGTTGATGCTAATGTTCTTATATTTGAAAGAATAAGAGAGGAACTTAGAACAGGTAAAACATTAAAGTCATCTGTTCAATCTGGGTTTGATAAAGCATTTGCAACAATATTAGATTCAAATGTAACAACAATAATAGCAGCAGTATCATTATATATAATTGGAACTGGATCTGTTAAAGGATTTGGATTAACACTTATAATTGGTATAATTATAAGTATATTTACTGCTCTTACAATAACTAAATTTTTACTAAATTTAGCTGTAGATATGAAATTATTAAATAAACCATCTCATTTTGGTGTTAAAAGGGAGGAGAAATAGTATGAAGATAATAGAGAAAACTAAAATTTGGTTTACTATTTCCCTTACTGTAATCATAATAGGAATAGGTTTTATGATGTTTAAAGGTCTAAATTATGGTATAGACTTTAAAGGCGGAACTGTTATAGATGTTAAAGTTGGAAAAGATGTAAACAAAGAACATGTTGGCAATATAGTAGATAAATATGCTAAAAATAAGTATGCATTAAAAACTGTAAATGATGGTAGTGAAATAGAAATAATTATCCAAGATGGAGTACTTACAGAAGATACTAATGACAAACTACTAAATGATATAAAAAAAGAATTAAAATTGGATGATAAAACAATAAACTCAGAAACTATTGGTGGAACTATTGGAAAAGAATTAAAAGAAAAAGCAATTCTAGCAACAATAATAGCAATGATTGCTATGTTAATATACATAGGCATGAGATTTGAGCTAAGCTTTGGTATTGCAGCAATAATTGCATTAATTCATGATGTTCTTATTACTATAGTGGTATATGCAATATTTGGAATACCAGTAAATACTCCATTTATAGCTGCTATTCTTACAATAGTTGGTTATTCAATAAATGATACAATAGTTGTTTTCGATAGAATAAGAGAAAATTCTAAGAAAATGAGAAAAGTAGAATTAAAAGAAATTGCTAATGTAAGTATACAGCAAACAATGTCTAGATCAATTAACACTGTTTTAACTACATTGTTTACAATTACAGCAGTTTATATATTTGTGCCAAGTATAAGAGAATTCTCATTACCATTAATAATCGGTATAGCAATGGGAGCATATTCATCTATATTTATAGCTAGCCCTATGTGGGTTATACTAAAAGGCAAAAAGAAAACTGGAAAAAGATAAAAATATACAAATTATGTAAGAGATAATGAGATTTTTTGATAAAAATTTCATTATCTCTTGTTTTTTTATAAAAATATTTGTAAAGTTGTAGATTTTAACTTATAATATAATGTGTTTTCTATTGTTGTGGAGGGTCAGATTTATGGATGAATACTACATAAAAAATACTTATAGTTCTCTATTATTAAAAGGAATGAAGAATGCTCTTAAAAGAATAATAAAAGCTATAAATGAAAGAGAAAAAATTGTCGTTTATGGATACTATGATTTTGATAGTATTACAGCAATATCTCTTTTAGTTTTGGTATTAAAATATTTGAATGCAGATGTAGAGTATTTTCAACCTAATAAGAATAGAGAAAATAGAAATTTAATTGAAAAAGACATACAAAATGATATAAAATATTTAGGTGCAAATCTTATAATAACCGTAGGCGCAACTGTTAACTCGCAAAGAGAAATTTCGCTTTGTAGAGAACTTAACATAGATATTATAGTTACTGATTATCATAAATGTACTAAACCATTTGATGATATTATAGTTATAAATCCAAATCAAATTGGATGCAATTATCCATTCAAAGAGCTTTCAGCATCAGGAATAGCATATAAATTAGCGCAAACTGTATCTTCATATTATAAAATGACTTGTATAAATAAATATATAGATCTTGTTATGCTTGGAACTATATCTAAAAGAGTTCCAGTTGTAGATGAAAATTTGTATATTGTAGATGAAGGATTTAAGCAATTATATCATAGTAACAATTATGGTATAAGAGCATTGATTGATGATAATAATGTAGAAGATATAAGTAAATTTATACATAATGATTTAACTATGGATATATTTCAAAAAACTAATACAATGGGAAGAATAGATAACGCTAAAATAGCAATAGAGCTATTTACAACCAATGATAAGTATCGAGCTAAACAAATATCAAAATATCTTTATAATGAAATAAAGAAGAACAAAAAGTTAAAAGATAAGAATAAGGATAATTTAAATTGTAAATTAAGTACAGTTTGAGAAATAAAAAATAATACTGGGAGAGCAATATATAGTATAAGATTTTAATAATATATGTATTTTTCTTATATATCATTGTATAAAATATTAATATGTATATAATAATAAAATATGATATATAGTTTTCCATCAAAATTAGAAGGGGGAAATAAAATTGAATTTAAAAGATAAAATTAGAGTTATAGACGGATTTCCAAAGGAAGGAATTAGCTTTAAAGATGTAACAACAATACTACAAGATAAAGAAGCTCTAAATGTTTGTGTAAATACGATAGTAGATCATTTAAAAGATAAAAATATAGATATTATAGTTGGACCAGAAGCAAGAGGATTTTTATTTGGAGTTCCAGTTGCATATGCATTAAATGCAGGATTTGTACCTTGTAGAAAACCAGGCAAATTACCATTTGAAACTTTTAAAACTAGTTATGGTCTAGAGTATGGTAGTGATGTTTTAGAAATTCACAAAGATGCTATAAAAAAAGGTCAGAGAGTAGCAATAGTGGATGATTTACTTGCAACAGGAGGAACAGTAGCTGCAGTTGCTGAATTAGTTGAAAAACTTGGTGGTGAAGTTGTAGCTTTGGATTTTGTAGTTGAACTTACAGAATTAAAGGGAAAAGAAAAAGTAGATAAATATGAGGTTATGTCAATAGTACAGTATGACTTATAATAATATTAGATATAACTAGGTTCATATAGTAGCTAAATATTTAAAAAACAAACCCATGGTATATAATATAAATTTTATTATATTTTATTTAAAATTTATAGTTTGACATAGAGTTTTACAATAATGTCACAATTTACTTAAACAAAATTGCATTAATAAAAATGTTATTATATAATAATATCATTAGTAAAAATAGTGGCTGGTTAAGGTAACCAGCCTTTAGTTTTAGGAGTGTAATCTATATGCTAGAAAAATTATTGGAGAAAATAAATAAAAATTGTACAAATATAGATATTGAAGAAGTAAAAAGAGCATTTGAATTTTCAATGGAAGCTCATAAAGATCAAAAAAGAGAATCAGGAGAGCCTTATATAATTCACCCAGTAGAAGTGGCATGTATATTAGCTGAATTAGGACTAGACACTTCTACTATAGTAGCTGGTTTATTACATGATGTTATAGAAGATACTGAATATACATATGAAGATGTATGCAATATATTTAGTGTTGAGGTAGCAGATTTAGTTCAAGGCGTTTCTAAATTAGGAAAATTTAAATATAAAACTAAAGAAGAACAGCAAGCAGATAATGTTAGAAAAATGCTTCTGGCTATGGCAAAGGATATAAGGGTTATTCTTATAAAACTTGCAGATAGATTACATAATATGAGGACTATAAAGTTTAAGAAAGAAGCTAAACAAAAAGAAAAAGCAAAAGAAACTTTAGATATTTATGCTCCATTAGCCCATAGATTAGGAATATCTAAAATAAAATGGGAGCTTGAAGATTTAGCATTAAGATATTTAGAACCAGAAGAATACTATAAATTAGTTAACGATATAGACCAAAAAAGAGCAGAAAGAGAAATAGAAATAGAACATATAATAAACAAATTAAAATCTAATTTGGGTAAAGTGGGTATTGAAGCTGAAATTGTTGGAAGACCCAAGCATTTTTATTCAATTTACAGAAAAATGGTAAGAAAAAATAAGACTATTGATCAAATTTTTGATTTGACTGCAGTTAGAATATTAGTTAATGATATTGGGGATTGCTATGCAACTTTAGGAATAGTACATACTTTATACAAACCAATTCCAGGAAGATTTAAAGATTATATAGCAATGCCAAAACCAAATATGTATCAATCTATACATACAACTGTAATAGGTCAATTTGGTAAACCTGTTGAAATTCAAATTAGAACATATGAAATGCATAAAATAGCAGAGTATGGAATAGCAGCACACTGGAAATATAAAGAAGGTGTAGAAGGTAGTGATTCACTAGATTCTAAGCTTTCATGGCTTAGAGAAATGCTAGAGTGGCAAGGAGAAACTTCAGATGCAGAAGAATTTATGGAAGGATTCAAAATAGATTTATTTTCTGATGAGGTTTTTGTATTCACTCCCAAGGGTGATGTTATAAATTTACCACATAATTCAACACCAATAGATTTTGCTTATAGTATACATACTGATATTGGACATAAGTGTATAGGCGCAAAGGTAAATGGTAAAATGGTACCATTAAATTATGCATTAAAAACCGGAGAAATAGTTGAAGTAGTAACTGCTACTAATTCAAAAGGTCCAAGTGTGGATTGGATTAATATAGCAAAAAGTAATAGAGCGAAAAGTAAAATAAAATCATGGTTAAAAAGATCTAAACGTGATGAGAGTATAGAAAAAGGTAAAGAACTTTTAGAAAAAGAAGGTAGAAGACAAGGTGTTACATTGAATCAGCTTCTAAAAGCACCATCTATGGAAAAAATATTGAAAAGATACAATTTGAAAAGTGTAGATGATTTATATGCTGAACTAGGAGTAAATGATATACTACCTGCAAATGTAGTTAATAAATTAAAAGAATCCATAGAAGGATTAGAAGTTAAAAAAGAAGATATAAAAGAGAAAAGCATTGTAAAAATAAAGAAAAATTATAGTAACTTATCACAGGTAAATGTAAAAGGAGAAGGAAACCTTTTAATAAGGTTTGCAAGATGTTGCAATCCAGTTCCTGGGGATGAAATAATTGGATATATAAGTAAAGGCAGTGGAATTTCAGTACATAGAAAGGATTGTAAAAATCTTAGTGCTTTAAAAGAAAAGAGTGCTGAAAGAATTATATGTGTAGAGTGGGAAGATGAAAAAGAATTTGGGGAATATATTAGTGAGATTCAAATAAAGGCAGAAGATAGAGTTGGAATACTTACTGATGTAATACAGTTAGTGAATGATAATAAAATAGCGATTACATCAATAAATGCAAAAACAATGAAATCTAATGAAATAATTATAAATTTAAAAATTTCTATATCTACAGTAGAACAATTGTCTAAGATACAAAAGAAAATAAGAGCACTTACAAGTGTTATGGATGTTTATAGAATAAAGAATTAGATAAGGGGAGAGAATATGCGCGCGATAGTTCAAAGAGTAAAAAATTCTAGAGTAGAAGTTGAAAATAAAATAATAGGAAGTATAGATGAAGGGTTTAATGTTCTAATAGGAATAAGCAATGAAGATACAAAAGAAGATATAGATTATATAGTTAGAAAAGTTACTGGCATGAGAGTATTTGAAGATGAAAATGGGAAAATGAATTTTTCACTTCAAGATGTAGGTGGAAGTGTTCTTTTAATATCTCAATTTACTTTATATGGTGATTGTAGAAAAGGAAAAAGACCAGATTTTATGAAGGCACAAAAAGGTGAAACTGCAATTAAGTTGTATAATGATCTTATTGATGCATTTAAAAATGAACTTGGAGAAGAAAAAGTTCAAACTGGAGAATTTGGTGCAGATATGCAAGTATTCATACAAAATGATGGTCCAGTTACTTTACTTTTAGAGAGTAAAAAAGATTTTTAGGTGTTAGGTGGTGTATTAAAGTGATTATAAAAAGAGTAGTTGCAGGAATTTATGGAGCAAATTGTTACATTATAATGGATGAAAATACAAAAGAGGCTGTAGTTTTAGATCCTGGTGGAGATGTAGATGATATAGAAAAAGCTATAAAAAGTATAAATGCAGATGTTAAATATATTCTTTTAACTCATGGTCATGTAGATCATGTTGGTGGTGTAGATGAACTTAGAAATATAGTTAATGCAAAAGTAGGAATAAGTGAAAAAGATTATGTTTTAATGGAAAAAGGAACATATATTTATGGAGATGCATTTAATAAAAATGTTGATTTATTTTTAAAGGAAAATGATATTATAAAGTTGAATAACTTTGAGGTTGAATGTATAGAAACACCAGGACACACTAAGGGTGGATTAGTTTTTAAAATAAATGAAAATGTGTTTACAGGAGATACATTATTTACAGGTTCTATAGGGAGAACAGATTTAGAAGGTGGTAATTATGAGGAAATAATGGACTCATTAAAGAATAAATTAGTTTCATTAAATGACGATTGTATTGTATTTCCAGGTCATGGACCACGTTCAACTATAGGAAATGAAAAAATGACTAATCCTTTTTTAAAAGAATTATAGAAAAGGAAATGATATAAATTGTACGATAGGAATAAAGTAATAAAAATAAATTTAAATAATTTAGATTTTAGATATGATGTTTTTCAAATGGTAAACTTATTTTATCCTTTTAGTGATATTGAATTTATAGAAGAGAAAATGAAGGATGATAACACTTTATGTGTTGAAGTTAATGACAATGAAGTTATTATATCTTATGAATTAGATAGTTATATTAGTAAAATAGATAAAAAATGCAGAGTAAAAGAAGAAGTGAAAAAATCAATCTTTAAATATATGAACAAAATAACAGGAAAAAAATTGGCATGGGGAACATTAGTAGGCATAAGACCATCTAAAAAAGCTTTAGAAAAATTAGATGAAGGAATTTCAGAAGAAGAGATAATAAGGGATTTCAATGAAAGATATTTAACATCTAAAGAAAAAGCAAAACTTTGTATAGATGTTGCAAAATGGGAAAGAAATATAGTTAATAAAGATGAAAAAACTATAAGTATTTATGTTGGTATGCCATTTTGTCCAACAAGATGTGCATATTGTTCTTTTACTTCTAACCCAATATCAAGTTGTAAAACAATTGTAGAACCTTATTTACAATGTTTAAAAAAAGAAATTAAAATGATGAGTAAATATGTTAGAGAAAAAGAATTAAATGTTGAATGTGTTTATTTTGGAGGGGGAACGCCTACATCTATAAATAATGAACAATTTGAAGATGTTATGAAATCAATATATGAATCATTTATAGAAAACTCTAATGTGAAAGAATTTACAGTTGAATGTGGAAGACCTGATAGTATAACTAGGGAAAAACTTATGTCAATGAAAGAATATGGTGTTCATAGAATAAGCATAAACCCACAGACCATGAATGATTCAACCTTAAAGTTAATAGGAAGAAGTCATGATGTTAAATCTGTTGTAGAAACATTTAAAATTGCAAAAGACTTGGGCTTTGACAATATAAACATGGATATAATTGTTGGTCTTCCAGGAGAAAAGTTTGATAACATAGAGATAACATGTAGTGAACTTGAAAAGTTAAAACCACATAGTATAACAGTACATGGAATGTCTATAAAAAGGGCATCTAAACTTCATGAAAACTTAGTAAATAATAAAAAGTTCGAAATTCCAAAACAAGATGAGTTAAATAAAATGTATGAAAGAACAGTAAATATGTCTAAAAAACTTGATATGAAACCTTATTATATGTATAGACAAAAAAACATGGTTGGTTCTATGGAGAATATAGGGTATGCAATAGAAGGGAAAGAAGGCATATACAATGTTCAAATGATAGAAGAAAAACAAACTATAATAGCATTAGGAGCAGATGCAGTTTCAAAAGTTGTTTTCTTAAATGAAAACAGAATTGAGCGATTTGCAAATGTGAAAGATGTTAGGGAATATATAAAAAGAATTGATGAAATGATAGATAAAAAAATAAATTTATTAGATTCTATGTATAATTAAATTTAAAAACTAGTTCTATCTATTTAGATATAAGAATTAAAATCCACATATTTTAAGTTTTGTGGTTAGGAGGTTTTTTATGAATTTTAAAGCACCAAAAGGTACTAAGGATATTTTGCCAGGAGAAATTTACAAATGGCATTATATAGAAAACTTAATGAGAGAGATTGCTGCAAGTTACGGTTGTAGAGAAATTAGAACACCAGCATTTGAGCATACAGATTTGTTTAAAAGAGGTGTTGGAGAAACTACTGATATAGTTCAAAAAGAAATGTATACTTTTGAAGACAAAGGTGGAAGAAGTATAACTTTAAAACCAGAAGGCACAGCACCAGCTGTTAGAGCATATGTAGAAGCAAGTTTATATGCAGATGCAAGGCCAACTAAATTATTTTATTTTACTCCAGCATTTAGGTATGAAAAAATGCAAAAAGGAAGATTAAGAGAACATCACCAATTTGGAGTTGAGGTTTTTGGAGCACAAGATGCAAGTGTAGATGCTGAAATTATAAGTATAATAATGAATGTTTATAATCACTTTGGAATAGAAGGATTAGAATTACATATAAATAATTTAGGATGTCCAACTTGTAGAAAAAAATATAATGATGCATTAAAAGCTTTTTTAGAGTCTAAAAAAGATGAGCTATGCTCTACTTGTAATAGTAGATTAGAAAAAAATCCACTTAGAATATTAGATTGTAAAGTAGATCATTGTAAAGAAATTGTAAGTGATGCACCAATAATACTAGATTATATTTGTGATGAGTGTAAAAATCACTTTGAAAACTTAAAGAAATATCTTGAAGTAATGAATATAAATTATATTGTAGATCCTAAAGTAGTAAGAGGGTTAGATTATTACACTAAAACTATTTTTGAAGTTATGGATAATGGATTTACACTTTGTGGTGGTGGAAGATACGATGGATTAATTAATGAGATTGGAAATCAAGATATTCCAGCAGTAGGATTTGGTTTAGGTATAGAAAGATTACTTTTAACATTAGAAGAAAAGGGGATAGAAATACCTAAACCTAATTACATGGACATTTATGTTGGTTCTATGGGCGAAACAGGAAAATTAGAAGCAATAAAACTAATAAATTCATTAAGAAAATTAGGTGTAAAAGCGGAATGTGATCATATGGAAAGAAGTGTAAAAGCTCAAATGAAGTTTGCAAATAAAATAGGTACAACTTTTACAACTATTTTAGGTGAGGAAGAAATTCAAAATAGAGTATTTAAGTTGAAAAGAATGAGTGATGGAACTCAATTCGAAGTAAATTTAGATGATATAGATGAAATTATAAATATAATTAAGAACAACCAAAATTAGGAGGAAAGACATATGGGAGAATCATTAAATGGACTAAAAAGAACCATAATGTGTGGTGAACTTAGAGAAAGTCATATTTCAGAAAAAGTTACTGTAATGGGATGGGTTCAAAGAAAAAGAAATTTAGGTGGTTTAGTTTTTATAGATTTGAGAGATAGAACAGGAATATTACAAGTTGTATTTGGAGAAGCTATAAATAAGGAAGCATTTGAAAAAGCTGATTTAGCTAAGTCTGAATATTGTATAGCTGTTACTGGTGAAATAGTAAAAAGAGAATCACCAAATAGCAATATACCAACAGGAATGGTAGAGTTAAAAGGTGAAAGTATAAAAATATTATCAGAGTCAGAAACTCCACCAATATATATAAAAGAAAATTTAGATGCAGCTGAAAATGTAAGATTAAAATATAGATATTTAGATTTAAGAAGACCTGATATGCAAAATATATTCATGATAAGAAATAGAGCTAACAAAATAGTTAGAGATTACTTAGATGAAAATGGATTCTTAGAGATTGAAACTCCAATGTTAACTAAGAGTACACCAGAAGGTGCAAGAGATTATTTAGTTCCTAGTAGAAATTATCCAGGAATGTTTTATGCACTTCCACAATCACCACAAATATTTAAGCAATTATTAATGGTTTCAGGATTTGATAAATACTATCAAATAGTAAAATGTTTCAGAGATGAAGATTTAAGAGCAAATAGACAGCCAGAATTTACACAAATAGATATGGAAATGTCTTTTGTTGAGATGGAAGATATAATTGCATTAAATGAAGGTTTAATAAAGAGAGTATTCAAAGAAATTAAAGGAATAGATGTTAATCTTCCTATAAAAAGAATGCCATATAGAGAAGCTATGGAGAAATATGGTTCAGATAAACCAGATTTAAGATTTGGCATGGAAATAAAAAATATTACGGATTCAGTTAGAAATTCAGAGTTTGCAGTATTTAAAAATGCAATAGAAAATAATGGTTCAGTAAGAGCTTTAACTGTTAAAGGTTCATCTGATATGGGAAGAAAGAAAATAGATAAATTAGGTGAGTTTGTAAAAACATATAAAGCAAAAGGACTTGCATGGATAGCATATAAGCAAGACGAAATTAAATCACCTATAGCTAAATTCTTTAGTGAAGATGAAATGAAAAATATATTAAGTGCAGCAGATGCAGATGTTGGAGACTTAGTATTAATAGTTGCAGATGTAGATAGTGTTGTATTACAAGCACTAGGTGCATTAAGATTAGAGCTTGCTAAAGAGTTAGAGTTATTAAAAGATAATAAAGAATTTAACTTTGTATGGATTACAGAATTCCCATTAGTTGAATATGATGAAGAGGAAAAAAGATGTGTAGCAATTCACCACCCATTCACATGTCCAATGGATGAAGACTTAGAACTTTTAGATACTGATCCTTTAAAAGTTAGAGCAAAAGCATATGACATAGTTTTAAATGGTGAAGAACTTGGTGGAGGAAGTATAAGAATTCATGATACTAAACTTCAAGAAAAAATGTTTACGCTTTTAGGATTCACTAAAGAAAGTGCTTGGGAGAGATTTGGATTCCTATTAGAAGGATTTAAATTTGGACCACCACCACATGGCGGACTTGCATATGGATTTGATAGAATGATTATGTTCTTAGCAGAAACAGAAAATATTAAAGATGTTATTGCATTCCCTAAAAATCAAAATGCTTATTGTCCTATGAGTGAAGCACCTAATGTAGTAGATGATAAACAACTAAAAGAATTAGCATTAAATATTGATAAAATAGATAATAAAGAAGAGTAATTTTTAAAAATATAAAAAATAAGTTACTTAATTTTAAATAAATGTAACATATATACAAAAAAATAGAGAAAATATTAAAATTGTATTATAAAATATTAAATTTTACTTATTAGTATTTGAAAATGAAAAGAATTTGATATATAATATGTTTATAAGTTAAATTAAATTTCCTGCTGTGTACGTGGAAGAGGTTATGTTGACCCAACATTTATACAATAGGAACCTAACTCTTTGCTTGGAGTTGTTGACTTGAGTACGGCTCAGGTACCAGAAGAGCAAAGGAAGGTTCCGCCCGTTGGAGAACGGGTTCAAATATTATCTTGGAGACGGCATGGTGGGGTTAATTGGAAAATTGAAGGGTTGCTTTATAGTGACCCTTTTTTCATATACTACTTTAAAGTAATATTTTGTTAAAAATTAGTTTAAAGCATTTTGTAATAAGACATGCTAGGAGGATTAATATTATGGGAGAGAATATTATTGATTTCAATAAGTTAAAAAGTAAAGCAAGTGATAAAGATATAGACAAATTTGAAGAATATATATATGGGTTATATTATTCAATGTCAGAAGGTAAACTGAACATGGGTGAATTCACTAAAAGTATAAAAGAGTATATGGAAAAAAACAATATTTCAGACGAAAAACTGATGAATATACAAAAAAAATTAATGGAGAGATATGGCTTTGATCCAGAAAATTTAGGCGAACAAATGAAAACCTTTGGTGTGGATTTAGAATCAATGGGACTAGGAAATTTAAATGAGAATTATGAAGAAGTTAGAAAAAATTTAAGTTTTCAAGAAAAATATAAATCCAGAATAACAAACGCTACTGTTATTACTTATAAGATTAAAAATGATTTAAATGATTTAGATATAATATTAGAAAAAGAGAATGTTATACTTAGAAGTAGTAAGTTGATAAATATTCAAGACAATGAATTAAACGAGTTTTTATGCTCATACAAAAAACTTTCAGAAGAGTCTTTAAAAATATCTATATGTGAAAATGCTAGAGAATTTGAATATTAAGAATAAAGAAAAACAAGATGAATATCTCATCTTGTTTTTTTATTTATTTAGCTTAGCCAATTTTCTTTTCATTGTAGATTTTGTTATAACTTTGCTTAATGTAGAAACAAACATTACACCTATTGCTATTGATCCAGCACTAAATAAAGTTTGTATTCCTTTAGTAAGAGCAAGATTATAATTTCCTTTTACAGCTTCGAAAGTTGTATAATACATTCCTCCACCAGGAACTAGTGGTATCAATCCACAAATTAAATAAACTGTAACAGGATTTTTAAATAAACGAGCCCATATTTCAGAAAGAATACTAACAGCTAAAGTACCCCAAAATAATGAAAGTACATCAGAGCATCCAATTTGTAAACTAAATTTATAAACTATCCATGAAACTGCACCACCGAGAGATGCAAAAAATAAATCTTTTCCTCTGATATTAAAAACAATACCAAATCCTAAAGAACTTATAAATGCATATAAGAAAGCTAAAATCATAGTACACCTCCTAATATGAAGACCATTATTTTAAATCCAAGTGCAGTACCAATTGCTATACTTGCAGCGATAATAATAGCCTCTATTGAACGAGAAATTCCAGAAAGTAAGTCTCCAGAAAGTGTATCTCGTATAGCGTTTGTAATTACAAGACCAGGTACTAATAGCATTATAGAACCTATGATTATTGTATCTTTATTAAATTCAGGATTAATGTGATTTACTAAAACTGCAATCATAGAAACAATTGCACCACAGCATACATTGCTGAAAAAACTATTAACTTCATGTTTATCAAAAAGTCTAGCAACTAATGTAATTATAAATCCAATTATAAATGCGATAACAAAATCTCTTAAAGCACCACCAAATAGTAAAGTGAATGCGCCAGCACTAATTGCTGAAGAAAATAATGTAATGTTTTCACCATAACGTGGTAATGTGTTTATGTAATGCAATTCTTTTCTTATATCATCCATAGATAGATCATTTAAGTATAGACTTCGGGATAAATTATTTACAAGTGAAACCTTTTTTAAATTAACAGTTCTATTAGTTACACGTCTCACAGTTGTAATAGTTTTCTTATTGTCATTAGTTATTGAAAGTACTAAAAATGATGGAGTAACAAAATTCTCAACGTTTTTAACATCATATGCTTTACAAATCATTGAAAGAGTTTGTTCAACTCTGTAGGTTTCTGCACCATTTTCGAGCATTATTTTTCCTGCATCAGCAGCAATATCAATTATATTATCGGTATACATAGTTACTCCTTTCTTTTATGGAAAATTACTAACGATACATATTATATATTAAATTTAAGTAAATACAATAGCTCTTTAAAATATTAGAAAATTAAAAAAATGTATACAATAATTTTTAAAATAATAAAAAAATAAGTCTTATAAACATTTTTCCACAAAATACTACAAATTATAATTAGAAAATTGTCTATTTTTCAATTATAATTTATTTTATTAAAATTGTTAATGGTAACAAATGAAATAAAATTTAAATTTATAAATTTAAATTTTATTTGTGGCAAATGGTTATTATAAAAATATCTTAATAAATTGAAGTATAAGTAAAATGTATTTATAGTTTAAAATTTATTAGCAAAATAAATGGAAAGAATTTATAGAAAATAAAAAAAATTCTTCACTTTATCATTGATTATTAGTAAATATAAATTTATAATCGTAGGTATAAAGAACTTTTATACTAGGGGGTTATATATATGAGCTTAAATCAATTAGAAATTCATGATAATGAAATAATGAATCTTATTAATGAGGAGACAATGCGACAAGAAGAACATATTGAACTTATTGCTTCTGAGAATTTTGTATCAGAAGGTGTAATGAGAGCTTTAGGTTCTGTTTTAACAAATAAGTACGCAGAAGGATATCCAGGCAAAAGGTATTATGGGGGATGCTTTGTTGTGGATAAAATTGAAGATTTAGCAAGAGAAAGAATGAAAAAGTTATTTAATGCGGAACATGCTAATGTTCAACCACATTCTGGATCACAAGCAAACATGGCAGTATATTTAACAGTTTTAAATCCAGGTGATACAGTTTTAGGAATGGATTTAAGCCATGGTGGACACTTAACTCATGGTAGTCCAGTTAATTTCTCAGGAAAATTATATCATTTTGTTTCTTATGGAGTTGATAAAGAAACTGAAACAATTGATTATGAAGAAGTTAGAAATAAAGCAATAGAGCATAAGCCTAAGTTAATAGTTGCAGGTGCTAGTGCTTATTCAAGAATTATAGATTTTAAGAAATTTAGAGAAATAGCAGATGAAGTTGGTGCTTATTTAATGGTTGATATGGCACATATAGCTGGATTAGTAGCAGTTGGAGCACATCCATCACCAGTGCCATATGCAGACTTTGTAACAACAACTACACATAAAACATTAAGGGGACCAAGAGGTGGTGCAATTCTTTGCAAAGAAGAATTTGCAAAAGCATTAGATAAAACTATCTTCCCAGGAATACAAGGTGGACCACTTATGCATTGTATAGCTGGAAAAGCAGTATGCTTTAAAGAAGCTATGGAGGATGGTTTTAAAGTTTATATAGATCAAGTAGTTAAAAATGCAAAGGTACTAGCAGAAGAACTTACTAAATATGGTTTTAGAATAGTATCTGGTGGTACAGATAATCATGTTATGTTAGTTGATTTAACTAATAAGGAAATGACAGGAAAAGAATTAGAAAAACTTTTGGATACTGTAAAGATTACAGTAAATAAAAATACAATTCCATTTGAAACTAAGAGTCCATTTATAACTAGTGGAATAAGAATTGGTACAGCTGCTGTTACTAGTAGAGGATTTAAAGAAGAAGAAATGAGACAAATTGCTAGTTTAATTAATGAGATTGTTGAAAATAGAGATGGTGACTTAAAAGGTGTAAGTGAAAAAGTAGCTACTATATGTAGAAAGTATCCATTGTATAATAAATAAATGGTGATTGTTAATGAAAAGTGAGTACATTTTAGAGTATTTAATAAATAATCTTAATGAAGGAATTCATATAGTTGATAATAAAGGAAAGACAATATATTACAACACTGCAATGGAAAAAATAGAAGGATTAAAAAGGGAAGATGTAATAGGAAAAAAGGTTTATGAATATTTAAAAGAAATGGAAAACAGCTCAACACTTATGAATGCATTAAAAGATAGAAAAGAATATAAAGATGTACTGCAAAATTATTTTAGAAAAGATGGTAGAGAAATAACATCTTTAAATACAACAATTCCTGTTGTTGTTAATGACAAAGTAATAGCAGCTATAGAAGTTGCTAGAGATATGACACAAATAAAATCATTAAATGAGAAACTATGTAATTTAGTTAAAAATGATAAAAAAAGTCAAGGACATTATCTCTTTGATGATATAATAGGTGAAAGTTTAATATTAAAGAATGAAATTAATAAAGCTGTTAGAGCAAGCCTATCTAATTCATCAGTATTAATATATGGAGAAACAGGAACAGGAAAAGAATTGTTTGCACAAAGCATACATTATGGTGGTGTAAGAAGTCAAAAGCCATTTATTCCTATAAATTGCGCAGCGATACCTAGTGCATTATTAGAAGGAATGTTATTTGGAACAGTAAAGGGAAGTTTTACTGGTGCTGAAAATAAAAAAGGTCTTTTTGAGGAAGCAAACAGAGGTACTATTTTATTAGATGAGGTAAATTCCATGGAGCCATATCTTCAATCTAAACTTTTAAGAGTTCTTCAAGATGGATATATAAGACCATTAGGTAGCAATAAAATAATAGATGTAGATGTAAGAATAATTGCTACATTAAATGAAGAACCTAAAAAATTAATAGAAGAAGGAAAATTAAGAAAAGATTTTTATTATAGGCTTAGTGTTATTCAAATAAATGTTCCTCCACTTAGAGAGCGGAAAAATGATATAGAAACTTTAGCTTATTATTTTTTAGATTATTACAATAGAGTTTTAAATAAGAATGTTAAGTTTATAGATTCTAGTATTATAGAAGATTTTTTATCTTATGATTGGCCAGGAAACATTAGAGAGTTAAAAAATGTTATAGAGTCAGCTATGAATATGATAGATGATGGAGAAATGTTAAGTAGAGATGCTTTTGAAAATAGAAATATATTTTTAAAATCTGAAACAGATTTAAAGTCTTTAAACAAAAATATTTCTTTGAATGATTACTTAAATGGAATAGAAGAAAAGATTATAACAAATGAAATGAAGAGAAATCTAGGAAATATAACTAAAACAGCAAGTAAATTAAAAATTTCAAGACAGAATCTTCAATATAAATTAAAAAAATATAATATACAATAAAAATATTAATTGAAATAGATAAACTGAAAAATATTTTGCAGTTTATCTATTTTTTTATTTTTAATATGGAAATTAATTAAATAGAGCAAACTAAATAGCAAAAATTTTTGCACTATATGCAAGAAAATAGGCAATATCAAAAGAAGTTAAGCAAAAATTAAAAAATAATTACTATTTATTCAAAAAAATACATATAAATACTATGTATTTATATAAAAAAATTGGTATGAAAATTGCTATTAAATTAATTATAGGAAAACAATTGTTTCCCATAGTTGTAGTTGGAGGAATATATGTATGGATACAATAGGAATATTTCTTTGGGGATTAGGTACAGTAGGGGTTGAACTTGCAAAGTTAGCTTTAAATAAAGAAGGTGTAAAAATTTTAGGTATAGTAGATGAAGATAAAAATAAAATAGGAAAAGATTTAGGTGATATTTTAAGTATAGAAAAAACTAATATAATTATCAGTGATCCAAAAGAAAACTTAATAGATAAAGTAGAAGCAGATGTAGTGATATTATCTACAAAATCTCAGATAAAATCAATATTTACAGTAGTTAAAGATATATTAAAAAGTAAGAAAAATTGTATAACTATTGCTGAAGAAATGGTTTATCCATATTGTGTAGAGCCTGAATTATCTATTAAAATAGATGAACTTGCAAAAGAAAATAATGTTACTATATTAGGCACTGGTGTCAATCCAGGATTTATTCTAGATTCATTAATAATAACACTGTCTTCTACTTGTAATAAAATTAGGAAGATTACAGCAGAAAGAATAAATGATTTATCTGATTTTGGATTAGAAAGTATGAAGTTTCAAGGAGTTGGAACAACATTAGAAGAGTTTGAAAAAGGTATAGATGATGGAGAGATAGTAGGGCATATAGGTTTTCTACAATCTATATCTATGATAGTAGATACATTAGGGATAGATTATGATGAGATCATTGAATCAAAAGAACCAATAATATCCAATACTTATAGAACAGCAAATGGAATTGAAGTTGAACCAGGAATGGTAGCAGGTTGCAATCATGTAGCTATAGCATATAAAAACGGAAAAGAAATCGTAGTTTTAGAGATGGTAAATCAAATATATCCACAAAGTGAGGCAATTGATACAGGTGATTATATAAATATATATTGCGAAAATGATTTACACTTTTCAATAAAATCTGGAATCCAAGGTATAAAAGGAAGTGCATTATTAGCTTTAAATATGATACCACAAGTAGTAGCTAGTGAGAGTGGTTTAAAAACAATGGTAGATATGAAAAATCCACATGCTATTGAAAATAATTTTATGGACCAACTTAAGTATTACAAGAAATTATGATATTTGAAATAAAATTTATTAGGGAGGATTTGAAAATGGTTAAAAAGGGAACATATGTTGAAATATCATCTATTGTATTAGAGGTTAAAGATAGATCACAAAGTATACCAGATGACACAAAAAATACTCCACTTAAGATGTGGGCAAGAGGTAATACTCTTTATGACTCTGAAATTGGGGAAGAAGTTGAAATTGAAACTATTATAGGAAGACGTATGAAAGGAATTCTAGAAAATATAGAACCAAATTATGATCATAATTTTGGTGCACATGTAAGTGAAATAGATTATATAGGAAAACAAGCAAAGGATATTTTATTTAATAAATAGATTATTTGGAGGTGATATAAAAATGAACAAATATGAAGCTTTAATGGAAAGAAAAAATGAAATAATGATTAAATCAGTTGGAATAGATTTTTCTAAATATGAAAAAGGTAAGTTAGCTTTTGATTATGAGGAAATGATGAATGATATAGGATATTCTTTAGAAGAAGTAATAGAAATTCAAAAACAAACAGGTGTTGGAAATACACCATTATTAGAACTTAGAAACATTACTAATTTAGCTAGAAAGGTATCTAAAACTGGTAAAGCAGCAAGAATATTTATAAAAGATGAAAGTTCAAATCCATCAGGAAGTTTTAAAGATAGAAGAGCAGCTATATCTGTATATGATGCTAAACTCAGAGGCTACAAAGGTGTTGCTTCAGCTACATCAGGAAATTATGGGGCAGCTGTAGCATCACAAGCAGCAATGAGAGGACTTGATTGTATAATAGTTCAAGAATGTTATGATTCAAAAAAGATAGGACAACCTGAAATTATTGAAAAAGGAAGAAAATGTGATTGCTTAGGAGCAGAAGTATTGCAACTTACTGTAGGCCCAGAACTTTTTTATACTTTTTTAGATGTTCTTGATAAAACAGGTTTCTATAATGCTTCATTATATTCTTCTTATGGTGTAAGGGGAATAGAAACCTTAGGATATGAAATTGCAAATGAATGTAAGAGTAAGTTTGGATGCTATCCATCTGCTGTAATAGCAACTCATGCTGGTGGTGGGAATGTAACAGGAACAGCAAGAGGACTTATAAAAGCTGGAGCAAAAGAAACCCAAATGATAGGTGCTTCTGTAAATTTAGAAGGTCTTCATATGGCAAGTGATAATGCGTTTAATAGAAAATCTTTTACAACAGGACATACTGGTTTTGGAATACCATTTATGGTGTGGCCTGATAGAAGTGATGTTCCAAGAAGTGCTGCAAGACCATTAAGATATTTAGATAGATATGTAACAGTATCTCAAGGAGAAGTATTTTATATGACAGAACTATTATCTAAGATAGAAGGTCTTGAAAGAGGTCCAGCAGGGAACACATCTTTAGCAGCAGCATTTGCAATAGCTCAAGAGATGGAGAATGATGAAATTATAGTAGTACAAGAAACAGAATATACAGGAGCTGGCAAGCATATATTGCCACAATTAACATTTGCAAAAGATAACGGCATTGATATTTTAATAGGAGATCCATGTGAAGAAGTGGCAGGAAAGAATATTATACTTCCTGATCATCCATCTAGATTATCTGTAAAGGATAAGGATTTGAATCATTATAGGGAATCACTTATAAAAAATAATATTAAGTTACTAAAAGACAAGTATATTTCTAAAGTGGATTTAGAATATTTAGCAATAGAAACTAAATTGTCTGAAGAAAAGGTAAAAGAAATTCTTTCAAAAAAAGAAATAAATATAGAATAAATTTTTATTTTCTTATTTGTATATCATTAAAAGATAATAGATATAAAGTGATTTAATACAGCTATATTGAATTATTTATTAATAAAAAAGGGGGAAATGGCATTGAAAAGAGAAGATGATTTTGAGGTAAGAAGAAAACATTTAAGTAATTTAAGTGATGAAGAATTATATAATAGATTTTGGGAGTTAACAGAGGAAATAGTAAGTCCGCTTATAGATTTAGCTTATAAAAACACATCTCCATCAATAGAACGTTCAGTACTTTTGAGAATGGGATTTTCAAGTTTAGAGGCTTCTAAAATAACCAATGAAGGAGCTAAATTAAATTTGTTATCTAAAGGTATGGGAAATGTTGTTGTGAAATATGCAAAGAAAAATAATATAGATTATTTAGAGGCTGGAAAAATTTTAAGTGAAGGAACTGGATGGAATGAAGTAATAGAAATTTTTAGGGGGGATAAAAATTGTTAGAAAGAAATGAAAAAATAAATGTAGAAGAAATATTAAAAGATTTAGATAAATACACACCTAAAAGAAGAGGTTGGCATTGGAGAGAAAAGTATGAAATGCCAGTAGGTGAATTTAAATATGATGAAATTTCAATGCCATTAAACAATAGTAGAAGTCTACCATCCTCCAGAAGTTTTAATAGTATAGATCCACAACCGATACCAGTAATAACATCAGAAATAGCATCAGGTAGATTTGAAGATGATATAAGAAGAATGAGAATGGCAGCTTGGCATGGTGCAGACCATATTATGGTTATAAGGACAGCAGGTCAAAGTCACTATGATGGATTGATTGAAGGTACACCAGAAGGAATAGGTGGAGTTCCTATAACAAGGAAAGAGGTTAGAGCAACAAGAAAAGCATTAGATTTTATAGAAGAAGAAGTTGGAAGACCAATAAATTTCCACTCATATGTATCTGGAGTTGCAGGTCCTGATATAGCAGTAATGTTTGCTGAAGAAGGTGTAAATGGGGCACATCAAGATCCTCAATATAATGTTTTATATAGAAATATAAATATGGTGCGTTCATTTGTGGATGCAGCTGTAGCTAAAAAACTTATGGCATGGGCTGGAATATTGCAAATTGATGGAGCACATAATGCAAATGCAACAGCTATGAAAGGATATAATGTAATGCCTGAATTAATGGTGCAACATGCTATAAATTCAAAATTTTCTGAAATGATAGGTATAAAAAGTGAAAATATAGCACTTTCTACAGTTCCTCCAACAGCACCTCCAGCTCCATGCTTAAAATATGATTTACCATATGCTGTAGCACTTAGAGAGTTATTTAGAAACTATAAAATGAGAGCTCAAATGAATACTAAGTATATGGATTCATGTACAAGAGAAGCAACTGTTACTCATGCATTAAATTTATTATTATCAAAGCTTACATCTGTGGATATTCAAAGTACAATAACACCAGATGAGGGAAGAAATGTGCCTTGGCATTATAATAATATTCATGCTGTAAATACTGCTAAACAAGCACTTATAGGTATGGATGGCTTAATGGAAATGGTTGAACTTAAAAAGGATGGATATTTAAGAGATAAATCCAGAGAATTAAAAGAAAGAGCGGTTCTTTTCTTAGAAGAAATTTTAGAGAATGGTGGATATTTTGAGGCTGTTGAAAAAGGCTTTTTTGTAGATTCAGGAGAATATCCAGCAAGAAATGGAGATGGAATTGCAAGAAAAATTCAAGGAGGAATTGGTGTAGATACAATAGTGGAAAGAGATGAAGATTATTTTGCTCCAGTATGTGCACATTTTGGATACAATAATATTCCAAAAGAATATGAAAACCCTTGTGATGCTATAAATGGATGCACACTTTGTAAACATGAAAAAATTCAATATATAGATGAATTAGATGATGAAGATAATGTATATAAAAGAATGGAGAGAGTTAAAGATGATGGAACTATAGTTCCAGAAGTAGAATGGAAAAATGATGGATATGTATCTGTAACATTATTTATACCAGAAGAAGAACGTATAGCTGAAGCAGCTGCATTAGAAATGGGCAAAAATATGAATTTAAGTGATGTTGAAGTTATTCATAAGCAAATAATGCAAGATGCTGAGGGAACTTTAGTTGAAATAAAAGGAAGGGTAAACTTTAAGATTAAAAAGAATGAGCTAAAAGTTCCAGAGAAAAAAGAACTTTTAAGTGACGATATTATGAGAGAATATGTTAAGGAAAACCCAGTTAAGATAGTTGCAGCAACAGTAGGTGAAGATGAACATTCTGTTGGTTTAAGAGAAATAATAGATATAAAACATGGCGGTATGGAAAAATATGGAATAGAATGTGTTTATCTTGGAACATCTTGTCCAGTAGAAAAATTAATTGATGCTGCAATAGAAACGAAAGCAGATGCAATAGTAGCTAGTACAATAATAACTCATAATGATGTTCATACAAAGAACATGCAAAAAATTCATGATTTATGTGTTGAAAAAGGCGTAAGAGATAAGTTTATATTAGTTTCAGGTGGTACACAAGTTACTGATGAAATAGCTAAAGCACATGGAATGGATGCTGGATTTGGAAGAGGTACTCATGGAAATAATGTAGCATCATTCATAATAGAAACATTAATGAGAAGAAAATAACTTTAAATTTGAAATTTTTTATAGGGAGGTGAAAAATGATGAATGTAGATTATTTAGTTGCAGAGATAGGAAGTACTACTACATTAGTAACGGCATTAGATTTTAAAAATGGTGCAGAAATAGTAGGGCAAGGAAAAGCTTTTACAACAGTGCTAGATGGAGATGTTACAATAGGATTAAAAAATGCTATTAGAGAAATTGAAGAAAATATAGGAAGTAAGCTAACGTATAAAAAAATGTTAGCTACTAGTAGTGCTGCTGGAGGACTTAAAATAACAGTTCATGGCTTAGTAGAAGATATGACTGTAAAAGCAGGAAGAGAAGCAGCATTAGGTGCAGGTGGAATAATAAAAATGGTGACAGCGGGAAAATTAAGAAAAGGTGATTTAAAAAGAATAAAAGAGATAAATCCAAATTTAATTATGATTGCTGGTGGAACAGATTATGGTGAAAGAGATACAGCTTTATATAATTCAGAAGTTATAAGCAAAGAAGGTTTAAAAATACCTATAGTTTATTGTGGGAATGTTGCAAATATAGATGAAGTAAAGGAAATTTTTAATGGACAAGAATTATATATTATAGAAAATGTTTATCCAAGGGTTGATGAAATTAATGTAGAGCCTGCGAGAAAAGTAATACAAAAAGCATTTGAAAATAATATTGTTAAAGCACCAGGCATGGAAAAAATAAAGGAAATGGTAGATGGAACAATTATGACAACTCCAGGTGCAGTTATGGAAGCTACTAAACTTTTATATGAAGAAATAGGTGATGTAGTGGTTATTGATGTAGGGGGAGCGACGACAGATGTACATTCAGTAACAGAAGGATCCTCAGAAATATTAGATATGTTAGTTATTCCAGAACCTAAAGCAAAGAGAACAGTAGAAGGTGACTTAGGCGTTTATATAAATAGTTTAAATATATTAGAATTAATGAGCAATGAAGAATTAAATGGTATGAGTAGAGAAGAAATATTAAAATATATAAAGCCTATACCTAGTAATGAGATAGAAAAAAAATGGAGTGAAGTATTAAGAGACAAAGCCGTTAATATTGCCTTTAAAAGACATGTAGGTGTAATTAAACGCTCCTATGGAAGTGGAAAAAATTTTTTGGCATATGGAAAAGATTTATCAAAGGTAAAATATATAGTAGGCACAGGTGGTGCACTCACTAAATTACCTAATGGAAAGACAATTTTAGAAAAAATTAAGTATATTGGTAGTGATTTAACTATGTACCCTAAAGATGATGCAAAAGTATTATTAGATAATTTATATATAATGGCTCTTGCTGGAGTATTATCTAAAGAAGATAAAACTTTAGCGATTAAACTTTTAAATAGGAGTTTGGAAATATGAAAAGAATATATCCTTGCATAGAAATAGATTTAGCAAAGATAAAAAATAATTGTAGTATTATAAAGAAACTTTGTGATGATAAAAATATAGAAGTTGTAGCTATAACTAAAGGATTTTGTGCTGAAAAGCCAATAATAAAAGCAATTATAGATTCTGGTATAAAGAGTGTAGGTGATTCTAGAATACAAAATCTTAAGCCAGCACAAAATTTTAATTGTACAAAATATTTAGTAAGAATACCAATGGAAAGTGATGTTAATAATGTAATAAAGTATTCAGATATAAGTTTAAACTCAGAATTGGAAGTTATAAAAAAATTATCTAAAGTAGCAAAGAAAGCTAAAAAAATTCATAAGATAATACTTATGATTGATTTAGGAGATTTAAGAGAAGGTATTTTGGAACTTGATCTTTTAGATGTAGTAAAAGAAGTGTTGAAACTGCCTAATATAGAATTAGTAGGACTTGGAACAAATTTAACTTGTTATGGTGGAGTAATACCAGATAAAGATAATTTAGGGAAGCTTATAAAACTTAAAGAGCGTGTTGAAAATGTATTTAATATTCAAATACCAATAGTGTCAGGTGGAAACTCCAGTAGTTTATATATGGTTATAAATGGTGAAATACCAAAGGGTATAACTCAACTAAGAATAGGAGAAGGAATACTTTTAGGTAATGAAACAGCTTTTGGAAATGTTATAGATGGAACATCTCAAACAGCATTTAAGTTAAAAGCTGAAATTGTTGAAATAAAAAATAAACCATCAGTTCCAAAGGGGAAAATTGGATTAAATGCATTTGGTGAAGTGCCTACGTTTAAAGATCTAGGTGTTATGAAAAGAGCCATAGTTGCAATTGGAAGACAAGATATTAATATAGATGGCTTAATTCTTGAAGATGAGAAGATAAGGTTATTAGGTGCAAGTAGTGACCATTTAATATTAGATATTACAGAAAGTGATAAGGAATATAAAATAGGTGATATAATTGAATTTAACATAAAATATTCATGTTTATTACAATCTATGACATCTAATTATATTACAAAGTATTATAAAAAGTATGACAATATAAAAGATGAATGATAATTATCATTCATCTTTTATATTTATAAGTTTAAGCATTTTTAAATATTATATGACGACTGTTACATTTCTTAGAGTATGCTTTTAAAATACATTCACCAACTAGAAGACAAGCTTTAGAGGAATATACAACATCCTTTTCAAAATCATTATCTAAAGATGTATCACTTGCATAATCATCATGCAAACTTTTAATAGCGCTTAAAACATCTTCTGAAGAAGTAAAATCATACTGAAAATTTAGTAAATTTTCTAAAATTTTATCTGCATTTTTTTTAATATAAAAAACTTCGTTTTGTTCATAAATATGATGTTGAGACCTGCTTCCTTTATAATATTCGTTATGAGGTAAACAGAAATAATCACATATGAAATGAAATATAGAACCAAGTTCAATTACAAATTTATTATAAGTAAGATTATCATTTTCTATATCAGAATATATATTATTAGTTAATCTATTTATATGCTCTAAGCAGTAGTGATTTACATGATATTTCATTATTTTTGTTTTCTTTATATCAGGTCTAATATTGCCGTATAAAAAACTTAAAGGTTTTATCTTTATATCTAATTTTTCTTCCAATATAGGTCTAAATTTTGATGCCAAAGATAAATGTGCCATTATATTCATTATTGATACCTCTTTTAAAATTAATTTTAATTATATGATTCCAAATTTGTAATATAAATTATTCATTTTTAAAATTTAATATATTTTTAAATAAAAAATAATTTCACATTCATTGCTAAGTGTAATTCATCAATAAAAATAATAATTTAAATTAATGTTTTAAATATATAAAACTTACAATGTATGTAATTAATATTATATTATAAATTTATTAATAAAAGTTACAAAAGTATATCTAAATAAGCTTGAATTTTCACTAAATAATATTATAAATTAATATTTCGAAAATTTCATTATAAAAAAAATGGCAGAAATCAAATAAAAAACATTATGCAATAAAAAATTTAGTATATATTGTGAAATTAAAAAAGCTTTCTATTAATTTATAGAAAGCTTTAAAATTTTTTACATATATAAATTTATATTTAATAGTAAAGTTATTTATTAATCAAATAAAATAGAGGAATCTATTTCGGAATATTTATCTAGATAGTATTTTCTATTAGTTGCTATTTTATTAAGTGCAAAGATTAATTCATTTATTTCAGATATAGTATTGTACATACCAAAACTAATTCTTAAGGTTCCTGGATATTTTTCCTTTGGTAATGTTAAATTTTTCATAATTTCACTTTGAGAAATATTTAAAAGTTTTTGCATATAAGGTTGTGCACAAAAACAACCACTTCTGACACCTATACCAAATTCTAAAGAGAGGACTTTGGATACAAGTTTATGATGAAGACCATTAATATTAAAAGGTATTATACTTACTTTATTATTAAAATTTAAATAATCACCATAAAGAATTACATTTGGAATTTTAAGCATATTTAGTGTTGCATATTTAGTTAAATACCTTTCATAGTTTTCGATATTTTTCATACCACAATCAGATAATGTTTCAATAGCCGATACAATAGCGATTGAACCTAAAACATTCGGTGTTCCTGCTTCGTATTTATCGGGTGAATCGGCCCAAATTACAAAATCATGTGTAACAAAATCAATAGTACCGCCACCTACGTAATCAGGAGAACAACAAGATAAAATATCTTTAGGACCTATTAATGCACCACTTCCAAATGGTGCATAAAATTTATGACCAGAAAATGCTGCAAAATCTATATGCTCTAAACTATCATAAGGCATCAAATTTACTGGTGAATGTGGAATTAGTTGAGCTCCATCAACTAATATTTTAGAATTATAATTGTGAACCAATTTAGCAATTGAATTTATAGGTGTTTTATGCCCAGTAACATTTGAAGCGCCAGTAACTGTAACAAGCTTAACTCTATTATTATATTTAATAAGTTTAGATTCCAAATCATTTATATCTAAATTGCCATTATCATCTACATTAACATAATATACAGAATACAATTTTCGCCAAGGCAAATCATTAGAATGATGTTCCATGAAGGTAGATAGTATAACATCTTTTTCAGGTTCATAATCTTTTAAAATATTAGCTAATTTGTTAATTGCTTCTGTACAATTTTTTACAAAAATTACATCCATTCTATCATCATCACAGTTTAAAAAACTTTTTATAGTATCTCTGCTATCATCATATATCTTTGTGGATAATTGAGATTTATATCCATCACCACGGTGAATTGAAGAATAATATGATGAAAAGTTATTTATATCATTAAGAACTTTATGAAGCGGTGGTGTAGTTGCTGCATTATCAAAATTTATATAGTTCTTTAAATATCCAGTTATTAGAGGTACTTTAGCATTAACTCCAACTACTAAATCTCTATAAGGATTATAGTTATTATTCATTTTATACCCCCTAACTAAAATAAGATAGGATTATAGGGAAACAAGATAAAACTTAAAATTATCTTTTTTACTGTATATATTTGATTTCGAATTTATTATTTATTTTAAAAAATTTTCAAGTTATTTCATGGCTTACTATATGAAATAGGAACTTAAAAATTCATAATAAGTTCTTTAAAGTATATAGGTTTCCTCAATATATAGGGTTATCTCCCTATATAAATATAATATTAAAAAAAAATATAAATGGTACAATATAATTTGAAAAAAAACCACAATATAGGTGATTTATTGGCAAAATATAAAGGTATATTACATAATATAAAAAAATATGTAGATTTATAAATCAAAAATATTGGTTAAATTATTTAGTAGTAAAAAACAATAAAATATAAAATTTTAAGCATAAAAAAATATATGTTTTATTTTCAAGGTTTATAATGCAAATAGCTTCAAATAGCCATTTAACGTCTTAATAAATAAAAGAAAATTTATAGTTGACAAGAATACTCTGATTTGCTATTATCAAAGTATAGTAAAACACTCAACATTAAGGAGTGATAAAAATGAAGTTATCTACAAAAGGAAGATATGGTGTAAAAGCCATGGTAGACTTAGCTATCAATTATGGAGGAAATCCAATATCTATAAAAAATATATCAGAAAGACAAAAAATATCTGAATATTATCTAGAACAATTATTTTCTAGTTTAAGAAAAGCTAAGCTTATAAAAAGTATAAGGGGTGCAACTGGGGGATATGTTTTAGGAAAGGCTCCAGAAGAAATTACAATATATGATATATTAGAAGTTTTAGAAGGACCAATAGAAATATCAACTTGTTTAGACAGTGATTGTTGTAATAATATTGATTGTTGTGCAACAAGAATGGTTTGGAAAAAAATTAAAGATAGTATAGATAGTGTTACAACGTCTATAACTCTTAAGGATATAGTAGAAGATTACAAAAGTATTTCAAAAATCAAAGGAGTGACAATTCAAAATGAATAAAAAAACTGTTTATATGGACTATGCGGCAACAACATACACAAAACCAGAGGTTCTAGAAGAGATGATTCCATATTTTAATCAATATTTTGGAAATCCTTCTTCAATTTACTCAATTTCAAGAGAAACTAAAAAAGCTATAGATATGTCTCGTGACAGAGTAGCTAAAGCCCTTAATTCAGATAGAAGTGAAATTTATTTTACAGGCGGTGGATCAGAAGCTGATAACTGGGCAATAAAAGGAATAGCATTTGCTCATAAGAATAAAGGTAATCATATTATAACAACAAAAATAGAACACCATGCAGTATTACATACTTGTGAGTACTTAGAAAAATATCATGGCTTTGAAATTACATATTTAGACGTTAATGAAGAAGGCATAATAAACTTAGAAGACTTAAAAAATGCAATAACAGATAAGACAATATTAGTTACAATAATGTTTGGAAATAATGAGATTGGTTCAATTCAGCCAATAAAAGAAATTGGTGCAATTTGTAAAGAGAAAAATGTATTTTTCCATACAGATGCAGTTCAAGCAGTAGGCAATGTAAAAGTAGACGTAAAAGATATGAACATTGATTTATTATCTTTAGCATCACATAAATTTTATGGACCTAAAGGTGTAGGTGCATTATATATAAGAAAAGGAATAAGAATTCATAATTTAGTTCATGGTGGAGGACAAGAAAAAGCAAGACGTGCAGGTACAGAAAATGTAGCTGGAATAGTTGGAATGGGAAAAGCTATAGAACTTGCTACAGAGGATATAGAAAAGCATCAAAGTAGAATATTACCATTAAGAGAAAAATTAATAAAAGGATTACTAGAAATACCACATACAAGATTAAATGGACCTACAGGAGATAAGAGACTTCCTGGAAACGTAAATGTTTGTTTTAAATTTATTGAAGGAGAATCAATACTTCTAATGTTAGATGCTATGGGAATATGTGCATCAAGTGGTAGTGCTTGTACATCAGGTTCACTAGATCCATCACATGTCTTATTAGCAATAGGACTTCCACATGAAATAGCTCATGGATCACTAAGATTAACAATTGGAGACGGAACTACAGAAGAAGATATAGATTATGTTCTTGAAAAAGTACCAACAATAATACAAAGATTAAGAGATATGTCACCATTATATGATGAATTTATAAAAGGAGATGGAAAATAATGATATACAGTGAAAAAGTAATGGACCATTTTACAAACCCAAGAAACGTTGGAGAAATAGAAAATGCAAGTGGAATAGGCGAAGTAGGAAACGCAAAATGTGGCGACATAATGAGAGTTTACCTAAAAGTAGAAAATGATGTAGTTACAGATGCTAAGTTCAAAACTTTTGGATGTGGATCAGCTATAGCATCTTCAAGTATGGCTACAGAACTTATAAAAGGAAAATCTGTAGAAGAAGCTTGGACATTAACAAATAAAGCTGTTGCAGAAGCATTAGATGGACTTCCACCAATAAAAATGCATTGCTCAGTATTAGCAGAAGAAGCAATTCATAAAGCTATAAATGATTATAGAGAAAAACAAGGTTTAGAACCATGGGATTTTAAAGAAACTGATCATGATGCATTACATGATGTTGTTCACGGAGAATAGGTGATAAAATAATGAAGAAAAAAGTTGTTATTGGAATGAGCGGAGGAGTAGATAGTTCTGTTGCAGCATATCTTTTAAAAGAACAGGGATATGATGTTATAGGAATTATGATGAAACTATCTCCAGATGATCCAGAGTATGCAGAAAATGAAGGTGGATGTTGTTCGCTTTCAGCAGTATTAGATGCAAGAAGAGTAGCAGATAAATTAGATATACCATTTTATGTTATGAATTTTAAAGCTCCATTTCAAAACTATGTAATAGATAATTTTATTGATGAGTATTTTAATGGTAGAACACCTAATCCATGTATTATGTGTAATAAACATATAAAATTTGAAGAGCTTTTAAGAAAAGCTATAGCTATTGGAGCAGATTATGTTGCTACAGGACATTATGCTACAGTAGAAGAGATAGATGGAAGGTATTTACTTAGAAAATCAGAAGATGATAAGAAAGATCAAACATATGCATTATACAATTTAACTCAAGAACAGTTAAAACATGTATTAATGCCTTGTGGAAAATATTCTAAGCCAGAGATAAGAGAAATTGCAGAGAAAATTGGATTAGAAGTATTTAGAAAGAAAGATTCACAAGAAATATGTTTTATACCAGATAATAATCATGGTAAATTTCTTGAAAAGAAAAGTGGTAGAAAAGTAAAACCAGGAAATTTTGTTGATAAAGATGGAAATGTTTTAGGCAAACATAAAGGTATTGTGTATTACACAATTGGACAAAGAAAAGGTCTTGGTATAGCCCTTGGAAAACCAATGTTTGTAACAGACATAATTCCAGATAAAAATCAAGTAGTGCTTGGTAATGAAGAAGATATATTTAAAAATACTTTAATTGCTAAGGATGTTAATTTGATACCTTTTGATAAAGTTGAAGATGAAATAGAAGTTACAGCTAAAGTCAGATATTCAGCGAGACCAGCAAAGGCAAAATTAACTCAAGTTGGAGAAAATAAAATAAAATTAGTATTTGAAGAAAATCAAAGAGCTATTACTAAAGGCCAATCAGTAGTGTTTTATAAAGGAAACTATGTAGTTGGTGGTGGAATAATAGAAGAAATACTATAAAATAAAAAACCTTAAGATAAGAAAAAACTTATTTTAAGGTTTTTATTTTATATATAAATTTAAACTTAAAAAAATCGTGATATAAGTATAGATAGTAATATGTTTGTCAATATGTGCAAAAATAAATTTATAGAAAATAATGGTGAAAAGTTCAAACAAATAGATGTGTAAAATGTATAGTATATATGAAGAGGGAATTAATTGAGGGAAAGGGGGGATGAAATTTTGAACAAAAGGGAGTTTATGGAGAGCCTTATTGATGACTACAAAGATATGGTATATGACTTATGTATGAGGCTTACTAATGATGTTTATAAGTCGGAAGATTTGTTTCAAGAAACATGGCTTAAGGTAGCCAAAAGTTTAGACAAAGTAAATAATGAGAGAAACATTAGAAATTATATTTATACTATTTGTATAAACTCTTATAAAAACAATTATGGTAAGGAAAAAAGATGGTTAAATATTATAAAAGATTATTTTTCAAATAATGAAAAAGAGAGTGTTATAAATAATATATGTTTTGATGAAGATGAAACAATCAACGATGTCATTAGAAAATTTGATGAAACTATAATTCAAAATGAAATAGCTAATTTAAAGGAAATTTATAGGATACCTATAATCCTATTTTATTATAAAGATTTTTCTTATGAGCAAATTTCAGAAATTCTAAAAATACCATTAGGAACTGTGAAGTATAGACTTAATATGGCTAAAAAGTTATTAAAAGAAATGTTAGAGGGGGAAATGAAGTATGTATGAAGCACCAGAAGAATTAGTAAAAAAAACTAAGGAAATTGTTTTGAAAAATATAAAAGAGACTAATTATAAAAAGGAAAATAATATAGTGATAATTTTAGCAACAATTGCAAGTGTTATTATTGGAACAATTAGATTGTTGGTATTTATAACTAATTCATCAATAGGTTTAAATTTAGATTTAATAGGTATGATTAAATGGCTTGGAAATTTAAATGGAATTATTTGTATGACGACTTTGCCTTTAATTATATTTGCATTTTATAAAAAAGAGGGGGTTAAATAATATGGATTTTAATTTTTTGATGTGTATACCATATATTCCTATAGTAACTATGTTTGTCATTAATATACTTATGGGAGTTTGGGTATATAAAGATGCACGTAGTAGAGATATGAATGGACTTTTATGGTGTTTAGTAACAATAGTTGTTCCTAATTTTTTAGGACTTTTAGTTTATTTAATTGTAAGAGGAAAAGAAAACAGGTATAGATGTGAAAAATGCAGTAAATTACTTGAAGAAGATAGTATGTACTGTAAATATTGTGGAACTATGATTGATTATAAAAATTTTGAAGCTATAACATTTAAAAAGAACAATAAAATACTAATTGCTATTTTAACAATAATAATAATTGTTAGTTTATTTTTTGCTAGTATATTTATAATTCAAATGAAATCAATGAAAAGTACTATAAATGGCGAGAGTTTATTTAATAGTGAAGCTAAAATTGAAAATAAAATAGTAGAAAAAGATGGATATGGATTTAAGTATTATATTTCATTTGAAAATTGTAGTAAAAAGAAAAAGAAAACTATAGAAATTGATTCTAATACAGAATATATAGATTGCAACTTAAATTTAAAAGAAGGAAATGGTACAGTAAATATAAGTGATGATAATGGAAATAGACTTGAAACTATAAACAGTAAAGGATATAAAAAAATACCTATTGAAAAAGGAACCAATAAAATTGTAGTAGAAGTAAAACTAAAAAAAGCTACAGGAGCATTTACTATAAATTAAATTATTTTAAATTCTAGCTTGAAATCCTATATGGCTTTCAAGCTAGAATTCAAAGTAATATTTTTATCAAAGGATACTATTAACCTTACAGTTTATTCTGATATCATGGTTGAAAGTAATTAAGAACTAAGAGTGAAAAGTTATGGTGAATATTACTAGCTTCGCTTTTAATATCTAAAAATAGAAATATAAAAAACTGATACTTCAGTTTTATCCTTCATTGTTCATTGTTAATTTTTCAATATTGTAGCTGAGGTTTTAACCTTGGCGGTTTTTGATTTGGATACAAATATTTAAAAGCAATATATAAAAGTAAAGTTTTCAAAGAATGAACTATAAATAACTTAACTTTCAAATTTTAAAAACTATATGTTATAATAAAAGAAGATTGAAAATAGTTTTACAATTTATTTTTAGGGGATGATTTTAATGGAATATAGCGATAAAGTATTAGAACATTTTTATGCTCCAAGAAATGTAGGAACAATGCCAGATGCAGATGCCATAGGTGAAGCAGGAGATGCTAATTGTGGTGATATTATGAAAATTTACATAAAAGTAAAAGAAAACGTTATAGATAAAGTGAAATTTATGACTTTTGGATGTGGCTCAGCAATAGCGTCCTCTAGTATAGCTACAGAACTAATTAAAGGAAAAACATTAGAGGAAGCATGGAGTTTAACTAATAAATCAGTAATTGAAGCATTGGATGGACTACCAGCTGAAAAAATTCATTGCTCAGTACTTGCAGAACAAACGATACATAAAGCTATAAATAATTATAGAGAAAAAAATGGTTTTGAAAAATGGAAAGACAAATGGGAGAATGACAATTAAGAATTCATGTTAAATCATGAATTCTTTTTAAATATAAAAATATATTTTGAGGTGGTTAGTTGAAAAATAGGGTTATAGTATTGGTCGGATTCATTTACTCAATTTTAATAGGTATAATTCTATTAAATATATATTCTAAATATGCTTATGATATAAATTTTATTGAGTATATAGAGAAATCGAGAAAGATAACTTATGAAGAAAAAAATTGGTTAAATGAAAATAAAAATATAATATATATATCAGATCAAAATTCATATCCATTAGCATTTAAAAGTCAAGAAGGACAGTATAAAGGAGTTTTAGTAGATTTTATGAATGCATTATCTATAGAAATAGGTAAAGATATTATATTTGAAGTTAACGATGGGTGGCAAAATTATATAAATAAAAGTAGTGTTGATGAAATAAAATGCTTTGGATTAATTCCATCAAAAGAAAGAGAAGAATACTTTGTGTTTTCAGATCCTATTTATATTATAAGAGGAAATATTGTAAAGCCTAAAAGGTTAAGGAAGATAAAAAGTTATAAGGATTTAAAAGGATATAAAGTAGCAGTTCCCAAAAGTAATTATGCTGTAGAATTCTTAAAAGAAAATTTAAATGAAGTAGAATTTGTTTTTACTAAAGACTTAGAAGATACTATAAATGCACTAGAAGAAGGAAGAGCAGATGTGGCTATTGGGGACGAACCAGTATTGAAATATTATATGGAAAATAAAGGCATGAATAAAAAATATGAATTTCTTAAAGAATGTGTGTATAAAAAGCCTGTAGTAATTTCAATACCAAAACAAAAGAGAGAGTTACTGAATATTATAAATAAGGGTATATTTTCATTAAGAAAAAATGATATGTTTAAAAGTGTAAAAACAAAATGGTATAGTGAAGATTTGGCTTTGTTAGATGAAAATAAAAATGATAACATGGTTAGATTTGTGTTTATATTTATTTATGCTTTATTTATTATGATATATATTTTTTTTACTTTAAATTATACATTAAAAAAGCAAATAAAGATAAAAACTAAGGAATTATCAGATAGTAGAAATTCTTTAAGAAATACATTAGATAGTATAACTGATGTAGTTATTGTACTAGATAAAAATAATGATATATTACATGCAAATAGAGCTTTTAATAAATTTATAGAAAATAATAATGTGGATTTAAACGTAAATCAATGGATATTTAAAGATATAATAAATAATACATTCAAAGAAAAGGCTGAAAATTCTAAAGAATACTTTTTGAAAGAAAAAATATTAAAAATAAATACATTTCCTTTTGATGATAGTGATAATATTTTAGAAAGTATAGTAATTGTAATTAAGGATATAACAAAGGAGAAAGTAGCTGAAAGAGAAATTATTCAGGATAATAAAATGATCGCAATAGGACAATTAGCATCTGGAGTAGCACATGAAATAAGAAATCCATTGGGAATAATAAGAAATTATTGTTATCTTCTAAAAAGCAGTATTGAAGATGAGGAGAGTTTAGAATTTATAGGTGCTATAGAAAATAATATAGAAAGAGCTAGCAAAATAATATCTAATTTACTTAATTTTGCACGAATATCTACAAATGCTAAAAACAATTTAAAAATTAAGGGTTTTTTAGAAGATATAATGTTGTTAGAAGATAAAACTTTAAGAAATAACAATATAAAAGTATCAATTGATTGTGATGATAATATAACATTTTATATAAATGAAGAGGTATTAAGACATATATTTATCAACTTAATATCTAATTCAATTGATGCTATAAATGAAAATAAAAAAAATATATATGAGGGTGAGATTAGAATAAGTGTTATTAAAAAAGATAAAACTTTGTCAATAGATATATCTGATAATGGATGTGGAATAGATGAAGATGATATGATAAAAATATTTAATCCTTTTTATACAACAAAGCCAATTGGGAAGGGAACAGGCCTGGGACTTTATATAACTTATAATGAAATAAAAAGAAACAATGGAAATATAAAAATAAACAGTAAAAAATGTGTTGGAACTACTTTTAAATTAGAATTCAAAAATTAATAAAAGTAGAGTTGATTTACATTTGTGCAATAGAACTTACTATTAAGTTAAAATATTAAAATGAACTAAGAAATTTACTATATGTTAGTTATGATTGGGGGAATATGTTTTTTGAAAATTTTAATTGTTGATGATGAAAAAGAATATAGAATGATTTTAAAAAAAATCATAGAAAAACATGGTTATAGTGTAGATGTGGCTTGTAGTGGTGAAGAAGCAATTAAAAAGATAAAAAATGAAAAATTTAATTTAATATTATCTGATTTGATTATGGACAAAATGAATGGGATAAAATTGTTATCTAAAGTAAAAGAAAGTGATAATGATATAGAAGTAATATTAGTAACTGGATATGGGAGTATACAAAATGCAGTTGAAGCAATGAAAAAAGGTGCTTTTTCATATTTTATAAAAGGTGATCCACCAGAAGAACTTATAAATGAAATAAAAAAAGTAGAAGAAAAATTTAAAGATGACACTGATGGTGAATTTATTCTTAAAACCAATAATAAAAAATTTTTGGAGTTATTAGAGCTTGCAAAAAATGCGGCGAAAAGTAATGTTAATATATTAATTTTAGGTGAGTCTGGTGTTGGAAAGGATGTTATAGCAAATTATATTCATAATTGTAGTGATAGGAAAGAAAGAGATTTTATTCCTGTAAATTGTTGTGCATTTTCAGATTCACTTTTAGAGTCAGAACTTTTTGGGCATGAAAAAGGGGCTTTTACAGGAGCATTGGATAAAAGAATTGGAAGATTTGAAAGTGCTAACAATGGAACTTTGTTTTTAGATGAAATAGGAGATATATCATTAGATGTTCAAGTGAAATTATTAAGGGTTTTAGAAAAAAGAACTGTTGAAAGAATAGGAAGTAATGAAGAAATAAATGTTGATTTTAGGCTTATATGTGCTACTAATAAAAATTTAAACAATGAAATACGAAAAGGAAACTTTAGAGAAGATTTCTTTTATAGAATTAGTACTATAGTATTAGAAATACCACCATTAAGAGAAAGAAAAGAAGATATAGAAATGCTAATTAAATTCTTTTTGAATCAATGTGAAAAAGAATTTAATAAGAATATAAAGAAAATTGATGAAAAAGTTATGAGTTTTTTAATGAATTATAATTACCCAGGAAATTTAAGAGAAATGAAAAATATAATAAGAAGATTAGTTGTACTAACACAAAATGGAATCATAACATCAAAATATTTACCAAATGAAAGTAGTATTCTTATAGAAGATGATTATGATGAAGTAAGACCATTAAGAGAAATACGAAGAGAATTTGAAGCTGAATATATAGAAAAAGTTCTAGGAAAATGCAAAAATAATGTATCTGAAGCTGCAAGAAGATTAGAGATAAGTAGAAGACAACTTAGTAATAAAATAAACGAATATAATATAGGATAGGAAAAAAATTTCATAGTGTATAGGAAATTTTTTTCACACTATACAAAAAAAGAGGCAATTATTGCCTCTTTTTCTATTTTAGAATGCTTTATTAAATAATTATTAAATAAAATATGTAAAACAAAATTTAAACATTTACATTTATATTTATTTATGTAAAATATGAATTTAAATATTAATAAGGTGTGAATATATTTATATGATAAAGCTTTTTTTCATGTTGGCATATCAGTTGCTTATTATATAGATAAATAGATTTATAGTTAATGGCTAAGAGTGAAATTATTTCTACAATCAAAGGCTAAGGTTGAGAATACAAATTAAAACACTTTAAAACTAGCAACATTACTGGGGTATTCTTTGTTAATAAGTTTAAACTTGAAAATAAGTTATTGTAAATAATAAAGTATACGCCTATAAATTTAAAGTTAATAGAAGGAGGGGCTATGAATGGAACAAAAAAGAGAGAATTGGGGA
This sequence comes from Clostridium amazonense, assembly GCF_056431285.1. NCBI lineage: Bacteria > Bacillati > Bacillota > Clostridia > Eubacteriales > Clostridiaceae > Clostridium > Clostridium amazonense. The sequence goes on along the minus strand of NZ_JBWKMH010000033.1, from coordinate 680,766 downwards.
AGTCGATTTGGATTTATAATGGCGACAGCTGGTTTTGCGATAGGACTTGGAGCAGTTTGGAGATTTCCTTATATGGTAGGTGTAAATGGGGGTGGAGCATTTTTATTAGTATATATAATAATATCAGCAGTAATTGGAATTCCATTATTTATCGCTGAAATGGGACTTGGAAGAAAGACTCAACTTAACCCTATAGATGGAATGAGAAAACTTACAAAGAAAGGGAGCATCTGGGTAGCTATAGGTTGGTTAGGAGTTGCAGCCGCAACTATAATAATGTCATACTATGTAATGCTTATAGGTTGGATGCTTGCATATTTTGTTAAAATGATAACTGGACAATTTACAGGAACAACTGCAACTGAAATTTCAAGTATATACACAGCATTTACATCGAATCCAGGGCAAGTAGTTGTATACACATTAATTATGATAGTTATTTTAGGGGTAATAGTAAATAAAGGTTTGAAAAATGGAATAGAAAATTGCTGTAAATATTTAATGCCAGCATTATTAGTGCTTTTAATTATATTAGCAATTAGATCACTTATGTTACCTGGAGCAATGGAAGGTGTTAAATGGTATCTAAAACCAAATTTTTCAAAGATAAATGGTAAAGTAATTCTAGCTGCACTTGGACAATCTTTCTTTGCAATAGGTATAGGATTTGCAGGATCCTTTGTTTATGGCAGTTATTTAGATAAGAACAATAGTAACTTACCAGGAGATGCAACAATAATAGTGGTAGTAAATACTATTATTGCAGTAGTTGCTGGACTTGTTATATTTCCGGCTATATTTTCTTTTGGAATGTCACCAACAGAGGGGCCAGGGTTAACCTTTATAACTATGCCAAATTTATTTTCTAAGATGGCAGGAGGAAGAATATTTGGTGGTGCATTTTTCTTTTTAGTTATAATTGCAGGGATAACTTCAGGAATAGGATTTTTAGAAGCAATAACTTGCACAGTATCAGAAGTTTTTAAAATAGATAGAAAGAAGACTGTATGGAGAGTTTTGGCAGTTATATTTGTATTATCAATACCATGTATATTATCTCAAGGACCATGGAGTAATGTTGAAATAATAGGAAAAAATTTATTTGATTTAGCTGATTATATATCAGGAAGTGTATTAATGCCATTAGGAGCACTTTTAATATCATTATATATAGCTAAAGAGTGGAAGTTCAAAGGATATATGGATGAATGTAATGTAGGTGGAGGAAAATTTCAAATAAAAAGATGGTGGAAACCTATAGTAATTTTATTAATACCAATATCAGTATGTACAATAATGATAACAGGACTAATTCAATAAACAACACTTTAAAATATATAATTTAGAAATATGAACTGCAAAAAAGCTATGAATTTAGATTTATTAATTAAATTCATAGCTTTTTTGTAGACTAAATAAACTAGGATAGGTAAATAATATATACAAAATCAAATCGCTTTTGTATATGGAGATGATGAATTTGAGCAAAATTAGAGATTATATATATATGGATGTTGTTGATATTAATGGAAAGAGACTTGGATATATAAAAGATATACTTATAAATTTTCACGAAAAAAAAGTTATTGGGTTTGACATAACACCATACAAACTATTTGGGAAAAATTTTAATATTATGAAAGAAGATGTTTTATATTTTAATAAATATATGGTTGTAAAAAAGATAAGCAAAGAGAAATGCTTAAGATTTGAAGATATAAATAAAATGTATGTTATTGATAGGAATTCTAATATATTAGGTGTAGTTAAGGATTTGATTTTTGATGAAGATGAAATGAATATACAGGGAGTTATTATAGCTACAAATATTTTAAATTTATTTCTAAAAAGACAAGTTCTATTGGCTAAAAATTTAATATTAGGAGAAAAAAACTTATTTTATATGTCTACTGAAGAAAAAATAAACTTGGAGTGCATACCAAATAAATTTTTGAGTATAGGAGAAGGTGATATATTTGAAAAAAGAAGTAAGTAAAAAAATTATAAAGTATATAATTATAGGTTTAATAATTATATTTACAATTATATTAATAAAGAAAATTCCTATATTTTTAGATTTATTTGGAGTTATAGTGATATCTTTTATAATTTCATATAGTTTAAGACCATATTATAAATTTTTAGTTAGAAAAGGAGTAAGTAAAAAAGTAAGTGCATTATTAGTATTATTAAGTATAGTAGTATTTATAATACTAATTTTAACTATATTAATACCTTGTATACTAAGTGAGGGCAAAAACTTAGCAGAAATATTGAGTAACTTGGAAGGGTATTTAGGAAGTGCAAAAAACATAGATATTCCTTTTGGTGATAATGAATATGTAATTAAAGGTTTAAATAATGTATATTATAAACTTCAGGAAATTGTAAGCCAAGGCATAGGAAACTTAGGCGAAAAAATAATATCTATAGGTGAGAATATATTAATTTTTTTAATTTCTCCAACTATGATATACTTTTTCCTTTGTGATGATGAATTAATATTAAATGGAATAGCAAAATTCATACCTAATGGTGGTAAAAGAGAGTTTAGAAAAGCAATTATACATGTTGATAAAGTATTGGAAAGATACATAATAACACAATTCGAATTATGTGGAATAATAGGGATTTTAACATTTATTTCATTGATGATACTAAGAGTTAAATTTCCATTATTATTATCTTTTATAAATGCTATGTTTAATATAATACCGTATTTTGGACCTTTTATAGGAGCAGTACCAATAGTTATACTTGCAAGTATAAAGTCAATAAAAAGTGGAATATATGTGGCAATTGTTTTAACTATAATACAACAAATAGAAGGTGATGTAATAGGACCCAAAATTATAGGAGATAATATAAATGCACATCCATTAACAGTACTTATGCTATTACTAATAGGTGGAAACATAGGTGGAGTTTTAGGTATGATAATAATAATACCTATATGGGTTACTGCAAAGGTTCTATATGAAGATTTAGAAGGATATCTATATTAAAATACAATAATAATAAATAACTACTAGTTGATAAATGTGTAATTTAAAAGCTAAATCTATAATTTTATATTGTGAAAAGTAGTTGACAAAAAAATCTTTTTTAATATAATGAAAATATAAAATTTAATATTAAGTGATGATAAGAATTAGTAAATATATTGAGGCATTAAGAGAGGAAGTGGTTGGTGAAAACTTCTTGGGAGATATATTGAAGCTATCTTGGAGCTAACATATAATTAAGTGATATTAATATTTAGTATTAATATAATTAGGGTGGTAACGCGGAACTTTCGTCCCTTTTCTGGGAAGGAAGTTTTATTTTTTTATTTAAAAATAAAATATAGAAATAAAGATTAGAGTTAAATTTTTAGAATTATAATTAACAATTTATATATAGGAATCCAAGTTAAAACTTTAAGTTATTCATGTTTCATTTGAGAAAGAGCAATTTGAAGTGTTATTCAAAATTAACAATTAACGATGAACAATTAACAATGAAGGATAAAACTGAAGTCTCAGTTTATTTAAATCAATTTTTATGATAATTTGCACAGCAAATTAGTTGAAAACAATATAAAAACGTAGTTTTTATGTATATCTATTCATAAATATTAAGAACAAAGTGAGTAATATTAACTATCATTGTTAATTGTTAATTGATTCCAAATATTATAATAGAATAAACTGTAAGATTAGTAGTATTATTTGAGAAAGCTATTATTTAAAGTTTCAACTTGGAACCCTATATAACTTTAATTAAAAAAATCTATATTAATATAAAGTAGGAGGAAATATTATGAAGAACATGACAGTAAACGAAATAAGAGAGTCATTCTTAAAATTTTTTGAAGGAAAAGATCATTTAAGATTACCAAGTTTCCCATTAGTACCTAAAAATGATAAAAGTTTATTATTAATAAACGCAGGTATGGCACCATTAAAACCTTATTTTACAGGGCTTCAAACTCCACCATCTAAAAGAGTGGTTGATTGCCAAAAATGTATAAGAACTGGTGATATAGAAAATGTAGGTAAAACATCAAGACATGGTACATTTTTTGAAATGCTTGGAAACTTTTCTTTTGGAGATTATTTTAAAGGTGAAATAATTCCATGGGCATGGGAGTATATAACAGAAGTATTAGAAATACCAAAGGATAGATTATATGTAACTATTCATTTAAATGATGACGAAGCTAATGAAATTTGGACTTCAAAAACAGATGTAAATCCCAATCGTATATTTAGATTAGGTGCAGATAACTTCTGGGAAATTGGTGTAGGACCATGTGGACCAAGTTCAGAAATTCATTTTGATAGAAATCCTGAATTAGGTGAAATAAAAACAGCAGAAGAATTTGTAGAGGCTTCTGATAATGATAGAGTAATTGAGTTTTGGAATCTAGTATTTACTCAATTTGATAAAGATGAAGAAGGAAATTATAACAAGATTGAACATACAAATATAGATACTGGAATGGGTCTTGAAAGAATTTCTACAATAATGCAAGGTGTTGATAATATATTTGAAGTTGACACAATGATGGCTATAATAAATGAAGTTTGTAAAAAAGCAAATAAAAAATATAAAGAAAATGCAAATACTGATGTTTCTATAAGAATTATAACTGATCATGTTAGAAGTGTGACATTTATGATTGGTGATGGAGTATTGCCTTCAAATGAAGGAAGAGGTTATGTATTAAGAAGATTACTAAGAAGAGCTGCAAGACATGGAAGATTACTAGGAATAGAAGGAATATTCCTAAGTGAATTATGTGATGTAGTAATAGACAGTTGTAAGAGTGAATATAAAGAATTAGTAGAAAAAGCCGATTATATTAAAAAGGTTATTAAGTTAGAGGAAGAAAGATTTAGTGAGACAATTGACTCAGGAATGGAAATATTAAAATCATATATAGATGAATTAGAGGAAAATAAGGAAACTACTTTAAAGGGTGAAAAAGTATTTAAACTTTATGACACATATGGTTTCCCAATGGAACTTACAAAAGAAATCTTAGAAGAAAAAAATCTTAACCTTGATATAGATGGATTTAACACAGAAATGAAGAACCAAAGAGAGAGAGCAAGAAATGCTAGAGGCTACTCTAACTATATGGGAAATGATGATGGTGTAATAAATAAAATAGATAAAGATATAGAAATTGAATTTACTGGGTATACTAGTTTAATAGAAGACTCAAAAGCTATGATTTTAATAAAAGATGAGGAATTTGTATCTAAACTTGAAAAAGGTGATAAAGGAATAATAGTTACACTTAAAACTCCATTCTATGCTGAAATGGGTGGTCAAGTAGGAGATAAAGGAATAATATGTAACGAAAAATTCAAAGCAGAAGTTTATGATTGTAAAAAGAATGCTGGTGGAAAGACATTACACTTTGTAAATGTTGTTGAAGGTTCAGTTAGCATAGATGATGAAGTTAAACTTTCAGTAGATGAAACAAGAAGAAATAGAATATGTAAAAACCATACAGCAACTCATATGTTACATGAAGCATTAAGAGAAGTTTTAGGAGATCATGTAAATCAAAGTGGTTCATATGTAGATGACGAAAGATTAAGATTTGACTTTACACATTTTTCAGCAGTTACAGAGGAAGAACTTAAAAAAGTTGAAAATATTTTAAATGAAGAAATAATGAAAGTATATAATGTTTGTACTGATGTTATGACTTTAGAAGAAGCAAAAAATAGTGGAGCTGTTGCATTATTTGATGATAAATATGCTGATGATGTAAGAGTTGTATCAGTTGGAAGCTTTAGTAAAGAACTTTGTGGTGGAACTCATATTAAAAATTCAGGAGAAATTGGATTATTTAAGATTTTAAGTGAAAGTGGAGTTGCCGCAGGAACAAGAAGAATAGAAGCTACAACAGGAGAAAAATCTGTAGAGTATATTGAAAATAAAAATGAATTATTAAAAGAAGTTTCTAGTGCATTAAAATGTACTGAAAAAGATTTATTAAGTAAAGTTCAAGGATTACTACAAGAACTAAAAGATAAAGACAAAGAAATACAAGAATTTAAAAATAAATTAACAAGTGGATTAGAAGATGAATTATTATCTTTAGTAAAAGAAGTAAATGGAATAAAAACAATAGTAACTTCAGTTAAAGATGTAGATGCTAATTCTCTAAGAAATTTATGTGATAAGTTAAGAGATAAATTGCAAAGTGGAGTAGTAGTACTTGGAAGTGCAAATGGTGAAAAGGTACAATTAGTTGCTATGGCTACTAAAGATGTTACAAATAAAGGTATTCATTGTGGAAAAATAATAAAAGAGGTTGCACTAATAGCTGGTGGTGGCGGCGGTGGAAGACCGGACATGGCTCAAGCTGGTGGAAAGCTACCTGAAAAATTAGAAGAAGCAATGAACAAAGGAAGAGAAGTAATAGAAACTTTAGTTAAATAGTATACTTTTTACTATATATGATTTATAATAGAAGTAATTATAAAATAGTAAATTGTTAAAATGAAGTAGTATTCAAAAAGTTTAATAATAACTTTTTATAATATACAAGACTTATTAAAAATAGGTTATAAGAAAGAGGGCGATTATAATGGATAATCAAAATACTGTTCAGTTTGATGGAATAAAAAGCAAAAAAGATATGACAAAAATGATACTAACTGACGTGTATGATGCCTTAATAGAAAAAGGATATAATCCTGTAAATCAATTAGTAGGATATTTAATTTCAGGAGATCCAACATATATTACAAATTATAATGGAGCAAGAGCATTAGTTAGTAAACTAGAAAGAGATGACATATTAGAAGAAGTTTTAAAAGCTTATCTAGATATAAAATAAAAATGCCTTTAAGGCATTTTTATTTTAAATTTAAGAAAAAGTAACTTAAATTTACATAAACAACAATATTATTTAATTACGGTTACATATTTTATTAAAAGTTAAGATAAATATAAATATTATAATAAATAGTAATTGTTTTTATTGCTTTATTAAAAAGATATAATATATATTAGATATATATACTTTTTAAAATTAAATTATTTTAATAGTATTAGGAGAAATTTCAATGAGAATACTAGGATTAGATGTAGGTGATAGAACTATTGGCGTTGCTATAAGTGATCCACTAGGTTTTACAGCACAAGGAATAACAACAATAAGAAGAAAAAAATTAGAAGAAGACATAAATGAATTGTTAAAAATATGTGATGAATATAAAGTTGAAAAAATAGTATCAGGACTTCCAAAAAACATGAATGGAACTGTTGGAGAACAGGGCGAAAAAGTAAAAATGTTTTGCGAAGAGTTAAAAAAACACATTGATAAAGATATAATTTTTTGGGATGAAAGATTAACAACTGTAGCAGCTCATAAAGCAATGCTAGAAGCGGATATGTCTAGAAAAAAAAGAAAGCAAATAGTAGATAAAATAGCAGCAACTTATATTCTGCAAGGTTATCTAGATAGTATATATTAGAAAGTAGGAGAATAGAAGATGGAAAACAATATGGAAACAATAGTATTAATTGATGAAAATGGAGAAGAAGTTGAATTCGAAATAGTTGTAAAAATGGACATTGAGCAAGATGAATATGTAATAGTTACACCAGTAGATTCAGATGAAGAGTATGATATTGCTTTAAGAATGGAAGAAGATGAAAATGGTGAAATGATACTTATTCCTGTAGAAGATGAGGATGAACTTGCAATCATTTCAGAAGCATATGAAGCTTTAGATTTAGAATAATAGATATAAACTAGTAAATTTTATATGCTTATGTGCACAAAATAAATTTTGATTATTAAGTTATTATCCTAAAAATAATTAAATAAAAACTATGAATAGTTAGATAATATTCATTAGATTTTAAAATTAACTTTAGTAAACCTTAGTTTTTTTGAATAGAATCCAAAATATTTTAAAAATATTAAGTTCAGGAGAAGTTTACATTAATTGTTTTAAAAGGATAGTTACTTTTAGAAAGGATGTAATGTATTGAATATGTCTCATGAAAAAATTGAAGAGTTAAAAGATGAATTAAAAGAAAAAGGATACAAACTTACTCCTCAAAGAAGAGCTATATTAAATGGTATAATAAATAGTGAAGGCGAACATTTGACAGCGGAAGAGTTATATGATTTAGTAAAAGCTGATTGCCCAGAGATAGGATTAGCTACTGTATATAGAACAGTTCAGTTGTTAGAAGAATTAGGTGTCATTTGTAGATTGGATTTAGATGATGGAATAAGTAGGTACGAGCTTTCACAAGGTGATGATAATCATAACCACCATCATTTAATATGTACTAAGTGCAATAAGGTCATTGAAGTTCAAGGAGATTTACTAGAGGAAATTGAGAAAGTTATAGAGGAAAAATATAAGTTTAAAATAGAAAATCATAGTTTGAAATTTTATGGTTTTTGTGATGAGTGCAACGAATCTAAATAATATGTTTACTGAAGATGTATTATAGATTTTGTTTAAGATGAAGATAATTTTATCCATGATAAAGGATTTAATATAAAAAAATAAAAACACAAAGGAGGGGAGAAAGTGCGTAAAGAGAAAGAAAAGATAAAAATTATACCTCTAGGAGGATTTAATGAAATTGGAAAAAATCTAACAGTAATTGAATATAAAAATGATATTGTTGTTGTAGATTGTGGACTTAAATTCCCAGATGATGATATGTTAGGAATAGACGTGGTAATACCAGATATTACTTATCTTATAAAGAATAGAGAAAGAGTAAAAGGTATATTTTTAACACATGGTCATGAAGATCATATAGGAGCGTTGCCATATGTTTTAAAACAAATCAATGTTCCGGTTTATGGTACTAAGCTTACATTAGGAATTGTAGAAATAAAGCTAAAAGAACATGGATTATTAAGCTCTGTTGAATTAAAATGTGTAAAACCAAAGGATATAATAAAGCTTGATAATGTATCTGTTGAATTTATAAAAACAAATCATAGTATAGCAGATTCTGTAGCTTTAGCAATTCATACTCCAGCAGGGGTAGTGGTTCATACTGGGGACTTTAAAATCGATTACACTCCTATTGATGGAGGAGTAGCAGATCTTACTAGATTTGCAGAATTAGGTAAAAAAGGTGTTACTGTCATGTTGGCAGATAGCACAAACGTGGAAAGACCAGGATACACTATGTCAGAAAGTACTGTTGGAGAAACTTTTGATAAAATCTTCTTTGGAGCCAAGGGAAGAATTATAGTTGCTACATTTGCTTCGAATATTCACAGAATTCAACAAGTTATTGAATCAGCTAGTAAATATGGAAGAAAAGTTGCTATATCTGGTAGAAGTATGGAAAATATAATGGCAGTAGCTATAGAGCTTGGATATGTAAAAATGGAAAAAGACATATTAATAAATGTTGATTCTATATCTAAGTATCCAGATGACAAAGTTGCAATTGTAACAACAGGAAGTCAGGGAGAACCAATGTCTGCACTTTCAAGAATGGCTGCATCAGAGCATAAAAAAGTTAACATTCAAAAAGGTGATACAGTAATAATATCTGCAACACCGATTCCGGGAAATGAGAAATTAGTTTCCAAAGTAATAAATCAATTATTTAAAAAAGGTGCAGATGTTATATATGAAGCTTTAGCTGATGTACATGTATCAGGTCATGCTTGTCAAGAAGAGTTGAAATTAATGCATGCTTTAGTTAAACCTAAATTCTTTATACCAGCTCATGGTGAATATAGACATTTAAAACAACATGGAGAATTAGCTGTAAAGTTAGGAATGCCAGAAAGAAATGTTTATTTAGGTGAAAATGGAGATGTTATAGAAGTTTCAAGAGAATCTATAAGAAAAATATCATCTGTAGTATCTGGTCAAGTTTTTGTTGATGGATTAGGTGTTGGTGATGTAGGAAATATAGTATTAAGAGATAGAAAACATTTATCACAAGATGGTATATTAACAGTTGTTGTTACTATAGAAAAGGAAACGGGAGCTGTAATTGCTGGTCCAGACATTATTTCAAGAGGGTTTGTATATGTTAGAGAATCAGAAGACTTAATGGATGAGGCGCGTGAGCTTGTGAAAAATGCATTAAAAGAATGTGAAGAAAATAAAATTAAAGAATGGCCAACTATAAAAGGAAACATAAGGGAAGTATTGAGGTCTTACTTATATGAAAAAACTAAAAGAAGACCTATGATATTACCAATAATCATGGAAGTATAATTATTAAGAAAAGTCTGCGAAATAATTCGTAGACTTTTTTTAGATATATTATTAGTAATATAATTGTTTTTTTGAAAATATGATATTATAATATAGTATGAAATCTGTACATTTAGTCAATGTTATATAAAGTACCAATTAATACATTTTGAAAGTACCTTCTAAAGTATAATAATTTTATGTAATTGGAAAAGTTAAAATAAAACTTAAAACTTTATAAAAAAATTTCAAATTGAGATACATAGAATAATTTTGTTTATATTATAAAATTTAAATGCACATTTTAATTGCGACTGATATGACTATATAACTTAAATAAGAGATATAAACATGTATATATGATCATCTAAAATTTAAGGTTTATATTATGGTTTTATTGGTAAAAATTATTATATTAGATTAAAATTACAATGGATAATAACTATTAGAAAGTTGACTTTTATTAAACATAATATTAGAATAGGTATAGTTGATTAAAAGTTGGGTACAAGGTTCGTATCCAATTTTATTTTGTACGTATTTTGAGAAAACAAAAATTTGGAGGCAAATAATGAATAAATTTACAAGAGATGATATAAGAAACATAGCTATAATAGCGCACGTTGACCACGGTAAAACTACATTAGTAGATGCGCTTTTAAAACAAAGTAAAGTATTTAGAGAAAATGAAAAAGTAGAAGAAAGAGTAATGGACTCTAATGACTTAGAAAGAGAAAGAGGAATTACAATCTTATCTAAGAATACATCAGTACACTATAAAGATAAAAAAATAAACATCATAGACACTCCAGGACACGCTGACTTCGGTGGAGAAGTTGAGAGGGTTCTTAAGATGGTTGATAGTGTTCTTTTAGTTGTAGACTCTTATGAAGGGGCAATGCCACAAACTAAATTCGTTTTAAAAAAGGCATTAGAACTTTCTTTAAAACCAATAGTTGTAATTAATAAAATAGACAAACCAAATGAAAGAGCTGCAGAAGTTATAGACGAAGTGTTTGACCTATTTGTTGAATTAGGAGCAAATGATGAGCAATTAGACTTTAAAGTTATTTATTGTTCAGCAAGAGATGGTATAGCAAAAGCAGAATTAGAAGATGAATCAGATAACATGATTCCACTATTTGAAGCAATAGTTGATTATGTAGCACCACCTTCAGGATACATAGATATGCCAATGCAAATGCTAGTTACATCATTAGATTACAATGAGTATGTTGGAAAAATTGGAATTGGTAAAGTTGAAAGAGGAATTATAAAGAAAAATCAATCTGTTGCAGTAATGAGAAAAGATGGTACAACAAAGAATGTAAAAATATCAAATCTTTATGTATATGATGGATTAAAAAGAGAAGAAACAGATGAAGCTAAATTAGGTGATATTGTTGCAATATCAGGAATTCCAGATATAAATATAGGAGAAACAGTAGCAGATGCTCAAAACCCAGAAGCTCTTCCATTTGTAGAAATAGACGAGCCAACACTTAGCATGAATTTCATAGTTAACAATTCTCCTTTTGCAGGTCAAGATGGTGATTTTGTAACATCTAGACACCTAAGAGATAGACTTATGAAAGAATTAGAAACTAACGTAAGTTTAAGAGTTGAAGAAACAGATTCTGCTGATTCATTTAAGGTAAGTGGTAGAGGAGAATTACATTTATCTATATTAATAGAAACAATGAGAAGACAAGGTTATGAGTTCCAAGTTTCTAAACCAACTGTTATCTTTAAAGAAGAAAATGGTAAGAAATTAGAGCCTATAGAAAACTTAACAATAGACGTTCCAGAAGAATTTATGGGAGTTGTTATGGAAAAATTAGGACCTAGAAAAGCAGAAATGGTAAACATGACAAGTGCTATAAATGGATACACAAGATTAGAGTTTACAGTTCCTTCAAGAGGACTTATAGGATTTAGAAATGAGTTTATGACAGATACTAAAGGTAACGGAATAATGAACCATATATTATCTGGATATGAGCCATTTAAAGGAGAAATTCCTGATAGAAGTAGAGGATCTTTAGTTGTATTTGAACAAGGTGAATCAATTGGTTACGGATTATTCAATGCACAAGAAAGAGGAACTTTATTTATAGGACCTGGAGTACCTGTATATCAAGGTATGGTTGTTGGTGAATGTTCAAGAAATGAAGATATAGAAGTTAATGTATGTAAGAAAAAGCATCTTTCAAACACAAGATCATCAGGAGCAGATGATGCTTTAAAATTAACACCACCAAGATTATTATCTTTAGAGCAATGTCTTGAGTTCATAGCAGCAGATGAGCTAGTTGAAATTACTCCAAAGAACATAAGATTAAGAAAAAGAATATTAGATCCTAATATAAGAAAAAGAAATGCAAGAAAATAGATAAATTTAATATAGTGGGGTGTGTCATGTGAAAAAGGGCATTATTATAGCTACTTTTTGTCTAATAGGTATATTAATTTTCGGCACAATTTTTTACAGTAAAAGTATAAAAAATCCTTTTGAAACTAATGATGATTTTATTGTTAAAGTAAAAGAGGGAGATACTTTATATACTATAATTGATGGTATTGATGAAGATGGTATATTAAAAAACTCAGTTATAACAAAAATGTATATAAAAATGAGTGATAATAAACCAGTAATAAAACCAGGGACATATAATGTTGAAAAAGATGCTTCACTAGGGGATTTATTAAATATTTTAGGAAATGAATCTTTAAATAATAATAATGTTTCTGTTACAATTCCAGAGGGTTATGATATAGATCAAATTGCAAAAGTCTTAGATGAAAAAGGCATAATTAGCAGTGAGAAATTTATAAAAGGTGTTAAAGAATATCCTGTTCCTAAATATATAAAACTTGATGAAAAGAAAAGATATCAGTTAGAAGGATTTTTATTTCCTGACACTTATACTTTTACAAAAGGTGTAACTGCAGAGGAAATAATTAAAACTATGAATAATAGATTTAATAGTATTATAAAAGAATTAACTAACAAAGAGGCAATAGAAACTCAAAATATAAATGATATAGTTACTATGGCATCAATTGTAGAAAAAGAGGCAAGTAGTGAATCTGAAAGAGATATTGTGTCTTCAGTATTCTATAATAGGCTTAATAACAAGATGAAATTTCAGTCTTGTGCTACAGTGATTTATGCATTAGGGGAGCATAGAGAAAAACTTTATGAAAAAGATTTGGAAGTTAAATCTCCGTATAATACGTATTTAGTAGAGGGTCTTCCGGTAGGACCAATAAGTAATCCAGGAAGAGCATCTATAAATGCAGCAATAAATCCTAAAAAAACTAATTACTTGTTTTTTGTATCTAATAATGATGGAACGCACTTTTTTACAGATAACTATGAAGAATTTTTAAAAGTAAAAGAAAAAACTCAAGGATTTTAATATATAGGGCATCCAGAGTGAAATTATTATTGCTATAATTTTACTTTGGATGCCTAATTAAGAAAATGGAGGGACTTATGAGTGGAGTTACTTATGAATATATGGAAAACTATATAAGAAATCTTATACCTAATCGTGTAGGTCTTTTAAAAGAATTAGAAGAATTTGCATTAGAAAATAAGGTGCCTATAATTCAAAAAGAGGGTGCTAAGTTCTTGGAATTTATGGTTACTATGAAAAAACCTAAGAAAATTTTAGAACTTGGAACTGCCATAGGTTATTCCTCTATTTTAATGACTTTAGTATCTGGATGTGAATCTAAAATAACTACAATAGAGAGAGACGAAAAAATGCTAAGTATAGCAAAAGAAAATGTAAAAAAGTATAATTTAGAAAATAATATAAGCATACTAAGTGGAGATTGTCTTGAAGTTTTAGAAAGTCTAGATGATGAGTACGATATGATATTTATGGATGCAGGCAAGGGACATTACAATCATTTTTTACCACATTGTTTAAGATTGTTGTCTAAAGATGGTGTAATAGTTGCAGACAATGTTTTATTTAGAGGTATGGTTGCTAGTGATGAACTTGTAAAAAGAAGAAAAATAACTATAGTAAAAAGAATGAGAAGTTATTTAGATATGGTTTCTGCGGATGAAGATTTAGTAACAACGGTAATACCTATGGGTGATGGTATTGCGCTTACTGTAAGGAGGAATGAAAATGATAAAACCAGAAATTTTAGCTCCAGCAGGTAATTTAGAAAAATTAAAAACTGCTATTAGATTTGGGGCAGATGCAGTATATTTAGGTGGAAGCAAATTAAATCTAAGAGCATTTGCGGATAATTTTAGCAATAAGGAACTAAAAGAAGGTATAGACTATGCTCATGCTAGAGGAAAAAAAGTTTATGTAACATTGAATGTTTTTCCACATAATGAAGATTTAGATGGATTAGAAGAATATTTAAAGGAACTTTATGAATTAGGCACTGATGCAATAATAGTTTCGGATCCAGGAATAATAATGACAGCAAGAGAAGTAGTTCCAAACTTAGAAATTCATTTAAGTACTCAAGCTAATAATGTAAATTATAAGTCAGCTATATTTTGGCATAAACAAGGCGTTAAAAGGGTAGTATTAGCTAGAGAAGTGTCTATGGAAGAAATAAAAACAATAAATGACAAAACACCTGAGTCTTTAGATTTAGAAATATTTGTACATGGTTCAATGTGCATGTCTTATTCAGGAAGATGTCTACTTTCAAATTATATGACTGGTAGAGATTCTAATAGAGGTGCATGTGCTCAACCATGTAGATATAAGTATAAATTAGTAGAAGAAAAAAGAAGTGAAGAGTCTTTCCCGATATTAGAAGATGAAAGAGGAACATACATAATGAATTCAAAGGATTTATGTATGATAGAATACATTCCTGAACTTGTTAAAACAGGTGCAGTTTCGCTTAAAATAGAAGGAAGAATGAAAAGTGCATATTATGTAGCTACAGTTGTAAAAGCTTATAGAGAGGCTCTAGACGCATATATTAGTGATCCTGAAGGATATAAATTCAATCCAAAATGGTTACAACAATTAGATAAACCAAGTCATAGAAAATATTATACAGGATTTTATCTTGGAGACAAAGATAGTCAAATTTATGAATCATCTTCTTATATTAGAAACTACGATATAGTTGGAACTGTTGTAAGTTTTGATAAGGAAAATAAAGTGGCAGTTATTGAACAAAGAAATAAAGTATTTGATAACGAAACTATAGAAGTTTTAAGACCAGTAGGTGATAATATAGAAGTTACTTTAGCTGATATGAAAGATGAAAATGGAAATAAAATAGAATCAGCACCAAGTGCACAAATGCTATTTCAAGTTAAAGTAGATAAAGATTTAGAAAAAGATGACATACTTATAAAGGCCAAGGAGGAAAAGAAGTAATGAGCCGACCAGTTATAATAGGAATCACCGGTGGAACGGGTTCTGGAAAAAGTACTATAGCAAAGGAAATATACAAAAGTTTTGGAGCAGATTGCATAGCAATGATAGAACAAGACTCTTATTACAAAGATCAAAGCCATTTAACTTTAGAAGAAAGAGTAAAGACTAATTATGATCATCCAAATGCATTTGATACAGAGTTATTAATTAGTCAATTAAACAGCCTTATAAATGGAGAAGCAATTAAAAAACCTATTTATGATTTTGAAGTTCATAATAGAAATCAAAGTGAAACTGTAAAAGTTGAAGCAAGAGATATAATTATAGTTGAAGGTATATTAGTTCTTCAAGAAAAAGAATTAAGGGATATGCTAGATATAAAAATATATGTAGATACTGATGCTGATGTTAGATTTATTAGAAGAATGGTTAGGGACGTAAAAGAAAGAGGTAGAACTATAGATTCTGTTATAAATCAATATTTAACAGTAGTAAAGAAAATGCATGAAGAATTTACAGAAAACACAAAGAAATTTGCAGATATAGTTATTCCAGAAGGTGGCCATAATAAAGTTGCTATAGATATAATAAATGCAAATATAAGACAAATATTACAAAGTAAAAAGACAATATAAATTTGTACATAAAATATAATTGGAAATCATTATATTTGAAATTAAGGAATATAATACCTTGCTTTAGTCAAGAATTTGATTGAGGTGAGGTATTTTATTATGAGAAAAAATAGGAAGAAGATATATGGCAGATATAATTGGAGAAGTGTAATTATAAATAGAGCATATGGTGTTACGATTATATACACATGTATTTTTATTGCATTAGTAGGTAGACTTTTTTATATTCAAAACTATAAAAAAGATTCATATCAAGTTTTAGCAAATAAGCAGTATTATTATGAAGAAAATTTAAGTAATATGAATTATACACTACTAGATAGAAATAATGAAAACTTATTAGATATAGAGAAGGAATATTGTATTGTTTTGGATCCTATGACATTTCTTCATATGAATGAAAAAACTGATGAGAAAGACATAAAAAAAATTCTGTATATAATAAAAGATTATAATAACGAGTATGATTTATATAAAGCAGCTTATATGGATAAAAGTAAAAAATATACTTATGTAGTTGATAAGAAAACATATGAAAAATTTAAAGAATCTAATCAAGTTAATGGAATTTATGGATATGTTAGAGATAGAGCTATAGTTAAAAAGGATTGGAAAATAGAAAATTTAATAATGTCTCCTAATTTATATGAAAATGGTAAATTGAAAGATGATGGTTGTATTGAAAGGCAAATAAATGAAAAAATAAAGAAAAATAAATTTTCTAAGATGATTTTTGAAAAAAATGTAGATGGAAAGATAATAGATGAAAAGATAGAAAATAGTGAAGAGAATATAAATGTAAAATTAACATTAGATAGAAAAATAGAAAATAAAATTAATGAAGTATTGAGAAATGATAAATTCAAACGCTATTCTCAAATTGGAGCAATAATAACCGAGTGTGATACAGGAAAAATTTTAGGAATGTGTCAAAAGGATGATAAGATATCAAATGTCAATATAGGAGTGCCAAGTAGCAATGGATTTTTAGTTGGATCTGTATTTAAAACAATTGTATTAGAAGCGGCCCTAGATAATAATGTAGCTACATTAAATGATGAATTTGAAGTGAAGAATATATTTCCTAAAAGTAATGAACATAAAAGTAAGTATGATTTAAGTGAAGCATATTTGTATTCATCTAATGATGTTTTTGCACAATTAGGTTGGAAAATAGGATTAGATAAAATGACAGAGTACTCTAAAGAACAAGGTCTTTTAGATAAAGTTCTTAATTTGAATGATGAAAGGTGTGGAAGAGTAGAAAATTTAAATGATGATGAGAGTGTTGGTGTAACAACTAATATGTCTATAGGGCAGAGCATAAGAACTACACCTATAGCAATAAGTACACTACCTATAGCAATAGTCAATGGTGGTATATATGTAAAACCATATATTTTAGATTCTTATGTAGATACAAAGTTAAATGAAATTGAAAAGAGTAATACAGAGAAAAAAAGAGTAATAGGTGAAGAAACAGCATCATTATTAAAAAAAGAAATGCAAAGTGTAATTAAGTCTACAGATGCAACTGGAAGAAATGCAAATGTAGAGGGTGTAAATATGGGAGGAAAAACAGGAACTACAGAATATTTTGTTGATGGAAAGGAATATTCGGATGGATGGTTTGTAGGCTTTTTTGAAAAAAATAACAAATACTATTCTTTAGTTGTATTTATACCAGAAATAGATATAAAGGAAGATGCTGGCGGTCGTACATCGGCACTAGTTTTTAAAGAAATAGTTCAAGAGCTAATTAAAAATAACAATTTAATATAATAAAAAAATATACAAGATGTTACTAATTTTAATGTCCTGTATATTTTTTTGCATAAAAATCAGTAATTTTGGCAATAAATAAGTTTAAAAAAATTTATGTGGACAGGCTACTTTTTAGAAAATAAATCATACTATTATAATAAGCACTATTAGGGGGAGCAGCTATGGTTTTCTTCAATTGGTTTTTTAGTATGATTGGAGATGTTACTTTATTAACAGCTTATGTTTCAGGAAGCAGTTCTTTTCCACAACCTTTAACAGATGTAGAGGAGAAGGAATATTTACAAAAGTTTAAAGATGGTGACTTAGAAGCTAAAAATGTTTTGATTGAAAGAAACTTGAGATTAGTGGCACATATAGTAAAAAAATATTCATTCCCAGGAAAAGAAGTAGATGATTTAATATCAATAGGTACTGTAGGATTAATTAAAGCAATTGATTCTTTTGATAGTTCAAAGGGAACTAGACTCGCTACTTATGCAGCAAGATGCATAGAAAATGAAATATTGATGCTTATTAGAAATAATAAAAAAGTAAAAGGTGAAGTATATCTTCAAGATCCTATAGGTATTGATAAAGAAGGAAATGAGATATCGCTTATGGATATATTAAGTAGTGATAAAGATTCTATTGCAGAAATAGTAGAAAACAAAATTCAAGTTAAAAAGTTATATGCTAAGATTAATACTACTTTGCAAGAACGAGAAAAAGTAATAATAGAAATGAGATATGGTCTTATTGATGGAAAAGCAAAAACACAACGGGAAATTGCTGGTATTTTAGGTATTTCTAGATCTTATGTATCAAGAATAGAAAAAAGAGCTTTAAAGAAGCTTTTCAAAGAGCTAAATAGTGCAGAAAAAACTTTAAGTTGATTATTTTTTTAAAGAGGTGTTTAATAAATATGAGGTGATATGAAATGAAAAGTGGATTATTAGGAAATAATATTAAGTATAGCTTGTCACCTTCAATTCATAATAAGTATTATGAACAATTTAAAATACCTTTAAATTATAAACTGTTTGATGTAGAAAATAGTGAACTGGAAAAATTTATAATTACTGCAAAAGAAGAGGTAGTTGGGTTTAATGTTACAATTCCATATAAAGAAGTGATAATTAATTTTTTAGATGAATTAGCGTATCCAGCTAACAAAATAAAAGCAGTTAATACTGTTTTAAATAAAAATGGTGTTTTGATTGGGTATAATACAGATTATTATGGATTTATGAGGAGTTTACAAGAAAAAAATATAGATTTACAAGATAAATCAGTTCTTATAATTGGAGGGGGTGGAGCAGCTAAAGCTGTATTATATGCTGTTAAAGACCTAAAAGCAAAAAATATAGATTTTGTACTTAGAAATAAAAATTCAGTAAAAGAGCATCTAAAATATATTAATAACATTTTAGATATTAAAGAGAAGATAGATTTATCTAAATATTATATTGTAATCAATTGTACTCCAATAGGTGGTGCTAACCATGTTGGGGAAACACCTATACATATAGAAGGAGAAATAAAAGATACAATATTTTATGATTTGAATTACAATCCTGAAATTACTAAATTTTTGGAGCTAGCTAAAGATAAAGGTGCTAAATTTATAAATGGATATAGCATGCTTTTGAATCAAGCTTATGAATCAATAGATATATGGAAAAATAATTATATGAATGAGGATACTGAAAGTTAGTATCCTCATTTATTTTTTTAAAAATAAATTTCTGTAAAAAAATATATACAGATTTTATAAAAAAGTTCGAAAATTAGAAAGTATAAAAATAAAAATCAAAGTTGATAAATTTAAAGATGCATTAATTGGAAATATAAGTGTAAATAGAGGTTATTTTCACAGTTTTTGTAAATAATTGATAAATAAAATTTTAATAAGTAAAAGATTAGGTTGTGTATGAAATATTGCATTTTAGAGGTAAAGCAATTATACTAAAACTAGAGTGTTTATATTTATGTATAAATAAATTCTAAAAATTCGCACATTTAAAAGGAAAAGAAGATTTGTTGTTGAATATATACTTTTGAAGCTTCTCTTAAAGGGGGGTAATTTAAGTGAACAATTACATAGTAGGAATAGACATCGGTTCATCCAAAATATGTGGTGTAGTTGGAAATTTAGATGATGTAAGAAAGTTTCAAGTTTTAGGAGTTACTACATCTAAATGTCATGGAATAAAAAAAACAGGAGAGTTAGATATAGAGAGTACTTCTAAAGCTGTTAAAGATGTTGTAGAACAACTAGGAAATATAATTAATGCAACTATTTGTGGCGTATATGTATCAGTACCTATTACTTTATGTGAGGTTATTAGAAGAGAGGATGTTTTAACATTGTCTTCGCAAGATAGGGAAATAACACCTCAAGATGTTTCTAATTTAATAGATGTTATTAGGTTAGAAGCAAAGAAAGATACTAATAAAGAAATAATAAAGATAGAGCCTGTTATGTATAAAATAAATGATGTAGAAAATATAAAAAATCCTTTAGGATTATTAGGTCGCAGATTAGCTGTTGCTGTAGATATGATAGTTGTTCAAAAAGAAATTTTAGAATTATATAAGATTCCAGTTGAAAAAGCAGGAATTAAAGTTTTAGGAACTACTGTAGATTCTGTTGGAGTTGCAAAAGATGCTTTAATGAAAGCGGAGTTAAATGATGGTGTGGCTATTATAGACATAGGCGCAGAAACTTCTGATATTGTAATCTATAAGAATAATAAGATTCAATATGTATCAAGTATTAATCTTGCTGGAGATACAATAACAAATGACATTTCTATTTGTTTAAAAATTTCTAAACAAGATGCAGAAACTTTAAAGCTAAAAAGTGGAAGAATATATAAAGAAAACATTGAAAATGGAGAAAAAATTCGAATTTATTCTCAAACAGATGGCCAAGCTATAGAAATAGATTATAGTATGTTAGTAGAAATAATTTATGAGAGAGTTAGAGAGATATTTACTCTAATAAAAGAAGAATTGGTCACAAATGGAGTTTTTAATGATGTAAAAAATATTGCAATATATGGTGGTGGTATTTCTTTCTATAGAGGAATTACAGATTTAGCTAAAGAAATTATAGAAAGAGATATAAGAATAGCAATACCATCTTATGTTGGAGCTGCAAATCCAATCTATACGGTAGCAATTGGAATAATAAAGGAATTGTATTTAAAAGAAAATATTAAAAGTGAAGTGCAAAAGGATAATATAAGTATAAACTTAAAAGATGAAGTTGCGATTGATAAAAAAGAAAAAGTTAAAGTTTTATCAAAAGTTAAAGCATTTTTATCAGATTTTTTCTAATGAGGAGGTAATATTGTGCTGGATTTTGATGTTCAAGACAGAGAATTATGCAACATAAAAGTAATAGGATGTGGTGGCGGAGGAAACAACGCTGTAAATAGAATGATTGAGGAAGGTTTAAAAAACGTTGAGTTTATAGGGGTTAATACTGATAAACAAGCTTTAGCCATGTCGAGAGCTTCTCAAAAAATTCAATTGGGAGAAAAATTAACTAGAGGATTAGGTGCAGGAGCAAATCCAGACATAGGAAGAAAAGCGGCGGAAGAAAGCAAAGAAGAATTAATTCAAATTCTAAAAGGCGCAGATATGGTATTTATAACTGCTGGTATGGGCGGTGGTACTGGAACAGGTGCTGCACCAGTAGTGGCAGAAATAGCTAAGTCTATGGGAATATTAACAGTTGGAGTTGTAACAAAACCATTTTCTTTTGAAGGAAGAAAAAGAATGTTACATGCAGAACAAGGAATTAAATCTTTAAAGGAATCTGTTGATACTTTAGTTACAATTCCTAATGAAAGACTGTTAACTATGGTAGATAAGAAGACTACACTAGTAGACTCTTTTAGAAAAGCAGATGATGTATTAAGACAAGGTGTTCAAGGTATATCAGACTTAATTACTATACCAGGAATAATAAACTTAGACTTTGCTGATATTAGTACAATAATGTTAGACAAAGGACTTGCACATATGGGTGTAGGTTATGGAAAAGGCGATAATAGAGCTCAAGAAGCAACAAAGCAAGCTATATCAAGTCCACTATTAGAAACATCTATAGTAGGAGCTACAGGAGTTCTATTAAATATAACAGGAGGATCTGATTTATCATTATTAGAGATAAATGAGGCAGCTCAAATTGTACAAGAAGAAGCAGATCCAGATGCTAATATTATATTTGGTGCAGTGATAGATGAAAGTTTAAATGATGAGATTAGAATAACTGTTATAGCAACAGGTTTTGAATTAAACGAAGTTAATGAAGTACAACCACAAATAAAAACACCTATTAAAAATAATGTAAGTGAGCCAGTTGTTTCAAGAAGACCAGTGGAGCACAAGGAAGAAGAAGCAGCGGTTACTAAAGAGGAAGAACCAGAATTAGATTATTCTGTTCCTACTTGGCTTAGAAGAAGTTCAAGATAAATATAAATACTAAAAAAGAAGAATGATTAGTCATTCTTCTTTTTTTATTTATATTAAAAACTTTAAAATCTAAATTCGTTAAATATAAGGTTCAAAGATGAAAAATGAAATTATTCAAATATTAAATGAGAATGGTAGTATTCCAAGAAACAGTAATTATTTAAAACGTTATTCATAAAAATTTCAAAGAAACTCTAATAAATTTGCCATTTTATTTCCAAGACTAAACGGCTATAAGTGAACTAAATTAAGAGCTATGTAATTAAATTCTAGTCTATTTTTCATAACTCTTCGTCAGTAATTAGCATTAATAAAATTACATTATTGATGTTAATTACTTCCTTGATTTATAAAAAATATACATTGAATTCTCAATTACATATTTCTAAATTTAGTTCACACGACGTCCTGTCTAGGCAGTCGCTGAACCCGTCCTTGGGTTCAGGTCTTGAAAATAAAACACAAATTAATAAGATTTTCTAAAGCAATTTTAAAAGAAATACTTATTTAAATAATTTCTGTTTCTTGATGAAAGAAAAAGTTTTTCAATTGATAAATTTGTTATTTTGAATTTGTAACCCTATATATAGATATTCAAAGTTCTAATTAAAAAAAATAGCTTTGTCAAATGATACGACTAATCTTATAATTTATTCTATTATTATGTTGGAAACTAATTAAAAAGTAAGAGTGAAAAGTGAAAAGTTATGGTGAATATTACTCACTTCGTTCTTAATATTTAAAATAGAAATACTTAAAAACTATGTTTTTATATTATTTTCAACTAATTTGCTCTGCAAATTTAATAAAAAATCGTTCTTTAAAATTGGAAATCCAATTTTTACATTCACTTTCCATTTTCCATTTTCAATTAAATTAATTAGAACTCTCAACTGAATCATCAATAACTTAAAGTTTAAACTTGTATTCCTATATCATGTTTGGAACCAAGTAAGAAGTAAGAGTGAATAGTGAAAAGTTATTGTAGGTATTACTCACTTTGTTCCTAATATCTAGAAATGCCTAAAAACTACGATTTTACATTATTTTCAACTAATTTGCTTTCAGAATTATTATAAAAACTGATACTTCAGTTTTATCATTCATTGTTAATTTTTGTACAATATTTTAAATTTCTTTTTCTTAACGTAAATAATAATAATTTCATTTTTCAAATATCAAATGATAATGCTATTCCAAGAAAAAGTTTTTCAATTGATAAATTTGTTATTTTAAATTTAAATACTATAAAGTTACATAAAAACATTTCAACTATAAACAACATATATATTTACCAAAGGACTAATTTTTATTATAAAACATAGAGAGATATAGAATATATTAAGTTAATATAATATAAAAGTTTATAAAGTGACGAAAAAAAATAGGAATATATTTAAATTAAAATGGAAATTTTTACAAATTTCCCTTTAGCATGTATGTATAATAAGTGTAGGGGGGAATAACTTTGGTTATTTATCTAGATGAATTAATATTAGAAAATTTCTTAGTTAATTTATTTTTATTATCTATTACTTTTAAAGGTGTAAAAAAGAAATGTAGTTTTACTAAACAAATAATATCTGCTTTCTTAGGCAGTTTATATGTACTTGTTATGGTATTACCACAACTAAAACCGTTAAACAATAAAGTAACGAGTGTAATAGTTGCATTAGTTATGATTTATATTTGTTATGGTAGAGGTGATAAGAAGAGTTATATTAAAGCCACTATTACGTATATATTTTATTCAATGGTATTAGCAGGAATAACTTTTTATATTTCTATAAATAGCAAAAATTATTTTTCAATAAATAGGAATACATTTACTTTTAATTATAAGAAATTAATGTTGGCTATAATTATTTTTTATTTAATTTGTGAACGATTAATTACTTATATAAAAAGTAGAAAAAATCTATTTGATTATGTTTATAATCTTAATATAAAAATAGGTGAAGAAAATATAGATGTTAAAGGTTTTTTAGATACAGGAAATGAACTTAGAGAGCCTATAACAAATCTTCCAGTTATTATTATAGAAAGGGAATTGTTAAAAAATATAAATATAGATTCTTATACAAAGTATACTATAAGTTATTCTGTAGTTAATGGTGGGTGTGGGAAACTTTTAGGATTTAAACCAGATGATATAGTTATAAAGGGTGAAAATGAGAATATTTTAAAAGAGTCAATATTAGCTATATGCGACAATAAATTGAGTAAAGAAAATGATTATAATGCATTATTACCGAGAGGAATATTAATTTGATGGGAGGGGTTAATTTGATTTTAAAAAAACTAGTAAAAAAAATAACGGAAAAGGTAAGTGTTTTTTTAAGTCAATTCAAAAAATTAAGTAAGTCTATATATTATATAGGTGGAAATGATGCATTGCCACCACCATTAACAAAGGAAGAGGAAGAAGAGTTAGTTAAGAAACTTGTAGATGGTGATGAAAGTATAAGGTCTATACTAATAGAAAGAAATTTAAGGCTAGTTGTATATATAGCTAGAAAATTTGAAAATACAGGAGTTAATGTAGAAGATTTAATATCAGTAGGAACTATTGGATTAATAAAAGCAGTTAACACTTTTGATCCAGAGAAAAAAATTAAGCTTGCTACATATGCATCGAGATGTATAGAAAATGAAATATTAATGTATTTAAGAAGAAATAGTAAAATAAAGACAGAAATATCATTTTATGAACCATTAAATATAGATTGGGATGGAAATGAACTTCTTTTATCTGATATTTTAGGAACTGAAAATGATGTTGTTTACAATTCTATTGAAGATGAAGTAGATAAACAGTTATTGGTTATAGCTATGGATAAGCTGAATGATCGTGAAAAAGAAATTGTTGAATTAAGATTTGGATTAAATGGATATAATGAAAAAACACAAAAAGAAGTAGCAGATATGCTTGGAATATCACAATCTTATATTTCAAGATTAGAAAAAAGAATAATCAAAAGATTAAAAAAAGAAATTAATAAAATGTTATAAGGTTTGTCTCAGGTATAAAAGTTATTGTATAAGGAAATAATTAAAATGCAATTACTCTGAAGGGAATGATGACCTTATGATGATAAACAAAGTAGAAATATGTGGAGTAAATACAGCCAAATTACCAGTCTTAAAGGCTAAAGAAATGAGAGAACTTTTAGAAAAAATGCAAAATGGAGATGAAGAATGTAGAGAAAAATTTATAAAAGGTAATTTAAGGTTGGTATTAAGTGTTATTCAAAGATTTAATAACAGGGGAGAAAATGTGGATGATTTATTCCAAGTTGGATGCATAGGACTTATAAAAGCTATAGATAATTTTGATTTAAGTCAGAATGTAAAATTTTCTACTTATGCAGTTCCTATGATTATTGGAGAAATAAGAAGATATTTAAGGGATAATAATTCAATTAGAGTTAGTAGATCACTTAGAGATATTGCATATAAAGCATTGCAAGTAAGAGATAGACTAATCAGTAAAGATAATAAGGAACCTACAGTATCACAAATAGCTAAAGAACTAAAAATCTCTAGAGAAGAAGTAGTTTTTGCATTGGATGCTATACAAGATCCTGTGTCTTTATTTGAACCTATTTATCATGATGGTGGAGATGCTATTTATGTTATGGATCAAATAAGTGATAACAAAAATTTAGATGATAGTTGGCTTGAAAACATATCTATAAAGGAAGCTATGACCAAATTAAGTGATAGAGAAAAGCTTATATTAAACTTAAGATTTTTTGATGGTAGAACACAGATGGAAGTAGCAGATGAAATAGGAATTTCTCAGGCACAGGTATCTAGACTAGAAAAAACAGCATTGAAACATATGAGAAAATATGTGTAAGGCCTTATTTTAAGGCCTCTTTTTTTATCTTATAATAAATTGTGAATATTTATTATAAGTATAAATATATATATAATAATAAATTTATATTTATAAAACAAAAGGGGGTAAAAAATTGGAAAGTTCAATGTATGCTATTAATGGATTAAAAATGATGGAAGTAATAGATTTAAACACTGGAGCTAAACTTGGATATATAAAAGATTTAAAAATAGATTGTGATGAATACAGAGTAAAATCTATAGTACTTCCAACACAAAAAGTTGGATGGTTTTCTAAAGAAAATAATATAGAGATTCCATGGGAAAAGATTAGAAAAATAGGTGTAGATGTGATATTAATAGATGGAGATGGCATAATTGATATAGATGAAGAGTAAAAAATTAGTTACTATAAAAATAGTTATAGAATTTTGTTTTAATATGTGTATAATAAAAATATAATAAATTGTTTTAAGAAAGTAGTGAATGAAGATGAAATGTCCGTTTTGTAGTGCAGAAGATAGTAAAGTAGTTGACTCAAGAGCTACAGAAGATAGTTTAGCTATTAGAAGAAGAAGAGAATGTCTTAATTGTGGAAAAAGATATACTACATATGAAAAAGTAGAATATATGGCTATATTAGTAATTAAAAGAGGTAAAGATAGAGAATTTTTTAATAGAGAAAAAATAATAAGAGGCATAGTAACTGCTTGTCAAAAAAGACCAGTACCAAGAGCTATAATTGAAAATATTGCTGATGAAATAGAAAAAACATTAAATAACAATATGATTCTAGAAATTAGTTCAGAAGAAATAGGAGAAATGGTACTTGAAAAACTTAAACAAGTGGATGAAGTTGCATATGTAAGATTTGCATCAGTGTATAGACAATTTAATGATATAGATACATTTTTGCAAGAAATACAAAATTTAAGAAAAAATTAGTAATAAAAGTAAATGTTTGATTAAACATTTACTTTTATAATATAGGGTTCCAAGTTGAAAAATGAAATTATTCAAGTATTAAATGAGAATAGTGTTATTCCAAGAAGCAGTAATTATTTAAAACGTTATTCATAAAAATTTCAAAGAAACTCTAATGAATTTGCCATTTTATTTCCAAGACTAAACGGCTATTAGTGAACTAAATTTAGAGCTATGCAATTAAATTCTAGCCTATTTTTCATAACTTTTCGTCAGTAATTCACATTAATAAGATTCCATTATTGATGTGAATTACTTCCTTGATTTATAAAAAATATACATTGAATTCTCAATTACATATTTCTAAATTTAGTTCACACGACATCCTGTCTAGGCAGTCGCTGAACCCGTCCTTGGGTTCAGGTCTTGAAAATAAAACACAAATTAATAAGAGTTTCTAAATCAATTTTTAAAGAAATACTAATTTAAATAATTCCTGTTTCTTGATAAAAGAAAAAGTTTTTTTAAGTGAGAAAGATATTATTTTAAATTTGAACTTGGAACCAGTTGACAATTGAAAATTGACAGTTATGGTTAATATTATTCATTTTATTTATAATATTTAAAATAGAAATACTTAAAAACTATGTTTTTATATTGTTTTCAATCAATTTGCTGTGCAAATTTAATAAAAAATCATTCTTTAAAATTGGAAATCCAATTTTTACATTCACTGTCCACTGTCAATTGTCAATTTAAAAAATATAGATTAGAATTTAGCATTAAAATTATTAATTGGAAACATACATAGCTTAAAGTTTAAATTTAAATTCCTATATAAGTAAAAAAGATTAAAATTATAAAATATATTATAATTTTATAATAAAAGTTTTGAATTTTATAAATAAACAGTTAGAAAGTGTGGAGTTATGGAAATTTTAAAAAATGATAAAAACAAATTTTTGAAATATAGAGTAGGTAATATAAACGTGGTATTTTCAACTGCGGAAGGAAATCTTAGTTTTAATAAAAGAACTGAAGAAGGGATATATAATTTAAATAAATTGAAGGATACTTTTAAAGTAAATAATGTTGTATACTTAAATCAAATTCATAGTGATATTATATACGAACTTAAAAACAATGATATAGTAAACTTAGAAGGAGATGCCATTATTACTGATGAAAAATCTGTTGCTATAGGAGTATTTAATGCAGACTGTGTCCCAGTAATAATAGTAGATGAAAAAAGTAAAGTGATTGCAGCTATACATAGTGGCTGGAAAGGAACTATAAAAAAAATAGTCTATAAGACAATAATGAAGATGATTAAAGATTATAATTGTAAAGAAGAAAACTTAAAAGTATTTATAGGGCCGCATAATAAAGTATGTTGTTATGAGGTAAGTGAAGAATTAATAGATAATTTTAAGGAAGAGTATGTTAATATTAATATAAATGAAGGTAGACATTTAAACTTAGAAAAATGTATAATATCACAAATAAATGAGTTTAATATCTTACCTGAAAATATTAATCTATTAGGGGTTTGTACTCATTGTTCAAAGGAATACAAATTATTCTCTTATAGAAAATCAGAAGAAAGAGAGGGAAGACTATTCTCATTTGTATATATAGAATAGAGTAATATTATGTCAGATAAAAGAATTTTAGTTGTAGATGATGAGGAACATATTGTAGAGTTAATTAAGTTTAATTTAGAAAAAGAAGGATGCACTGTCTTTACTGCAAATAGTGGGGATGTTGCACTAAAAATTGCAAAGGATAAAATGCCAGATCTTATACTATTAGATCTTATGCTTCCAGGAATAGATGGCTTAGAAGTTTGCAAACTTATAAGAAAAGATGAAAATATATCAGAGATTCCTATAATAATGATAACAGCGAAAAGTGAAGAGATAGATAAAATAGTTGGACTTGAAATAGGAGCAGATGATTATATAACGAAGCCATTTTCAGTTAGGGAAATGGTTGCTAGAGTTAAAGCTATTATGAGAAGAACATCAAATAAAAAAGAAGTTAATAATTTTAGTTTTGATAATATATATATAAATTTTGATAAACATGAAGTTAAAAGAGATGGTGAAAAAATAGAACTTACGCTAAAAGAATTTGAACTTTTAGAGATACTTATAAAAAATGAAGGAAAAGTTGTTACAAGAGAATTTCTTTTGGATAAAATATGGGGTTATGAATATATTGGTGAAACAAGGACAGTAGATGTTCATATAAGGCATTTAAGACAAAAAATAGAGAGTGATGATAAAAATCCTATATATATTCAAACTATAAGAGGGATAGGATATAAATTTAATAATGAAAAAAACTAAAAAAAATTCATTAATGAAAAGAAAGTTAACAATATATATATTGCTTGCTATAATTGCAGTATTTGTATTGGTAACTACGTTGTTTATAAACTCAATAAGTTATCAAAAAGAAGAAAATACAAAAAGAAATTTTAAAATTTATACTGAGATGATTAATGATGTATTGAAAGAAAAAAATTCAGAAGAAGAGTTTGGGAAAATAGTAAATACATTAAAAGATCAAAAAATAAGAGTTACAATTTTAGATTTAGAAGGTAATTTAATAGTTGACAGTTTTAAAGATGAATATGATAGTGAAGAGTATAATATTAAATCGGAAATACTAGAATCTACGGAAAATGGACAAGGCTTCAATGTAAGAAGAAGTGAATATTTAAATAAAAATATGATTTATTATGCTGAAAAATTTGATAGTTATATAATTAGAATTTCTGAAGTTGTTGAAATAATCAATAGTGATGATAAAGCATATATATATATATATGTATTATCTATAATAAGTACTGTGGGTTTTTCTATTTGGATAGCTAGTAAATTATCATATATAATATCTAAACCTATTAGTGATTTAGAAAAAACGACATCGTTAATTGCAGAAGGAGAACTTTGGAGGAGAGTTAAAATTTCTTCAAAGGATGAAATTGGTCAATTAGGTGAAAGTTTTAATGAAATGGCAGATAAATTAGAATTAACCTTAAATGAAGTGAAAGAAAAACAAAATAGATTATCAGCAATATTACAAAGTATGGACAGTGGTGTTATAGCTATTGATATAAACAATAATATAATAATGGTAAATCCATATGCTAAAAAGATATTTAATATTTGTGAAGATGTTATAGGCAAAAATATTAAATGTATAGGTACTGATTTTGATATTTTTTCTATATTTCAAGATGCTGATGAAAATTATAATGAGATTAAAATTGAAAAGCCTAAAGAAATTTATTTAAGGATAAGAACTGCGGATATAATAAATAGAAATCAACATATAGGTAAGGTGGCTGTAATTCAAGATGTTACCGATATAAAGAGGCTAGAAAATGTAAGAAGTGAATTTGTTGCAAATGTATCACATGAACTTAAAACCCCATTAACTTCTATTAAAGGTTTTACAGAAACTTTAAGATATGTAGATGATGATGAAACTAGAAATAAATTTTTAGGGATAATAGAAGAGGAAAGTGATAGGTTAACAAGATTAATATCAGATATACTTGCACTATCAGATATTGAAAGAGAAAAAGAATTCAAGTTAGTAGATGTAAATATAAATGATATAATAGTAAATATATTTGAACTTATGAAAAATTCAGCTAAAAATAAAAATATTAAATTAGATTTAGAATTGGATAATGTAGGCGCTGTAAAAGGTGATGTCGATAAGATAAAGCAAATGATAATAAATCTTGTAGACAATGCTATAAAATACTCAGAGGGTGAAAATATAATAGTTAGAAGTATAAATTCTAAGAATTATTGTATATTAGAAGTAGAAGATGATGGTGTAGGAATATCTAAAGAACATTTATCAAGGCTTTTTGAAAGATTCTATAGAGTAGATAAAACTAGGTCTAGAGCTAGTGGTGGTACTGGACTTGGACTTGCTATAGTAAAACATATAGCATTAAAATTACAAGGTGAAATTGGTGTAGAAAGTACATTAGGAAAAGGTACAAAGTTTATAATTAAATTACCTTATATATAAAATAAAAAATTCCTTGTAGAAGGAATTTTTTATTTTATATATGTTTGTTTTTCAATACGTATATTGACTAATAAGCTTAATTAATATATTATAACATAATGGTATAGATAGCTTTAAATATGGATATAAGTTATATATATCTGTAAAATTGTACATAATCATATATAGTATAGAGAAAAATAATATATATTATTTAAAACTAGCCTATATAATTTTTAGATAAGGAGGAAGAAAAT
This sequence comes from Clostridium amazonense, assembly GCF_056431285.1. Lineage (NCBI taxonomy): Bacteria > Bacillati > Bacillota > Clostridia > Eubacteriales > Clostridiaceae > Clostridium > Clostridium amazonense. The sequence goes on along the minus strand of NZ_JBWKMH010000033.1, from coordinate 649,234 downwards.
GAAAAATATTGTAGCAAAAGTTCTTCCTAATAGCATAGCAGAAGAAGTAGAAATTGAAAGTGGAGATAAACTTTTAAGTATTAATGGAAATGAAGTTAAAGATATTATAGATTACAAATTCTTAATTACAGATGAATACTTAGAAATAGAAGTTGAAAAGCCTGATGGTGAAATATGGGAAATAGAAATAGAAAAGGATTATGATGAAGATTTAGGTATAGTTTTTAAAGAAGCAATTTTAGATAAACCTATGAGTTGTCATAATAAATGTATATTCTGTTTCATTGATCAATTGCCAGAGGGAATGAGAAAAACTTTGTATTTTAAAGATGATGATTCTAGATTATCTTTTTTACAAGGTAACTTCCTAACATTAACAAACATGAAAGAAGAAGACATAGATAGGATAATTAAATATAGAATTAGTCCTATAAATGTTTCAGTACATACTACGAATCCAGAATTAAGAAAGCAAATGCTTAATAATAGATTTGCAGGTAATATATATGATATATTAAAAAAGCTTGCAAATGCAGGTATTAAAATTAATACTCAAATTGTTTGTTGTAAAGGCATAAATGATGGTGAAGAACTTATAAGAACTATTGAGGATTTATATAAGTTATATCCTAATATAGAAAATCTAGCTGTTGTGCCATTAGGGGTTACAAAGTATAGAGAAAGTTTAGCAAAACTAAAATTATTTGATAAAGAAAGTTCAAAAGATCTTATAGTATATGTTTCAAAATTACAAGAAAGATATATAAAAGAAACTGGAAGTCCTTTTGTTAGATTATCAGATGAATTTTATGTAATGGCAGACATGGAAGTTCCAAGTGAAGAACATTATGGAAATTATGAACAATTAGAAGATGGAATAGGTATGATACGAATGCTTAAAAATACCATTGAAACTGATGTTGATAATTTAAATGAAACTGGAAAAGGAACATTTACTATAATTACTGGAGTTTCCGCAGAGAGATTTATAAAAGATGCTGCAAAAAAAATAATGAAAGTAAACTCTAATATAACTATTAATGTTATAGGGGTTGAAAATGACTTCTTTGGAAGAACAATAACGGTAGCGGGATTATTAACAGGAAGTGATATAATAAGAGCAGCTAAAGAAAATGTTCTTGGAGAATACATAATAATGCCTAATAACATGTTGAAAAGAGGATATGAATTAGGTGATGAAGGTAATGGATTATTGTTAGATGATTACACTGTTGCACAATTAGAAGAAATTTTAGAAAGAAAAATATTAATATGTGATTATTCAGGTGATGACCTTATAAACATAATTAATGAACAGTTAAGGGAGGATTAAATATGGGAAAACCAGTAGTTGCTATAGTTGGAAGACCTAATGTTGGTAAATCAACATTATTCAATAAATTAGCAGGAAAAAGAATAGCTATAGTTCAAGATACACCAGGAGTTACAAGAGATAGAATTTATGCAGAGGCTGAATGGCTTAATCATAATTTTACAATGATAGATACAGGTGGTATAGAACCAACTAATGAAGATATTATAATGGCTCAAATGAGAAGACAAGCGAATATAGCAGTTGAGACAGCGGATGTTATCGTATTTATTGTAGATGGAAAAGCTGGACTTCATCCATCAGATTACGAAGTTGCTCAAATGCTTAGAAAAAGCAACAAGCCTATAGTTTTAGTTGTAAATAAAGTTGATAGAATAGAATTAGAAGATAATGCGTATGAGTTTTATAACTTAGGAATGGGAACACCTGTTACTATATCAGCATCACAAGGATTAGGACTTGGTGATATGCTAGATGAAGTTGTAAAACACTTTAATAGTGATGGTGCAAATGAAGAAGATGATGAATATGTAAGAATAGCTATGATAGGAAAACCTAATGTAGGTAAATCTTCATTAATAAATAGACTTTTAGGTGAAGATAGAAATATAGTTAGTAATATTCCAGGAACAACAAGAGATGCTATTGATAGTAAATTAGAAACAGAAGAAGGCAAATTTATATTAATAGATACTGCTGGATTAAGAAGAAAAAGCAAAGTAAAAGAAGAAATTGAAAGATATAGTGTAGTTAGAACACTTGCAGCTATAGAAAGAGCAGATATATGTATATTAATGATAGATGCTACAGAAGGCTTAAGTGATCAAGATGAAAAAATAGTAGGATATGCACATGAATTAAACAAAGCTATAATGGTAATTGTTAACAAATGGGATTTGGTTGAGAAAGATGACAAAACTATGAAAGAATTCCAAGCTAATATAGCAAAAGGATTATCATTTATGAGTTATGCTACATATCTATTTATTTCTGCAAAAACTGGTCAAAGAGTAAATAGAGTTCTTAAAGTTGCAAAAGACTGTTATAGTAATTACAGTAAAAGAATTGCAACTGGCGTTTTAAATGATGTAATAAGTAGAGCAGTACTTATGAAAGAACCACCAATAGTTGCGCTAAGAAGGTTAAAAATATTCTATGTAACACAAGTTGGAACTAAACCACCAACATTTATATTCTTTGTTAATGATCCTAATTTACTTCACTTCTCTTATGAAAGATATTTAGAAAATCAATTAAGAGAAAGCTTTGATTTTAAGGGTACAGGTATAAAATTAATATTTAGACAAAGAAAAGAAGATTAGAATTTTAAAACTTCATTTAGTATGATATTATATAATAACATACTAAATGAAGTTTATTTATATTTAAAATAGGATAACTTATTAAGGTTATGTATAAATTTGAAAAAATTTAGTTAAATAACAAGTTAATAATGTAAATAAATAAATCATAGATTTTTATTAGAAAAATTAAAATATTGAGTATAAAATTCTATTTAGAAATTTTAAATAAATTTGGAGGTGTAATTTATGAATTTAAATAAAGTATGTTTTTTAGGAGCTGGAAGTTTTGGAACTGCATTAAGTGTTATGTTAGCTAAAAAGGGTATAGAAGTAGCTATTTGGGCTCATAGCAATAATACAATTGAGGATATTAATTTAAGAAGGGAAAACATAAAATATTTACCTAATATAATTATACCGAATAATATTAATGCTTATAGTGATATGGAATGTGCTATTAAAGATAGTAAAATAGTAGTCTTGGCAGTTCCATCTCATGCTATAAGAGATGTTAGTAAAAAAGCTTCGAAATATATAAATAAGGATCAAATTTTGGTTACTGTAGCTAAGGGACTGGAAAATAAAACTTTTAAAAGAATGTCTGAAATAATAAAAGAGGAAATACCAATTTCAGAAGTTGTAGTTTTAAGTGGACCATCTCATGCAGAAGAAGTTGCACTAGATATACCTACTACAGTAGTTGTTGCGTCAGAAGATATGAATGCAGCAAAAATAGTTCAGGATGTTTTTATGTCTAATAAATTTAGAGTATACACTAATAGTGATATTATTGGTGTTGAAATAGGTGGAGCATGTAAGAATATAATTGCACTAGCAGCTGGTATTTCAGATGGTATAGGATATGGAGATAATACAAAAGCAGCACTTATGACAAGAGGTATGAGTGAAATAATAGATATAGGTGTAAAACTAGGTGGAAAGAGAGAAACTTTTAATGGTCTTACAGGAATGGGAGACTTAATAGTTACTTGTACTAGTATGCATAGTAGAAATAGAAGAGCAGGAATTCTTATAGGTGAAGGACTTAGTGCTGAAGAAGCTACAGAAAAAGTAGGTATGGTTGTAGAAGGAATCAAAGCTTGTCGTGCTTTTTATGAACTTAAAAGTAAAGACAATGTTTCAATGCCAATAACAGATACTTTATATAAAGTTTTATTTGAAAATAAAGATCCTAAATATGGTGTATATGAATTAATGTCCAGAGATAAAAAGGATGAACAAAATATAGAGTAGAAAAAATGATAAAAATAGAGCTTAACTTTATTAAAGTTTAAGTTCTATTTTGTTGTTTAAAATTATAAAAATTATCTACAAGTTTATATGTAAGGTTAAATTAAGGTTAATGTTATTTTTATGTAAGTTAATGAATATATAATAAATTTTGTAAGATAAAAAAATATTTACTAAGATTTAAGGAGAGATTTAAATGAAAAAGAGATTTTTAGCATTAATGATAGTAGCAATAATACCATTTTCAATGGTTGGATGTGGAAATAGCGATAAAACAGTAAAAAATGATAAAAAAATAGAACAAAGTAATAAAGAAGAAAAGAACGAAAACATAATGGAATTTGACAATATGGGAATAGCGTTTACTAAACCTGAAGGATTTAATGAAATGAAAGAAAATCAGGGAATTGTAGACATAATGGCAACTGGAGAAGGAAATGATGGAGTTTATGGAACGGTAGTTGGTACATATGCAAGTAGTAGAGGAATTAAAGAAATGCAAGACTTTTCAAAGGAAAATGAAAGTAAATTAGCTGACGATAAAAAATTGACTAAAGAAGAGGAACAAAAGTCAATTGAAGAGTATTCAAAAAAGATGGGAGAAGTATTTAAACCTTTATTTGAAATAGTTGCAGTAGAAAAAGATAAAGTGAAAAAGGAAACTTTAGATGAATTAAAAGTTAAGTATAATAATAGTGAAAAAGTAGGAGAACAAAAAAATATAGAATATTATTTAATGTTTGGAGGAAAAGATGAAAGTCTTAAGGGATTAAATAATGAAGAAAAGAAAGAATATGAAGAATATTTAGCTAAAGTTAGTGAAATAAAAAGTAGTATAAAAACTATTGATATAGTTACTGTAAAAGATGAAATGGATAAAATAAAATCTTCCAATATTGTAGAATTTAATTCAAAAGATGTTAAAGGTAATGAAGTTTCTTCAGATATGTTTAAAGATTATAAATTAACTATGATTGATATATGGGGAACTGAGTGTGGACCATGTGTCAGCGAAATGCCAGAACTTGAAGAGTTATACAAAGAACTTAAAAACGAAAAAATAAACCTTATAGGAGTTGTAAATAATGCTAAAGATGAAGAAACTACTAAGGTTGCAAAAGAAATATTAGAAAAAAAGGGAGTATCATATACGAATATAGTTCCAGATGAAAAGTTGGAAAAAGGTATATTAAAAGATGTTGTAGGAACGCCAACAATATTATTTATAAATGACAAAGGCGAAATAGTTGGAGATCCTATTATAGGTGGAAGAGGAAAAGATGAGTATAAGAAAATAATTTCAGAAGTTTTAAAATAGAAAAGTTATACTAATTTTATTTAGGGAGTAAGTGGGTATGAAAAAGATGATTTTGAAATATTCTATTTTAGCTATGAGTATTTCATTTATAGTTATTGGGGTATATAGAGATGAGGCGAATATGGTATTACAAAAAGCTATAAATATATGTTTGGAGTGTATAGGAATTGGATAAAAGAAGAATAACACAAATAATTACAACTATACTTACAAACAGTAATATAAATGGATTTTTAAATGGAACAATATTTAAAGGAAAATCCAAGAAAGCTTGTGTTCCGGGACTTAATTGTTATTCTTGCCCAGGAGCATTAGGCTCATGCCCTATAGGTTCATTACAAGCGGTTATAGGAAGTATGAAATATAATCTTTCTCTTTATGTTATAGGAATAATGATGTTCTTTGGTGTTTTGTTTGGAAGATTTATCTGTGGATTTTTATGTCCATTTGGACTTATACAAGATTTATTAAATAAAATTCCATTTAAGAAGATTAAAGTAAATAAAAAAATTAATAATATAATGAAATACTTTAAATACGTAATATTAATGGTGTTTGTAATTATATTACCTATGTTTTGGGTTAATGATGTTGGTATGGGAAGTCCTTATTTTTGTAAATTAATATGCCCATCAGGTACATTAACAGCGGGTATACCACTAGCAATATTAAATAAGCCCTTAAGAGCAACTTTGGGATTTTTGTTTCAATGGAAAGTATTTATTTTAATTATAACTATATTATTATCAATAATAATATATAGACCATTTTGCAGATATATATGTCCATTAGGGGCAATATATTCAGTATTTAATCCTATAAGTTTTTATAAAATGGATATAGATAAAAGTAAATGCAATGGATGTAAAGCTTGTGAAAGAAAATGCAAGATGAATATAGAAGTATATAAAAATCCTAACAGTTTGGAATGTATAAGATGTGGAGAATGCGCTAAAGTATGTAAACAAAATGCTATAGTTACAGGGTTTACTACAAAAAATCAACTTATAAAAAATAGTAAAAATAAATCTGAAAATATATAAATATAAAAAGAACTATAAAATTAGAGTTAACAACTTAATTTTATAGTTCTTTTTATATTTAAAGCATAATAACTTGTATTATAGGGTAGAAGAAAACTTAATTATCAGGTATTAAAACAAAAAATATCATTCATGACTTTTAATTGAAGAGAAAACAAATAAGTACACAAAAGATTAAGATAATATTATTAAAAAATAGTCTATAAAAGAAATGTTAGGAATATATATATAATGTAAATATTTAGTTATGGGAGGGTGGAACTTGGAAAACTTTGATATATATAATGATATAGCAGAAAGAACACAAGGAGATATATATGTAGGTGTAGTTGGACCAGTTAGAACTGGAAAATCAACTTTCATAAAAAGATTTATGGAAATGATGGTTATACCTAACATAGAAAATGATCATAAGAAGGAGAGAGCTAAAGATGAACTTCCACAAAGTGGATCAGGAAAATCTATTCATACAACAGAACCTAAGTTTGTACCTAATGAAGCTGTAGAAGTAAAACTTGAAAATGGTGCTACATTTAAGGTTAGAATGGTGGATTGCGTTGGGTATATAGTAAAAAATGCAATAGGATATAATGAACAAGATGTGCCTAAAATGGTAAATACACCATGGTTTAATCATGAAATACCTTTTGAGGAAGCAGCAGAAATAGGAACTAAAAAAGTTATTACTGATCATTCAACTATAGGTATTATGGTAACAACAGATGGATCAGTTACTGGACTTAATAGAGAAGATTATATAGAAGCAGAAGAAAGAGTTGTTGCAGAATTAAAATCTATAAATAAACCATTTATAATAGTATGCAACTGTAAAAATGTTGATGCCCCAGAAAGTAAAGAGTTAAAAAAAGAATTGCAGGAAAAATATGACATTCCAGTTCAGTTAGTGAATATAATGGAAATGAGTGAAAAAGAGGTATCAGACATATTTAATGATGTACTTAAAGAGTTCCCTGTTAAGGAAATTAACATAGACATGCCAGAATGGATAGAAGACCTTGACAGCAAACATTGGTTAAAGGTTAATATCATGACTATACTTAGAAGTATGAGCAAAGACATAGTTAAAGTTAGAGATATTAAAAAAGCTTTACAATGTTTCGAAGGAATAGAATTTTTATCAGATATAAAAGTAAAAGAAATGAAGATGGGTAATGGAACTTCAAGATTAGATATAATTCCAAAACAAGAATTGTTTTACAGAATAATAGGTGAAACATGCAACTTGGATATTAAAAATGAAAGTGAATTATTAAAAACTATTGAAAGTTTCCATAAAGCGAAAATAGAATATGATAAGATAAAAGATGCATTAATAGAAGTTAATAATACAGGCTATGGATTAGTTGCACCTCAATTGTCAGAAATGAGATTAGAAGTTCCAGAACTTGTGAATAGCGGAAGTAGAAAAGGCATTAAATTAAAAGCCTCAGCACCGTCACTTCATATTATAAGAGCTGATATAGAAACAGAAGTTCCTATAATGGGGACAGAAAAGCAAAGTGAAGAGTTTTATAAATCAATATTAGATCAATTTGAAAATGATCCTTCTCAAATTTGGCAAAGTAATATGTTTGGAAAGCCATTAGAAGAAATTGTTAAAGAAGGTTTACAAAGTAAGTTATATAAAATGCCAGAAGATGTACAACATAAACTTCAAAAAACATTGCAAAAAATAATAAATGAAGGTAGTGGAGGATTAATTTGCATAATATTATAACGAAATAAAAAGATATAATTCGTAGAAATGATAATATCTCAGAATAAAATAATATAATTATTTTATTCTGAGATATTTTTGTATGAAAAATATACAACAATGAAAAAATAAGATATATAGTAATTTCAAAAAGATAAAAATACTGCAAATAAAAATATTAATGAATAGTATAATTCATTTTTTTGAAAATAATTAATATTTATAAATAAAAACATTACTTTGAAATATTTTAAATATGTTGTAAAATAATTATTAATAGAGTATTAAAAGTTGCAAAATATAGTATTTATAATTATATTTTATCTAGAAGGGCATAAATTAGTTCTATTTAGATAATTTACCTAAATTCGGGAGGTACATAATAAATGAAAAAAGTAGTAGTTATTTTTAATGGTGGAACAATTGCAATGAAAGTAGATGAAAGAATTCATGCAGCTGTACCAAGCTTAAGTGGGGAAGAAGTTATGTCAATGGTAACTGGGATTGAATCTCATGCAGTAGTTGAATCTCATAATTTCTCATCATTACCAAGTCCACATGTTACACCAGAACTTATGCTAGAATTATCTAACTATGTTAAAACATTTTTAGATAGAGATGATGTTGATGGTGTAGTTGTAACACACGGAACAGATACTTTAGAAGAAACAGCATATTTCTTGCATTTAACAATAAATAGTGATAAACCAGTTGTTGTTACAGGCTCAATGAGAAATGGCTCAGAACTTGGATATGATGGACCAGCTAATTTATCAGCAGCAATTTGCACAGCTATTTCTGATGAGTCAAGAGGTAGAGGTGTACTTGTATGTTTAAATGATGAAATAAACGCAGCTAGTGAGGTTACTAAATCTCATTCAATGAAATTGAATACATTTGAAAGTCCAGAATTCGGATTAGTTGGTATAGTTGATGATAATAAAGCTCATTTCTATAGAGAAAGTTTAGATCATGATTATATTGATACTGATAAAATTGAAACAAATGTAGATTTAATAAAAGCTTGTGCAGGAATGGATGGAAAACTTGTAGATTTTTGTGTTGAAAATGGTGCAAAAGGCTTAGTAATTGAAGCTATGGGAAGAGGAAACATACCACCAAAAATGGCGGCATCAGTGAAGAATGCGATATGTAAAGGTATTCCTGTAGTGCTAGTTTCAAGATGTTATAGAGGAAGAGTTTTAGATAGCTATGGATATGAAGGCGGTGGAAAAGACTTAAGAACAGCTGGTGTAATTTTTGGAGATGATATGCCAGGACAAAAAGCTAGAATAAAATTAATCATAGCATTAGGAAAAACTAACAGTATTGATGAAATAAGAGAAATTTTTGAAAATGGACGTTACTAATACGAACAAAAAAATAAATTTATAAAAAAATATACGTAAATTTCATTGACATAGATTAAAAGAATTGATATCATTAAATCAAGGAAAAGGTGAACGAAAAAATAAAAATAATAAACAAAGTTTGCTTTTAAACGAATAATATGACTTGGTGATATAGAAAATATTAAGAAAAATAGAAGTCGCTAGGTTATACTAGCGACTTTTTAGTTTTAATTAAATAGAAGTTATTAAATTAAAAATTAGATTTTAAAAGTGGATTGTGTTTTATTAGACAATTAAATTATAAAATTTATGTTTTCGGAGGGTAAGATGGAGAGTTATTTTAATCTAAAAGAAAATGGAACAGATGTAAGACGGGAATTTATAGGGGGAATTACAACATTTTTAACTATGGCATACATAATAGCTGTTAATGCTAACATATTAGGAGCTGATGGAGTAGGAATGGCTCCAGGTGCAATAGTAACAGCAACTTGTTTGACAGCTGGATTAACAACAATATTAATGGGGATGTATGCAAATTTACCATTTGCTTTAGCACCAGGTATGGGGTTAAATGCGTTCTTTGCTTTTTCAGTAGTAATTGGTATGGGAATATCTTGGCAGACTGCATTAACAGCGGTGTTTGTAGAAGGAATCATATTTATTATATTATCTTTAACTAATGTAAGAGAACAAGTAGTTAATGCAATACCAACTAATTTAAAATATGCAGTTACTTCAGGAATAGGATTATTTATTGCATTTATAGGGTTTAAAAATGCAGGAATAGTAGTTGCAAATAAAGACACATTTGTATCAATGGGACATTTAGTTACTCCAACAGTGATAATTACAGCAGTAGGAGTATTTACAATAGTACTATTATCTAAAAAGAATGTTAAGGGTTCAATACTTTGGGGAATATTAGTGAGTTCAATTGTAGCATGGGCATTTGCAATTATATCACCAGAGGCTGCTTTGGAATATGGAATAAGAGTGCCAGAAAAAATTTTTAAGTATGAATCTTTAAAACCTATAGCATTTAAGTTAGATTTCTCTTTCTTAAATAGCAAAGAACATTTGTTTCAGTTTATGACAATAGTTTTCACTTTTTTATTTGTAGACTTTTTCGATACGGTTGGAACATTGATAGGTGTGGCTTCTAAGGTTGGAATGGTAGATGAAGAGGGCAGAGTTAAAAATGCAGGAAAGGCTTTAATAGTAGATGCTGTTGGAACAACTATGGGAGCAGTATTAGGTACATCAACAGTAACAACTTTTGTTGAGAGTTCTGCTGGTGTAGCAGAGGGAGCTAGAACAGGACTTGCATCAGTAGTTACAGGAATATTATTTTTAATAGCATTATTCTTCTCACCATTATTTGTAGCTATACCATCTGCAGCAACAGCTCCAGCTTTAATAGTGGTAGGATTTTATATGATTGATAGTATAAAAAATATAGATTTTTCAGATTATGTAGAAGGTGTTCCAGCATTCTTAACAATAGCATTAATGCCATTAACTTATAGTATTGGAGATGGGTTAACTGTAGGAATATTATCTTATGCAATATTAAGTTTATTATCAAATATTTTTTCAGAGAAGAAGAGAAAAGTTTCGTATGTTATGTATATACTTGCAGTGATTTTTCTAATAAAGATTATTCTTGCTTAATAACTATGACCATATATAGGAATCCAAGTTAAAACTTTAAGTTATTCATGTTTTAGTTGAGAAAGAGTAATTTGAAGTGTTATTCAAAATTAACAATTAACGATGAACAATTAACAATGAAGGATAAAACTGAAGTCTCAGTTTATTTAAATCAATTTTTATGATAATTTGCACAGCAAATTAGTTGAAAACAATATAAAAACGTAGTTTTTATGTATTTCTATTCATAAATATTAAGAACAAAGTGAGTAATATTAACTATCATTGTTAATTGTTAACTGTTAATTGTTAATTGGTTCCAAATATTATAATAGAATAAACTGTAAGATTAGTAGTATCATTTGAGAAAAACTATTATTTAAAGTTTCAACTTGGAACCCTATAAAACAAATTTATTAATTGAAAATAAGTTGTGATAAAGTTATTTGAAATTTGCTTTTTCACAACTTTTTTATTTGTATATATATAAATATTCTTATACTAAAATAGAAATTAATAGAGTATTTTAAAGTAAAACTTCTATTTATGTAACAATTTAACTATTATTGGAATAACATAGTTTATATCATTAAAATAGATTGTAAGGTGATTATGATTATGAAACTAAATAATAGAATTATTGATATTGGAGAATATCATTTTAAAAATTTAGATCTTTTAAAGAAAACTAAAACTTTAAATGGAGAAGAAGTTTTTGATTTAAGTATTGGTGATCCTAAAATGCCAGTTCATGAAAACATAAAAAAAGCACTTGTAGAAAGTTTAAATTTAGAAGGTTTTAATAATTATCCACCATATGAAGGTATTGAAGAGTTAAAGTATAAGATAATAGAATATTATCACAATGTATTCAATGTAAATTTAACTAAGGAAGAGGTAGTAGTTTTAATAGGATCAAAGGAGGGGATTAGCAATATAGTACCTTCTGTGTGTGATGTAGGTGATTATGTTATAGTTCCTGATCCTGGTTACCCAGTGTATAAGATAGCTACTAAATTGTGGGGTTGCATTCCATATAGTGTACCTTTAAAAGAAAATAAGGGATACTTAATTGAAACTTCAGAGATACCACAAAAAATAACTGAAAAAGCTAAATTAATGTTTGTGAATTATCCTAATAATCCAACAGGAGCAGTTGCAAATAAAGAAGGGTTTGAAGAACTTATAGAATTTAGTTATAAAAATAACTTGGTTTTATGTAATGATTCAGCATATAATGAAATAGTAGATAAAGATGAAAAAATTATAAGTTTATTACAATTTGATAAAGAAAAACGTTGTATTGAATTTGGAAGTTTATCTAAGATATATAATATGACAGGATTTAGAATAGGATATGCAGTTGGAAATAGTGAAGTTATAGAAAGATTATCTAATATAAAAAGTAATTTAGATTCAGGACAATTTATACCAATTCAAAAAGCGGCAGTAGAGGCTTTATCAATAAATAGAGAGTATAATAAAGAAATAGTTTCAGAATATAGCAAAAGAAAAGAAGTTGCAAAAAAAATTTTAAAAGAAAAAAATATAAAATTTTTTGATGGAAAGGGAACATTTTATATTTGGTGTAGAACTCCTAAAGGATATACTTCAAATGAATTTTGTTTAGAACTGTTAAATAGATATGGAATAATTGTTACACCAGGTGAGGTTTTTGGGATTGTTGGATATGATTATTTTAGGATATCCTTAACTGAAAATTCTGAGGTTATAGAAAAATGTCTTTCAAGACTTGACAAATACCAGTAAAAATTATAAAAATTATAGTATATGTTTTTAAATTGTATAAAATATAACTAGATAATTGTGATATGGATAATATTTTAGTATTTTAGGTTAAATACAGAAATATAAAATATTTTATCCATATCTTTTAAATTTTTAAACTAATATTGAATAAAGTAACTAAAATTTGTAGAGGATATTACAAGATTTAAGGATGTTTTTTTATAAGAGAGTTTAGAATATGATATAATTAGTTAATATTATATTTATGGGAATAGTAAAAATAAAACATGATTTACTGTAAAAAAATTAATTTTACTTTAGATTTCTACAAATTAATCGGAAATGCTAAATAATTCATGTATTTTTAGCTTGAAATTGACAATGTAAATTTTGTATAATAGAGTGAATAGAGAATTTACAAAGAACTCGGAAGGATGCGTTGGTTTATGATTAAAAGCATGACGGGCTTTGGGCGTGGGAGTGCAACTTGTGAGCACTCAAATTTTATTGTAGAAATAAAAAGTGTTAATCACAGATATTTTGAATTAAATGTTAGAATGCCAAGAGCTTTAATTTCATTAGAAGATAATATAAGAAAAGTTTTGAGTGAAAAAATTAAAAGAGGAAAAGTAGATGTTTTTATAACTCAAAAATCTGTAGAAAAGGAAAATGTAGAAGCTGTTTTAAATGAAAATCTTGTTAAAAGCTATTTAAATTGTTTGAAAGAAATTCAGGGATTAACTGGAGTTAGAGATGATATTTCAGTAATGAGTTTAGCAAGACTTCCAGAGGCAATAACATTAAAGCAAAATGAAGAAGACTTAGAAGAGGTATGGAAAGAACTTAAGGCTTCTTTAGATATTGCGGTAGAAGCTCTTGTCTCAATGAGAGAAGAGGAAGGAAAAAAATTAAGTGAAGATATAAATTCTAGATGTAACTTAATAAATGAGTATGTTGACAATATACAAGATAGAGTTCCAAAAATGATAGATGAGTATAGGGAAAAATTAAGAAAAAGATTAAATGACCTATTACAAGATACTAATATAGATGAAAATAGATTTTCAATGGAAGTTGCATTACTTGCAGATAAAACTGCAATTGATGAAGAGTTAGTAAGACTTAATAGTCACATATGTCAAGTAAAGGAAACTTTACTTATAAATGAACCTATTGGTAGAAAACTTGACTTTATAATACAAGAAATGAATAGAGAAGCAAATACAATAGCTTCAAAGGTTGTTGATTTAAATATTACTAATGTAATTTTAGAAATAAAAAGTGAAATAGAAAAAATCAGAGAACAAGTTCAAAACATAGAATAACAGGAGGTACTAATGGGTATAAAATTAATTAATATAGGATTTGGCAATATAGTTTCAGCAAATAGATTAGTTGCAATCGTAAGTCCAGAATCAGCGCCAATAAAAAGAATAATTCAAGAGGCAAGAGATAGAGGTATGCTTATTGATGCTACATATGGAAGAAGAACAAGAGCTGTAATAATAACAGATAGTGATCATGTTATATTATCAGCAGTTCAACCAGAAACAGTTGCACACAGATTATCATCAAAAGACGAAGATCATCATATAGATGAAGAAGATGAATAAAATGAATAGTAAAGGTCAATTATTAGTTATATCGGGGCCTTCAGGAGCTGGAAAGGGTACTGTGTGCAAAGCTTTATTAGAAAAAAATGAAATATGGATTTCAGTTTCAGCTACAACAAGAAAGCCACGTAATGGTGAGGTTGATGGAGTAAATTATTTTTTTACTTCTAGAGAAGAATTTTTAGAGAGAATAGAAAATAATGATTTTCTTGAATATGCTGAAGTATATGGTAATTTTTATGGTACTCCAAAATCAAAAGTTTTTGAGATGCTAGAAGAAGGAAAAGATGTAATACTAGAAATAGACATACAGGGTGCATTAAAAATAAAATCTGCATATCCAGATGGCATATTTATATTCATATTACCACCATCTATGGAAGAGTTAGAGTCACGTATAACAAATAGAGGAAGTGAAACACCAGAATCTTTAAAAACTAGACTAAGTGCTGCTTATGATGAAATATCTTTTGCATCAAAATACGATTATGCAGTAGTAAATGATGAAGTTCATAGGGCAGTAAAGAAAATTGAAAGCATTATTGTTGCTGAAAAATGTAGAGTATATAAAATAAAAGATGAAATTTTAGGGAGGTTTTAATTATGAAAAGAAATAGTTCAATGATTAACCCATCAGTTGTTAATTTATTAAATAAAGTTGAAAATAGATATTCACTAGTAGTTGCAGCATCTAAAAGAGCTAGACAGCTAATAGATGGATCAGAACCATTAATTCAAACAGATTCTGTAAAGCCTGTTACAATAGCTGTTAAGGAAATAGATGCCGATGCTCTTTATGTTAAAGAAGATAATGAGGATGTAAAGTAAGATGAGTGAATCAAAAACAGTTGTTATAGGAGTATGTGGAGGAATTGCAGTTTATAAAGCTTTAGATGTTATAAGTAGACTAAAAAAGCAAAATGTGAATGTCCATGTTATAATGACTAAATCAGCAACAGAGTTTGTTACACCACTTAGTTTTCAATCTTTAAGTCAAAATATGGTGGTTACAGATATGTTTGCAGAACCAAAGGCTTGGGAAATACAACATATTTCTTTAGCAAAGAAAGCAGATGTTATGGCAATAATTCCAGCTACAGCAAATATAATAGGAAAAGTTGCTAATGGAATAGCAGATGATATGTTATCTACAACTATAATGGCAACACATGCAAAGGTTATATTTGCACCAGCTATGAATACTAATATGTATAATAATCCTATAGTTCAGTCTAATATATCTAAGCTTAAGGAGTTTGGATATGATTTTATATGCCCAGCTAGTGGAAGATTAGCTTGCGGTGATGTAGGTGATGGAAAACTACAAGAAACAGATATTATAGCTGAACAAATTTTAAGTGCTTTAAATAGTAAGAAAGATTTGCAAGGGAAAAAAGTATTGGTAACAGCAGGACCAACTATATCAAAAATAGATCCAGTTAGATATATAACAAATGGTTCTAGTGGAAAAACAGGTTATGCAATAGCAAAAGAAGCAAGAGATAGAGGTGCAAAAGTAACACTTATTTCTGGACCAACAAATCTAAAAAAACCTGTAGGTATAGAGGTTATAAATATAGAAACAAATGAAGAAATGCATGAAAGTGTTATGAAGCATTTTGATGATAGTGATATAGTAGTTAAGTCAGCAGCAGTTGCAGACTATAAAATTAAATGTTATTCTAATGAAAAAATAAAGAAAAATGATGGAGCTTTAAATTTAGAATTTATAAGAGATAATGATATTCTAAAAGAATTAGGAAGTTTAAAGAAAAATCAAATTTTAGTTGGATTTGCAGCAGAAAGTCATAACTTAATTGAAAATGCAAAAGGAAAGTTAGATAAGAAAAATTTAGACTATATAGTTGCAAATAATATAACTGAAAGTGGTGCTGGATTTAGATGTGATACTAATAAAGTCAGTATCATAAAAAAGGATAAGACAGTAATTCCATTAGAAGTTATGACTAAAAAGAAAGTGGCAGAAAAATTATTTGATATAATTAATGAAGATATAAAATAAAAAGCGACATGAGTCGCTTTTTATTTTATAATGAATCTTAACAAGAAAGGAGGTACTACTACTAAGCAAAATTTTTGTGATGAGAAAAAGTTTATATGTAAAATAGTATGAACTTAAGGTTATTTACATTTAGCTGAAAAGTTAGAGTTTAAAATTTGCTTTTATGAGTGGTAGGATGTTATAATGAAAAAATTTGCTGGAGTTGTTGTAAATAATGATGCAGTAAAACTTGATAGAATATTTACTTATAAAATTCCAAGTGAATTACAAGATAAGATATTATTAGGACAGAGAGTAAAAGTGCCTTTTGGTATGGGAAATAAGTATATAGATGGTTTCGTTATGGATTTTTATGATGATAATTATGTTGAAAGTGAAAATATAAAAAGAATAAAAGTTATAAAATGCATCTGTGATGAATTCTCATTAATGAAATCTAGTGATATAAAACTTATAGAGCTTATGAGAAAAAAGTATTTATGCACTTATTTAGAAGCTATAAAAGTTATAATTCCTAACGGAATAACAAAAGGTATGAAATTTAAAGTTAAGTCTGTAGTAGCAATCAAAAGTGAATTAACAGAAAAATATTTAAAAGAAAATTACATAAACATATATAATTTTATAAAAAAAAATAATGCTGAATTTACTAAAAGTGAGTTGGTAAATAATAATAAATTTTCATTATCATCTATAAATACATTGATAAAACATGACGTACTTAAAATAGAAGATAGTGTTGTAAATAGATATAATGACAAAGAATATAAGTTGTATGAAAGTAAAGTTTTAAATGAAGAGCAAAAGCATGCGGTAAATACAATTATGAATTCTGAAAAGAAACAGTTTTTAATACATGGAGTTACAGGTAGTGGGAAAACTGAGATATACATGAATTTAGTTTCTAAAATGATTCAATTAGGAAAAGATTCTATTATATTAATTCCAGAAATTGCGCTTACACCACAAATGGTAGAAAGATTTAAAGGTAGATTTGGAAAGAATGTAGCTATATTTCACAGTAAACTTAATGATGGCGAACGGTTTGATGAGTGGATGAGAGTAAAATTTAATAAAGTTAAGGTTGCAATAGGAGCTAGATCTGCTTTGTTTCTACCATTTAATAACTTAGGATTGATTGTTATAGATGAAGAACATGAGACTAGTTATAAGTCGGAGAGTGACCCTAAATATGTTTCAAGAGAAATAGCCGAAATGAAGTGTGAGCTTGAAGGATGTAAATTGATTTTAGGCTCTGCTACACCATCAATTGAAAGTTATTATAAGGCATTAACTGGTGAATATGAAATTTTATCTATAAAAAACAGAGCAGTAAATTCAAATCTTCCCAGTACTATGATTATAGATATGAGAGAAGAGTTAATTAGTGGAAATAGAACTATATTCAGTTCAGAATTATATAAAGATATAGATGAGGAATTGAAGAAGAAAAATCAAATTATTTTATTTTTAAATAGAAGAGGATATTCAACTTTTGTATCTTGTAGGTCTTGTGGATATGTTTTTAAATGTGATAAGTGCGATATTTCTTTGACATATCATAATGCATATTCATCACTAAATTGCCATTATTGTGGAAGTAAGGTGGCACAACCTAAGGTTTGTCCTAAATGTAATAGTAAGTATGTAAAACATTTTGGTATAGGAACTGAGCAATTAGAGGCTCAAGTGAGGAAAGCTTTTCCTCATGCTAGAACGTTAAGAATGGATTTTGATACTACTAGAGAAAAGAATTCCTATGAAAGGATATATAAGACTTTTAAAAATAAAGAAGCGGATATTTTAATAGGCACACAAATGATAGCAAAAGGTTTAGATTTTCCAGATGTTACATTAGTGGGAATAGTAGCAGCGGATTTATCGCTTAATATACCAGACTATAAATCAACAGAAAAAACATTTCAACTTATAACGCAAGTTTCAGGAAGAGCTGGTAGAGGGATAAAATCAGGAAAAGTTGTAATTCAAACGTATAACCCTGATAATTATAGTGTGAAATATGCAGCAAATAATGATTATGAAAGTTTTATAAAAGAAGAATTACAAATAAGAAAAATAATGGATTATCCTCCTTTTTCTAAAATTATGTGTATAAATTTTAGTAGTGAGAAAGAGGATATATTAATTAAAAAAATTCAAGAGTTAGGATATAGATTAAAAGAATTTTTAAAAGAAGAAGATGTGTTATTATTGGGACCATGTCCATGTGGTATTTCAAAAATAAAAAACTTTTATAGGTGGCAAATTATTATAAAAGGTAATTTGGATGAAGAAATTCCATTAAGAATAAAAAATTTTATTTATGAAAATATAAATGATAATTATAATGATATAAGGATAGGTATGGATGTAAATCCTAATAATATGCTGTAAAATATATTATGTTATAATAGCTATTTAGAGTGTAAAATTATTTAGTAAGAAATGAAAGGAAGATTTAATTTATGGCTATAAGAAATATTAGAACTCAAGAAGATGAGATATTAAGAAAAAAAAGTAAAAAAGTAAGTGAGATTGATGAGAGATTATTAACTCTAATTGAAGATATGAAAGAAACAATGTATAAAGCAAATGGAGTTGGTCTTGCAGCTGTGCAGGTTGGTATACTTAAAAGACTTGTAGTTGTTGATATAGGCGAAGGTCCTATAGTTTTAATAAATCCTGAAATAATTGAAAAAAAAGGAGAAATTTTAGGATATGAAGGATGTTTAAGTGTTCCAAATGAACAAGCAAAAGTAAGAAGACCTAAATATGTTAAAGTAAAAGCTATGAATGAAAATGGAGAACAAGTTATTTTAGAAGGTGAAGATTTTTTAGCAAGAGCTTTCTGCCATGAAATAGATCATTTGGATGGAATACTTTATATAGATAAAATAGAGATGTAGGTGATAATATGGAAAAATTAAAAATAGTATTTATGGGTACTCCAGATTTTGCAGTACCATCTTTAAAATTATTAATAGAAGAATGTGATGTTAAGGCAGTTTTAACTCAGCCTGATAGACCAAAAGGTAGAGGGAAAATGGTTGCTATGTCGCCAGTAAAAGAATTAGCAGTAGAATATAACATCCCAGTATACCAACCTATAAGACTTAGAAAAGAACAAGAAATAATTGATAAGATAAAAGAAATAGAGCCAGATTTCATAGTTGTTGTTGCCTTTGGGCAAATACTTTCAAAAGAAGTATTAGATATTCCTAAATATGGTTGTATAAACTTGCATGGCTCACTACTTCCAAGGTTTAGAGGAGCTGCTCCAGTAAATTATGCAGTAATGGCAGGAGATAAAGTATCTGGAAATACAACAATGCTAATGGATGAAGGTTTAGATACTGGAGATATGCTTCTAAAAAATGAGATTGACATAGATGATGAAATGACTGCAGGAGAACTATATGATAAGTTAATGCAAACAGGAGCACCATTGCTATTAGACACATTAAATAAGTTAGTTAATAATGAAATAGTGAAGGAAAAGCAAGATGATACATTAACATGTTATGCTCACATGTTAAATAGAGATATGGCTAATATAGATTGGAATAAAAGTGCTTATGAGATACATAATTTTATAAGAGGGTTGAATCCAGTTCCAATAGCATATAGTTATTATAATGATAAAATGATGAAAGTATTAAAAAGCAAGGTATTAGAAGAAAAAACTAATAAAGAACCTGGAACTATATTAAAAGTAAATAAAGATGGAATAAGAGTAGCAACAGGTGATGGTGTACTACTTATAACAAAAGTTCAATTTCCTAATAAAAAAGCATTAGAGGTATCTGAATATATTAAAGGAAATACTATAGAAGAAAATATAATTTTACATTGTTAAAATATATTTATTAAAAGATGGATAAAATGTAATAGAAATAACATCAAATTGTAATGAAAAACATTTATAATTATTAAAAATAATTAATACAAAGGAGAATGTTAAATGTTTTATGTTGATTCTACAATGTTAATACTTATACCAGCTATGTTAATAGCTCTATGGGCACAAGCCAATATAACATCGACTTTTAATAGATATTCTAAAATGTATAGTAGAAGTGGATACACTGGTAAAGATGTGGCAAGAATGATATTAGATGCATATGGATTATATGATATTCCAATAGAGATGACAGGTGGAAAATTGACAGATCACTATGATCATCAAAGAAGAGTTGTAAGGTTATCTAGGGATGTATACACAGGGACATCAATAGCATCTATTGGAGTTGCTGCTCATGAGATAGGCCATGTAATTCAGCATAAAGAAGGGTATTTGCCTATAAAAATTAGAAATTCGTTAGTACCTGTTGCAACTATAGGGTCAAATGCATCCTGGTTTTTGTTTATCTTAGGAATATTTTTAAGCATAACACCATTAGTTAATATAGGAATAGTATTATTTTCTGCAACAGTATTATTTCAAATAGTAACACTTCCAGTAGAATTCAATGCATCAAATAGAGCGGTAGCTGTATTAGAAAGTAAAGGGATTTTAGTAGGTGATGAAATTAAAGGTGCTAGAAAAGTTTTAAATGCAGCTGCACTTACTTATGTTGCAGCTGTTATAACAGCAATATCCCAACTTCTTAGATTATTAGCAATTAGAGATAGAAATGATTAGATAATTTAAAGAAGAATTAGGAGTTATGAACTAAGAATAACATTATTATTTAATTGTAATAAATTATGCTATATTATATAATTCATAACTCTTAATAATTAATGATTGATTCAAATAATAAAATTGTAAGTTGTATTATAAAATTTGAAATCATATATAAATAGTTATTTTAAAGATAGAGGTAAAAGAATGAATAATGCAAGAAAAATAGCGGTAGATGTTTTAATACAAGTATTTAAAAATAAGGCATATTCAAATATTGTTTTAGGAATAGAATTAAATAAAAGTAAATTAAGTGATGTGGATAAGGGATTAACAACTGAAATTGTTTATGGAACTATAAAATATAAATATACAATTGATAAAATTATAGAGAGTTTTACACAAAAAAACTTTAAAAAGTTAGATGATTTTGTATTAAATATTTTAAGGATATCTGTGTATCAAATAAAATATTTAGATAAAATACCAGATTTTGCGGTAGTTAACGAAGCTGTTAATCTTACTAAAAAAAATGCATCAGTAGGAGCATCAAAGCTTGTTAATGGCGTTTTGAGAAATTATTTAAGAAACTTAGATAAAGAATATTGTAAAGATGATAAGTTAGAAAAAATGAGCTTTGAATATTCGTTCCCTAAATGGATGATAAATCATTTTATTACTCAATATGGAGATGAAAACACTATAAAGATTCTAAGTGGATTAAATGAAAGACCGGCATTAACTGTTAGAGTTAATGAATTAAAGTCAAATTATGAAGATGTTTTTGAAAGATTGAAAGATAATGGTTATGAAATTCAAGATGGATTTGTAGCACCAGAGGCAATAAGAATTGTAAATGGTAGAAGTGTTGAAGTAAATGAAGTTTTCAAAAATGGATATGTAACAGTTCAAGATGAAAGTGCTATGCTTGTAGCACCTTCTATGGAATTAAAAGATAATGATGTAGTTTTAGATTTATGTAGTGCACCAGGAGGAAAGACAACTCATATTTCAGAAATACTTAATAATACAGGAAAAGTTTTAGCTTTTGATATACATGAAAATAAATTATCTTTAATTATGGATAATGCTAAAAGATTAGGTATAGAAAATATAAAATGTGATGTTTTAGATGCAACAGTATACAAAGAAGAATTAAAAGAATTTGCTGATGCAGTTCTTATAGATGTGCCGTGTTCAGGGCTTGGTATAATAAGAAAAAAACCAGAGATAAAATATAGCAAAACAAAAAAAGAATTAATTAGCATAAATAAAATACAGAAAGAAATTATGAAAAATGCATCTAAGTATGTAAAAAAAGATGGAATTATATTATACTCTACTTGTACTTTAAATAAAGATGAAAATGAAAGTAATATAAATTGGTTTTTGAATAATAATCCTGATTTTAAATTAGAACCATTATTTTTCGGAAATGCAGAAAATCTTGTGTATGACAAAAGTGGATGTGTAACTATACTTCCAAATCAATATATGGATGGATTTTTCATAGCAAAAATAAGAAGAATAGGATAGGTGCAATTATGAAAAATATATTGGACTTAAACTTAAATGAACTAAAAGTTTGGATGAAAGAAAATGGAGAAAGTGAGTTTAGAGCAAAGCAAGTATTTACATGGTTATATAAAAATACATATGATTTTGATAATATGAAAAATATATCAAAATCCACTATTTCTAAACTAAAGAATAATTTTTCAATAGAGCTTCCAAAAATATTAGAAACATATAAGTCTATAGATGGAAATACAAGAAAACATTTGTTAAAATTAAAAGATAATAATTTAATAGAAACGGTAGTTATGCAATATCATCATGGAAATTCAATATGTGTATCTACTCAAGTAGGATGTAGAATGGGATGTAAATTTTGTGCTTCAACTTTAGATGGTGTTGTAAGAAACTTAACAGCAGGAGAAATTTTAGGGCAAATTATAATCGCTCAAGAAGAACTGGGAGAAAGAATATCTAATATAGTTCTTATGGGGAGTGGTGAACCATTAGATAATTATGATAATGTTTTAAAGTTTTTGGAACTTGTAAACGCTGAATATGGTTTAAATATAGGCCAAAGACACATAACATTATCAACTTGTGGGATTGTTCCTAAAATTAAAGATTTAGCAGATAAAAATTTACAAATAACACTTGCGATTTCTCTTCATGCGCCTAATGACAATGTTAGAAAGCAAACTATGCCTATAGCTAAAGCATATAATTTTGAAAATTTATTTGAAGCATGTAATTATTATGTTTTAAAAACTAATAGAAGAATAACTTTTGAATATGCATTAGTTAGGGGGTTTAATGATAGTGAAGAAGATGCTATGGAACTTTCAAAGGTATTAAAAGGAATGCTTTGTCATGTAAACCTAATTCCTATAAATGAAATTAAGGAAAGTACTTTAAAAAGGGCAAATTTAGAAGATATAAATAAATTCAAGAATATTTTAAGTAAAAATGGCATAGAAACAACTATAAGGAAAGAAATGGGATTAGATATAAATGCAGCTTGTGGACAACTTAGAAGAAGTTATTTAGAAAAAAAGGAGTTGTAACAATGGGGAGATTAATAGGTATAAAATCTGATGTAGGAAATAAGAGAAGCTTAAATGAAGACTCTGTAATTTATTTTGAAGAAGATAATTTAAGTTTCTTTGGAATTGCTGATGGAATGGGTGGACATAATGCTGGAGAAGTAGCAAGTAAAATGGCTTTAGAGATAGTTGTTGATTATATAAAAAAACATAAAGATGATGAAGGGAATATAGCTTTAAATAAAGCTATAGCACTTGCTAATCATGATATATACAAGAAATCATTGTTAGAAGAAAAATACAATGGAATGGGAACAACTATTACAGCATGTTATGTAAAAGATGATAAGTGTATAATAGCTAATGTTGGAGATAGTAGATGTTATAGTTTTTCTAAAGGTAAATTAGAAAAAATCACTAAGGATCATTCTCTAGTTCAAGAACTTATAGATAATGGAACTATAAGTGAAGAAGAGGCTGTAAATCATCCCAATAAAAATGTTATAACAAGAGCAATAGGAACTAAAATTAATGTAGATGTGGATATTTATGAGTTAAATATCCATGAATTTGAAAAAATAATACTATGTACAGATGGACTTACTAATGAATTAAAAGATGAAGAAATTATATCGATAGTTGAAAATGATAAAAAAGATATTTGTGAAGAACTTATAAGAGTTAGTAAAGAGAGAGGCGGAAGAGATAACATTTCAGTTATCATATTTAAAGGAGAGTGTGGAGATGATTGGAACCATATTAGGAAGTAGATATGAACTGATTGAAAAGATTGGCGAAGGTGGAATGGCTGTAGTCTATAAAGCTAGATGTCGACTTTTGAATAGGTATGTAGCAGTGAAAATCCTTAAAGAACAATATACTTCTAATATTGAGTTTATGGATAAATTTAGAAAAGAAGCAGCAGCTACTGCAAGCTTTTCACATACTAATATTGTAAATATTTATGATGTTGGTGTAGAAGGAAAATATAATTATATAGTTATGGAACTTGTTAATGGAAAAACATTAAAACAAATTATTTGTGAAAAAGGAAGTTTAGAACCATCAGAAGTTATAGATATGGGAATACAAATTGCTAAGGCGTTAGAGTGTGCACATAAAAATGGAATTATTCATAGAGATATAAAGCCACATAACATATTAGTAACAGAAGATGGAATAGCAAAGGTAACAGATTTTGGAATAGCCAAAGCTTCCAATAGTGATACAATAACGCATACTAGTAGAGTTATTGGATCTGCACATTATTTTTCGCCAGAGCAAGCAAAAGGTAAAGTTGTAGATTTTAGAACAGATATATATTCACTAGGAATTGTTCTTTATGAGATGGCAACAGGCAAGGTACCGTTTGATGGAGATAGTCCAGTATCAATAGCATTGAAGCATATACAAGAACCTGTAGTGCCTCCTATAGCTATAAGATATGATATACCATTAAGCCTTAGTAATCTTATATTAAAGGCAATTGAAAAAGAGCCTATTAGAAGATATCAGAGTGCAACGGAAATATATCATGATTTAGAGCAAATAAAAAATAACAATAATTATACTATACATCAAAAAGATAGGGAGACTGAAGAATTTACAAGAATAATGTCCCCAATAAACCCAGAACCTAAAAAAGCTTCAAAAGTGAATTATACATCTAAGAATGAAGAGTATGAAGATGATTATGAAGAAGATGATGATTATGAAGATGATGATGATTTTGAAGAAGTTAAACCTAAAAAGAAAAGTTCAAAAGATGCTAAAAAGAAGCGAAATATAGTAATAGCATCAATAATGGTTTTGGTTGTACTATTAGGAGCATTTGGAATTACAATGTCAATAAAATCTTTTAGTGGTTCAGCAAATGAAAAAAGTAGAAAAGAAGTTAAAATTCCTCAAATAGTAGGTAAAGATAAAGATACTGTTAAAAAAATGTTAGATGAGCTTGGACTTGTTTTAGTTGTAGATAATGAAGAAAAAAGTGATAAGGAAAAAGGAACAATACTTAGAGTTATGCCAAGCGAAGGTACTACTGTAAAGAAAAATTCTGAAGTAAAAGTTACAATTAGTTTGGGAGAAGAAGAACTTTCAGTTCCAGATATAAGAAATTTAGATTCAGCTGAAGCACAAAAACAAATAGCTGCTCTTGGACTAAAAGTAGGAAAAATTGAAAAGGAAAACAATGAAACCTATGGTGAGGGAACTGTAATAAGACAAGATCCACAACCAGGAAGCACAATCAAAAAAGGTGGTACAGTAAATATAGTTATAAGTCAAGGATCTGCTATTGTATATGAAAAAGTTCCAAGTCTTACAAATATGACTATAGATGAAGCAGCAAATGTTTTAAGTGTATCTAATTTACAATTAGGAGAAACTACAGCTGTAATAACAACTGATAAATCTTTGGATGGTAAGATATTTAATCAAAGTGCAGCGGTAGGATCAAAAGTAAAACAACAAACACCGATTAATGTTAATTATTATAAATATCAAGAACCGGAGCCAGAAAAAGTTTCAGTACCAAGATTTGTTGGAAAAACTTTAGGTGAAGCAAAAAGTCTTGCAAGTAGCTTAGGATTAAATATTAATGCTACTGGGGAAGATAAAGATATAGTTGAGTCACAAAGTACATCAGAAGGCGAAAAAGTTGTAAAAGGTGAAACTATATGGGTAACAGTAAAAAAAGCACCAACAGAAGAAGAAAAACCAGTAAAGCCTGAGAATGGAACAAATCAGCAATAATTTGGAGGATGTATGGAAGGAATAATAGTTAAAGGTATAGGTGGACTTTATTACGTAAAATGTGAAGATAAGCTTTATACATGTAAGGCTAGAGGTAAATTTAGACATAATAAATTATCACCAATGATAGGAGATTATGTTAAAATTTCAATAGATGGAGAAGATGGAGTTATAGAAGAAATCTATGATAGAAAGAGTGAATTAATAAGACCAGTAGTTGCTAATGTAACTCAAGCTTTTATAGTTTTTTCTTTTAGACATCCAGATTTGAACAGGGATTTGCTTAGCAAATTCCTGTTATTATGCGAGTATAATAATTTAAAATCTATAATTTGTTTTAATAAAATGGACTTAGAAAACGAAGAAATAGATAAAGTTAGAGAAGAATTAGAATCAGCGGGATATGAGGTTTTATATTTAGAAGCTAAAAATAATGTAGGTTTAGAAAAATTAAAAGATAAAATAAAAGGAAATATAAGTGTTTTTTGTGGACCATCTGGTGTTGGGAAATCAACTATATTAAACAAATTTCTAGGTAGAGAATTTATGGAAACTGGTGAAATAAGTAATAAGCTAAAAAGGGGAAAACATACTACAAGGCATAGTGAACTTGTTGAAGTTGAAGATGGACTTTTAGTAGATACTCCAGGATTTTCATCTTTAGAATTAGATTTTATACCTAAAGACGAATTACAATATTGTTTTAGAGAATTTGATAAATATAGAGATGGTTGCAAATTTAATAATTGTATGCATTATAAAGAACCAAACTGTGCAGTAAAGGAAGCTGTGCAAGATGGGAAAATTCATAGTTCAAGGTATGAATTCTATATAAAAACATTAGAAGAAATTATGAGTTGTAGGGGGAATAAAAAATGATAAAAATATCACCATCAATACTATCAGCAGATTTTGCAAATTTAGGTAGGGATGTAGAAAAATTAGAGCAGTGTGGAGCTGATATGGTTCATATAGATGTAATGGATGGAATGTTTGTTCCAAATATATCTTTTGGATTACCAGTAATTAAAGCAATTAGAAAATATACAACTATTCCATTTGATGTTCATTTAATGATTGAAGAGCCATCAAGATATATTAAAGAGTTTGCAGATGCTGGTGCAGATATAATAACTATACATGCAGAAGCAGATAGACATTTAGATAGAACTATAAATTATATTAAAAGTTTTGGTGTTAAAGCAGCGGTAGCATTGAATCCAGCAACACCAGTAGAAGCTATAAAACATCTAATTCCTAATTTAGATATGGTGCTTATTA
Organism: Clostridium amazonense; assembly: GCF_056431285.1. Taxonomy (NCBI): domain Bacteria; kingdom Bacillati; phylum Bacillota; class Clostridia; order Eubacteriales; family Clostridiaceae; genus Clostridium; species Clostridium amazonense. The sequence continues at coordinate 621,661 of NZ_JBWKMH010000033.1, read as the reverse complement.
TGTCAGTTAATCCGGGATTTGGTGGTCAAAAATACATAAATTATAGTGCTGATAAAATAAAAGAAGTAAAAGAACTAAGTGATAAGTTTAATAGAAATTTAATGATTCAAGTAGATGGTGGAGTAAGTAAAGATAATATAGAAGAAATAGTTAAAAGTGGTGCAAATGTTATAGTTGCTGGATCTAGTGTATTTAAAAATGGTGAAATAGAAAAAAATATAAAATCTTTAAAAGAAGGATTTTAATATGAAATATATTATAGTATCAGGAGGAACACCACCAAGCTATAGGCTTTTAAAAAGATATATAGATGATGGATATAATGTTATAGCAGCTGATAGTGGTGCTAATGTATTGTATACAAATAAAATAATTCCTAAATTTCTTATAGGAGATTTTGATTCTATAGATAAAAAAGTTCTTGAATATTTTAAGGGTAAAGTTGACATAGAAAAATATCCACCAGAAAAAGATTATACAGATACAGAATTAGCTCTTTTAAAAGCTATTGATAATGGAGCTACTGAGGTAATATTTTTAGGCTGTACAGGTAGTAGGATGGATCATGTAATAGGGAATGTGTGTGTGCTTTATAAGGCTATAAATAAGGGTTTAAAAGCATATATAGTTGATGATAACAATAAAATAACTATAATAACGAAACCAAGTAAAATAATGGGTTGTAGAGGCGAAGGATTTTCATTATTTGCATATGATAAAGAAGTAAAAAATCTAAAAATAGAGGGTTCAAAATATAATTTAGATAATTATAATTTAAAAGTTGGTGATAATTTAACCGTATCAAATGAATTTTTAGAAAATGAAGTATATCTAAATTTTAATTCAGGAAGCTTAATTTTAATAAGGGCAGTAGATTAAAATAGACTTAAATTAAGTCTATTTTTTTTGTGTCAATTTGAGATGTAATACATATATTGGTAATATGAAAACATATTTATGGGGGGAGGTAAATGTCTAAAAAAAAATATAATAAAAGCATTACTCCAAAAAATAATAACTTAGAAAAAATTAATAAAAATACTATAACTGCATTAATTATAGGTATAGTTTTAGGTCTTATAATACCATTTTGGGGATGGGTAGTTGTAATAATTATAAGTGTAATTTTTATAGGTGCTGAGATAATAAGTAAATAAAAAAATATATATGTATACATGGAGGTGATTATATGAAAATAATGGCAGTTAAACTTCCTAAATTTTTATCTAAAATTGTTAAATTATTTGTTAGAAAAGAAAAATAAATTTTAGTTTAGGCAACAAGCTTCAATGATTATTTGTATACATATAGCTTGAAAACCTATATAAAAAAATATTTGTGAAAAATAAAAATGCAACTTAAATATAAGTTGCATTTTTAGAACTATATAGCACGTTGAACTTTACCTGAACGTAAGCATCTAGTACATACATGGATAGTTTTAGGAGATCCTTTAACTATAGCTTTAACTTTTTTTAAGTTTGGAGCCCATGTTCTTTTTGATTGACGGTGTGAGTGGCTATACTGAGTACCTGCAACAACACCTTTGTTACATATTTCGCATCTTCTTGACAATTCAAACACCTCCTTATAATTCCCAAGATTAATGTTTAAATCAAACACAAGCTATTTTACCATAATACTTATAAGTTATGCAAGTAAAAAAATATAAACAGTTGAAAAATATATAAATATATTTTCAAAATATATATGTAATAAAAGGTAAAATATTGAAATTACAGCTTGTTATAAATAAAACATTATATATAATATTTTAATATGAATAAAAATAAATTAGAAGTAAAAACTAGTAAAAAGCATAAATTTATATTGAAAATGTTATATATAGTATATTTTTTAATTAATATATAGTATAATTATGAAATTAATATATTTATATAAAATTTAGAAGAGAATTAATTTCTTGATATAATTTATTTTATAATATAAAATAAATTTATATGGTGTTATTTAAGGAGGAGTTATTATGAAAGCTAGCATAACTAATCAAATAGGTAACGTTTATTACTCAGAAGAAGTTTTGGCTAACATAGCAGGAGTTTCAACAATGGAATGTTATGGTGTTGTTGGAATGGCATCTAAAAATGCTAAAGATGGATTATGGGAGCTTTTAAAAGGTGAGAACCTTGGAAAAGGTGTAAAAGTTAATACAAAAAATGAATCTTTAAGTATAGAGTTATATATAATAGTTGAATATGGAACAAAAATATCTGTAATTGCTAATAATATAATTCAAAAAGTGAAATACAATGTAGAAAGTTTTACAGGACTTAAAGTTTCACAAGTCATAGTAAATGTTCAAGGTGTTAGAGTCTAGGAGGTACTAAAGTTGGAATACTTAAAAATAAATGGGCAAGATTTTTGCAACATGTTAAGAAATGCGTCCAATAGATTAGAAGAGCAAAAAGAATATGTAAATGCGTTAAATGTTTTTCCAGTTCCAGATGGAGACACAGGAACTAATATGTCTATGACATTTAAAGCTGCTGTAACTGAAGTAGATAGCATGGAAAATGAAGGCGTTGGAGAAATAGCTAAAAAATTAGCAAAAGGTGCTCTTATGGGAGCAAGAGGAAATTCTGGAGTTATTCTTTCTCAAATATTTAGAGGAATAGCTAAAGGTGTTGAAGGTAAGGTTGAAGCAGAAGCGGATGATATAAAAAATAGTATTATAGAAGGTGCTAATTTTGCTTATAAAGCTGTTATGAGACCTACAGAGGGAACAATACTTACAATAATAAGAGCAGCAGCAGAAGGTGCTAAAGAAAGCAGTGAAATAGATTTAGTTAGTCTATTTAAAGAAATATGTGATAATAGTGAGGAAATGTTAAGCAAAACTCCAGATATGTTACCACAATTAAAAAAAGCAAAAGTTGTAGATGCTGGTGGTATGGGATTATTAATCTTATTTAAAGGTATGTATGAAGTTTTAAAAGATAACTTAACAGTAAAACTAAATACTAAAGCTGTTGAAAGTAAAAATGTAGAACAAGTTAATCCGGAAGCTAACATAAATCCAGAAGATATCAAGTTTGGATATTGCACTGAATTTTTAATATTATCAGATAAAGTTGATAGTAAAAATTTTAAAACTTACTTAGAAGAAAATGGAGATTCAATAGTTCTAGTTGGTCTTGATGAATTCTTTAAGGTTCATGTTCATACTAACAATCCAGGAGCAATTTTATCAAAAGCAATGACTTTTGGGGAATTAACTAAGATAAAGATTGAAAATATGAGAGAACAAAATAGAAGTTTAAAAAATGATTCAGATGAAGAAAAAGCTATTGAAAAAATAGAAGAAGAAGTAAAAGAAGAGTTAAAACCATACGGATTTGTTACTGTAGCTAGAGGAGAAGGTATTAAAGATATTTTCAAAGATCTTGGAGTTGACGTTGTAATTGAAGGCGGACAGACAATGAATCCAAGTACTCAAGATATAGTAGAGAGTATAAATAAAGTTAATGCTAAGACAGTATTTGTATTACCAAATAATAAAAATATTATAATGGCAGCAAATCAAGCAGTTGAATTAGTTGAAGATAAAAACGTAGTGGTTATAGGTACTACAACAATTCCACAAGGAATTACAGCAATAACTATGTTTGATAGTGAACAAAGTGCTGAAGAAAATCAAGCTACTATGGAAGATATAATAGGAACTGTTATATCAGGTGAAGTAACTTATGCAGTTAAAGATACAGAACATGATAATAAAGTTATAAAAGAAGGTAACATTCTTGGAATATTAGAAAAAGATATAAAAGAAGTTGGCACAGATGTTTATGAAGTTTGTGAAGACTTAATATCAGATATGGTGAATGAAGATAGTGAAATAATAACATTATTTTACGGAGAAGATTGTGATGAAGAAAAAGTTCAAGAGCTTGTTTCTAAATTAGAAGAAAAATATACTGAGATGGACGTACAATGTTTTAATGGTAAACAGCCATTATATTATTTTATAACAGCTGTAGAATAAAAGCCTTAGGGCTTTTTTCTATTATATAGAAGTATTATGGAGTGTTGGTATGAATATATATGACGATATAGCTTATGTAAAAGGTGTTGGGCCTAAAATGGCTGAAAAGTTAAATAAGTGTGGTATATACTCAATATTAGATTTACTTTTATACTTTCCAAGAGACTATGATATTATTAAAGTAGGAAGCAACTTAGAGATTTTTAATGAGAATGATAAAGTAATATTAGAATGTAGAGTAAAGAGTATAAAACCAGACATAAGAACAAAAACAAATAAGATAATATCTACTGTCATTTTCCAAAGTGATGAAGATATAGTTAGAGGTCAATGGTTTAATCAACCATATGCAAAGAATAGTTTTAGAATAAATGAGACATACATTATTACAGGTAAGATAAATAAATTTAATAAGGAATATAAAATTAGCAATCCTAAAATTTTAAAGAATATAACAAATGATACGAATAAAATACTAGCTAAATATTCATTAAAAGATAATCTTAGTAATAACTTTTTAAATAAAATAATAAGTGAAGTTCTAGCACATGTAAAAATAATTGAAAATTTACCAAGGCACATCATTGATAAGTATAAATTCATGTCATTAGATGATGCGCTTAAAAATATTCATAATCCTAAAAATAGAAGTGATTTAGATGAAGCGAGAAGAAGATTAAAGTTTCAAGAACTTTTTACATATTCTATGAAGATTTTAATGTTAAAAAATAGTAATACAAATTCAACAGGAATACCTTTTAAAATTTCTCCAGAACTTAAGGAATTAAAAGCAAAATTACCATTTGAATTGACTGATGCTCAAAATAGAGTAATAAGAGAAATATTAATAGATGAGAAAAAGCCTATAGTGATGAATAGGCTTGTACAAGGTGATGTTGGAAGTGGAAAAACTATAGTATCGTTAATAACACTTTTTAATATAATTAAAAATGGATATCAGGGAGCATTAATGGCACCAACAGAGATTTTAGCCAAACAACATTACTTAGAAGCAGTTAAACTATTTGATGAGTTTGATATAAAAGTAGGATTATTAACTGGAAGTATTACAGCTAAGAATAAAAAGATTTTAAAAGAGAATGTAAAAGATGGAGAAATTGATTTGCTTATAGGAACGCATGCGATTATAGAAGATGATGTAGAGTTTAAAAAGTTAGGTATGATAGTAACTGATGAGCAACATAGATTTGGTGTAAATCAAAGGAATAAATTAAGTTCTAAGGGGAATAATGTTGATGTTTTAGTTATGAGTGCAACCCCTATACCTAGAACTTTAACATTATATATGTATGGTGATTTAGAGGTATCTATAATAGATAAATTACCACCAGGAAGACAGAAGATAGATACATATTATTTAGATAAAAAAGAGAAGAATAGAGCTTACAACTTTGCTTTAAAACAAATAGAAGAGGGAAGGCAAATTTATATAGTATGCCCTTTAGTTGAAGAAAATGAAGATTTAAAATTAAGTTCTGTAGAAAATTTATATAACGAAATAAAAAAAGACTATTTTAAAAATATAGAAGTTGCAATTCTACATGGTAAAATGCCAAATAAAGAAAAAAATGATATAATGGAAGAGTTTAAAAAAGGTAATATAAAGGTGTTAATATCTACTACAGTTATAGAAGTGGGTGTAAATGTCCCAAATGCAAGTGTTATGATAATAGAAAATGCAGAAAGATTTGGACTTTCACAGTTACACCAATTAAGAGGAAGAGTTGGAAGAGGTAAATATAAATCCTACTGTATTTTATTACCTGAAATTAAAAGTGAAACAACTAAAAAAAGAATGGAAACTATGAAAAATAGTAATGATGGCTTTTTTATAGCAGAGGAAGATTTGAGGATTAGAGGAGGAGGAGAAGTTTTCGGATATAAACAATCTGGTGAAAATGGGCTTCTGCTCGCTGATTTAGTAGAAGATTTTAAGATTTTTTCTTTTGCTAATAGAGAAGCTAAGGAAATTATGAATAACAATTCAGAAGAAAGTTTAAGAATAAAAAATGAAATAGCAGAAAAATTGGAAAAGAGTTCAAAATATATTTGCTTTAATTAAACAGTAAAAACTTAAGGAGGAACAATATGAGAGTAATTGGAGGAATTGCAAGAGGAAGAAAATTATTGCCACCAGAAGGTATGGGAACTAGACCAACTTTAGATAGAGTTAAGGAAGCAATGTTTAATATAATACAAAATAAAACTCCTGAAGCAATAACATTAGATATGTTTTCAGGAACAGGAAGTTTAGGTATAGAAGCAGCAAGTAGGGGAGCTGAAAAGAGTTATTTAATAGAAATGGGAGATAGAAGTTATACTCTACTTAAACAAAATATAGAAAATTTAAAGCTTAAGGATGTATGCGTTCCAATAAAAGGAGATTCTTATAAATATATTGAAGAATTTCACAAAAAAGGTGTTGAATTTGATATTATATTTATAGACCCACCATATTCCAAAGAAATGATACCTCCTGCAATTGATTTGATTTCAAAAAATAAAGTATTAAAAAAAGATGGATTAATTGTTACAAAAATAGATGCAGGAGAGGAAATTTACGAGGGTAATGATGAGGTTATTTTAATTAATCATAGAAAATATGGAAATACAATAGTTTGTTTTTATGAGTATAAGGAGATTTAGAGAATGAAAAAAGCGGTATACCCAGGGAGTTTTGATCCTATTACAAAAGGACATTTAGATATAATAAAGAGAGCTTCAAGTATATTTGATGAGGTTATAGTAGCAGTGCTTATAAATCCTGATAAAAAGGGATGGTTTAGTATTGATGAGAGAGTATCGCAAATAGAAAAAGTTACTAAAAACATTAAAAATGTAAAAGTAAAAAACTTTACTGGCCTTCTTGTTGATTTTATGGAAGAAGAAGATGTAGACGTAATAGTAAAAGGTTTAAGATCTATGTCTGATTTTGATTATGAATTTCAAATGGCACTAATGAATAAGAAGTTAAATAGAGATAAGGAGACATTTTTTATGATTACAAATGCAAAGTATTCATATTTAAGTTCTTCTTCAATAAAACAGGTTGCATTATTTGGAGGATGTCTTGAAGATTTAGTTCCAGAAGAAACGCAAGAAGAAGTTAAGGCTAGAGCTAAGGTGTATTCAAAAAATAACAAACCAACGTAATGATTAATTTTGTGTAATGAATTATTTGCAGAAATATTGAATAGATTAAACTATTTATATGAACTTTTGAATGTACTCAAATTTATTTTGTGAAATTGGTTATCTATTTTTTCTATATACTAAAACTAAAAGGAGGGATTAGTTTATGGATAGAAAAGTCAACAATATATTAGAATTAATAGACTATCTAGAAAAAACAGCAAAGACATCAAGTAATTTATTAGGAAAAGTAAGTATAAACAAAAATGAATTATTAAAAATAACTGCAGAAATAAAAGAAAATTTGCCTCAAGAATTTGAAGAAGCAAAAATGATTGTGGAAAAAAGAGAAGAAATATTTTTAGCGGCTAGAAAAGAAGCAGAAGAGATGAAAAAGGAAGCATCTATAATAATACAAAAGCAATTTGAAAATGCTGATATATTGAAAAAAGCAGAACTTAGAGCAAATGAAGTTTTAAATGAAGCAAATATGGAAGCAAGAAAAATAAAAGCAGAAGCAAATCAGTTTTCAAAGGAATTAAAATCAGGTACTGTTGATTATGTAGATGAAATACTTACAAGATTACAAAGAGAAATAGATTTAAAGAGTGAGTCAATGATTTTAAAAGTAAACAAAGAAGTGGATATGACACTTAGAAGTATATATGAAGATTTTCAAGGTACAACATCCACTATAATAGATAATATTAAAGAACTAGGAGAGTTTAGATAACTTCCTTTTAAGTGAAATTATAAATGGCAAAATAATTATAAGAATAGTAATAATATAAAGGTGAGAAGCAGTAGTGTTATAGTTGATGCTAGGTGAAAAAGTCTCTAAAGAAGAGAAATTTAAGATGGACACATTACATAAAATTGCTGTAATAACACTGCTTATTATACCTTGGATGGTTTTTAAAAATAGATATTTTTTCATATTTATTTTAAATTTATATATCATTGAATAAACTTGAGAGGTTATAGAAATGCCGCTAAATCCAATTAAAAAACTTAGTATTATTAATTTAATACTAGTAGAAAGATTACTTGTGCATATAATACTACAACCATTAGTTAATTCAATCATACCTAAAGATAATCCTTTTATAATTTCGCTTGGTATATTGAAAAAATTAGAAATGTTTTCTGTGGCAATGCTAAATAGAGCATTGTCTTTTATTATGTTTATAAATACAGAAAAAATAATTATAAAGCCTCCGATAGAAAGTACTGTTTTTATGGAGTCTTCTATGGCATTCTTAAAAGATAAACCTAAATTAATATTACTTTTGGATTGATTAGAGTTAACGTATGGCTTATAATCTTTTAATCTGAATTTATTTGGTAATATAAGGCCCATTACTATACAGGATAAACAATTAGAAAGTAAAAGTATATATCCTAGTTTAGAGTTAGAAAGCATTGAAGTTCCAACTGCACCAATTATAAATAAAGGACTACCATTAGATGCTATATTTAGTAATCTCTCATAAGTTTTAAAATTAATTAAATTTTTTTCATAAAGGTCAGAAGAATATTTAGCACCAAGTGGATAACCACAAAATAAACTTATTATAATGGCTAAACTGCAAGTTTTAGGTAGACCTAAAGGTTTGCAAATTACGTTACCAAACAACTTAGAATAAACGTTAATACCACCACAAGATATAATTATATTTATTAAAATTAAGAATGGAAAAAGTGATGGAAAAACTGAATAGAAAAAAAGTTTAGTGCCAGAAATAGTGTAATTTATACAATCTTTTGGGTTTACAATTATGTATATAATTATAAAAGTGCAAAGCATGGTTATAAGTAGATTAGACCCATGTTTTTTTATTGTTATATACATACATAATATAAAACATAATAGAAGAAAAAAAGAAAAAATATTCAATAGTAATCACCACCTTAATACTTGTACATATTAAAAATATATTTAAATTAGGTTATGAATATGATTTATTATAAAAATAAATTAAAAATGCAGGAATTTAATAAAAATAAATTCCTGCATTTTTAATTAAATATTATTTAATATTATAGGACTCTTTAAAAAATCTTCATTATATCTATAATTATTATTTATTAAACTATATGCTTTTGAAGCCTGCAAATCTAATGAAAGTGAATTATTATAAGTTTTAGGTAATTTTGTATACAATGGTATTGAAGAAGTTGATTTTAAAAGTTTTAATATTTTTTTACCAGTTGTATTCATTCCTAAAATTTTAGCATAACTGCAAGGTTGCGTTCTTAAATAATTACAATTAAAAGTGTCAAACCCTATAAAATATTGACATAGTATTCTACTAATTCTAGTAAGAGTGTATCTTTTGCTTTTGATATTTTCAAGAACATCATAATAATTAAAATTGTTAAGTAAAGATTTTTCAATTTTATTATGTATTCCCTCTGAAACATCAGGTATATTTTCAAGTGATTTTGGATTTGTAAGGCATTTGTACTTTATAAAAGGCAAAATTTCAAAGTCAAATGTAAAATCATAATTAATATCTTTTAAGTGTTTAAAACGCTCAAAATTATAATTTGGTATATGATTTTTTAATAGGTCGATATCACAATTATTCATAAGCGAATTTCTAATAGAAGTAGCACTAGAAAATTTGTTATCTAAAATTTGGTCATTATAATTACTACCTTCTCTTTTGATTGTGTATGATTTTATAGGACTGTTAATTCGTAAAATTGATTTTATATATTCAATACCTAAAATATTATTAGATGAATTTACTATAGATGATATATTCTCACATGATGAATCAATATATTGGTTAAAATATTTTTCAAGAGCGTAAGACCTAGCAGTTGGAAATAATGAACCTTCATCAAGTTTTAATCTAAGTAATTCTTTAAATTCTTTTGGCTCCCTCGTTAAAATCTCTGATATTTTATATAATATATCGGTAGAACCATATTCACTTCCAAAACAAATACTGTCAATCATATTAAGATTATTTAAAAGGCTAATAGCACCAAAAGCAAAAAATTCAGCAGATGATACTGCATAAATAGTTGGAAGCTCAAGTACTAAATCAATACCGTTATTTAGTGCCATAAGGGTTTTTTCATATTTATCAATTATTGAAGGAATACCTCTTTGGTTGAAATTTCCACTTATAACAGCTACAATACCATCACAATTGGTCAATTCTTTTGTTTTATTTATATGATAAATATGCCCATTATGCATAGGATTATATTCAGCTATAATTCCAGCTAATTTCATCATTAATCACTCCGTTATTTTAATATAGATTATTATAAAATTTAGTATATCAAAGTTTTTAAATTTTATATAGGTTATATACTTAAATAAATTACAAAATAAAAAATTAACAATAAAAAAATAGAATATTACAATAATATAAATATGCAATTTTAGTTTTTTTAATATTTTGATAAATAAATTTAAAATATACTAGTTAAAGTGAAATAAATTTAATATATTAAACATAAAAATAATAAAATGTATGACAGAAAATTCAACAAATTGCGGTTGAGATTAAGATATAATCTAATATTTCACATTTTTATATAATATATTTTAAAAAAAACCATATTTTATGAATAAAATTTTACTTAAAGGTTGAAAACTATATTGAAAAAGGGGTATATTAATAAGGTATTAAAGTTTCTATCGAAAGGAGAATTTGAAATGAGTTTTGTAGATAAAATATGGAAATTAGCTCAACAAGATATGAAAAAAATAGTTTTACCAGAAGGTGACGAAGAAAGAAACTTAAAAGCTGCTGAAATAATAGTTAAAAATAAATTAGCAGAAGTTGTTTTAGTAGGATGTACTGAAACGATAAAAAATAACGCTAAAGAACTTGGTGTAAACTTAGAGGGAATAGAAATAGTGGATCCAGCAACTTCTGATTTAACACAAAAATATTCTGAAGCATTTTATGAATTAAGAAAAAATAAAGGTGTTACAATTGAGAAGGCTTTAGAAACAGTAAAAGATCCAGTTTATTTTGGAACAATGATGGTTAAAATGGATGATGTTGACGGATTAGTTTCAGGTGCAGTACATAGCACAGGAGATTTATTACGTCCAGGTCTTCAAATAATAAAGACAGCTCCAGGAATAAAAGTAGTTTCAAGCTTTTTTGTTATGGAGGTTCCAAATTGTGAATACGGTACAGAAGGAACTTTATTATTTGCAGATTGTGCTGTAAATCCAAATCCAAATGCAGAAGAATTAGCATCAATAGCAATAAGTACTGCAGAAAATGCTAAAGCATTATGTAATATAGATCCTAAAGTTGCAATGTTATCATTTTCAACTATGGGAAGTGCTAAACATGAAAATGTAGATAAAGTTAGAACAGCAACAGAAATTGCAAAATCTCAAAGACCAGATCTTGAAATTGATGGAGAATTACAATTAGATGCAGCTATAGTTGAAAAAGTTGCAAACCAAAAAGCTCCAAATAGTAAAGTTGCAGGAAATGCTAATGTATTAGTATTCCCAGATTTACAAGCTGGAAACATAGGATACAAATTAGTTCAAAGATTTGCAAAAGCAAATGCTATAGGACCAGTTTGTCAAGGTTTTGCAAAACCAATAAATGATTTATCAAGAGGATGCAACGTAGACGATATAGTAAATGTTGTAGCAATAACAGCTATTCAAGCTCAAAATGCTTGCAATAAGTAAAAAAAATATTATATACTATAAAGCATGATTGTAAATTTATTTATAATCTAAAATAAAATAAATAAACTAATAAAAAAATTATTAGTTTATTTATTAAATTAAAAATTAGTTTAAGTTTAAGGAGGAATTACAATGAAAGTACTTGTAATTAACTGCGGAAGTTCTTCATTAAAATACCAATTAATAAATATGGAAAATGAAGAAGCTATAGCTCAAGGATTAGTAGAAAGAATAGGAATTGAAGGTTCAATATTAACTCAAAAGGTTCCAGGAAGAGATAAATACATAATACAGGAACCAATGCCAACACATAAAGAAGCTATACAACACGTTATAGATGCTTTAACTGATAAAGAGCATGGAGTAATAACTAGCATGAGTGAAATCAATGCTGTTGGACACAGAGTTGTTCATGGAGGAGAAAAATATGCATCATCAGTAGTAATAACAGATGACGTAATGGCTAAATTAGAAGAGTGCATAAAACTTGCACCACTTCATAACCCAGCAAACATAATAGGAATTAATGCTTGTAAAGAATTAATGCCAACTACACCAATGGTAGGAGTATTTGATACAGCATTCCACCAAACTATGGGAGAAGAAGCTTATATCTATCCATTACCATATGAACTTTATGAAAAACATGGAATAAGAAAATATGGTTTCCACGGAACATCTCACAAATTTGTTTCAGCTCAAGCAGCAGAAATGATGGGAAAAAACATAGAAGATATAAAAATAATAACTTGCCACTTAGGAAACGGTGCTAGCTTAGCTGCTGTAAAAGGTGGAAAAGTTGTTGATACAAGTATGGGATTCACTCCGCTTGAAGGTATAGCAATGGGAACAAGATGTGGAAACATAGACCCTGCTATAGCTATGTTCTTAATGAGAGAAGAAAATATGACTGCTGATGAAGTTGATAACTTATTCAACAAACAATCAGGTGTTTTAGGAATTTCAGGAGTAAGCAGTGACTTCAGAGATATAGAAAATGCAGCTAAAGAAGGAAATAAAAGAGCAGAGCTTGCATTAGATGTTTACAACTTCAGAGTAAGAGAAACTATAGGTGCATATGCTGCAGCTATGGGTGGAGTTGATGCAGTTGTATTTACAGCTGGACTTGGTGAAAATTCTCCAACAACAAGAGAAGCAATATGCCAAGGTTTAGAATTTATGGGAATAAAAGTAGACTCTGAGAAAAACAATGTAAGAGGAAAATCTGTTGAAGTAAGTACTTCAGATGCTACAGTTAAAGTATTTGTTATACCAACAAATGAAGAGTTAATGATAGCAAGAGATACTAAAACTTTAACTGCAAAATAATTTATATTTCTCTTAATATAAAAAGCAAACCTAAATTTAATTATAAAAATTAAGTTTAGGGTTTGCTTCAACGATATTTTTGAAAATATAATATTATTATATTTAATAATTAACTATTGACTTTTATAGATATAATTTATATAATAACTTATGTTTGAAAATAGTAAAGTCTTGAATGAAAAATAAGGAGGGGCGAAGTAGCTATTGCTCGAGCTATGTGAAGTTATTCACATTATGTATGGACAAAATTCATTTATATATGGATGAAATTCATATGAGAAAAATATATAATGTTTTTCAGAGCGAAAAATATGTACATAGACCTTTCAGAATTAAAAAATAAAAAACATGGAAGAAAAGAACTAAATCTAGAAATTTGTAAAGAATATTTCAATGATAATGGTGAAATCGTAAAGTTTTTAAGGCCTATAAAATTTAATGGATCTGTGAGATATGTAGATGGAATCTTTGATTTAACAGGTAAAGCAGAAACAGAAGTTTTATTAGCGTGTTCAAGATGTAATGATAGTTTTTCTAAGAGTATTTCAATAGATATAAAAGAAAAGCTTTCAGATACTATTAATAACGATGATGCAGAGATTATCTTAATTGATATCGATAAATTAAATCTTTACCAAATCATAGAAAATAGTTTAGCATTAGAACTTCCTGTAAAAAGACTTTGCAGTGAAAGTTGTAAGGGATTATGCCAACAATGTGGAACGAACTTAAATTCTTCAGAGTGCAAATGCAATAATGAAGATATTGATCCCAGGTTGGCAAAATTAAAGGAATTATTTTCTAACTCATAAGGAGGTGTTACAATGGGAAATCCTGCGAGAAAGTTCTCTAAAGCTAGAAGAGATTCAAGAAGAGCACAAACATTTAAACTTGGTTTACCAGGAATAGTTGAATGTCCTCAATGTCATGAAATGAAACTTGCGCACAGAGTTTGCAAGAGCTGTGGATATTACAAAAATAGAGAAGTTGTTTCAACTGATAAATAATAAAAGAAAGTCACTTGACTTTCTTTTATTTTTTATATAATATTTTTACATGATATATTAAATATAAAGTAGCTTAAAGATAGTGGAAATATTTTTATATTGTAATATAATTAATTTATAGAATAAGTGAGGATTTAATCTATGAAATTTGCAGTAGATGGCATGGGTGGAGATAATTCACCATCAGCAGTTGTAGAAGGCACTGTGATGGCTGTAAATGAGTTTAATGATATAGAAATAGTTATTACTGGACCAGAAAAGACTATAAAAGAGGAATTATCAAAATACCAATATGATAAAAATAGAATAACAGTATTAGATGCAACAGAGGTTATAAGTCCTAATGAGCATCCTGTAATGGCTATAAAGAGAAAAAAGGACTCAAGTATCAATAAGGCATTAAACTTACTAAAAAACAAAGAAGTAGATGGAATAATATCTGCAGGAAGCACAGGTGCGTTTTTGGCAGGATGTACTCTTATTGTTGGCAGAATAAAAGGTATAGATAGACCTGTTTTAGCACCAGTTATGCCAGGATTAAATGGACCTTTTATGGTTGCAGATACAGGTGCTAATGCTGAATGTAAGCCTCATTATTTAGTGCAATTTGCGCTTATGGGAAAAATTTATTATGAGAGTGTATTAAATTTTAAAAATCCAAAGGTTGGGCTTATAAATATTGGAGCAGAAGAAGAAAAAGGAAATGAGCTTACTAAAAATGCACATAAACTTTTAAAGGAAACTTCATTGAATTTTGTGGGTAATGTAGAACCGAGAGATATTACATCAGGTGATGTTCAAGTATTGGTGTGTGATGGATTTGTAGGAAATACAGTTCTAAAAATGTATGAAGGTGTTACATCAAATTTATTTTCTATAATAAAGAATAATCTAATGAGTACTATGAGAACTAAAATAGGTGCTATGCTTGTGAAACCAGCATTCAAAAAGATAAAAAAAGATTTTGATTATACAGAAGAAGGCGGAGCAGCTTTTTTAGGTGTTAAAGGGATTTGTATCAAAGCACATGGTAGTTCCAATGCTAAAGCCTTTAAAAATGCTATAAGGCAAGCAAAAAAGACATATGATAATAAAGTGGTTGAAAAAATTCAAGCTGAATTAGAAAATCAACAAGGAATGAATAATCTGTAAATAGTGAATAATTTTGAAAATTTTAAGTATATTATTAAAATGTATTTAATATTAAAATATATATTGATTAGTATTAATATATATTTTAATATTAATAATGACATGTTATATATTATTAGGAGGCTGAAGTAAATGTTTGAAAAAATTAGAGAAAAAATAGCAGAACAATTAAGTATTAATCCAGAGGAAATCACATTAGAGTCTTCATTTATAGATGATTTAGGTGCAGATTCTTTAGACATAGTTGAATTAATAATGGCTTTAGAAGAAGAGTTTGATATTGAAATTCCAGATGAAGATGCTGAAAAAATATCTACAGTTGGAGATGTAACTGAGTATTTAAAAACACGTATAGAAGAATAATTATTCTATATTTAGAAAAACTTAGATGTAGAATTATATTTGAAAAGTGCAGAAATGACACTTAATTAATACACTATTGAAGAAGTATTGAAATGAAGTTCTGTAAAGATGCGGGACTTCATTTTCTAAAAAAAGATAACAGGGAGTTTTTTCCTCAACTTATTAAATTTATAATAAGCTGAGGAATACACTCCTAAAAGGAGAAAAGTAATGAAAATTAGGCAAACTACAGTAGAATTAAAAGAAAAGTTAGGTATAGATATGAACAATATAAGGCTTTTACAAAAAGCAATTACACATAGTTCATATGCTAATCAAAAAAAAGGTGTTGAATATAACGAAACATTAGAATTTTTAGGAGACTCGGTTTTACAACTTGTCATATCTGAGTATTTATTTAATAATAATGAAAAAGAGGGTGAAGGATATTTAACAAGGGTGAGATCTTTAATTGTTTGTGAAAATTCTTTATATGAAGTAGCTAAAAAGTGGGATTTAGGAAATTACATAACTATGAGCAGGGGAGAAGAACTTACAGGGGGAAGAACTAGAACATCTATTTTAGCGGATGCTGTAGAAGCAATAATAGCGGCGGTTTATTTAGATAGAGGACTTGAAGTTGCACGTAAGTTTATTCTAGAAAATTTCAATGTCATAATTGAAAAAGCTATGAAAAATGAAATTATTATAGATTATAAAACTAAACTACAAGAAAATTTACAAAAAAATGGTGAGGTAAGTATAGTATATAATCTTTTAAAATTTGAAGGACCACCTCATAGAAGATTATTTTATGTAGAAGTTGTTATAAATGGGAGTTCTAAAGGTCAAGGTGTAGGATATAGTAAAAAAGAAGCAGAACAAAATGCAGCTAAAGAAGTAGTTTTAGGCAAGGAGATAAAAGATGAGTAAAAACCATTATATAATACCTATATTTGTTCCACATGAAGGATGTCCACATACTTGTGTATTTTGTAATCAAAACAGTATAACAGGAATTCAACAAAAAATTGATGGTGAGTATGTAAGAAGAACTATAGAAGAATATTTAGAAACTATAGATCACACTAATGCAACAATAGAGGTATCATTCTTTGGAGGAACATTTACAGCTATAAATATAAATAAACAAAGAGAACTTTTAAAAGTTGCTAAGGAATTTAAGGATATTGGAAAAATTAAATATATAAGAATGTCAACGCGTCCAGATTATATAGATGAATTTATACTTGAGAATTTAAAACAATATGATGCAGATATAATAGAATTAGGAGTTCAATCTCTTGATGATGAAGTTTTAATAAAAAGTGGAAGAGGACATAGTGCAGAAGATGTAGAAAAGGCATCTAAGCTAATAAAAGAATATGGTTTTACATTAGGGCATCAAATAATGTTAGGACTTCCTGGTGATACTGAGGAAAAAGATATAAATACTGCAAGAAAGAGCATTGAAATGAAGCCAGATATATGTAGGATTTATCCATCTTTAGTTATAAAAAATACACCTATGGAGCTTTTGTTAGAGAGAAAAGAGTATAGTCCATACACTTTAGATGAAGCTGTTGAGATAAGTAAAAACATTTATAAAATGTATGCAGCAAATGGCATAAATGTTATAAGAATAGGATTGCAACCAACAGAAGAGATAAATTATGATAAAGAAATAGTTGAAGGCCCATTCCATCCAGCATTTAGAGAACTTGTTGAGTCTTCTATATATAAGGATTTGATATTGAAATATGTATCTATAAATGGAGAACTTAACAGTTTGAAGATTAATCCTAAAGATATATCTAAACTATATGCAAATAAGAAGAGATATTTTAATGATATGTTAAAGAATATTAATAAATCCAAATTGAAAGTTTATCAAGATGATAAGATAAAAAGAGGTAGCATTGAGTTAAACTTTATTGATAAAGATGTATTAGTAAGTGAACTAGATGTATTATAGTAAAATAAAATTTAATTAATTATGAAAATAACTAGTTATATGCAATTGATATTACAATAAAATGTAAAATTAACACATTTATATTATAATATTAAAAAAGTTGCGGATAACTTGTTATTTTTTTTATATGACTTGTACAATTTATATATTATAATATAATAAATATGGTGTATAGGAAAATGAGAATAGTCAAAATAAAACTGAAGTTTTTTATAGAAATAAACAAATAAATTTTTAATTATAGAATATATAGGAAAAAACGATTTAAAAAGTATTCAATACAATTAAAGGATGATAATAAAATTTAATGTTGAAGTTAAAATATTTTAGGGGAGCATTAAGTTTAAAAGTGTTTAGAGTTTGACTTAAAGCCCTATAAAAAAGAAAAGGAAAGAGGTAATATATTATGAATAAGAAAAAAAGGGAAAAAATGATTAAAATAATGGCCACAGTTATTTCAGTAGTAATGATTTTAGGAATTGTTATGCCATTAATAATAAGATATTAGGAGAAATTATAGATGTTTTTAAAATCTATTGAAATAAGAGGATTTAAATCCTTTGCAGATAAGACAGAATTAGTATTTAAAAATGGAATAACAGCAGTTGTAGGGCCAAATGGAAGTGGAAAAAGTAATATATCAGATGCAGTAAGATGGGTTTTAGGTGAGCAAAGTGTTAAAAATTTAAGAGGAGACAAAATGGAAGATGTAATTTTTGCAGGAACTCAATTTAGAAAGCCTGTAGGACTTGCACAAGTTTCGTTAATTCTTGATAATTCAGATTCAGAACTAGCTGTAGAATATTCAGAAGTAGTTATATCTAGAAGATTATATCGTTCAGGGGAAAGTGAATATCTTATAAACAATACTATATGCAGATTAAGAGATGTACAAAATCTTTTTATGGATACAGGTATAGGAAAAGAAGGATATTCTATTATAGGTCAAGGAAAAATAGATGCTATTTTGAGCGGAAAGCCAGAAGAAAGAAGAAAACTTCTTGAGGAAGCAGCAGGAATAGTTAAGTATAAGAACAGAAAAGAGGAATCTGAGAGAAAGCTAGAAAATACTGAGCAGAACTTAGTGAGGATAGATGATATTTTAGGAACTTATGAAGAAAGAATAGAACCTTTAAAAATGGAAAGTGATAAAGCTACAAAATTTTTAGAGTTATCCCAAGATTTAAAGGTTAGTGAGATAAATATTATCATTGACTTTATAGAAAAAAATCACATTAAGATATCTAGTTATAAAGGTCAGTGCGAAGTTATAAATAGAGAATTACAAGAAAAGTTAGATGAGAGACGAAAGTTAAAGTCAAAAGTAGAAGAACAAACAAAAATATTAGAGGAATTTGAAGTTAATATATCAAGGGATAAGCAAGAATTTTATAATAATAAATCTAAACATCAGCAAGTATTATCAGAAATAAAAATATTAGAAGAGAGAATACAAGTTATAAATGAATCAATTATAAAAATTGGTAAAGAGAGAGATGAAATAGGAAACAGATTAAATGAAGTTTCTGAAAGTCTTTGTAAAGCAGAAGATGAATTGAAAAAGTTTTTAGAGTTAAAAACTAGTATAGAAAACAAAATAAAAGAAAAAGAAGATGCAGTTGAAGATATATTAGGAGATAACTTAAAAGAAAATAAAAAACTTCAAGAAAATGAAAGAACAAAAGACAAGTTAAATTTAGAAAAAAATAAACAAAATAATAACATTGTTATTTTTAATAATAAAATAGAAAGTATTAAGCAAAAAATAGAAAGCTTAAAATATGAGATAGAAAGTATTGAGAGTTCTATAAAAATAAATAAAAGTACAAAAAATGTTTTAGAGAATGAAAAAGAAAATATATCTAAAAAAATAAATAATTATGAAGAACAAGTGAAAGTAAATAAAAATGAAATAGGGAAGCTTAGACATAGTCATACAATAGAAGAGAAGAAGTTAAGGGAATTAGTTGCTACATCTAATAGAGTAGATGCAAATTTAAATATGCTTGTAAATTTAGAAAAGCAATATGAAGGATACAACCGATCAGTAAAAACCTTAATGCAACATGTTGACCAAGGTAAAGTGGAAAATTTAAAAGGTAATTGCTACATATTAGGTGAAATTATTGAAGTTGATAAAAAGTTTGAAACAGCTATAGAAATTGCATTAGGTGGAAGTTTATCTAATATTATAACAGAAAATGAAGATCAAGCTAAAAGACTTATTGACTATTTAAAGAAAAAATCACTAGGTAGAGCTACATTTTTACCGCTTGGAATTGTAAAAGGAAAAGTTATAGAGCTAGGTAATAATGTTAAATCAATGAATGGATACATTGGTATAGCAAGTGAACTTTTAAAATTTGAAGATAAGTTTAAAGGGATAATTGATTACTCGCTAGGAAAAACTGTTATTTGTGATAATATGAATAATGCATTAAATATAGCTAAAGTACTTAATTATAAACAAAAAATTGTTACATTAACAGGAGAAGTTATAAGTCCTGGTGGAGCATTAACTGGTGGTAGTATATATTCTAAAGCTAATAATGTTATAGGTAGAAAAAGAGAAATTGAAGAATTAAAGATAAAATTAAATGAAGTTACTAAGGATATAGAAAATAAAAATCAAACTATAACAAATTTAATGGATAGCATAAAGTTGTTAGATGAAGAAAACTTAAATTTGAGAGATTATATTCACTTTGAAAATATAGAGAAAACTAAAGTAGAAGAAAAAATAAATGCCATAAAAGAGGAAAGTATAAAATTACAGAAGGATTTACAAAGTAATTTTGAATTATCTAAAACTATTAATGAGGAAGAAAGCATTATAGCTAGGGATTTGAATGATAGTAAAGAAATATTAAAAACTATAGATGAAGATTTGAAAAATATAGAAGAAGAAGGTAAAATTCTTAAAGAGGGCCTAAAAGAAAGAAATGAAATTGTAGAATCTCATAAAAATAAGTTAACTGATTTAAAGATTGAAAAAGCAAAAAATGACGAGATTCTTAACTCTAAGGAAAGTGATATAAGTAGAATAAAGGAAAGTATAAAAGAGTATAGCTTAAAAATAGAGTCTTTAGAAAAGGAAAAAGTTTCGTTTAATGATAACTTAGAAAAATATAAAGAAATTTTGAATAGTAATAAAAATAGTATAGAAGATATACTTTCAAATTTAAGTGTTATGGAAAAAAATATAGAAGAAAGTGAAGTAAAAAGAATAAGTTTAAAAGAAGATAGTACAAAACAAAAAGCAAAAGAAGAAGATTTAACATTGGAATTAGAAAATATAGAAAAAGAACTTCATAAATATCAGGTGGCACTTGCAAAAATAGAGACAGAAAAAGAAAATTTATTTACAAAATTAAATGAAGAATTTAAATTAACCTATGCTGAAGCTTTAGAGTTTAAAGAAGATATAGAAAATATTAATATATTAAAAGAAGAAGTTTCTTCAATTAAGTTGCAGATAGCTTCATTAGGATCAGTTAATGTTGGTGCCATAGAAGAATATAAAGAGGTTAAAGAAAAATATAATTTTATGCTTTCACAAAAAGAAGACTTAGTAAATGCTAAAAATGAATTATTACAAGTAATATATGAAATGACAGATAAAATGAGAGAAGTTTTTAAGGATAATTTTGTTAAACTTAGAAAAAACTTCAATGAAACTTTTAAGGAATTATTTAAAGGTGGAAGTGCAGATTTAATTTTAAGTGATGGAGATGAATTAACTTCAAAAATTGATATTAATGTTGAACCGCCTGGGAAAAAACTTCAAAATATCAATTTATTATCAGGTGGAGAAAAAGTTCTATCAGCTATAGCATTATTATTTGCAATATTAAAGATGAAACCTACTCCATTTTGTATATTGGATGAAATTGAAGCTGCATTAGATGATGCTAATGTAATAAGATATGCAGAGTTTTTAAAACAGTTTTCAGATAATATACAATTCATAGTTATAACACATAGAAAAGGTACTATGGAAGCAAGTGATATGTTGTATGGAGTTACTATGGAGGAAAAAGGAGTATCTAAAGTTGTATCAGTAGATTTTACAACTTAGAGATGATTTTAATATTATATATGGTTACAAATTAAATTTTGAAATTATGACTTTGTTAAATGAAATTTTAGTTTATAAGTGGAAATGTAGAAAACTATAAAATTAAATTTGATAAATTTATAAATATAGTTTGTAATCTCATACTTAAGGAGGAATTTTTATGTTTGGAAAATTTTTTGATAAATTAAAGGAAGGATTGACAAAGACAAGAGATAATATAGCTAGTGCTGTTTCTGACGCTTTAAGTTTAGCAGTAACTATAGATGATGACCTTTATGAAGAACTTGAAGAAGCGTTAATAGTAAGTGATATAGGTGTTGAAACATCAGTAGAAATAATTGAGAAGTTAAAAGAAAAGATAAAAAGAGAAAAGATAAAAGATGTTGCTATGGTTAAGCCATGTATGAAAGAAGTTATAATTGAAATGATGGGTGAAGAAGTTACATCTATAAAGCCAGAAAAAACACCGGAAGTTAAACTTATTATTGGGGTAAATGGTGTAGGAAAAACAACTTCAATAGGAAAAATAGCAACTAAAATAAAAAATGAAAACTATAAAGTGTTGTTAGCAGCAGCTGATACATTTAGAGCAGCTGCAATTGATCAATTAGAAGTTTGGAGTAAAAGAGCAAACGTGGATATAATAAAACACCAAGAAGGTTCTGACCCAGCAGCAGTAGTATATGATGCAGTTCAAGCAGCGAAAGCTAGAAATACAGATGTACTAATATGCGATACAGCAGGTAGGCTTCATAATAAGAAAAATCTTATGGATGAATTGGCAAAAATAAATAGAGTTATAGATAGAGAATTTAGTGAAGCACATAGAGAGACGTTATTAGTTTTAGATGCAACTACGGGGCAAAATGCAGTTATACAAGCAAAACAATTCATGGAAGCATGTCCGATTGATGGAATTGTACTAACAAAATTAGATGGTACAGCTAAGGGGGGAGTTGTTATATCTATAAAGAGCCAATTAAATATACCTGTAAAATTCATTGGTGTTGGTGAAGGAATTGATGATTTACAAGAGTTTAATTCAAAAGAATTTGTTGAAGCATTATTTTAAAAATTTAAACATTAATAAAAAATGTATATGTTAAGTAAAAGTACTTGACAGTGAAAAAACTTTTTGTTAATATAATCTTTGTGAGTTGGTGATTATATGGAGAAAAGATTTGAGTTATCATTACTCTTAGATTTTTACAGTCCATTGCTTACTGAGAAACAGAATAATGTAATGGAGTTTTATTTTAATGATGATTTATCATTAAAGGAAATATCAGAAATTACTCACACCAGTAGGCAAGCGATTCATGATACGATAAAGAGATGTGAAAATCTTTTATTAGAGTATGAAGAGAAACTTCATCTTTTAGAAAAAAGTATGGAGAATGAAAATCGTAAACAAAAGATTATAGAAAAACTAAAGAGTTTAAGTATAGATAATAAAAAAAATTCTACATTAATTGATGATATTATAGAAAATATCATTGAAATTTAGGAGGTCTACTATGGCTTTTGAAGGATTAGCTTCTAAATTACAAGAAACTATTAAAAAGTTAAAAGGTAAGGGTAAGCTTTCAGAAAAAGATATAAAAGAAGCCATGAGAGAGGTAAAATTAGCCTTACTTGAAGCAGATGTTAATTTCAAGGTAGTAAAAAACTTTGTAAAAGATGTCAGTGAAAAGTGCCTTGGAAATGAAGTTTTAGAAAGTTTAACTCCAGGTCAGCAAGTTATAAAAATTGTTAATGATGAATTAACAAAGCTTATGGGAGAATCTGAAAGTAAATTAGAACTTAATTCTAATGGGATTTCAGTTATTATGCTTGTTGGATTGCAAGGTGCAGGTAAAACAACTATGGCGGGAAAGCTAGCACTTAAACTTAGAAAAGATAATAAAAAACCACTTTTAGTAGCTTGTGATGTTTATAGACCAGCGGCTATAAAACAATTGCAAGTTGTAGGAAAGTCAATAGATATACCAGTGTTTACTATGGGAGATCAAACAAGTCCTGTAGATATAGCTAAGGCATCTATAGAACATGCTAAAAGCATAGGATGTAATGTAGTTATAGTAGATACAGCTGGTAGATTACACATAGATGAAGAACTTATGGATGAATTAAAGGATATAAAAGAATATGTAAATCCAAATGAGATTTTATTAGTTGTAGATTCTATGACTGGTCAAGATGCTGTTAATGTGGCTGAGAGTTTTAATTCAAAATTAGAATTATCAGGTGTAATATTAACAAAGTTGGATGGTGATACCAGAGGTGGTGCTGCCCTTTCAATAAGAGCAATGACTGAAAAGCCAATTAAATTTGTTGGTATGGGTGAAAAAATGTCTGACTTGGAGACTTTTTATCCAGAAAGAATGGCATCAAGAATACTTGGTATGGGAGATGTACTTTCTTTAATAGAAAAAGCTCAAGAAGCTATTGATGAAGAAAAAGCTCAAGAACTTGGAAATAGAATGTTAAATCAAGAATTTAACTTTGAAGATTTTTTAAGTATGTTAGAGCAAATGAAAAATTTAGGACCATTAGGTAAAATTTTAGAAATGATGCCTGGAGCTAATGCAAAGGAACTTAAAGATTTAGATTTATCTCAAGGTGAAAAAGAAATGTCTAAAATAGAGTCTATAATTCATTCTATGACTTTAGAAGAAAGAAGAAAACCTAGCATAATTATAGCATCACCATCAAGGAAAAAGAGAATAGCTAATGGATCTGGTACATCAATACAAGAAGTTAATAAAATTTTAAAACATTATGAACTAATGAAAAAGACTATGAAAAATATGAAGGGCATGCAAAAAGGTATGCAAAAGAAGATGAAAAAAGGGTTATTTGGAAAATTACCTTTTTAACATAAAATATTTTATTCTTTAAAGGAGGTGAATTTAAAAATGGCAGTAAAAATAAGATTAAGAAGAATGGGTGCTAAAAAAGCTCCTTTCTACAGAATAATAGTAGCTGATTCAAGATCTCCAAGAGATGGAAGATTTATAGATGAAATAGGATACTACAATCCTACAACAGAGCCAGTTACAGTAAAAATCGACGAAGAAAAAGCTAACCAATGGGTAAAAAATGGTGCACAACCTACTGAAACAGTAAAAAGACTTTTCAACAATGCAGGAATAAAATAATTGATGTTGAAATGAATGGAGGCGCATTCCATGAAAACATTACTAGAGGTAATAGCTAAGTCTTTAGTTGACAACCCAGAATCAGTTGAAATCAATGAAGTTTGTAGTGAACATTCTATAATTTTAGAATTAAAAGTTGATAAATCGGATATGGGAAAAGTGATTGGTAAACAGGGAAGAATAGCTAAGGCTATTAGAACTGTTGTAAAAGCAGCAGCTATAAAAGAAAATAAAAGAGTTGTTGTAGAAATTATAGAATCATAAGAGTTAGGATATGACCTAACTCTTATTTTAATATAAAAATAAAGTATTCTATTTTATATGAATACATATTAAACTTTAAATAAAAAACATAAAGTGAAATTAAAAATATAGTGTATAAATTTATATTTATATTGATAATAATTAATATATAATTTATTATATATTTAGTTATAATATGTTGTGAGGAGGCTTAAAAATGAAAGAGTTTATGAGCATAGGACAAATAACTAAGCCACATGGCGTTAAAGGTGAAGTAAAAGTTTTTTCTTTAACAGATAGTTTAGAAGAATTTAAAACGCTGAAGAAAGTGTATATAGATAATGTTGAGAGAAGAATAACATCTTGCAAACTACAAAATGATAGAGTTATATTAAAAATAGATGGTATTGAGTCTATGAATGATGCTGAAAAGTATAGAAATAAATATTTAAAGATTCATAGAGAAGATGCAAGAATTTTAGAAGAAGATACATATTATATTGCTGATTTACTTGATTGTGAAGTTTTTGATACAGATGGAGAAAAGTTAGGAAAAATTTACGATGTTATAGAAACAGGAAGCAATGATGTTTATTGGGTAAAAGGTGGAAAAAAAGAAGTTTTAATACCTGCATTAAAAGATATTGTTCTAGAGGTTAATATAGAAGAAAATAAAGTTCTTATAAAACCTGTTAATGTTTGGAGTGAATAATGAATATTCATATATTAACTCTTTTCCCAGAAATGTTTGATGTTTTTAATCATAGCATAATAGGCAGAGCTCAAAATTATGATATTCTAAAAATTGAGACAGTAAACATAAGGGATTATACATTAAATAAACATAAAAAAGTTGATGATTATCCATATGGTGGTGGTGCAGGTATGGTTATGATGCCACAGCCTATAGTTGATTGCATAAAAGAAGTAAAAAAGAAAAATAGTGGTAAGGTTATATTTTTAGGGCCACGTGGAAAAACTTTTAATCAAGATATGGCAAAACAACTTAGTAAAGAAAAAGAATTAATATTTTTATGTGGTCATTATGAAGGAATAGATGAAAGAGTATACGATTATATAGATATGGAGATATCACTAGGTGATTTTGTTTTAACTGGTGGAGAAATGGCGTGCATTCCTGTTATAGATAGCATAAGTAGAATGATTCCTAAAGTGCTTTCTTGTGATGAAAGTTTTATGGAAGAATCTTTCTACGACGGTGTATTGGAATATCCACAATATACAAGGCCTTATGATTTTTGTGGAAACAAAGTTCCTGAAATATTATTATCTGGACATCATGATAATATAAGAAAATATAGAAGATTAAAATCTCTACTAATTACTAAAGAACGAAGAAAAGACTTATATAATGATATACAACTGACAAAAGAAGATAAAAAATTACTTGAAAATTACTATAAAGATAAAAAAGAGTATTGATAAAATTAAAGCAATATGATACAATCAAGCTTGTGTTAGTACCGGCGGTCCTCTGTCGCAGATTGTGTGATTATGAACGTCAAAAAAAAATTTTAGGAGGAATACACATGTTAGACATAATAAGAGAAATTGAAGCAGAACAAATAAGAACAGATTTACCAGAATTCAACGTTGGAGATACTGTTAAAGTTCACATAAGAATTAGCGAAGGAAACAAGGAAAGAATCCAAGTTTTTGAAGGAACAGTTCTTAAAATACAAAATGGTGGATCAAGAGAAACTTTCACTGTAAGAAGAGTTGCATCTGGAGTAGGAGTTGAAAAAACTTTCCCAATTAACTCACCTGTTATAGAAAAAGTTGATGTTGTAAGAAGAGGTAAAGTAAGAAGAGCTAAATTATTCTACTTAAGAAATAGAGTAGGAAAAGCTGCTAAAGTTAAAGAGTTAATTTAGTAATTTGTAAAAAATGGGGCTATAAAGTCCCTTTTTTTATTTAATTTTTTAAGAGAAGAATTTGAAACTTGATAAAATTTTAATAAGTGTTTAAATATTAAATAAAATAATATAAAAAGAAGGTGTTTTTTATGAGTATAAATTGGTTTCCAGGGCATATGGCAAAGACTAGAAGACAAATAAAAGAAAGTTTAAAGCTAGTAGATGCTGTAATAGAAATAAGAGATGCAAGAATAGTAAAATCAAGTGCAAATCCAGATATAGAAGAAATATGTAAAGGAAAGCCTAGAATAATATTACTAAATAAAAGTGATTTAAGTGAAGACAAAGTTACAAAAGAATGGATAAAAAGTTTATCTAATGAATATACAAAAGTTTTAACTGTAAATTGTTTGAATGGAAATGGACTTAAAAATATAAAACCTGCATTAGATCAAATTTTAAAAGAAAAACATGATAGATTAAGAAATAAAGGTTTAGTTAATATTGTTACGAGAGTAATGGTTGTAGGGATACCTAATGTAGGAAAGTCAACATTTATAAACAAATTAGCGAAGAATAATATTGCTAAAACAGGAGATAGACCTGGTGTTACAAAAAGTAAACAATGGATAAAAACTAAAATAGGTATAGAACTTATGGATACACCAGGAGTTTTATGGCCTAAATTTGAAGACGAAACTGTAGGACTTAATTTAGCATTTACTGGTGCGATAAAAGATGAAATTATGGATACTGAAGAATTAGCTTTAAAACTAATAGAGAGACTTCAAGAGTATTATCCGGAAAGATTAAAAGAAAGATACAAACTTACAGAGTTAAGTGAGTCTGCACTCGAAAATATGGATAACATAGGCAAGAAAAGAGGGGCAGTTATATCTGGAGGAAATATAGATTATAATAGAGTATCAACAATGTTGCTTGATGAATTTAGAGGCGGAAAATTAGGCAATATATCATTAGAAAAGCCAGAAACACAAGAAATATCAGAAAATATAGAGTAGGTGTTACATATGAATAATTTTATATCAGATTCTAAGAAATTTTCTGATATTAAAACTTATATAGATGATTTTATTAATAATAATTCTGTAGGTGATAATAAGAAAAGATACTTAGAATTAAGTCATCAACTTTCTAAAGATGAAAGAAAAAATGTAAAAAAATTATCAGAAAAGCTTTTAAAAAATGTTGAAAAATATGATAAAGAAGTTTTAAGAGTTAAGAATATGTATGATTTTGACAAAGGATATAATGGCTATTATATAGCTGGTGTAGATGAAGTAGGAAGGGGGCCTTTGGCAGGTCCTATAGTATCAGCAGCTGTAATAATAGATTTAGATTATTCAAAGGATAAGGATTTAATATTATATATAAATGACTCCAAAAAGCTTTCGCACAACTTGAGAGAACAACTTAGTGAAGAGATTAAGAATAGAGCAATTGCATATAATATAGCTGTTATGGACAATTTAGAGATAGATTTAAATGGAATAGGGTATTGCAATCATGAAGTCTTTAGACGTGCATGTAAGGGGCTTAAAACAGCACCAGATTTAGTTTTATCTGATGGTTACTTAATAAAAGAATTTGATATGAAAAATGAATATGTGATAAAAGGTGACACTAAAAGTGCTAATATTGCATGTGCATCCATAATAGCTAAAGTTTATAGAGATAAGTTGATGGAAGTATATGGTGAAAAATATCCTCAATATAATTTTAAAAAAAATGTAGGATATGGAACTGAGGAGCATGTAAGGGCTATAAAAGAATTTGGTTTAACACCTATACATAGATTAAGCTTTTTAAAAAATATATTAGAAAATAATAGATAAAAATAGATCATGATTTAAAATATTTAAATCATGATCTATTTTTATGTAAGTTATATATAACCATCTATAATGAATGCATTTTTTATCAGGTTGAGTTTTGATGTAGTAGAACTAAAAATTATTTCAACTACATCAAATCTTAAGTTATACTTATGCAAATCCTTTTTTAGTATATAGTATTGAGCTACCTTACATATTTTTCGCTCTTTATAGTAATTAACAGCTTCACTTGGCATGCCAAAATAATCTGAAGTTCTAGATTTTACTTCTATAAAACAAATATTATTTTCATTTTTTGCAATTATATCAATTTCGCCAATTTTACAAGAAAAGTTTCTTTCAAGTATTTTATAATTATGATTTTTCAAATATTCTGCCGCAATATTTTCACCAATAGTGCCTATAGATTTATTATCAAATTTCATAAAATACATCCTTTCTAAAAATATCTTTTTTTAAATACTTGACAAAATTCAATAAAATAAACTTATATTTGAAAAATAGATTATTTTATTGTATAAGTGTCAACAATTAACTTGAGTGTAAGGAGGATGATTAAATTATGGCTATACAATTATCATGCGCTAGTTTTTTAGGCGTAGAAGGTGTTATTATATCAGTAGAAATAGATATATCTCGTGGAATACCTTCTTTTAATATAGTTGGAATGGCTGATACTTCAGTAAAAGAAGCAAAAGATAGAGTGAGAGCAGCAATAATAAATTCTGGATATGAATTTCCCAACAATAAAATAACTATAAATCTAGCACCAGCAGATTTGAAAAAAGAAGGGACAATGTTTGATTTACCTATAGCAATAGGATTGCTAATTGAAAGTGAACAAATAGAAGTTGAAGACATAAATCAGTATTTAATAATGGGTGAATTATCTTTATCAGGAAATTTAAAGAAAGTTAGAGGTGTATTACCTAGTGTAATAGAAGGACATAAGAAAGGTTTTAATAAATTTTTAATACCTTATAATAATTACAAAGATTGTTCAATGATAAAAGATATAAATGTATATCCTTTAAGCAATTTAAAACAAACAGTGAATTTTTTAATTTATAAGGATATGCCTAAATATTATTTTCCTGTAGAAGAAAAAAAGGAAAATAGTGAAAGTAATTTAGATTTTGAAGATGTGATAGGACAGGAAGCTACTAAAAGAGCTTTAGAAGTATCAGCAGCCGGTGGACATAATATATTAATGTTTGGTGCACCTGGATCAGGAAAAACTATGCTAGCTCAAAGAATAGTTTCTATACTTCCTAAATTAACTTATGAAGAGTCGTTGGAAGTTACTAAAATATATAGTGTATATGGAACATCGAATTATAAAGGTGGTTTAATAGATGAAAGACCATTCAGAAGTCCACATAATACAACTACAGAGATTGCATTATGTGGGGGAGGAAGAAATCTTTTGCCAGGTGAAATATCTTTAGCTCATAATGGTGTTCTATTCTTAGATGAAATTTTAGAATTTAAAAAAAATATTATACAATTATTAAGGCAACCATTAGAAGATAGAAAAATAAAAATTACAAGGAATTCAGGGACTGTTGAATATCCATGTAGTTTTATGTTAGTTGCAGCACTAAATCCATGTCCGTGTGGATTTTATGGTACAAATATAAAACCTTGTAGATGTAGTGATTATGAGATAAAAAGATATATTGGAAAACTTTCTGGTCCGCTTTTAGATAGAATAGACATATTTACATATGTAAATCCATTATCATATGGAGAGATAAATTCCAACATAAAAAAAGAGAGTTCTAGTGAAATTAGAAAAAGAGTTGAAAATGCAAGAGAAATACAAAGTAAAAGGTTTGAAAATGAAAAAATAAGATGTAATGCAGAAATGTCCCAAAAACATATAAAAGAGTATTGTGCTATTGACAACAAAACCAGTAAAGTATTAGAATTAGCTTTTGAAAAGTTTCATTTAAGCACAAGAGGTTATAGTAGAATTTTAAAAGTTGCTAGAACTATTGCAGATATAGAATCTAGTGAGAAGATTGAAGAACATCATATAATAGAAGCATTAAATTATAGAAAATTTATAAACAATGAAATTATTTAAGGAGTTAGGGATGTA
The DNA here is from genome assembly GCF_056431285.1 of Clostridium amazonense. Lineage (NCBI taxonomy): Bacteria > Bacillati > Bacillota > Clostridia > Eubacteriales > Clostridiaceae > Clostridium > Clostridium amazonense. Next base: position 590,694 of record NZ_JBWKMH010000033.1, on the reverse strand, counting down.
TAATAAATTTAAGCTTTGGTATACAATAACGCAAGTTCCAACAGAAATAAAATTAGAACTTATAAGTGAACTTGGCAGTGAAGAAGATGTATATAACTATATGATGTTTAATAAAAATGTTAATAATAGAATTGTAAATAAGTTTTTAAAGTATTATGATGAGTATAACCTTAATAAAATAAAAAGTATATGTGAAGAAAGTAATATTAAATTCTGTACAATAAATTCAAAGGAATATCCTGAAAATTTAAGGGAAATCAGTAATCCACCATATGGGTTATTTTATAAAGGAAATATAACTACATTAAACAAAAATAGTAAAAAAATAGCAATTGTAGGTTCTAGAAAATCAAGTTGTTATGGTAAAAATATTGTACAAATTATTTCAAATGAATTAAAAGAATACGATGTTCAAATAATAAGTGGGCTTGCAAAAGGTATAGATGGAGAAGCTCATAAAGGTGCTATAAAGAATAATATTTATACTTGTGCAGTTTTAGGATGTGGTATAAATATAATATATCCTAAAGAAAATGAAAAATTATATTATGATATTTTAGATAAAGATGGGTGTATAATATCAGAATATGAACCTTTAGCAGGGCCGGAGAAATTTAGGTTTCCATTAAGAAATAGAATTATAAGTGGAATTTCAGATCTGATTGTTGTAATTGAAGCAGGGGAAAAAAGTGGCTCGTTAATAACTGCTAATTGGGCGTTAGAACAAGGAAAGGATGTAATGGCTGTACCGGCATCAGTATTTTTAGAAGGAAATAAGGGAACAAATAAATTAATAAAAGATGGAGCACATGTTTTTACTAAGATTGATGATATAATTGAAGTTTTGGGACTGGAAAAAATTCGACATAAAAATAAAAAAATATCTATAGCTTATAATGAAGAAACTGACAGAATATATAGTATTTTGACAACAGAACCAATGCATATTGATGATATTAGTAGAAATACTAATGTTGACATAAAACAATTATATAGGTTATTATTTGAAATGCAGCTAAGGAAAGAAATATATTGTTTAAATGGTAATTATTATGTTAAGGTAGAAAAGAGTATATAGTAAATGTAGATTTTGCATTAGTAATATAAAATGATATTATACAATATATATGTAGTTGAAAATTTAAAGATTAAAGTTTCAGAGCAAGTGAAAAACATTTAATAAAAATTACTTTTAAAATAGTATATTAAAATCTGAATACAATATTAAGACGAAAAGTTATACAAAATTAAGAGAAAGTTACTGGAGGGGATACGATGGGTCAAAAACTAGTTATAGTTGAGTCACCAGCTAAAGCTAAGACCATAAAGAAGTATTTAGGAAAAAATTATGTAGTTGAAGCTTCAATGGGGCATGTTAGAGATTTACCTAAAAGTCAATTAGGTGTTGATATAGATAACAATTATGAACCTAAATATATAACAATTAGGGGAAAAGGCGACTTAATAAAAAAATTGAAAAAAGAAGCTAAAAAAAGCGATAAAATTTATCTCGCAACTGACCCTGATCGTGAGGGTGAAGCGATATCATGGCATTTAGCAAAAATATTAAAAATTGATGAAAGTGAAAAGTGCAGAATAGAATTTAATGAAGTAACAAAAAATGCTGTAAAAGCAGCTATAAAAGAACCGAGGTTAATTAATGAAAACATATTTGATGCACAACAGGCAAGAAGAGTTTTAGATAGATTGGTTGGATATGAAATAAGTCCTATATTATGGAAGAAAGTTAAATGGGGACTTAGTGCAGGAAGAGTTCAATCAGTAGCATTAAAAATTATTTGTGATAGAGAAAATGAAATAGATAAGTTTGAGGCTAAGGAATATTGGACTATTGAAAGTGAAGTCTACAAGGAAAATAAAAAAGAAAAATTTTTAGTAAAACTTCATAGTAAAAACAAACAAAAAATAGAAATAACATCAAAAGAAGAAAGCGACTTTATAATTGAAGAGCTTAAAAAAGGTCAGTTTGAAGTAAAAACTATTAAAAATACAGAAAAGACTAAAAATCCATTACCACCATTTACGACAAGTACTCTTCAACAAGATGCATATAGAAAACTTAATTTTTCAACTAAAAAAACAATGTCAGTAGCACAGGAACTTTATGAAGGTATTGAAATAAAAGGATTTGGAACAGTAGGATTAATAACTTATATGAGAACGGATTCTGTAAGAATATCAGAAGAAGCTCAAGAAAGTGCAAAACAATATATTCTAGAGAACTTTGGTGATTTATATGTACCAAAGACAAAAAGAGTATATAAAGGAAAGAAAAATAGTCAAGATGCACATGAAGCAATAAGACCAAGTAATATAAATATAACGCCAGAAATTGCTAAGGAAAATTTAAAAGATCCTCAATACAAGTTATATAGTTTAATCTGGAATAGATTTATGGCAAGTCAGATGGCATCATGTTTATTAGATAGTACTACCGTAGAAGTAATAAATATTGATTATTTATTTAAAGCCACAGGATCAACTACTAAATTTGAGGGATTTACTAAACTTTATAAAAATGATAACGAAGATGAGGATAAGGTTGTAAAAATACCTAAAATAGAAGAAAAAGATAAACTTTGTAGTAATTTTACAGAAGGTAAGCAGCATTTTACTCAACCACCAGCTAAATTTTCAGAAGCTTCACTTGTAAAAAATTTAGAGGAAAATGGAATAGGTAGACCTAGTACTTATGCACCTACAATATCCACATTATTGAGTAGAAAATATGTTGAAAGAAATAAAAAAATATTAGAACCTACAGAGCTTGGAAAAATAGTAAATAACCTAATGTGTGAGTATTTTAAAGAGATAGTTAATATTGAATTTACAGCAGAAATGGAAAACAAACTAGATAGAGTAGAAGAAGGAACTGTTGAATGGAAAAAGATAGTTGAAGAATTCTTTGCTCCATTAAAAGAATCTATTGAAATAGCAGAAAAAGAAATAGCCAAAATTACTATAGAAGATGAAGTTACTGATATAGTTTGTGATAAGTGTGGAAGATTTATGGTTATAAAACATGGAAGATTTGGAGATTTCTTGGCTTGTCCAGGATATCCGGAGTGTGAAAATACAAAACCTATATCTAGAGAAGTAGAAGCACCTTGTCCTAAATGTGGCAAAGCTATTTTAGAGAAAAGAAGTAAAAAGGGAAGAACTTTTTATGGATGTAGTGGATATCCAGAATGCGACTTTGTGAGTTGGTTTGAACCTGCTAATGAAAAATGCCCTGAATGCAATGAAATAATGTTAAAAAGATATAGCAAAGCAAAGGGCGATTATTTAGAGTGTTCTAACAAAGAGTGTAAATATAAAAAGTACTTAAATAAAGAACAATAGTTGTAATTGTTTTTTTTATATAAAACACACAAGTAATCAAGCAATATTAATAGTATTGCTTGATTAAATTTTGTGTTCAATTAATGTTTTTCTTTTACGATAATTAAAATAAAATTTACTTTAAGTAAAAAAAAATGTAATAAGATAACACTTTAAGTTGACAAAGTATGTATAAAAGATGTATAAATAATTAATAAAGTATTAACGAAATGTTAAGTGAAAAATAAATGCTAGTAAAATCAATATCTGAGTAAAATACTTTAAATACCAAAAAAATAATAAAAAAATAAGAAACATGTCGAAATAGGTAAAAATATATTGAAAAGCAAAAATATATATGTTATTATATAACTGAAATAAACAATTCTAAAAATTTTAAATTACATAAAAAATGCAAGAACTGTTTAGTATGACAACTTTATATAGAGTGGATGATATGTTGAAAATGTAGAAAAAATAAATTATAGCAAATTGAAGGAGGAGAACTAGAGTGTCATTATTAGATAAAACTAGAAGATTAAATAAAATATTACAAAAATCAGGAACAGAACCAGTTGTATTCGATGAAATATGTAACTTATTAAGTGAGGTACTTGAGTGTAACGTATATGTGATAAGTAGAAGAGGTAAGGTTTTAGGATATAACTTTGCTGGTGGATTTGAATGTGAAATAGTTAAAACAGAAGTTATAAAAAATATGAGATTCCCAGATCATTACAATGAAAAACTTTTAACTATAGATGAAACAAGAGAAAATCTTTCAAGCAAAGGTTTCTGCGTATTTGAAAATGAAAAAGAATGTGAAGTTGAAGGAAAGTTAACAACTATAGTTCCTATAAATGGAAACAGAGAAAGATTAGGTACTTTAGTTTTAGCAAGATTTAACAAAGAGTTCACAGAAGAAGATTTAGTTATTGCTGAATACAGTGCTACAATAGTTGGTTCAGAAATACTAAGATCAAAAAATGAACAAATAGAAGAAGAAGCAAGAAAGAAAGCTATAGTTCAATTAGCAATAGGAACACTTTCTTATTCAGAATTAGAAGCTGTAGAACATATATTTAATGAATTAGAAGGAACAGAAGGATTATTAGTTGCATCTAAGATTGCTGATAAAGTTGGAATAACAAGATCAGTTATAGTTAATGCATTAAGAAAATTCGAAAGTGCTGGAGTTATTGAGTCAAGATCTTTAGGAATGAAAGGTACACATATAAAAATTCTTAATGATAAATTAATGGAAGAACTAGATAAATTAAAATAGAGCTTATGCTCTATTTTTTTTTCAAGTTTTAACTTAAATAAAGAATTTACTCAAAATGTTTACGGGCATTTTATTTGGATATAATATTAATGAAGTTATTACAAATTTTAAAGTTGAAAAAATAGTTATTATAAGTGTTAAATTTATGTTGAATAGTTATAATGATTATGATATACTAACACAGGTAAGAAATACACACATTGCTGATTCACTAAAAAGGTGCCTTTCTAAAAGGGTTTTTTAGGAAAATGATAGCAATGGAGGAATAACCAGGAGGAATTTAAAATGGCAGTAATATCAATGAAACAATTATTAGAAGCTGGTGTACATTTTGGACACCAAACAAGAAGATGGAACCCTAAAATGGCTCCATACATATTCACTGAGAGAAACGGAATCTATATAATAGATTTACAAAAAACAGTAAAGAAAATCGATGAAGCATATGATTTCTTAAAATCTGTATCAGAAGAAGGAAAAGATATTCTTTTCGTTGGAACTAAAAAACAAGCTCAAGAAGCTATTCAAGAAGAAGCAATCAGATCTGGAATGCACTTCGTAAACAACAGATGGTTAGGTGGAATGTTAACAAACTTCACTACTATCAAAACTAGAATAGCAAGACTAGAAGAATTAGATAAGATGGAAGAAGATGGAATATTCGAAGTTCTACCAAAGAAAGAAGTTTCTCAATTAAAAAATGAAAGAGAAAAACTTGAAAAGAACTTAGGCGGAATCAGAAACATGGATGCTAACAAAATTGGAGCATTATTTGTTGTAGATCCAAGAAAAGAAAAAAATGCTATATCAGAAGCTAAAATATTAGGAATACCAGTTATAGCAATAGTTGACACAAACTGTGATCCAGATGAAGTTGACTATGTAATACCAGGAAACGATGATGCAATCAGAGCAGTAAAACTAATAACTGAAAGATTAGCAGATGCTATAATCGAAGCAAGACAAGGTGAACAATTAGCTGAGTAATTTTATTTTACCTTGAATAATTAACATTTAAAAAAATGTTATAGGATATAAATTTTTAAGGTAAGTGAAGGCGGTGTCTTTCATTTACCTTTTAAATTAGTTAAGAATAGGAGGAATTTATCAATGATAACTGCAAGCATGGTAAAAGAGCTTAGAGAAAGAACTGGTGCAGGAATGATGGACTGCAAAAAGGCTTTAAATGAAACAAATGGAGACATGGATAAAGCTATAGAAACTTTAAGAGAAAAGGGTCTAGCGGCAGCAGCTAAAAAAGCTGGAAGAATTGCGGCTGAGGGTCTAGTAGTAACTTATATTAGTGAAGATCACAAAAAAGGTGCAGTAGTAGAAGTTAACTGTGAAACTGACTTCGTTGCTGCGAATGAAGAGTTTGCAGCTTTAGCAAACAATGTTGCTAAACAAGTTACATTATCAAATGTAACTACAGTAGAAGAGTTAGTAGAAGAAAAATACATAGCTGATGAAAATTCTACAATTAAAGACGTATTAACAGCATTAATTGCTAAAATTGGTGAAAATATGTCTATAAGAAGATTTGAAAGATTCTCAATAGAAAATGGAATGCTTCAAAGTTATATCCATGGTGGCGGAAGAATTGCTGTTATGGTTGAATTAGCTTGTGAAAAACAAGGAGAATTCTTAGAAGTAGTAGGAAAAGATGTTGCTATGCAAGTTGCAGCAGCTAATCCATTATTCTTAGATGAAAGCAAAGTAGATCATGAAACTTTAGAAAAAGAAAAAGAAATCTATAGAGTTCAAGCTTTAAATGAAGGAAAACCAGAAAACATAGTTGAAAAAATGGTTTTAGGAAGAGCTAAAAAATACTTAAAAGAAGTTTGTTTAGTAGACCAAATTTGGGTAAAAAATGGAGACTATACAATAGCTAAATACCTTCAAGAAGAATCTAAAAAAGCTGGAGCTGATATAAAAATAACAAGATTCGCTAGATTCGAAAGAGGAGAAGGAATCGAGAAAAAAGAAGAAAACTTTGCAGAAGAAATCAAAAAAATGCAAGGAAAATAATAAAATTAAAGAGAACCCTGTGTTCTCTTTTTTTAAAATAGACATATAAATTTACAAATCTTTGATATAATAATAATAATTTGGAGGTAAAATATATATGGAAGCTGCAAAATATAAAAGGGTTATGCTTAAACTTTCAGGTGAGGCATTAGCTGCTGAAAAAGGATACGGAATAGATTTTGATGTGGCTAATAAAATAGCATTACAAATAAAAGAATTAGTAGATATGGGTGTAGAAGTTGGTGCTGTAGTAGGTGGCGGAAATATCTGGAGAGGCAGAAATGGAGAAGATATGGACAGAACTACTGCAGATTATATGGGGATGTTAGCAACTTGTATAAATGCACTAGCTCTTCAAGATTCTTTAGAAAGTGTAGGTGTTCACACAAGAGTACAAACTGCTATTGAAATGAGAGAAATTGCTGAACCTTATATAAGAAGAAGAGCAATGAGACACCTTGAAAAAGGAAGAGTAGTAATATTTGCAGCAGGTACTGGAAATCCATATTTCTCCACTGATACAACAGCAGCTTTAAGAGCAGCTGAAATAGAGGCAGAAGTAATATTATTAGCAAAAAAAGTTGATGGAGTATATGATAAGGATCCGCATAAATATGATGATGCTGTTAAATTTGATAGTTTAAATTATATTGATGTACTTGAAAAAGGACTACAAGTTATGGATTCTACGGCTACATCATTATGTATGGACAATAATATTCCAATATTGGTTTTTGCTTTAGATGAGCCTAAAAATATAATAAAGGCAATTAAAGGTGAAAAAATTGGTACTCTAGTATCTAGAGATATTTGTAAAAAATAATTGGAGGTAGTTTTTATATGATGAAAGAAGTAATTAAAACCGCTGATGAAAAAATGAACAAAACAATATCAGTTTTAAAAAATGAATTATCAACAATGAAAGCTGGAAGAGCTAACCCTAAAATGCTTGATAGAATAGAGGTTGAGTGCTACGGAAGTATGGTACCTTTAAACCAAGTGGCTAATGTATCTGCACCAGAACCAAGAGTGCTTTTAATTCAACCATGGGATAAAAGTTCTTTAAAAGATATAGAAAAAGCTATATTAAAGTCTGATTTAGGGTTAAATCCAACAAGTGATGGATCAGTTATAAGATTAATAATAGCTGAACTTACAGAAGAAACAAGAAAGAATCTTGTTAAAAACATAAAAAAAGTTGGAGAAGATGCAAAAGTTGCAATAAGATCAATAAGAAGAGATGCTAATGATAAAATAAAATCATTGAAAAAAGATGGGGAAATTAGTGAGGATGAAGTTAAAAAAGCAGAAGAAAACATCCAAAAAGAAACTGATAAATTTGTAAAACAAGTTGATACTATTATTGCTGATAAAGAAAAAGACGTTATGTCAATTTAATTTCATATTATTAATAAAACCTGCAGTTTTGCAGGTTTTATTAATAATATGAAATTATGAAAATAGGTATATTATATAAAATCTTTTACAATATAATAGATATAAAATGTTTATTATATTGTATAATTATTATAAAATATTTGATAAAATTAGTAATATAAACAAATACAAAAGAAAATATATGACTTTATGGAATGGAGAGAAAATAGTGTTTAAATTTATTAAAAGAAATAGAAATAATGATGATAAAGAAAGTATAGAATTAGATTATGATAGAATGCCTAAACATATAGCTATAATAATGGATGGAAATGGAAGATGGGCTAAAGAAAGAGGTCTTCCAAGAATGATGGGACATAGGGAAGGTATGAAAACAATAAAAAAAATATTAGATAGAAGTGCACATTTAGGTGTAAAATATTTAACTTTATATGCATTTTCAACAGAAAATTGGAATAGACCTAAAGATGAAGTTAATGCACTTATGAATTTAATAATAGAATTCGCACAAAAAGAAGGTGAAAACCTACATAAAAACAATGTGAAATTTAATACTATAGGTGACATTTCAAAATTACCATCTAATAGTTTGAAAGCAATAAAGGATTTGAAGGAACTTACAAAAAACAATGAAGGAATAGTTCTTAATATAGCTTTGAACTATGGCGGAAGAAATGAAATAGTTTATGCAACAAAGAAAATTTGTGAAAAAGTTTGTAAAGGTGACATTAATATAGAGGATATTAATGAAAATTTAATGTCTATGAATTTATATACAAAAGGAATGCCTGATCCAGATTTAATAATAAGACCTAGTGGAGAACAAAGGCTTAGTAATTATTTATTATGGCAAAGTGCATATTCTGAATTTTGGTATTCAAATATAAAGTGGCCAGATTTTAGTGAAAGAAATTTAGAAAAAGCTATATATGACTATCAAAACAGAGATAGAAGATTTGGCAAAGTTAAGCAATAAAGGAGAGAATAAAAGTGGTAAATAAGAGATATATTGGTGCTGCAATGATAGCACCAGCTTTAATATTTTTCTTAATAGGTGGTATTTGGTTAAAATATTTTGTAATGATTTTAGCCTTATGTGGTATCTATGAGTTTAATAATGCATCAAAAAGTAGCAAATTAAATCCAGTACCGTATATAGGGTATTTAATGACTATTATATATTTTGTAACTTTAGGAGAAAAATTTAATTTTGAAGTATTTTCTTATATAATAGTGGGCTTTGTATTTGTTTCGTTGATAATACCTATAATAAATACTAAGTACAATTTTATAGATATAGCAGTTACTATTCTACCCTTTTTATATGTAACAGTTTTTTTTAGTTTATTAGTTCTTATAGAACGAAAAGTTAATGGAAATTATTTAATATGGATAGTATTTATATCATCATGGGTATGTGATACTTTTGCTTATTATACTGGTAGATTTTTAGGAAAACATAAGATAAGTCCTAAAGTCAGTCCTAATAAAACTTTGGAAGGTTCAATAGGTGGATTGATAGGAAGTGTAATTGGATGTACTATATATGGTTATGTAATTTCTAAATTTGGTGTTGAAATTTCATTATATAACTATGTAATAATAGGTATTTTAGGTGGGGTATTTGGACAAATAGGAGATTTAGTGGCATCATCTATAAAAAGACATGCAGAAATAAAAGATTATAGTAATCTTATACCAGGACATGGAGGAATATTAGATAGATTTGATAGCATACTTTTTGTATCGGTAGTAGTATACTATTATATAACAATTTTTATGGGGATGTAGGGGTGAAATATAAAGAACTTGTTTATAGTATATTATTATTAATATCATTTATAATTTTTACTGTTGTAATTACTAAGTATATAAGACCTATAATAGTGACAATAATTATAATCTTACTTTCATTGCCGCTATATAGAATGTTAAAGAGAAACAATACATTTGGAGAAAAGGCAAGTGCTATAATTAGTATAGTTTTTATAAACAGCCTTTTCTTTATTATTTTATTTGCTTTAGGAAATTTTGTATTTACATTTGGAATTACTTTTTTTAAGAATCAATTAGAAGGAGTATTAGAATATTTAATTGAAATATATAATAGCTTTTTACCATTTAACAATATAAATATGAACACTTTAAAGAATGTTATTATAGAAAAAATATATTATGTAATTAATAGTGGGATTATTACTAAGGGTGCAATATATACGACAGGACATATTTTTACGTATTTTATAGGAAATATAACAGCTTATTTTATATTATCAGATACAAAATCTATAGGGTGTTTCATTATCAGAATAATTGGTAAAGATAATTATATAAAGATATGTAAAAAAATATGCGATTTAAAAAATTTAATTAGAGTATTATTCTACTCTGCTTTTATTAATATGATAATAACAATTATTGGATTTGTAATTCTCAGAATAAAAAAACCTATAAGCTTAGGGGTTATTTGTGGTGTCTTAGATTTTGTACCCTATGTTGGTACAGTTATAGTTTTTATACCGCTTATTATATACTATTGGTGTATGGGAAATAAAATAATATCTTTAGCTTTAGTAATATTATATATAATATTAGTTTTCAATAGTCAAATTATTCAAACAAAGTTTATGAGTTATAAAATGAACATATCCCCATTAGCTATGATTTTATCTATGTATATAGGTATGAAAAATTTTGGAGTAGTTGGAATGGTTATGGGAATATTATATGTTGTAACTTGTGATGAATTTATATTTAAAAATAGTTGTGAATTTGATAAAATTTATAGTGTGAATAAATACATTAAATAATAGATAAGTATAATATAAATTATTTAATACAGATATTTGTTAACTAATTTAAACTTAAGAAAAAGTAAAAGTTAAATTTCCTCCATATTAAGATAAAATCAAAATAACATAGAGGTAATTCAACTTAATATTATTATAACTTTGAAGATTGAAGTTATAAATTAGAAGGAGCGATTTTTTTGAAAAATATAAGTATATTAGGTGTTACAGGGTCAATTGGAACACAAACATTAGATGTTGTAAGAAATGAAAAAGAAAATTTTAATATTGTAGGGGTATCTGCTAATACAAGCTACGAAAAAGTAATAGATATTATTAAAGAATTTGATCCTAAATATGTTGCTATGATGGATGAAAAATCTTTTGAAAAGGTTAAAAATTATTGTGAAGATAATAGCTTAGATATAGAAGTATATAAAGGATTAGATGGGCTTAACAAAATAGCGACATTAGACGAAATAGAGATGGTTGTTACTTCTGTTGTAGGGATGATTGGACTTACTCCAACAATAAATGCTATTAGAGCTAAAAAGGATATAGCCCTTGCAAATAAGGAAACATTAGTAGTTGCTGGTGATATAGTTATGAGAGAAGCTAGGGAAAATAATATAAGAATATTACCAGTGGATTCAGAACATGGAGCTATTTTTCAAAGTTTACAGGGAAATGATAAAGAAAGTGTTAATAAGATAATATTAACAGCATCAGGGGGACCTTTTAGAGGGAAAAAAAGGGAACAACTTTCTAAAATAGAAGCTGAGGAGGCACTTAATCATCCTAAGTGGTCAATGGGGAAAAAAATTTCTATTGACTCATCGACTTTGGTAAATAAAGGATTAGAAGTAATAGAGGCACACCATTTATTTAATGCTAATTATGATGATATAGAGGTTGTAGTACATCCTCAAAGTATAGTACATTCAATGGTAGAGTACATAGATGGTAGTGTTATTGCTCAACTAGGTAGTACTGATATGAAGTTGCCTATACAATATGCATTAAATTATCCTAAAAGAGAAAAGTGTGTAGTTGAAAAATTAAATTTTGCTGAAATAGGTAAATTAACTTTTGAAAAACCTGATATAGAAACTTTTGGATGTTTAAAACTTGCTTATATAGCAGGCAGAAAAGGTGGTAATTTACCAGCTATAATGAATGGAGCAAATGAAATTGCAGTAGAATTATTTTTAGAAAATAAAATATCATATCTTCAAATTGAAGATATAATAAGAGAATGTATGAATACATTAGAATATATAGAAAATCCAACATTAGAAGAGATAATATCAACAGATGAAAAAGTTAGAAATTATGTAAGAAAAAAATTTAATATGTAGGGAGATGAATTGATATGGGAGCTGTTTTTCAAAATATAGGACATATACTTATGGCTATAATTGCATTTGGAATTTTAGTTATAGTACATGAATTTGGACATTTTATTTTAGCTAAAATAAATGATGTTCGAGTAGATGAATTTTCAATAGGAATGGGACCTAAATTATTTGGAATAAAAGGAAAAGAAACTGAATATAAGATTTGTTTATTACCTATAGGTGGATATGTAAAAATGTATGGAGAGGATGATGAAGTTACAAGTTCGGATCCTAGAGCATATGCAAATAAGTCATCATGGCAAAAATTATCTATAGTTTTAGCAGGTCCAATAATGAATATAGTACTTGCAATTTTACTTTTTGCTATTGTTGGAAGAGTAGAGGGAATTAAAATTCCAATAGTAAGTCAATTAATTGATAATTCACCAGCACAACAAGTTGGTATTAAGGCTGGAGATGAAATAAAAAAAGTAAATGGAAATGAAGTAGTTTCTTGGGAAGATTTTGTGACAGGAATTATGCTAAGTGAAGGCAAAGAAGTTAATATAGAAGTAAAAAGAGAAAATGAAACAAAAGAATTTACTATAAAACCAGAACTTGATGAAAGTAAAAAACAATATTTAGTTGGTATTTATGGTAGTATAAAAACACCTAATATATTAGAAGCAGTTAAACATGGGTTTGGTGAAACTGTAAGTCTTACAAAACAAACTTTTGGTTTTTTTGGACAGTTATTTAAAGGACAGCTATCAGCGGATGATGTAGGTGGTCCTATAACTATAATTAGAATTTCTGGTGAAGCAGCAAGACAGGGGCTTACTACATTAATGTTTTTAGCAGCGTATTTAAGTGTGCAGTTAGCTATATTCAACATAATTCCATTCCCTGCATTAGATGGAGGATGGACATTAATACTAATACTGCAAATAATAACAAGAAGAGAATTTAATAAAGAAAAAATAGCAAAGTTAAATTATTATGGATTTATGGTGTTAATGGCGCTTATGGTAGTGGTTTTAGTTAAGGATATAGTTAGACCTATTAAGTTCTAGGAAGGAGCAATTATGAAAAGACGTGACACAAGAAAAATAAAAGTTGGCAATATATATATAGGTGGAGATTCTAAAATTGCGGTTCAATCAATGACAAATACAGATACAAGAGATATAGAAGCTACTGTTAATCAAATATTAAGACTTGAGAAAGCAGGGTGTGACATAGTAAGGTGCGCTGTTCCAGATATGGAAGCAGCAGAAGCTATAAAAGAAATTGTAAAAAGAGTAAATATACCTGTTGTTGCTGATATACATTTTGATTATAGATTAGCAATAAAAGCTATGGAAAATGGTATATCTAAACTAAGAATCAATCCAGGCAACATAGGAAGTAGAGATAGAGTTGAAAAAGTAGTTGAAATAGCAAAAGAAAAAAACATTCCTATAAGAATTGGTGTGAATGCAGGTTCTTTAGAAAAAGGAATATTAGAAAAGTATGGTAGACCTTGTCCAGAAGCTTTGGTTGAAAGTGCACTAGAACATGTTAAAATTTTAGAAAGCTTAGATTTTCATGATATAGTTATTTCGATAAAATCTTCAAACGTAAATGAAATGATAGAAAGTTACAGGCTTATGTCAAGTAAAGTAGACTATCCTCTACATTTAGGTGTAACTGAAGCAGGAACAATATTTCAAGCCACAGTTAAATCAAGTGTAGGAATAGGAAGTGTTCTTTCAGAAGGAATAGGTGATACTTTAAGAGTGTCTATAACTGGTGATGTTGAAGAAGAGGTTAAAGTTGGAAGGGAAATTTTAAAGTCTTTAGGTTATATAGATGATGGTATTAAATTTGTATCTTGTCCAACTTGTGGAAGAACTGAAATAAATTTAATAGATATAGCTAATGAGGTAGAAGAAAAACTTTCAAGTGTGAATAAAAACATAAAAGTAGCGGTTATGGGATGTGTTGTTAATGGACCCGGTGAAGCTAAAGAGGCGGATATTGGAATTGCTGGGGGAAAAGGTTGTGGAATAATATTTAAAAAAGGTCAGATAATAAAAAAAGTAAAAGAAGAAGAACTTGTATCTGAACTTATGAAAGAGATAGACAAATTATAAGACTAGGAGGGATTACAGATGAATAAAAGCCTAGTTGAATTATTAAAAGGTCATTTAGATGAGAATAAAGATATTTGTGACTATGATATTAAGGTACTGAGAATTCAGTACCTTAAAAAAAGCGAAAAATTGATAATTTATTTAAAAGGTGAAAGTAGATTAAATGAAGATATAAAAGATAAAGTAGAAAAGACTTTATTCAATATCTTGGATGTGTTTAAAGATATTGAATTTATATGGTATGTGGATATTAAAAATGCAAACATAGAAGAAGTATTAACTATGTATTGGGTAGATTTTGTGCATGATGTAACAATGAAGACTCCTACAGTGAAAACTGCACTTTTAAATTGTGGGAAATCAATTGTAAATGATGAAATTAAAATAGATGTAAACAATAAATTTATACTAGATGTTTTAAAAAATAAAAAAATGGATCAAGTTATGAAAAATACTTTAAAAAGAGTATATGGATTAACAGCAAATTTTAATATAGAATATGATGAAAATACTAAACAAGATTATTTTGAAGAAAAAGAAAAAGAAAATTTAAATATAATTCAAGAAGTTATGAAAAATAAGCCAGTGCAGACAACTCCAAAAGAGTCATCACCTAAGCCAAAATCAAATAATAATAACTATAATAGTGGAAATAATGGCGGATATAAGAAAACAAAATATGACAATACTAAAGATGCAAATGATGAAAATCTAATTATAGGTAGACATATAACAGGAGATATAACACCTATAATTGAATTAGATCAGACATCGGGATTTGTTTCTGTTATGGGGGATGTATTTAAAGTTGAAATAATAGAAACTAAAACAGGAAGAATAATACCAACTTTTTGCATAACAGACTATACAAGCTCTATAACAGTTAAGTGTTTCCTTAAAAATCAAGAAATTGAAAAAATGCAGGAAAACTTAAAGGTTGGTTTACATTGTAAAATAAGTGGTGAAGTTATATATGATACATATGCAAGGGAAATAGTAATAATGGGAAAACATATGTATAAAATCCCTAAAACTGAGAGAAATGATAGTAATGAAGAAAAAAGAGTAGAACTTCATGCTCATACTACTATGAGTTCTATGGACGGAATGTCATCAGCTACTAGTCTTATAAATATGGCTGCAAAATGGGGGCATAAAGCAATAGCTATAACTGATCATGGTGTTGCACAAGCATTTCCAGAAGCTATGAATGCATCAAAGGGAAAAGATATAAAAATTATATATGGAATGGAAGGCTACTTAGTTGATGATGGAGAACCTATTGTAATTGGTGGTAAAGATAGAAGGTTAAATGATGATATTGTCGTATTTGACTTAGAAACAACAGGTTTTTCTAGTGAAAATGATAGTATTATAGAAATTGGAGCAGTTAAAATTAGAAATGGCGAAGTGATTGAGAGTTTTAATGAATTTGTAAATCCTGAAAGGAATATACCATATAAAATAACAGAATTGACTAGTATAACAAATGAAATGGTAAGAAATGCAGAAACAATAAAGGAAATTTTACCAAAGTTTATGAATTTTATTGGAGATTCTATGGTAGCAGCTCATAATGCACCTTTTGATACTTCTTTTATAAAAGCAAATTGTAAAAGAATGGGGTTAAACTTTACAAGCGCTATAATGGATACTATACCATTATCTAAATTTTTATTTCCCGATTTAAAAAGGTATAAGTTAAATACAATTTGTAATCATATAGGTATATCATTAGAAAATCATCATAGAGCTGTAGATGATGCTAGAGCTACGGCGGAAATAGCATTACACTGTTTTGAAAAATTAAAAAAAGAATATAACATAGAAGATGTAAATACTTTGAATGCTGAGTATATAAGAAATTTTGATATAAAAAAAGCTATGACATACCATGTTATAGTGTTAGCAAAAAATCAAGCAGGAATAAAGAATCTATACAAAATTATATCCAAATCTAATCTTGAATACTTTCATAGACGACCAAGATTGCCTAAAAGTCTTATACAGGAATATAGAGAAGGATTAATAATAGGGTCTGCATGTGAAGCAGGTCAGGTATTTAAAGAAGTTTTACAAGGGAAAAGTTTTGAAGAACTTGAGAATTTGGTTAATTTTTATGATTATTTAGAAATACAACCTATAGGGAACAATAAATTTCTAATCGAAAAAGGTAATGTAAAGGATGAAGATGAATTAAGAGAGATAAATAAGAAAATATGTGATTTGGCTAATAAATATGGAAAACCTGTTGTTGCTACAGGTGATGTACATTTTTTGGATCCAAAAGATGAGGTTTTTAGAAGAATATTAATGGCTGGTCAAGGGTTTTCGGATGCGGATAATCAACCTCCATTATATTTTAAAACTACAACAGAAATGTTGAAGGAATTTTCTTATTTAGGAGAAGAAAAAGCTAGAGAAGTAGTGATTGTAAATCCAAACAAAATAGCAGATGAAGTGGAATTTGTAAAGCCTATACCCGATGAGACATTTCCACCTAAAATAGAGGGTGCGGATGATGATATAAGAAATATGACTATGGAAAAAGTTCATAGAATATATGGAGAAAAATTGCCAGAAGTTATACAACAGAGATTAGATAAAGAATTAAATTCTATAATAAATAATGGATATGCGGTTTTATATCTTATAGCACACAAACTTGTTGCAAAATCAATATCAGATGGTTATTTAGTTGGATCAAGGGGATCAGTTGGTTCTTCTTTTGTTGCAACAATGACTGATATTACAGAAGTTAATGGACTTCCACCTCATTATGTGTGTCCAAAATGCAAACATAGTGAATTTTTTATGGATGGTTCTGTTGCGTCTGGGGTAGATTTACCAGAAAAAAATTGTGAAAAATGTGGAACACCATATATAAGAGATGGTCATGATATACCATTTGAAACATTCTTAGGGTTTGAAGGTGATAAAGAACCAGATATTGACCTTAACTTCTCAGGAGATAACCAAGGTGATATACACAAATATACAGAAGTTTTATTTGGAGAGGGTCATACATTTAAAGCTGGAACTATAGGTACAATAGCAGAAAAAACAGCTTATGGATTTGTAAAGAAGTATTTAGATGAACGAGGAGTAAATGTTCCATCAGCAGAAATAGATAGACTTACAATAGGTTGTACAGGAGTAAAAAGAACAACAGGGCAACATCCAGGAGGAATAATGGTTGTACCAAATGATAATGAAATATACAATTTTTGTCCAATACAGCATCCTGCAGATGACCCTAATTCTGATATTATAACTACTCACTTTGATTATCACTCAATAAGTGGTAGACTTTTAAAACTAGATATATTAGGTCATGACGATCCCACTGTATTAAGAATGCTTCAAGATATAACGGGATTAGATCCTCATGATATTCCACTTTCAGATCCTAAAGTACTTAGCATATTTACATCACCAGAGGCATTAGGCGTTACAGTAGAAGAATTAGGGTGTGAAGTAGGAAGCTATGGTATACCAGAGTTTGGGACGAAATTTGTAAGACAAATGCTTTTAGATACTAAACCTAAAACTTTTTCAGATTTAGTTAGAATATCTGGATTATCTCATGGTACTGATGTTTGGCTTAATAATGCTCAGTATTATATAAAAGAAGGTTACACAACACTTAAAGATTGTATCGCCACAAGAGACGATATAATGGTTTATTTAATATATAAAGGGCTACCACCTAAAATTGCCTTCAATATAATGGAAAAAGTTAGAAAAGGAAAGGGATTATCAGAAGAGCATGAAAAGATAATGAGGGAAAATAATGTTCCGGATTGGTATATAGGATCTTGTAAAAAGATAAAATATATGTTCCCTAAAGGACACGCTGCAGCTTATGTAATGATGGCTGTAAGAATAGCATATTACAAAGTATATTATCCTAAAGCTTATTATGCAACGTATTTTACGGTAAGAGCAGATGACTTTGATGGAGATATTGTTATAAAAGGTGAAGATGCAATTAAGGTAAAAATGGATGAAATAAGTGAACTTGGTAATAAAGTTGGACCAAAAGAAAAAGGATTACTTACTATACTAGAACTTTCTTATGAGATGTACAAAAGGGGAATAAAATTTTTGCCAGTAGACTTATATAAGTCTCACGCAACTAAATTTTTAATAGAAGGAGAATCTATAAGGATTCCTTTAAGTGGATTGCAAGGTGTTGGAGTAAATGCTGCTAAAAGTATTATGGAAGCTAGAAAAAATGGAGAATTTATATCTAAGCAAGATATGAAAGATAGAAGTTCGGTTTCTAAAACCGTAATAGAAGCATTAAGTAATCATGGAGCATTAGGGGATTTACCAGAAACAAATCAATTAAGTTTATTTTAAGCTATAAAAAATAAAAGTATGTATAATTTTAAATGTAAATTTGGAAAACTATAAAGGGATAAATTTAAATGTTAAATATAACTTTAGTTCATTCATATATGTAAAGCAAATTCCCTTGAATAAATATTAGTTCTATGATATACTAAGTTATAGTTTAGTAAATTATGACGAATTAAGTTTTGGGAGAGTAGGTTATGCCTACTCTCTATTTGTTAAAGACGCAACGTTCACTAGTTGCGTTTTATTGTATACTTTACAATAAACTAAAAACTAAATAAGGAGGTTAGTAAATGGAGAATAAAGTTTTAATTGATAAACTTCAAACATTAACAGAACCAATTGTAACAAAAAACAATTGTGAATTATATCATTTAGAATATATTAAAGAATCTGGTGAATATATATTTAGAGTTTATATAGATAATGACAATGGAATAGCACTGTCAGACTGTGAAAAAGTTAGCAGAGAGTTAAGTGATTTATTGGATGTAGAAGACCCAATAAGTGAGGAATACATACTAGAGGTACAATCACCAGGTGTATTCAGAACATTATTTAACGATAAACATCTTAAGAAATATATAGGATATGATGTAAAAGTAAATTTAAAAAGCTTATTAAATGGAAAAAAGAAAATTGAGGGTGTTTTAAAAAGCTTTGATACTTTAAACATAACTATAGAAAGTGAAAATGTGGAAATCTCTATTCCTAGAGAAAAAGTATCAGAAGTTACTTTGAACCCTGCGTTGTAGGAGGATAATTAAAAATGAATGAAGAGTTTATAGATGCACTTAGAGAAATTGTGAAGGAAAAAGGAATAAGTGAAGATTTATTATTTACGACAATAGAAGACGCACTAGTAGCTGCATATAAAAAGAACTATGCAAATTCTTCAGTAAATAGCCAAAATGTAAAAGTTACTATGAACAGAGAAACAGGGGAAACTCATGTTTTTGCTCAAAAAGAAGTTGTTGATGAAGTTTATGATGAGGCTTGTGAAATATCTTTAGAAGAAGCAAAAGAAATAAACCCAAGATATGCTGTAGGAGATATGGCTGAAATTGAAGTAACACCAAGATCTTTTGGTAGAATAGCAGCACAATCAGCAAAGCAAGTAGTTATTCAAAGAATTAAAGAAGCTGAAAGAAGTATAATATATGATGAGTTCAAAGAAAAAGAATTCGACATAATTAATGCTACAGTTATAAGAAGAGATAGAAATAATATATTCATAAACTTAGGAAAAATAGAAACAGTACTTGGACCTAATGAACAAATGCCAGGTGAAATATATAAATTTAATGAAAAATTAAGCTTATATATAGTTGAAGTAAAAAATGGTACAAAAGGACCACAAATAATAGTTTCAAGAACTCATCCAGGTTTAGTAAAAAGATTATTTGAAAGAGAAGTTCCAGAGATATACAATGGTATAGTAGAAATAAAAAGTATAGCAAGAGAAGCCGGATCAAGAACAAAAATAGCTGTGTACTCAAATGATGAGAATGTAGAAGCTATGGGTGCTTGTGTTGGACCAAAAGGAACAAGAGTTCAAAATATAGTAAATGAGCTTAAAAATGAAAAAATTGATATAATAAAATATAGCAAAGAACCAGCTGAATATATAGCAAATGCATTAAGTCCAGCAAAAATACTAGATGTTAAAGTTGATGAAGAAAATAAGAGCGCAAAAGTTGTAGTAGATGATAATCAATTATCACTTGCAATTGGTAAAGAGGGACAAAATGTAAGATTAGCGGCAAGATTAACTGGATGGAAAATAGATATAAAAAGTAAATCACAAGCAGAACAAGCTAATGAATTAAATTTAGAAGATGTGAATTCTGGAAATTTAGATATTAATGAAGTTCAAGAGTAGGTGATATTTAATGAAGGCAAAAAAAATACCTCAAAGAATGTGCACTGGCTGTATGGAAATGAAAAATAAGAAAGATCTTATAAGAGTCGTAAGAAGTAAAGAAGGCGAAGTTTCTATAGACTTAACAGGTAAAAAAGCTGGTAGAGGTGCATATATTTGCAAGAGTATCGAATGCTTAGAAAAATCAATTAAAGCAAGAAGACTAGAGAGAAATCTTGAAGGGAAAATTGATGAAGAAATTATTGAGAAGTTAAAGGAAGAAATAAAGAATGCACAATAAATTTTATCAATTTTTAGGACTTGTAAAAAGATCAGGTAACCTTATTGAAGGATACAACAAATGTGAAGAAACAATAAAAAGACAAAATGTTTATCTGCTTTTATTATCTAAAGAATGTGCACATAATACTAAAAAGAAATTTATTAAATATTGCGATGATAAATCCATTAAAATAATAGATGATATTCCTAAGGAGGAATTAGGAAAAGCTTTAGGAAGAAATGAGATTAATGTACTATGTGTAAAAGATAGAAATATGAGTGATAGACTTTTGAATTTATGGAATGAATGTGAAGTTATATAAATTTGGAGGTGAATACTTTGGCAAAAGTAAGAATATATGAATTAGCTAAAGAATTAGAAGTTTCAAGTAAAGAACTAATAACAGTTCTTTTCGAAGAGTTTGGCGTAGATGCTAAAAATCACATGAGCGTTATAGATGAAGAGGATGCAGATTTAATTAAAGAACTTTTTGCAGATCAAAAATCTAATGGCTCAGAAATAGTAAAACACTATGAAGAAATAGAAAATGAAAATGCTAATAAGGTAGTTGTCAAGAAAAAAGCAAAAAATAGAAGAGATAGAACTGTAGAAGGTAAGAATGATCCAGTAGAACAATCAAGTGAAGAAGTTATAGAAATGGAAAAAACTATAATTGTTAAGGATCTAGCTGAAAAATTAAAGAAATCTTCAGTTGAAGTAATCAAACAATTAATGTTCATTGGTGTAATGGCAAACATGAACCAAGAAATAGATTTTAATATAGCTGAAAAGGTAGCAGAAAAATTCGGAACAATTGCTGTTTTAAAAGAAGAAGAAGAAGGCAAACTAGGTGAAGAAGTTGAAATGGAAAGCTTCGAATCAGAAGATGATAATAAAGTTAAAAGACCACCAGTTGTTACAATAATGGGTCACGTTGACCATGGTAAAACTTCAGTACTAGATGCTATAAAGCATTCTAAAGTAACAGCTACAGAAGCAGGTGGAATAACTCAACATATAGGAGCTTACACAGTAAATGTAAATGGAGAAAAAATAACATTTTTAGATACTCCAGGACACGAAGCCTTTACTGCAATGAGAGCTAGAGGTGCTAAAATTACAGATTTAGTTGTATTAGTAGTTGCAGCAGATGATGGTATAATGCCACAAACTATAGAAGCAATAAACCACTGTAAAGCAGCAGAAGTTCCAATGATAGTTGCTATAAATAAAATGGATAGACCAGCAGCTAACCCAGATAAAGTTAAACAAGAATTAACTGAATATGGATTAATAGCAGAAGATTGGGGCGGAGACACTATATGTGTACCTGTATCAGCTCATACTAAAGAAGGATTAGATACATTATTAGAAATGATAGTAATAACTTCTGAAATGTTAGAATTAGAAGCAAATCCAGATAGAAGAGCAAAAGGTACAGTAATAGAAGCTAAGCTTGATAAAGGAAGAGGACCAGTTGCATCATTACTTGTTCAAAATGGAACTTTAAATGTAGGAGATTCAATCATAGTTGGAACTACTTATGGAAGAATAAGAGCAATGAATGATGATAAAGGAAAGAAAATTAAATCAGCAGGTCCATCTATACCAGTTGAAATATTAGGTTTATCAGAAGTTCCAGCAGCTGGAGATAGATTTAATGTAGTAAAAGATGAAAAAACTGCTAGAAACATGGCAGAAAGTAGAAAAAGCAAAATAAGAGAAGAAAGCTTTACAGCTTCAAATAAAGTTTCTATGGAAAACTTATATAGCCAAATCCAAGAAGGAAAAGTTAAAGAACTTAGTGTTATAGTAAAAGCTGACGTTCAAGGTTCAACAGAAGCTGTAAAACAATCTTTAGAAAAATTATCTACAGATAATGTAAAAGTAAGAGTAATACATGGTGGAGTTGGTGCTATAACAGAAACAGATGTTACTTTAGCATCAGCATCAAATGCTATTATAATAGGATTTAATGTAAGACCAGATAATAATGCTGTAGCAGTTGGTGAAAAAGAAAATGTTGAAATAAAAACTTATAGAATAATTTATGATGCTATTGAAGATATTAAATCTGCAATGCTTGGAATGCTTGATCCTGAATATAAAGAAGTTGTATTAGGAACAGCAGAAGCTAGACAGGTATATAAAATATCAAATGTAGGAACAATTGCAGGTTGTTATGTATTAACAGGAAAAATAGTAAGAAATGCAAGTGTTAGAGTTATAAGAAATGGTGTTGTTGTATTTGAATCTGCTTTAGCTTCATTAAAGAGATTTAAAGATGATGTTAAAGAAGCAGCAACAGGTTTTGAATGCGGTATAAGTATAGAAAAATTCAATGACATAAAAGAAGGCGATATTATTGAAGCTTATACTATGGAAGAAATTAAGCCAAAACAAATATAGTTTAAGGAGTGAGTTACGTGGCAAATTATAGAGGCGGTAGAATAAATGAAGAAATAAAAAAGGATGTAAGTAATACTATACAAAATAAAATCAAAGATCCTAGATTAACTGCTATGGTTAGCGTAACTGATGTAGATGTAAGTAGAGATTTAAGCTATGCCAAAATTTATGTAAGTATATTTGGAAGTGAAAAAGAAAAATCTGATGCACTTTTAATACTAAAAAATTCAGTTGGATTTATAAGAAGAGAAATAGGTAAAAATGTAAAATTAAGACATGTACCGGAAGTTATAATACAACTTGATGAAACTTTAGATAAAGCTATGCATTTACAATCATTATTTAATAAAATAAAGGAGTAAATGATTATGGATTTAGATAAAGTAATAAATAAAATTATGAAAAGTAATAGCATTGCTATTACTTTTCATTCATCACCAGATGGAGATTCTATTGGTAGTGCTACAGCTTTAACTTTAGCATTAAGAAAATTGGGAAAAAAATGCAATATATTAAGTAAGGAAAAATTATCCAATACATTTTCTTATATAAAAATATTTGATGAAGTTAATGGTGAAAATTTTGAAATTCCAAATGAAACTGAATTACTAATAGTTTTGGATTGTGGAGATGTTAAAAGAATTAATGCAAATATAAATTTACAAAATAGAAATTATGAAGTAATAAATATAGACCATCATATGTCAAATGAGATGTATGGAGATTTAAATTATGTTGATACAAAAGCTGCTGCTGTAGGAGAAATTATATATAAAGTTATTGAAAAACTTAATATATTAATAGACAATGATATGGCAGAAGGTGTATATACTTCATTACTTACAGATACTGGATCTTTTAGACATAGCAATACTACTAAAAGTACTCATGAAGTGGCAGGAAAAATAATAGATACTGGCATTAATTTTAGTGAAATACATAGAAAAATATTTGATAATAAAGAATTTAATAGAATAAAGCTTTATGGAAAAGTTATAGAAACTATGACTTTAGAATGTAATAGCAAGGCTGTTTTTATGATATTGGAGCAATCTATGTTGGAAGAGCTAAACTTGGAAAATACAGATACGTCAGATCTTTTAATGTTTGGAACTAAAGTTGCAAGTGCAGATGTTACTGTTTTAATAAAAGAAGCAGAAGGCGGAGTAAAAGTTAGTCTTAGATCTAAAGAAAAAGTGGACGTTAGAAAAGTTGCAGAAAAGTTCGATGGTGGTGGACATATAAGAGCGGCAGGATGTTTTATAGAGAAAAATCCTATGGAATGTAAAAAACAGTTAATAGATATGTTAGAAAAAGAGTTGATATAATATGAAATCAAGTAATGTAAATTTTGGTATATTAAATATTTACAAACCAACAAAAATGACTTCATTTGATGTGGTTAGAGAAGTAAGAAAAATTGCTGGTGAGAAAAAAGTAGGACATTGTGGAACTTTAGACCCAGAAGCATGTGGAGTTTTGCCGGTATGTATAGGAAAAGCAACTAAAATCATAGATTATATAATGGATGATGAAAAGGAATATGTTGCAGTTTTAAAGCTAGGTGAGGTTACTGATACTTATGATATAGAAGGTAAGACTATAAGAACTTCAGAAGTCAATGTAAACGAAGTCGAAATTAAAGGTGTTGTAAATTCATTTATAGGGAATATAAATCAAGTTCCACCAATGTATTCTGCATTAAAAGTTAATGGTAAAAAACTTTATGAATTAGCAAGACAAGGTATAGAAATTGAAAGAGAAGCAAGACCGATAAAAATATATAATATAGATATTCTAGAAATAGATATACCTTATGTTAAAATTAAAGTTAATTGTTCAAAAGGAACTTATATTAGAAGTTTATGTTATGATATAGGTGAAAAATTAGGTTGTGGAGCTATGATGACAAGCTTGGAAAGATTATCTACAGGAAAATTTAATAAAGAAAATTCTATAAATATAAAAGATTTAACAAAGGAAAATATAGAAGAATATGTAATACCTGTGGAACAGGCTTTCTTAGAATGTCCTAAAGTTATAGCAAATGATAAATTTAAGAAATTATTACTAAATGGAGTTGTAGTTATGGATAGAAACTTTTCTGGAAATATAGAAAAGTTTAAGTTATATAGGGTTTATGATGAGTTAGACAACTTCATAGCTATAGGTGAGAAAACTGATGTAGGCTTTAAATTAATTAAAATTTTAATTTAGAGGTATTTAGGTATGAAAATAATGAGGGATAATTTTTCAGAAAAATTAAGGGAAAATACAGTTGTGGCATTAGGGAGTTTTGACGGAATACATAAGGGTCATCAAAGCTTAATAGAAAAAACTATAGAAATATCTAAGAAATTTTCAAATCAAGGATTAGAAAGTAAATCAATGGTGTGTACTTTTTATAATCATCCACTAACGGTTATAAATAATGAGATAGCACCTAAACTTATAATGGATAATGATAAAAAAGTTGAAGTGTTAAATAGAATGGGTATAGATATAGTAAACTTTATGACTTTTAACAAGGACTTTATGGAAATAAGTCCTAAAGAATTTATTGAAAAGTTAGTCAATTGTTATAATGTAAAAGGAATAGTAGTAGGATTTAATTTTAGATTTGGTTATAAAAACTTGGGAGATATAAAATTACTACAACAATATAGTGATAAGTTAGGTTTCAAATTATATGTAGTTCCCCCAATAAAAATGGATAACGAAATAATAAGTAGTAGTAAAATTAGAAAATATATATCAGAAGGTAATATAGTAAGAGCTAATAATATGTTAGGAAGTTTATATACAATGTCAGGAACTATAGTTAAAGGCAGACAGTTAGGTAGGACTATGGGTTTTCCAACAATAAACTTAGAATATAATAAGGAGTTTATATTACCTAAAAGAGGGGTATATTATACTTTAGTTAAATATAAAAATGATATATATAAATCTATGACTAATATAGGAATGAATCCTACTGTTAATGGAGAAAAACTTAGTGTAGAAACTAATATATTAGATTTTGATGATACTATTTATGGAGAGTTTGTTGAAATTTACTTTATTAACAAGATAAGGGAAGAACAAAAATTCTCAAATATAGAAAATTTAATGAAACAATTGAATAAAGATAGAAATTTTGTCAAAAATCAAAATATAGAAATAGCAATAAACTAAAAATAAATAATTTACAAAGAGGAGTTTATTTGATATAATTCTTCTTGAACCTTATGCTAAGTTAATCGAATTGCCGACGGCGTACTTGGAATAAGGGGATATTACAATCGGAGGTGTTTTACACATGGATAAGGCTAGAAAACAAGAAATAATGGAAAAATTTGCAAGAACTGAAGGAGATACAGGATCACCAGAAGTTCAAGTTGCTTTATTAACTTTCAGAATAAAAGAGTTAACTGAGCACTTAAAAGTTCACAAAAAAGATCACCACTCAAGAAGAGGTCTTCTAATGATGGTTGGACAAAGAAAAGGTCTTTTAAACTACTTAAAGAAGCAAGATATCGAAAGATACCGTGCTCTAATAGCTGAGTTAGGAATAAGAAAATAATTAAGAGCGGCTATGCCGCTCTATTATTTTAGGCATTACAATATTTAAATTGTGTGTTTAAATACAAATTTATTTGTAAGTAAAATTTAATTATAAAGTTATTAAATTTTACAAAAATACAAATAATAGTGATTGAAAGGAGGAAAATATATGATTAATACATTAAAAACCACTATAGCCGGTAGAGAAATGAAAGTTGAAAACGGCAAAGTAGGAATGTTATCTAACTGTGCTTTATTCATGAGTTATGGAGAAACAGTAGTACTTGTTAATGTAAATGCATCAGAATCACCTAGAGAAGGTATAGACTTTTTCCCTCTAAGTGTTGAGTATGAAGAGAGATTATACGCAGTAGGAAAAATCCCAGGAGGATTTATAAAAAGAGAAGGGAAACCTTCAGAAAAAGCTATACTAAATGGAAGAGCTATAGACAGACCAATTAGACCATTATTTCCTAAGGGGTATAGAAATGATGTGCAGGTTGTTTGTACAGTGGTTTCTGTAGAACAAGATAATGTTCCAGATATATTAGCAATGAATGCTGCATCAATGGCATTATCTTTATCAAGTATACCATTTGTAGATCCAGTAGGAACAGTTTCAGTTGGTCTTATAAATGGAGAATTTATATTAAATCCAACAGTTAAGGAAAGAGAAGAGAGTTCATTATCTTTAACAGTTTGTGCAACAAAAGATAGAGTTATGATGATAGAAGCTGGTGGTGATGAAATACCAGAAGAAACTATGATTCAAGCAATATCATTTGGATTTAATGAATGTCAAAAAATAGTTAAATTCCAAGAAGAAGCTATGGCTAAATTTGGAAAAGAAAAAATAACTCCAGAACTTCATAAAGTTGATGCAGAGTTAGAAAAGGAAATTAGAGAATTTTCTTTTGATATGTTAAAAGAAGCTATGTATATAATAGATAAGGATGAACGAAATGCAAAAGTTTCTGAAGTTAAAGAAAAAATAAATGAAGCTTTTGGAGAAAAATATGAAGATAATATGGCTGATGTAGCTGAAGTTATCTATGGAATTCAAAAAGAAATAGTAAGATATATGCTATTAAAAGAACAAAGAAGACCAGATGGAAGAGCATTTGATCAAATAAGACCTATAGGTTGTGAAACATCTATACTTCCTAGAACTCATGGAACAGGACTTTTCACAAGAGGATTAACTCAAGTTATGACTGTTGCAACTTTAGGAGCTTTAGGTGATGTTCAAATTATTGATGGATTAGGTGAAGAAGAATCTAAAAGATATATGCACCACTATAATTTCCCAGCATACAGTGTAGGAGAAGTTAGACCATTAAGAGGACCAGGAAGAAGAGAAATTGGTCATGGAGCTTTAGCAGAAAGAGCTTTAGAGCCACTTATACCATCAATAGAAGAATTCCCATATACTATTAGACTAGTATCAGAGGTATTAAGTTCTAATGGATCTACATCACAAGCTAGTGTATGTGGAAGTACTCTTGCCTTATTAGATGCAGGTGTTCCAATAAAGAGACCAGCAGCAGGAATTGCAATGGGATTAATAACAAGTGAAGATTTAAGTGAAGAAGAAGTATTAACAGATATACAAGGAATAGAAGATTTCTTTGGTGACATGGACTTTAAAGTTGCAGGTACAGAAAAAGGAATTACATCAATTCAAGTTGATACTAAAATAAAAGGTCTTTCAGAAAACTGCATAAGACAATCTATAGAAAAGGCTAGAGATGCAAGAATGTTTATATTAGACAAAATAAAAGCATGTATACCTGAAGCTAGAGAAGAATTGTCACCTTATGCACCTAGAATGTATACTATGACTGTAAAACCAGATAAAATTAGAGATATTATAGGACCAGGTGGTAAAGTAATAAAACAAATCATAGCAGATACTGGTGTTAAAATAGATACTAGTGATGATGGTAAAGTAGTAATAATGTCTAATGATAGTGTTAGCGCAAATGAAGCTTTAAGAATAATAAAAGAAATAACTAAAGAAGTAGAAGTTGGAGAAATTTATTTAGGTAAGGTTACTAAAATAACTACATTTGGAGCATTTGTTGAAATAATGCCTAAAAAAGAAGGATTAGTTCACATATCTAAATTAGATGTTGAAAGAGTAAACAAAGTAGAAGATATAGTATCAGTTGGAGACGAAATTTTAGTAAAAGTTACTGAAATAGATCAACAAGGAAGAATAAACCTTTCAAGAAAAGATGCAATAAAAGATACAGATAATAAAGAAACTGACAACAACGTTGAGAAGTAAACAAATAGAAGGGCATAATGCCTTTTTATTTTTTTATAATTTATTAAGTTGTAAAATTAAAATTTATAATAAGTAGTAATATAATATAAGAATTAGTTAATACTTAAATTTATAAAGAATTTTTTATTGATTTTTATAACAATATAGATTATATTAGAAATAAATTTTTAATAATATATCTTCAATGAGGAGAATCGAGATGTATAATTTATTTACTTTAAATAATGGTTTAAAAGTTGTAGTTGAAAACATAGAACATTTCAATTCGGTGTCAATTGGATTATGGGTTGAAAATGGTTCAAGAAAAGAAAATTTTTATAATAATGGAGTATCGCATTTCATAGAACATATGCTATTTAAGGGAACTTCCAATAGAACATCAAAAGAAATAGTAGAACAAATTGAAGATGTAGGAGGACAAATAAATGCCTTCACAGGAAAAGAATCAACATGTTATTACATAAAAACATTAGATACACATTTAGAATTAAGTCTAGAAATACTATCAGATATGTTATTTAATAGTTTATTTAGTGAAGAAGACATAGAAAAAGAAAAAGGTGTAGTAATAGAAGAAATAAATATGAGTAAAGATAATCCAGAAGATGTATTGATGGATGTACATGCTAAAGCTGCATGGGAAAATGATGGACTATCACTTCCAATACTAGGTACAGAAAACACTGTTAAGTCTTTTGATAGAAATTTATTAATAAATTATTTAAAAATGAATTACATACCAGAAAATTGTGTTTTATCTATATGTGGAAATATTAATATGAAAAATATAGAAAAATTATTAGAGAAATATTTTGGAAAATGGAAAACTGAAAATAAAAATATAACAGTATATTCTACACCTAAAATAACAACTAATAATTATTTTGTAAAAAAAGATATAGAGCAATTACATATAAATTTAGGAATCCAAGGTATGGCTCTTGGACATGATGATTTGTATACATCTATATTATTATCTAACATACTAGGTGGTGGAGCTTCTTCCATACTATTTCAAAAAATAAGGGAAGAGTTAGCTGTATGTTATTCAATATATATGTATATGTCATCACATGTAAATAATGGATTAATAAATATATATGCAGGGATAAACCCACAGTATGCAAAAGAAGCTATAGAAGCTATAGAAAATGAGACTAAAAATTTTGTTAAATATAAAATAAGTAAAGAAAAATTGTATAAAACTAAAGAGCAACTAAAAGGAAATTATATATTAGGTTTAGAAAGCACTAGCAGTAGAATGTTTAGTAATGGAAAGGCTGTACTGTTTTTAAATAAAATTAATACACCTCAAGATGTTATAAAGAAAATAGATAAAATAGATATGGAAAGTATAGATAGAGTAATGGAAAATACTTTTAAAAAGGGAATTATAAACTCTGCATTTGTAGGTAAGAATGTAGATGTGTTAAAAAATGATTATAATATAAAAGATGTTTTATTATCATAAAAATATAGTGTGACTCATAACTATTCTTTATATAGGTAAAAAATATTTACTGTGTAATTGTTCTATATAAAGAAATATAATATGAGGTGAGTTTTTATGGAAGATAATATTAAATATCTAAGTGAAATGGGAAAATACGAAATTATAAATATAAATGATGGTGATAAATACAATTTATTAGCTAACAATGATATAGTAATAGATGAAAATGGAGTATTAAAATTACTTTTATTAAATGATAATAAATCAAGTTTTAGCCTATTTAAAAGTAATGGATTCATGGAAGTACCTTGGGAATATGTGAAAAAAATAGGCTCTAAAACTATTATAATAGATATAGATGATGAAACATTGAGAGTTAATCGTGTATAAACTAATTCAAAAATAAGCTCGTTTAGTTAAATTTTATTAAAAAGATTATTAAATTAAAAAAAGTGAGCACATACTAGTTTTTAAAATATATCCAAATTTAAAAAACAATATGTAATATAAGTTTGGAAACCTAGAACATAATAAAATGACTAAGTTTGGGGGAGTAATTAATGAAAATACTAGTTCAAAAATTTGGAGGAACGTCTGTTTCAACTGAAAAGAATAGAAAATTAGTAGTAAAAAAAGTAAAGAATGCAATTAGTGAAGGATATTCACCTGTTGTTGTTGTATCAGCAATGGGAAGAAAAGGTGATAACTATGCAACAGATACATTACTTCAGTTAGTAAGTGACGATTTTAAAAAATCTAATTTATTAGCTACAGATGTATTATTAGGATGCGGAGAAATAATAAGCACAGTTGTTATGTGTAATGAGCTTTATAAAGAAGAAATAGATTCTATTCCATTAACTGGAGGGTTAGCAGGTATAAAAACTGATAGTAATTATGGATCTGCATCAATATTAGATGTAGAAACTAATAGAATATTAGATTTAATTAAAGATGGAAAAGTACCAGTTGTAGCTGGTTTTCAAGGTGTTGAAAATAATGGCTTTTTAACTACGTTTGGAAGAGGCGGTAGTGATGTAACAGGTGCAATACTAGGAGCAGCATTAAAGGCAGAAGAAGTGCATATATATACTGATGTTGATGGTATAATGACAGCTGATCCACGAATAGTTTCAGATGCAATGCTTATAAAACAAATTGGATATGAAGAAGTATTCCAATTTGCAGATCAAGGAGCTAAAGTTATTCATCCATTAGCAGTAGAAATATCTAAAAAATACAATATACCGTTAGTTATAAAAAATACATTAAATGATTGTATAGGAACTATAATATCTAATGATACGTGGGGAGAATCAAATAAAATTGTAACAGGAATAACTCATGTTAAAGGTAGAGTTCAAATAACTGCAAATTACAATGGAACAGATGAATATGTTAATTTATTAGATATATTAGCACAAAACAATATAAGTATAGATCTTATAAGTGTATTTCCAAAACAAAAAATATTTACAATTGCAGATAATGATTTAGAAAAATTTAAAGATATAGTTAGCAAATTAAATTTATCTTACTCATATATTGAAAATTGTAGTAAAATAGCCATAATAGGAACAAAAATGAAAGGTGTGCCTGGAGTTATGGCAAGAATTTTAAAAGCTCTTACAAAACAGAATATAGAAGTATTACAAACAGCAGACTCTCATATGACTATATGGTGTCTTGTTGAAGAAAAAGATACAGATATAGCTATAAATGTACTTCATGGAGAATTTAATTTAGCTCATTAAGTATAAGTGAATCTTTAAATGAACAGACTATTAAAAGATAAGATTATAAAATAATTATTATTTTATATAATTTGTTTGTTTAAGGAGGAAAAAGATGATATATAATGAAAATGGCAATATACTAGATGGTAATGTAAATAATGAACCTAATAAAGAACCTGAAAGTAACAATCCAAATCAAACAGAAAAAGTTCAAAATATTAAAGAATTAGGTGTGTCAAAAGTAGCTAAAGACGGAGATTCTAGCATACAAATTTTACCTATAATTGGACAGATAGAAGGTCATAATATTGGTGCGCCACAAACTAAAACTACTAAATATGAACATGTTATACCACAACTTATAGCAATGGAAAGGGATAAAAATGTTGAAGGTATATTAGTTGTACTTAATACTGTAGGTGGAGATGTAGAAGCTGGTCTAGCTATAGCTGAAATGATAAGAAGTTTAACTAAACCTACTGTATCATTAGTTATAGGTGGAGGTCATTCAATAGGAGTTCCATTAGCTACATCATCAGATTATTCATATATATCACCTAGTGCAACAATGATAATTCATCCTATTAGAATGAATGGACTTATTATAGGAGTACCTCAAACATTTGAATATTTTAGAAAGATGCAAGAGAGAATAACAGAATTTATAGTAAGAACATCTAAGATATCTATAGATGAATTAAACAAAATGATGGCTAGAACTGATGAATTGTTAAATGATATGGGGACTATATTGATAGGAAAACAAGCTGTTCAATGTGGTCTTATAGATGAAGTTGGAGGAATATCTCAAGCGCTTAATAAGTTAAATGAACTTATTGATAAAAATAGGTCTATATAGACCTATTTTTATATTGCTTAATATAAAACAAAATTATTTATATACAGATATAAAGAAGGTTCTAAGAGTTTTTTATAGAAATAATATGTGGAGGTGAGATGGTGGCAAAGAAAAACACTAAAGTAAAAAAGAAAACAACAAAAGATAAAAAAAATACAGAAATCAGACCAGAGCTTAAAGGTGTTATATTAATTATTTTAGGAATCATAACATTATTTAGTCTTATAGCAAGTGTTATTTCTGAAAAAACATCGTTAACAGGTGTCATGGGAATATTTATATATAATATATTAATTGGAATATTAGGCTTAGGTGCATATGTGTTACCACTGTTATTTATATTTATAGGATTTAACTATATATATAGAAATGGAAAAATAAAGTTTACTAAAAAATTTTATGGAATAATGTTATTTATAATAAATACATTATTACTTATACAAATGATAGTATTATTTAACTACCATATTGAAGGTGATATTTTATTAAGTATGAGCAATATTTATAATTCATCAAATATTATACATAGCGGGGTAATAGGTTATTTAATAATATTACCGGTTTATAAATTATTTGGTAGCATAGGAAGCTATGTAATATTTATATCTTTATATATAATATCTATTGTAATGATAAGAGATATTACACTTAAAGATATTGTAGACAGCATCAAGAAAAAAGGACAAGACCTAAAAAGTAATTCTAAAAATAAAGAAGGTAAAGAAATAAAAATAGATGAACCAATGAATGTAAATGAAAGTATTGCTGTTACAGAAGAAGTTTCATTAGATAACCCATTTTTTGATCTTAGCAATAAAGAAGATGATAGTAAAATTAAAATTGTTGAATTTCTAAAAGATGATGAAAATAAAGAAAGTACAGATACAGATTTTATTTTTGGAGATACAGTTCAAAGTGATTTAAGTGCCATAAAAAAACGTAGTTACAAAATTGAAAAAGAAGATGATGATTCAGAAGTGAACATTGGTATTGTAAATAGAAATACTATAATAAATTATGATAAGCCTAACATGGAATTGCTTTCTAAAAATGAAAATAGCCAATTAAAAAAAGGTGATAAAAAAGAATTATTAAACAGTGCAAGTAAGCTTCAAGAAACTCTTGCTAGTTTTGGAGTAGAAGCAAAAGTTACACAAGTTACAAAAGGGCCATCAGTAACAAGATTTGAATTGCAACCAAGTGCAGGTGTTAAAGTAAGTAAAATAGTTAATTTAGCTGATGACATAGCATTAAACTTGGCTGCGTCAGGAGTTAGAATTGAAGCTCCTATTCCAGGAAAAGCAGCTGTAGGTATAGAAGTTCCTAATAGAGAACTTACAGCAGTATACTTAAGGGAAGTTATTGAGTCAGATGAATTTATGAATTTTAATAAAAATTTAGCTTTTTGTTTAGGAAAAGATATAGGTGGACATTCAATAGTATCAGATCTTACTAAAATGCCACACTTACTTGTAGCAGGGGCTACCGGTTCAGGGAAAAGTGTGTGTATTAACACTTTACTTATGAGTTTACTTTATAAATATTCTCCTGATGAGGTTAAATTATTACTGATAGATCCGAAGGTTGTAGAATTAAATATATATAATGGGATACCTCATCTTTTAATACCAGTTGTAACTGAACCTAAAAAAGCTGCAGGTGCTTTAAATTGGGCAGTAAATGAAATGACTAGAAGATATAAAATATTTGCAGATAATAATGTTAGAAACATTGAAGGATATAATGAACTGGCTACTAAAGGTATAGTAGAAGAAAAACTTCCATGGATTGTTATAATAATAGATGAGCTTGCTGATTTAATGATGGTATGTCCAAATGATATAGAAGATTATATTGGAAGACTAGCACAAATGGCAAGAGCTGCAGGTATGCATCTTGTTATAGCAACTCAAAGACCATCTGTAGATGTAATAACTGGAGTTATAAAAGCAAATATACCATCAAGAATATCTTTTGCTGTTTCTAGTCAGATAGATTCTAGAACTATATTAGATTCCTCAGGAGCTGAAAAACTTTTAGGAAAGGGAGACATGCTATTTTATCCAGTAGGAGAATCAAAACCAATAAGAATACAAGGAGCATTTGTATCTGAAGAAGAAGTTGAAAGAGTTGTTGGGTTTATAAAATCTCAAATCGAAGAACATATATATTCAGAAGAAATAATAGAAGAAATCGAGGAAGGTGCAAAACCTTCTAATGGAGATAATGAATGTGATGAATTATTAAATGAAGCTATAAGGATAGTAATAGATGAAGATGCTGCATCTACATCATTATTGCAGAGAAGATTAAAAATAGGATATAATAGAGCGGCAAGAATTATAGATGAAATGGAGGAGAGAGGAATAATATCTGGAAAAAATGGAAGCAAACCTAGACAAGTCTTAATAAGCAAAGAGGAGTTTAATAGTTAAAGATTAAAATATATATCATAAAGTAGATTAGAATTTCAATAATAGGATAAGATTATCATTAGGATGGAATATAAATATATTACATTCTAAATAGGAGGTAACGAATGGAAAAATTAAAAATAGGAGTAATAAACTTAGGTTGTGATAAAAATAGAATAGATTCTGAAATTATAGTTGCAACAGTAAAGGAGAAATTTGAATTAATTAATGAGCCTGAAAATGCAGATGTTATAATTATAAATACATGTGGCTTTATTGAAAGTTCAAAGCAAGAATCAATAGATACAATACTTAGTATGGCTAAATACAAAGATGAAAATAATTGTAAGGTATTAATAGCAACAGGATGTTTAACTCAGAGATATGGTAGTGAGCTTTTAGAACTTATTCCTGAGTTAGATATTATTTTAGGTGTTAATGATTATGATAAACTTACAGAAAGCATAGAAGAAGTTTTAAAGACAAATAAAAAAATAGCATATACAAATTATAGTGATTCTAATATAAACACAGGAAAAAGAGTTGTAACAACTGGAAATAAAACAGCATATTTAAGAATTTCAGAAGGATGTAACAATGCTTGTGCTTATTGTGCTATACCTAAAATAAGAGGTAGATACAGAAGTAGAAAAATGGAAGATATAATAATGGAAGCTAAAGAACTTGCAATTAATGGATATAAAGAAATAATATTAGTTGCACAAGATACAACTAGCTATGGAATTGATTTATATAAAGAGAAAACATTGCACATACTTTTAAGAGAACTATCAAAAATAAAAAGTATTGAATGGATAAGAGTTTTATATTGTTATGCAGAAGAGCTTACAGATGACATAATAAAAGAATTTAAAGAAAATGAAAAAGTATGTAAATATATAGATATTCCAATACAACATATAAGTGACAATGTTTTAAAATCTATGAGAAGAAAAGGAAGAAAAAGGATAATAAAAGAAAACATATTAAAGCTAAGAGAAAATATTCCTAATGTGGTATTAAGAACAGCTATTATAGTTGGTTTTCCAGGTGAGACAGAAGAAGATTTTGAGGAGTTAAAAGAATTTATAGAGGAAATAAAATTTGATAAATTAGGAGTATTCACATACTCACAAGAAGAAGGTACAGTTGCAGCTGATATGCCAAATCAAATAGAAGAAGAAGTAAAGGAACTTAGATATCATGAGCTTATGGAACTTCAACAAAAAGTGTCTAAAGGTGTGAATAGAAGTAAAGTTGGAAGAACATATAAAGTGTTGATAGAGAATAAAGATGGAGAAGTATACATTGGAAGAAACTATGAAATGGCTCCAGAAATAGATGGAGAAGTATTTGTAGAAGGAAGTAAAGACTTAAAAATAGGTCAATTTGTAAATGTTAAAATTATAAAGGCGCTTGAATATGATTTAATAGGTGAAGTATTGTATTAAATTTTATGTTTTTTTTATAAACAAATATAAAAGGTTGAAATAGACTTTTGAAACCTAGATAAAGTTAGGATTAAGAAATTCTATAAAATATATTTAAATAAAAGTAAGTATACCTTACTATTAAAAATAGTAAATGGGAGTTGTGTTGTATGAATTTAGCAAATAAGCTTACAGTTATAAGAATGATTTTAGTACCATTTTTCTTGTTGTGTATGGCAATAGGTACTAAAATGGGAATATTTATTGCAACAATTATATTTATAGTTGCATCAATCACGGATAAACTAGATGGTTATATAGCAAGAAGCAGAAATCAAGTAACTAATTTTGGAAAATTTATGGATCCTTTAGCAGATAAACTTTTAGTTACATCAGCATTAATTGTAATGGTTGAATTTGGAATGATACCTTCATGGGTGGCTATGGTTATAATAGCAAGAGAATTTGCAGTTTCGGGATTAAGAACAATAGCGGCTTCAGAAGGGATTGTTATAGCAGCAAGTAATTGGGGTAAAGCTAAAACAGTAGTTCAAATGGTTGCTATAATAGCTGGATTAATTACTTTAAATGTCAATGTATCAATATTAAATACAGTGACTGATATATTTATGATTTTAGCAGTTGTTATAACTATAGTATCTGGAATAGATTATTTTGTGAAAAATAAAAGTGTAATAAATACTAATAAATAAAGCCTTAGTATTTATTATAAAAAAATTTAATTTAAAATGTTTTTATTTAAATTAAATTTCAATGTTGTTTCAAATCTTAAATATAGTATAATCTATATAATGAATATATAAATAGTAAATAAAAAGAGTATATAAAAATAAGCATTCAATTCTTAGTTTTATATGAAAAGACTCTAAAAAATATTTAATACATTCATTTTATATTGGGAATAATATTAATCTGTCATAAATTTATTAATTGTTTATATAATAATTAATAGTAGAAAGGATGAAAAGTATGGATAGCGAAAAGTTAAAAGCATTAGAATCTGCCATGTCACAAATTGAAAAACAATTTGGTAAGGGTTCTATAATGAAATTGGGAGAAAATAGTGGTTTAAATTTAGATGCAATATCTACAGGATGTCTAGGATTAGATATAGGACTTG
Source organism: Clostridium amazonense (assembly GCF_056431285.1). Classification (NCBI taxonomy): domain Bacteria; kingdom Bacillati; phylum Bacillota; class Clostridia; order Eubacteriales; family Clostridiaceae; genus Clostridium; species Clostridium amazonense. The sequence continues at coordinate 552,596 of NZ_JBWKMH010000033.1, read as the reverse complement.
GAATAGGTGGGGTTCCAAGAGGTAGAGTAATTGAAATATTTGGACCAGAATCTTCTGGTAAGACAACTGTAGCATTACATATTGTAGCAGAAGCTCAAAAAGCTGGTGGAGTAGCTGCATTCGTAGATGCTGAACATGCATTAGATCCAGTTTATGCAAAAGCATTAGGAGTAGACATAGATAATTTGTTAGTATCACAACCAGATACAGGAGAACAAGGGTTAGAAATTGTTGAAGCATTAGTAAGATCAGGTGCTGTAGATATTGTAGTAGTTGACTCTGTAGCAGCATTAGTACCAAAAGCAGAGATAGAAGGTGAAATGGGAGACTCACATGTTGGTCTTCAAGCTAGACTTATGTCTCAAGCGTTAAGAAAATTAACAGGTTCAATAAATAAATCTCAATGTGTTGCAGTTTTTATCAATCAATTAAGAGAAAAAGTTGGAATTATGTTTGGAAATCCAGAAACAACTCCAGGCGGAAGAGCTCTTAAATTCTATTCATCAGTAAGAATGGATGTAAGAAAAGTAGATACTATAAAACAAGGTGATGAATTCTTAGGATCTAGAACAAGAGTTAAAATCACTAAAAATAAAGTAGCACCACCATTTAAACAAGCGGAATTCGATATAATGTATGGTCAAGGTATATCTAGAGAAGGTGATGTATTAGATATTGCAGTTAAAGAAGAGATTGTTCAAAAAAGTGGAGCATGGTTCTCTTATGGTGATGTAAGATTAGGACAAGGAAGAGAAAATGCGAAAGCATATTTTAAAGAAAATCCAGAAATAAGATTAGAAATAGAAAATAAAATCAGAGAAAAGCATAATCTCCCATTATATAAAGAAACTAAGAATATAGAAAAAAAAGAAATTAAAGATAAAAAATAGCAAGTTTACTTGCTATTTTTTTATTTTAATAAAATAATAAATTAAAATATTTTAAAATATAAAATAAAGTATATCAACTTTAAAAAATGGATATAATTAAAATAATAATAAAAAATGCAAAATAAAAAATTTTATATACATATAAATAATATTTGTATATAAAATAAAAGAAAATCTCAACTATGCAGGTGTTTTAGTACATACTACATATCTTGACATTGGATAGAAAGTAATATAAAATAAATACAAATACTGGTTTAGCATAATTTAATTGCAACCAAATTAATTGCAACCAATTGAATAAAATGTGACACCTTTTCTAGCTTTCATTTTCAAGTAAATAGATACTAAAGAATGAATAAGGAGGTGTTTATATACAATGATTAGTGGAGGTTTGCTAATAGGAATAGGAATATTAGTAATTGCTATGTTCATTGGAGCTTTTGTTATTATTTATACTAGAAAAAATATATCTCAAGCTAATATTTCTAAGTCAGAGGAAGAGGCTAAAAGGATTGTAGAAGAAGCTAAAAGAGAGGCCGAATCCACAAAAAAGGAATCTATATTAGAAGCTAAAGAAGAAGTTCATAGATTAAGAACAGATTTTGAGAAGGAATCTAGGGAAAGAAGAAATGAAGTTCAAAGACTAGAAAGAAGAATAATTCAAAGAGAGGAATCTTTGGATAAAAAGAGTTCTATATTAGAAAAAAAAGAAGACGGTATTAATAAAAAACAACAAGAAGTTGAAAGCTTAGAACAAAGCATACAAGAGTTGTATACACAAGAAAGACAAGAATTAGAAAGATTATCAAATCTTACATCTGAAGAAGCTAAACAAGTGTTATTGGATGAAGTGAAAAAGGAAATAAGACATGAAACTGCTATAATGATTAAAGAAGTTGAGCAAAAGGCAAAAGAGGAAGCTGATAAGAAGGCGAGAGAAATCATAACTTATGCTATTCAAAGATGTGCAGCAGATCATGTTGCTGAATCTACAGTTCATGTAGTTTCCCTTCCAAACGATGAAATGAAGGGAAGAATAATAGGTAGAGAGGGTAGAAATATAAGAGCCCTTGAAACGTTAACTGGTGTTGATTTAATAATAGATGATACTCCAGAGGCAGTAATTCTTTCAGGATTTGATCCAATTAGAAGAGAAGTTGCTAGAATAGCCTTAGAAAAGCTTATTGTTGATGGAAGAATACATCCGGCTAGAATAGAAGAAATGGTTGAAAAGGCCAAAAAGGATGTAGAAAATGATATTAGAGAAGAAGGAGAACAAGCAACCTTTGAAACAGGAATACACGGTCTACATATAGAAGTGTTAAAATTACTAGGAAGACTGAAGTACAGAACAAGCTATGGTCAAAATGTTTTAAAACATTCCATTGAAGTAGCATATTTAGCAGGTTTAATGGCATCAGAATTAGGCATTGATCCAACTATTGCTAAAAGAGCAGGATTGTTACATGACATAGGTAAAGCTGTAGATCATGAAGTAGAAGGTCCACATGCGTTAATAGGAGCTGAACTTGCTAAAAAGTATCACGAATCTCCAATAGTAGTAAATGCTATAGCGGCTCATCATGGTGATGTTGAATATCAATCATTAGAAGCTATACTAGTTCAAGCAGCTGATGCAATTTCAGCAGCAAGACCAGGTGCTAGAAGAGAAACATTAGAAGCTTATATTAAACGACTAGAAAAGCTTGAAGAAATTGCAAATTCATATGAAGGTGTAGAAAAGTCATATGCTATTCAGGCTGGTAGAGAAGTTAGAATTATGATTAAACCAGAAGAAATTGATGATGCAGGAGCTATTGAAGTGGCAAGGGATATAGTGAAAAAAATAGAAGATGAACTTGAATATCCAGGTCAAATTAAAGTAAATGTAATCAGAGAAACTCGTGCAATTGAGTATGCAAAATAAATTTGATAAAAATAATCTTCTTAAATTTTGGAAAAATTAAATTTTTTTTCAAAATTTAGGAGGATTTTTTTAATTTATGTGGAATTATTATAAAAGAGATACAGAATAATATATTTACTAGGAGGTTTATCATGGAAGTATTAAAAGTTTCAGCAAAATCAAATCCAAATTCAGTAGCAGGGGCTTTAGCAGGAGTCTTAAGAGAAAGAGGCGCAGCAGAAATTCAAGCAATAGGTGCTGGGGCTCTTAACCAAGCTGTGAAATCGGTTGCAATAGCAAGAGGATTTGTGGCACCAAGTGGAATAGATTTAGTTTGTATTCCAGCTTTCACAGATATAGAAATAGACGGAGAAGAAAGAACAGCTATAAGATTAATTGTTCAGCCTAGATAATATTTCTTGTTATGATAAAAGGCATATAAAATGCCTTTTTTTAATTTTATTAAAATAAAAAAATATAAACAAAAAAGTAAAATTCTTTTATAATTATATGGAAAAAATTAAATAGTATTAATATAATATAAATGCTTAAAATATATATACATTAAACTTAAGCAAAAATATAGATAATGTAAGCGATTTCCTATATTTTTCAGCAATATATAAGATATTAAGAATATTGGGATATAAATGAACTTAATTGACTGCAAAACTTGTTTACACTTACTACAATAAATGGTATATTATAAAAGAATGAAGTTTATCTTTCAAAAATAAAAAAAATGAAATAAACAATTCATTTTTTTATACATAAAATATAATAGCGGGGGTTGTAATTATGAAATTATCAAATAAAGCATTACAAATTTCACCATCATTAACTTTAGCTATAACTGCTAAAGCTAAACAAATGAAAGCAGAAGGTATAGATGTAATAGGATTTGGAGCTGGTGAGCCAGATTTTAATACTCCAAAAAATATACAAGATGCAGCAATTGCAGCTATTCAAAAAGGTTTAACAAGATATACAGCAGCATCAGGAATAATAGAATTAAAAGAAGCTGTAGTTAATAAGTTTAAAAATGATAATAATTTAACTTATAAAACATCTCAAATTGTTATTTCTACTGGAGCTAAACAATGTTTAGCAAATGCTTTCCAAGCAATATTAAATCCAGGAGATGAAGTATTAATAGGAGCTCCATATTGGGTAAGTTATCCTGAACTTGTACAATTAGCTGATGGAAAACCAGTTTTTGTAGATACAGAAGAGTCTAATTCTTTTAAATTAACTTTAGAAGCATTAAAAAAGGCAGTTTCAGAAAAAACTAAGGCAATAATATTAAATAGTCCTAATAATCCAACTGGAACAGCTTATACAAAAAATGAATTAGAAGAAATAGCAAGTTTTGCAAAAGAACATGATTTATTAATAATATCAGATGAAATATATGAAAAACTATTATATGGAGTAGAAGGACATATCTCTATAGCTAGTCTTTCAGAAGATGCTTATAATAGAACAATAGTTATAAATGGAGTATCTAAAGCATATGCAATGACAGGCTGGAGACTTGGTTATGTTGCAGCACCAGAACCAATAGCAAAACTTATGTCTAATATACAAAGTCATACTACATCAAATCCATGCTCAATCACTCAATATGCTGCAGTGGAAGCTTTAAATGGAGATCAATCAGATGTAGAAGCTATGATAAAAGAATTTAAAAATAGAAGAGACTTCATGGTAGAAAGAATTAACTCTATTGAAAATTTATCTTGCGTTAAACCAGAAGGTGCTTTTTATGTAATGGTAAATATAACTAAAGTTTTAGGAAAAACTTTCGAAGGAAATAATATAAAAGATTCTCTAGCATTCTCAGAAGCATTATTATCTTCAGAAAAAGTAGCAGTTGTACCAGGAATTGCTTTTGGTGTAGATGACTTTATAAGATTATCTTATGCTACATCAATGGAAAATATAAAAGCAGGATTAGATAGAATAGAGAATTTTGTTAAAAATTTAAAATAGTTAAGAGGTGACGCTTGTGGTATCAAGAGAGATAGACATAAAAAACTCTCAAGGATTACATGCCAGACCAGCTACATTGTTAGTTAGAACAGCTTCGTCATTTAAATCATACGTAGATATTGAACATAATGGGAAAGCTGCTAATGCTAAAAGTTTAATAGGAATATTATCATTAGGAGTAAATAGGGACTCAAAAGTTATTATTACAGCTAATGGTAGTGATGAAAATAAAGCATTAGAAGAAATTTGCGAGTTATTACAAAGCTTGGAATAATAAAAAAGCTGCTAATTTTATTAGCAGCTTTTTTATTTAAAAAAATAAATATAAATGTTATACTAATTTTGAATTAGAAGAATTAAATATAATGCAAATTTAGAATTTTATATAGAATTTACAATTTCAAGGATTAAATTGTAAATTTATATTAGAAAGGTTGATAAAATGAATAAAATAGACTTGTATAAAAATTCCAATTTACCAAATAGAGGTTTAGATAATAAACATTTTATAAGAGCTTTTCTAGAAATAAAAGCTAATAGAAGTAAGAATACGTCTATTAGTTATGAAAGAGATATTAAGGATTTTTTTAATGTTAGTTATATTGAAGATATATCTTTAGAAGATATACGTAGAGTAAACATATTTGATGCTGAAAAATATATAGTATATCTATCTAATATAGGTATGTCCTCTGCTACCATCAATAGAAAAATATCATCTCTTAGTTCATTATATAAATGGCTTTTAAAGTTTAAAGATAATTATACTAATACTGAAATTATAAAATATAATCCATTTGCATCATTAAAGGAAGAAAAACCAGTTGTAAACAATAAAGAAACAGAGTTTTTAACAAAAGAAGAATGCAGGATATTAATTAGTAGTATAGAAGTGGATAATATAATAGGTTTAAGGAATAGAGCAATGATTGCATTAGCACTTACTACTGCATTAAGAAAATCAGAAATAACAAATATAAAAATAAAAGATATAGATAAATATGGGGAATATGATGTAATTCACATAACAAGAAAAGGAAATAAAAAAGATTTAGTGAAAATTCAGCCAGAAGTATATCAATATATAAATGAATATATTGGAAAAACAAATAGAAGTTTTGAAAATGATGGAGAAAAATATTTATTTTTAGGGCATTCTAAAAATAGCAATGAAGATAATCCATTAGATCCAAGTAGCTTTAATTATATAATAAAAAAAATATGTTCTAATGCTAAAATAAATAAAAAGCTAAAAGTTCACTCAACTAGGCATACAGCTATAACAATTGCTATAACTAATGGAGTAACTATAGAAAAAGTTAGAGAATTTGCAGGCCATAAGAATATAGCTACAACTAATAGATATATTCACTCTATAGATAAAATAAAGGATAATGCAGGAGATTCAATAGATATATTTTAATAAGAGAAATGATTAAATAATAATACTTCATATTATCATAAATTTAATTTTATAATCATAACATTAAAATATGAAAATAAAGTTTAAAATGTTAAATATGGAGGATATGTTATGAAATTAGATAATTTTAATCAAATAGAATTTGTACCATATTATATAAATGATAAGAGAAAATTATTAGATCAAATGGAAAATATATGGTTACTATATTATATTAATGGACTTGTAAAAATAGATATAAATAATTTTGTTATAAATGATATAAGAGCACCAAAGTTAATATCAACTGGAGTTATTGAAAATGAATTTAAAAGTTCTGATGATTACTATGATGATAATTTGAATTTCTCAAAAGTTGATAAAATTCAATATAGAATAAGTAAGAATAATCCTGAAATATTTTCATTTTTAGAGTGTAGTGGTATAAATTATCTTAAATCTAGGGAAGTAGTAAAAAAAATTATAAGGCTAAGTATAATTTATAGTTAAATTTTTGTGAAAAAATATATAAATCAAGTTCATGTGGGATGCTTAGTAATGTAGCAGTTAAGTAGGGAAAAAAATTTGCAAATTAGTATTTTGCGGAAAAAATTAAAAAAAAAGTAATAAATAGAATTTGACTAGATTTTATTTATAAATTATAATGTTTTTAAATTAGAAATATAAAATGGTTTTATTTTATATTAGGAGGTAAAATATGAAGTTGAGGAAAAGTATGGAAAGATATTTAACGTCTTTATTTATGATACTTTTAATTATGACTGCATTTTTGAGTGAAAAAACTTATGCATACACATGGACAGATAGTAAAAAAGTTACAAATATAAAAACAATAACAATAACTACAGATAAAACAATAAAAGTTTTGGATAAATATACGAAGATAAATAATTATTCTAGGGGAATTTCTGAAGATGAAAATTCACAAAGTAATGAAGTTGTAAAAAATGCAATTTCAAAATTAGGATTACCGTATATGATAGGTGGGTGTGGACCTAATAGTTTTGATGATATAGGATTTGTTGTTTATGTTTATGATAAGTCAGGAATAAAAATAGAAAATACAATTAAAGCACAAATGGAAAATGGTATCACTGTCAAAAAAGAAGAAATAGAAGATGGCGATTTAGTTTTTTTTAGAGAAAAGAATGATAAAGCATCGCATGTTGGGATATATATAGGAGATAATAAATTTATTCATGCTGAAAAAGAAAGTGGAAGAATAGTAATAACTTCATTAGAAGATGTACACTATAAAAGAGCATATGTTGGAGCTAAAAGATTTTTAAATAAGTAGAGCAAAAGCAGAAATAAAGAAATACTTTATTTCTGCTTTTTTATTTAAAAATGTAATAATATAAAAAAAATAAAATATAAATTTAATAAACAAAATAAAAGAGGGGGGAGAAAAAATGAAGTACACAAGATATAATGTAAAACCTAAAAATAAGAAAAAATCCAAAATGGTTTATCTAATTGTAGTTATAATAATAGCTTTGTTGTTTACTTATTTAGTTATGAATAAATTTGACTTAAAAAAACTTCAAGTTAAAGATAATCAGAAAGTTAACATTGAAAGTGTAGAAAATCAAAAGGATGTTAAAAATAAAAAAGAAAATGTTGAGAAAAAAGAAGAGAGTAATGAAAAAGTAACACAAAGTGAAAAAAGTGAAATTGTTTTTATACCATGTGGAGTATTTAAAGTAAAGGAGAATGCAGATAAAGTAGTTAAAAATTTGCAGAGTATAGGCTGCCCATTTATTCTTAATGAGGGTGATATAACTAAGGTGTATTATGGTGTATCAAAAAATAATGAAGAGTATGAAAAGGAATCAAAAAAACTTTCAGATATGAAAATAGAACACAGTAAAAATACAAAAGAAATAAAATACAAAGATTTATCTATGGCGGAACTTGGCAAAATTATAGAAGCTGAAATAGAAATAATTAATAATGTGAAAGCACCAAATATAAAATCAGTAAAAACAGGAGAATTAAAAAAGTGGGTAAGTCAATTGGAAAAAGTAGATGAAAAATCTCTATGCTATAATGAAGTAAAGAAGATAGAAGAGCATATAAATTCTTTGCCAGAAGAAGTATCTAAAAATGAAGGCGGAGAAATGAGCAAATTTATATATAATTTAATTAAGGATATAGAAAATAAATAGAACAATTTAAAATTAAGTAATAATTTCAATATTTTAAAATAAACTGAAAAACGATAAAATACTTTAATTGCTATAAAATAGTGATAAAATTATTTTATCGTTTTCAGTTTTTATTTTTAAAATTTATTGTACAGATTAATAAATGTATAAACTATAAAATATAAGATATTAGATTAGAATTCTATATAAGTAACTAAAATGAAGTATTAATTTATAATTTAAAATAAATTTATAAATTAATTTAAATTATAAAGAAAAAATTATATTTACAGGGTGAAAATCTATTTTAATACAATATAATAAATCAAGTTTTACAGGATTCAACTACATATTTCAAAAAGTACAAAAAAATTATAAATAACTGTTATATACTTGTTTATAATACTATTAAATGATAAACTATATAAGATAAAGTTATAAATGGGGGATTAAAACTTGAAAAGTTCAGATAAGAAGGCCAAAGATTATGTATTTGTTATACTATTGGCAGCTATTTCTGGAAGCTTTATTGGGGAGGTATTATGTAAAAGTGTAGGCTTTTTAGATTTTTTAGGAAAGTCGTATTTTATAGGACTTAAAGAACCTATAGTTTTGGACTTAAAAGTCATAAACATAGTTTTAGGACTAAACTTCAACTTAAATCTAATGTCTATAATATGCGTAATAATGGCAATAATATTATTTAGAAAGTATTAGGAGTGAGCTTGAATGGATTTAATATTAGCATCTTCATCACAAAGAAGACAAGAACTTTTAAAACTTATCACAGATGAGTTTGAAATTATAACTAGCGATTTTGATGAAAGTTCAATATCTTTCAATGGTAACTGTAATAGTTATGTAATTGATATATCTAAGGGAAAAGCAATGGATGTTTGTAATAAAATTTCTAAAGAAAGTATAATAATAGCAAGTGATACTATTGTGTATTTTAATGGTGAAATCTTATTAAAGCCTAAAGATGAAGAAGATGCATTTAATATGATAAAAAAATTGAGTGGAAAAGTTCATGAGGTTTATTCTGGAATAGTTGTTTTAAATTCTAAAACTAAAGAAATTAAAACTGATGCAGTTTGTACAAAAGTTAAATTTTCTAATTTAACAGATGTTGAAATACAAAAATATATAGATACAAAAGAACCAATGGATAAAGCAGGAGCTTATGGCATACAAGGTAAAGCAGCAATATTTGTAGAAGAAATTAAAGGTGATTACTATAGTGTTGTAGGATTGCCTTTAAATAGATTAAACATAGCTTTGAAGGAGATGGGGGTAAATCTTTAAAAGGGAGTGAGTTTTTGAACAACTTTAAAATTCAAGATTTACCTACAAATGAAAAACCAAGAGAAAAACTTTTAAGATATGGTGCTGAAAATTTATCTAACTCAGAACTACTAGCTCTAATACTTAGAACAGGTATTAAAGGTGAAGATGTATTAGCACTATCTAATAGAATACTTTCAATATGCAATGGCTTAAATGGAATCTTAGAAAAAGATGCTAAAGAGTTTTTGAAAATAAATGGCGTTGGTGAGGCAAAAGCAACTCAACTTATAGCTTTAGCTGAACTATCTAAAAGATTTAGAACTTTTAAGTCAGGAGAAGAACTTAAAATTATAAGTCCTAAAAATGTTGTAGAATATATGATGGAAGATATGAGATACTTAAAAAAGGAATATCTAAGACTTATAATGCTCAACACAAAAAATGTTGTTATATCTATTAAAAATATATCAATAGGAAGTTTGAATAGTTCAATTGTCCATCCTAGAGAAGTTTTTGTAGAAGCTATAAAAAATAGTAGTGCTTCTATAATAATTTGTCATAATCATCCGTCAGGAGATCCAACTCCTAGTAGAGAAGATATTAATATTACTAATAGACTCAAAGAGTGTAGTAAGATAATAGGGATTGAACTTTTAGATCATATTATTATAGGAAATGGTATTTATGTTAGCTTTAAAGAAAAAGCATTTTTATAGAAACGGAAGGAGAAAATATGATGAGATTTTTTGCAAAATCAAGAGATATGGGTATAGATTTGGGTACCGCAAACACATTAGTTTATGTAAAAGGAAAAGGAATAGTACTGAGAGAACCATCAGTAGTGGCTATAAATAAGAAAACTAACAAAGTATTAGCAGTAGGTGATGAAGCTAAACAAATGATAGGAAGAACACCAGGAAACATTGTAGCTATAAGACCAATGAGAGATGGAGTTATTGCTGATTTTGATGTTACTGAAAAAATGTTAAGAAGCTTTATTGAAAAAGCTGGTGCTAAAAATGGATTTAAAAGTCCTAGAATAGTAGTTTGCTTTCCATCAGGCGTAACAGAAGTTGAAAAAAGAGCTATAGAAGAAGCAACTAAAAGTGCAGGAGCAAGATTTGCATTTCTATTAGAAGAACCTATGGCTGCAGCAATTGGAGCAGGTCTTCCAGTAAATGAACCAACAGGTAGTATGGTTGTAGATATTGGAGGAGGAACAACAGAAGTTGCTATAATATCTTTAGGTGGTATAGTAACTAGCAAATCATTAAGAGTTGCTGGTGATGAATTAGATAAATCTATAATAGCTTACATAAAAAAACAATATAATTTAATGATAGGTGAGCGTACAGCAGAAGCTATAAAAATAGAATTAGGCTCAGCTTTCGACATAGGTGATGAAGAAAGAACTATGGAAATTAAGGGAAGAGATTTAATTTCTGGATTGCCAAAGGTTATAGAAATAAATGAAGGCGAAGTTAGAGAAGCTTTAAGTGAACCAGTAGCATCTATAATAGATTCAATAAAAACAACTCTTGAAAAAACACCACCAGAACTTGCAGCAGATATAATGGATAAAGGAATAATGCTAACAGGTGGGGGAGCATTATTAAAAGGACTTGATGCATTAATAAACCACGAAACTCATATGCCTGTGAATATAGCTGAGATACCACTTGATTGTGTAGCTATAGGAGCTGGTAAAGCCTTAGATAATTTAGATATAATGGATAAAAGAGGCTAAAAGTGAATAAATTCAAAAACAAACTGGCAGTAGTAGTAATAATACTGTCAGTATGCTTTTTATTTCTTATTGGATATACTGTTCAAAGAGAACATATGTCTTTCGTGGAAAATGGTGTTGGAGTGGCATTAAATAGTGTTGAAGGTGTTATTTATAATGTAGGAAATAAGATTAAAGATTCTTTTAGCTTTATATTTAATATAAAAGATATTAAAAAAGAAAATGATAAACTTAGAGAAGAAAGTGATAAAGCTAATAGACTTATAGCCCAAAATAAAATGCTAATAGATGAAAATGCAAGACTTAGAAAAGAGTTGAATTTTAAAAATACAAAATCTGAATATGAATATGTTGGTGCTGATATAGTAGGCATGAGTGGGCAAAATTTCTTAGATGGATTTAGATTAAACAGGGGAAGCAAGGATGGAATAGCAACAAAAATGGTTGTAGTTACATCAGCAGGACTTGTAGGTCAAGTTACATCAGTTGGAAGTAATTGGTGTATAGTTCAAACTTTATGTAATGAAAATATAGCAGTAGCAGGACATGTTTTATCTACCAAAGAAAGTGATGGAATAGTAAAAGGATATAAAAGTAGTGAAGACAAATTCTTAGCGGAAATAACAGGACTTTCTATTAACTCTAATATAAAAGAAGGGGATACTATTTTAACTTCTGGATTAGGTGGAGTATATCCAAAAGGAATAGAAATTGGAAAAGTTTTAGAGGTTAGGGAAGATAAAGCGGCTGTTATGAAAAGTGCTATCATAAAACCTAACATAGATTTTAATTCCTTAGAACAAGTGTTAATAGTTCTACCTAAAGAAAAAATAAATACACAAGAAAAAGTAGATACAAAAGATTCAACGGAAGTTAAATATTAGGTGAGTGATATGAAAAAAGTATTAACGTTAATAGGAATAACATTATTACTTACTATATTGGATAATTCTTTTGTTACATTTTTTGCAATAAAATCTGTTTATCCAAGTTTATTATTTATATTTGTGATATGTTATTCTATTATAAATGGTGAAGTAGAAGCTATTATGTTAGGTGTGTTTTCGGGGTTTCTTCAGGATATTTATTTTTTTCACGGTTTTGGAATAAACATGTTAGTAAATATGCTAGTATGTTATATTGCTGCAATAATAGGAAAAAGTATATTTAAGGAAAAATCATTTGTGCCAATAATAATGACATTACTACTTAGTTTATTTAAAGGAATTCTTATATTAGGAATTTTTTATTTATTAAAAATTAAAATGAATACTTATAATGTATTATTAGTGAGTATATATAATATGGTTTTATCAGCTATAGCATATAGATATGTTTACAAACTTTCAGAAACAAAATTTATGAAAAAAGAATGGAAATTTTAGGAAAGTGATATTATGATGAAAAACAAAAAGAAGGATAAAAAAGTTTCTAGATATACAGTATTTTTTATTGCTATGGCGGTGATATTTTCAGCTATAATGTTTAGACTTTTATACTTACAAATTGTAATGGCTGATGAATATAGAGAAGAAGCTAGCCAAAAGCATTATAAAAATGTCTCTAAAGTTGCACCAAGAGGAGATATTAAAGATAAAAATGGAGAAGTTTTAGCAACTAGTATTCAAAGTTATACTTTAATGTTTTCTGAAACAACGGAAAGTAAAGAAGAATTTGCAACTACAATGGAAAAAGTTTTTCAAAAGTTAGATCAAAATAAAGTTCCAATAGTAGATGAATTTCCTATATCGGTAAGTTTAAAAGAAAAAACTAATGATAAGGAATCTTATAATATAGCTTTTAAATTTAAAGCTACAAATGAAGAAAATAGAAGATGGATGGAACTTAGATTTAAAAAAGATAGAGGATTTGATGAAATAGTAAGAAAAACATTGTATAAAGATAAAAATGATGAAGAACTTACAGATTCTCAAAAAAAGGAAATAGATGATGCCATTTTAGCTATATCAGCTGAAGATGTATTAAATGAATTATTAAAGCAATATAAATTAGATGAGAAGGAATATGAAAAATATAATTTGATTGAAAAAAGAAGATTCCTTGTTGTTTTAGATTCAATGAAAATGCAAAGTTATTCTGGATATAAACCTGTAGAAATAGCTACTAATTTATCAAAGGATGTTGCTTTCATATTTGAACAATTGCAGCCAGATTTACCAGGTATAATAGTAGAAACTAAACCTATGAGATATTATCCAAATAAAGATTTGGGTTCTGCATTTTTAGGATATACATCTAAAATAGCATCATGGCAAAAAGATAAATATGAGGAAAAAGGTTATGATGTAAGTACTGATAGTATAGGTATTGCTGGAATAGAGTCTAGTTTTGAAAGTATATTAAAAGGTACTAAGGGACAAGAAAGTATAGAAGTAAATAAACAAGGAAGAAAAGTAAAAACACTTGGAGAAGTGGAAGCTTATCCAGGGAAAACTATACAACTTAATATAGATAAGAATATACAAGCTGTAGCAGAAAAGTCTTTGGATGACACTATGACTACATTAAGAGGCATGGGCCAGCATGGTAGTGGTGGAAATATAACTAACCCTAGAAATGCAACAAGAGGTGCAGCTGTAGTTATGGAAGCTAAGACAGGAAAGATTTTGGCATTGGCAAGTAGACCAGGATATGATCCAAACATATTTACTGTTCCAGGATTATTAACTGATGAATTATCTAATGAATACTTTAGTCCAAATTTAGAGAAAAAAGGAAGAGAGTATATTGAAAAATTTGGATTAGCAAATGTTAGTGGTGTTTTAACTGAACAAGAGGTTGGTACATTATCTTATAATGATAGAGTTAATACTCTTATGGATAGAATGTTTCCAAAAGATGATAATGGAAATAGAGAAGATAAATATGATATATTTCCAAAGCCATTTTATAATTATGCAACACTTACATTAACTCCTCCTGGATCAATTTTTAAACCGTTAGTTGCAATTGCTGGGTTAGAAGAAGGAGTAATTGATCCATATACTACAGTTTATGATAATGGCGAATATAATAAAAGATATGACACATATAATGGTGCATGTTGGATTTATAATGATAGTCATGGTAGTCATGGAGATGTAGATGTTAAAAAGGCATTGGAGGTTTCTTGTAACTATTTCTTCTATGATGTTGCAGATAGATTGTTTGCAAAAGGAAATGAAAGTTCAGAGGGACTTGATTATATAGCTAAATATGGATGGAAATTTGGATTAGGTGTGGAACCGGGTTCAGGTAAAGAAGCATCTACAGGAATAGAAATATCTGAAAACTTTGGTCAAGTTTATAACTATGAGTCAAGTAAAAATAAATTTGCTAATGAATATGTAAATTTATTAGCAGAATTCATGCAAGCTGGTAACAACTCTTTAAGTACTGGAAATTATAAAGGAATTGATATAACTAGAAAAAAAGAAAAAGGTACAGATAAAGAAAAAGCAGAAATTGCTAAGTTGAATGAAAAGAAGACAGCTTTAATAGATTACATAAAAGAAGAGATGAAAAAAGAAAAAAAATCTCCAGAAGAAGAAATTGCAAAGACTACTGAAGGTCTATTGAAAAATATTATAAATGCTTCATCAGAATTAAAACAAAAAGGTTATACTGAAAAAGATATAAATGGAATGACAGTAGCAATAAATTACTCTATTGCAGACTGTATATCAAATAGAAAATCTGCAGCAAACGCATATGATGCATCTATAGGTCAAGGTATGAATAACTTTACACCACTTCAATTAACTAATTATGTAGCAACTTTAGTTAATGGAGGAAATAGGCATGAAATGCAATTGGTAAATAAGATAATAGATCCAGTAACTGGAGAAGAAACTGTTATTGAACCAAAACTTTTAGAAAAAATTGAAATGAAAAAGGAAAATGTTGATGCAATAAAAGAAGGTATGTTCAGAGCTACAAGAGGTGAACAAGGAACAGGTGCTACTGCATTTGAAGGATTCCCTATAGATATTGCAGGTAAAACAGGTTCCTCTACATTTAACCAAGAAAAGCAAGATGCATTAGGAAGAACATCTTATGCAACTTATGTTGGATTTGCGCCATATGATGATCCGGAAATTGTGGTTACAGTAAT
The DNA here is from genome assembly GCF_056431285.1 of Clostridium amazonense. Lineage (NCBI taxonomy): Bacteria > Bacillati > Bacillota > Clostridia > Eubacteriales > Clostridiaceae > Clostridium > Clostridium amazonense. Next base: position 537,087 of record NZ_JBWKMH010000033.1, on the reverse strand, counting down.
AGTATTTGATGGAGGACATGGAGGAAGTGTTGCTCCAGTAGCAAGAGCTGTGTATGAACAATATTTTAGTGATGAGTTATTGAAAATAAATTCAAATTATCAATTTGCATATCCAGAACTAATAAAAAATGGAGAAAAAACTGATAATAAAGCGAATAATGGCACTAAAAATGAACAAAAGAACATAAGTGAAGATGGTGAAAATACAGAAAACAATTCTGAAGCAGATATTTTAAATGAAGAACAAAATTAAAAGAAATAGTACTATGATTTTCATAGTACTATTTTTATTTAGGTAAAAGATATATAGGAAAAATGTTTTAAGACATATTTATAATTATAAAAGCATTAAAAATAGCAATATTGAAGGAGTTGAGAAATATATGTTGAATTATATAAGGTGATATATTAAAAAAATATTATTATACTAATAAGTGTTTATGAGGATTTGAGAGAGTAAGTGGAGTGGGAGTGTTATGATTAAGAAAAAAAGAGATAAAAAGTTTTCAAGATATACAATATTTTTTATTGCTATGATAGCAATATTTTCAGCTATAGTAAGCAGATTGTTGTATTTACAAGTTGTAATGGCTGATGAGTATAGAGAAGAAGCTAGCCAAAAGCATTTTAAAAATGTAGCCAAAGTTGCACCAAGGGGAGATATTAAAGATAAAAATGGTGAAACTCTAGCTACAAGTATTCAATGTTATACTTTAATGTTTTCTGAAACAACAGAAAGCAAAGAAAAGTTTGAAAACACAATGAATAAAGTTTTTAAAAAGCTAGATGAAAATAAAGTTCCAATAGAAGATGAGTTTCCTATATCTGTGGATTTAAAAGAGAAAAATGGACATGAAGAAATATATAATATAAATTTTAAGTTTAAAGGTACAAATAAGGATAGGCTATGGATGGAACTTAGATTTAAAAAAGACAGAGGGTTTGATGAAATAGTAAGAAAAAAATTGTATAAAGATAAAAATGATGAAGAACTTAAAGATTCAGAGAAAAAAGAAATAGATGATGCTATTTTAAAAATATCAGCTGAAGATGTATTAAAGGAGCTATTAAAACAATATCAATTAGATAAGAAGGAATATGACAAATACAATTTAATTGAAAAGAGAAAGTTTCTTGTTGTTTTAGATGCTATGAAAATGCAAAGTTACTCTGGATATAAACCTGTAGAGATAGCCACAAATTTATCAAAAGAAGTTGCTTTTATATTTGAACAATTGCAACCAGATTTACCAGGAATAATAGTAGAAACTAAGCCAATGAGATATTACCCAAATAAAGAACTGGGCTCTGCGTTTTTAGGATATACATCTAAAATAGCGTCATGGCAAAAAGATAAATATGAAGAAAGGGGCTATGATGTAAGCACTGATATTATTGGTACTGCAGGTATTGAATCTAGCCTTGAAAGTGAATTAAAGGGCACTAAAGGACAAGAAAGTATAGAAGTAAATAAACAAGGAAGAAAAGTAAAAACACTTGGAGAAGTGGAAGCTTATCCAGGAAAAGATATATATCTTAATATAGATAACAAAGTGCAAGCAGTTACAGAAAAATCATTAGATGACACTATGGAAAAATTAAGATTATCTGGAGAACATGCAGGTGGTGGTGGTCTTACAAACCCTAGAAATGCAACAAGAGGTGCTGCAGTAGTTATGGAAGCTAAAACAGGAAAAATTTTAGCATTAGCAAGTAGACCAGGATATGATCCTAACATATTTGTTACGCCAGGTTTATTAACGGATGAATTATCAAGTGAATATTTCAATCCTAATTTAGAGAAAAAAGGAAGAGAATATATAGAAAAATTTGAATTAGCTAATGTTAGTGGTGTTTTAAGTGATGAAGAAGTTATAACTTTATCTTATGATGATAGAGTTAATATTCTTATGGAAAGAATATTTCCTAAAGATGATAATGGAAATAGGGAAGATAAATATGATATATTTCCAAAACCACTTTATAACTATGCAACACTCACATTAACTCCGCCAGGATCAATTTTTAAACCATTAGTTGCCGTTGCTGGATTAGAAGAAGGCGTAATTGACCCATACACTACAATTTATGATAATGGTGAATATAATAAAAGATATGACACATATAAAGGTTCTTGTTGGATTTATAAAGATAATCATGGAACTCATGGAGATGTAGATGTTAAAAAAGCACTTGAAGTTTCTTGCAACTACTTCTTTTATGACGTTGCAGATAGATTATTTGAAAGAGGTAATAAAGTTTCAGAAGGTCTTGATTATATAGCTAAATATGGATGGAAATTTGGATTGGGGGTAGAACCAGGTTCTGGCAAGGAAGCATCTACTGGAATAGAAATAGATGAACACTTTGGTCAAGTTTACAACTATGAATCAAGTAAAAATAAATTTGCAAATGAAAATATAGATAAATTGGCTACACTAATGAATAATGGTAATAATTCATTAGGTGATATGCAATATAAAGGAATTGATATAACTAGAAAAAAAGAAATAGGTATAGACAAAGAAAAAATTTCTATGTTAAATAAAAAGAAAACAGATTTAATAGATTACATAAAAGAAGAGATGAAAAAAGAAAAAAAATCACCAGAAGAAGAAATTGCTAAAACTACTGAAGGTTTATTAAAAAATATGATAAATGATTCAACAGAATTAAAACAAAAAGGTTATACTGAAAAAGATATAAACGGAATGACAGTGGCAATAAATTATTCCATTACCGATTGTATATCAAATAGAAAATCAGCAGCTAATGCATATGATGCATCCATAGGACAAGGTATGAATAACTTTACACCACTTCAATTAACTAATTATGTAGCAACTTTAGTTAATGGAGGGAATAGATATGAGATGCAGTTAGTGAACAAAATAGTAGATTCAGTTACAGGGGAAGAAACCGTTAGTAAGCCAAAGCTTTTAGAAAAAATTGAAATGAATGATGAAAATGTAGAGGCTATAAAAGAAGGTATGTTCAGAGCTACAAGAGGAGAACAAGGAACAGGTGCTACTGCATTTGAAGGTTTTCCAACAGAAATAGGAATTGCTGGTAAAACAGGTTCATCTACATTTAATCAAGAAAAGCAAGATGCATTAGGTAGAACGTCCTATGCAACTTATGTTGGATTTGCACCATATAATGACCCTGAAATTGTAGTTTCAGTAATAGTATTTGATGGTGGACATGGAGGAAATGTTGCAGAAGTAGCTAGAAATGTATATGAACAGTACTTTAGTAAAGAAATATTAAGAATAAATCCCAATTATCAGTTTAGATATCCAGAATTAATAAAAAGTGAAGGTAAAATGGATAAAAGTGAAACTGAAAAAAAGACTATAAATGAAAATGGTGAAAAAATAGAAAATAAAGCTGAAACAAATTTAATCGTTGAGGAAGAATAATAATAATAAATGACATTATAAAATTTACTTTATAATGTCATTTTTTATTATCAAGAAATCATTAATGAATTATGTTAAAGTTCATTTGTTTAAATATAATATGGAAATTAATTAGCAATATGTATTTGTAAAAAATAAAATGTGAAAACATGATTTTTATAGACCGATATAGTATATGTATGTATAAATAATTAAAGTAAAATTTCTTTTATAAAATGAATTTTGTTTTGAAAAATTATTATTTATTATATGATAAACTAAATCAAAGTTACATATATAGTAGAATTTATTAATTAAAATACTTCTACATAATGGATTTTAATTTGATTTTATGTTATATTTTTTTTAGTCAGATAAAATTTTATGAAATAATGAGAAAAATAAGCATATTTCCTGGGAAAAGTAAAAATTTTCTAGCAAAGAAGGATTTTTATTAAAACATGTTGAAATATATCAAGTAGTGTAGTGTTGGAGGATATGTATGCAAAAAGATAATATTATACTAAAGGGTAATAGAGAAGGATTAAACATAATTATAGATTTTCAAAAATTTAGGGGCTTTGAAGAAATGATAAATGCTCTTATAGAAAAGCTCTCAAAAGGAAAAAACTTTTATAAAGGTTGTATTGTTAGAATGACTATGCAATTGAAAGAGTTTACTAATAGAGAATTGAACACTATAAAAGATATATTATTTCAAGAGTTTCAAATTAAGGATTGTATATTTATAGATTCAGAAGAAAAAAGTACTAGTAAAATTTTTAATGGAATAAATGAAGGTAGGACTAAGTATTTAAGAAAAACTATTAGAAGTGGACAAACTTATGAGTATTCAGGAAATCTAGTTGTAATAGGAGATGTAAATAATGGTGCTGAAGTTTCAGCAGCAGGAAATATTATAGTTTTAGGAAGTGTAAGAGGATGTGTTCATGCAGGATCGACAGGAAATGATAAGGCAATAATTGCAGCATTTTACTTAGAACCACAGATTATGAAAATAGCCAATCTTATGACAATATCACCAGATGATGATATAAAACCGAGTTACCCAGAGGTTGCAAGAATAAGAAATGGAAATATAGTTATAGAACCATATTTAGTCAATAAATATATTTAATGGAGGTAAATAGATGGGAGAATCAATAGTTATAACATCAGGAAAAGGCGGTGTTGGTAAAACAACAGCCACAGCCAATATAGGAACAGCATTAGCTGCAATGGATAAAAAAGTAGTAGTGATAGATGGAGACACTGGATTAAGAAATTTAGATGTGCTTATGGGTCTTGAAAATAGAGTTGTATTTACACTTATAGATGTAATAGAAGATAGATGCAGATTAAAACAAGCTTTAATCAAAGATAAAAGATTTAATAAATTATGTTTGCTTCCAACAGCACAAACAAGAGATAAGAATGATGTAGATATAGAATCTATGCTTAAAGTTGTAAATGAGTTAAAAGAAAGCTTTGATTATGTAATAATTGATTGTCCGGCAGGGATAGAGCAAGGGTTTGAAAATGCCATAGTTGGAGCGGATAGAGCTATAGTAGTAGTCAATCCAGAAATAACATCAGTTAGAGATGCTGATAGAGTTATAGGTAAATTATGTGCTAAAGGATTAGAAGATGTTCAACTTATAGTTAATAGAATTAATTTTCAGATGACTAAAAATGGTGAAATGTTAGATGTTGAGGATATAAAAGAGAATTTGGCAATAAAACTTATAGGTGTTGTTCCAGATGATAGAAAAGTTACTGTTTCTACTAATAAGGGAGAACCTATAGTTTTAGATACTGAAGCTTATGCAGGTCAAGCTTTTAAGAATATTGCGAAAAGAATAATTGGTGAAGAAGTTGAATTTTTAGATTTAAATTCAACTATAAGCAAAGGCGGATTTTTAGCAGCTATAAAAAAAATGTTCAGTGGTAATAAAAAATAGGAGGTGAATTTAGATGGATTTGTTTAAATTATTTTCAAATAAGGCATCTTCTAAGAGTATAGCAACAGATAGGTTGAAACTTATATTAATTCATGATAGAGCAAATTTTTCTCCAGATTTGCTAGAACTTATAAAAGGTGATTTATTAAAAGTAATATCAAATTATGTTGAGATAGATGATACTGAGGTAGATGTTAAAATTACAAGTACAGAACAAATAGAAGGAACATCACCTGCGTTAATAGCAAGTATACCTATAAAAAAAATAAAAAATAGATAATTTTATTGCTATAGATATTAATTTTAATAATATCTGTGGCTTTATTTTTTATAAAAAAACCTAAAAAATGATAAAAATTTTATAGCCCTATAAAATCTTTTGTTATAATATTAAATATGTTATAATCATATTTATGTTGGAGGTATAAATAATGCTTAGTAAATTAAAATTAAATAATAAATTAGGTAAGAGACTAGATTATAGCATAATTATAACAGTGATTTTAATAGTAGCTTTTTCTATAATTAATATATATAGTGCGACGCATACCACCGGTGGCATATATTATGCAAAACTTCAATTTATGTGGTTAGGTGTAGGGCTTGTAGCTATGTACTGCATATTACTAATAGATTATAATTTGATTTTAAATTATGCATCTGTTATTTATTGGGGTGGAGTAATACTCTTAGTTTTAAATAACTATGTATTAGGAAGTAATATAAATGGTGCTACAGGATGGATCAGTATAGGTAGTAGAGCAATACAACCATCAGAATTTGCAAAAATAGGTATGATAATTATGCTTGCTAAAGTTATTCAAGATATGGATGGAAATGTGAATAATTTAAAAAGCATACTTACAATAGGCATTTATGCAGCTATACCAATGGTTTTAATAGTTACACAACCAGATATGGGAATGACTATGGTATCATTTTTTATTGTACTTGCAATAGTTATAGTTGCTAATATAGATTGGAAAATAATAGGCGGAGGACTTGCGTTTTTAACTACAGCAATTGTGTTGGTATGGAATACAAATATAATAAAAACATATCAAAAAGCTAGATTTTTGGCATTTTTAAATCCAGAGAAATATGAACTTAATGAAGGTCTACAACTTATACAATCTAAACTTGCAATAGGTTCAGGTGGAATTTTTGGATTAGGATTATTTAATGGAAAACAATATAAATTTGTTCCAGAAAATCATACAGATTTTATTTTTGCAGTTATTGGAGAAGAATGGGGGTTAATGGGAGGAATACTTCTGTTAACACTTTATGGAATACTTCTTTATAAACTTATAAAAATTGCTAGGACATCTAAAGATATGGCTGGAAGTATTTTGTGTATAGGAATAATAGGAGGAATGATTTTTTCTATAATTCAAAACATAGGAATGACTATAGGAATAATGCCTATTACTGGAATCACACTTCCATTTGTAAGTTATGGAGGTAGTTCTATGCTTACAAACTTTATTTCTTTAGGACTTATATTAAATGTTGGTATGAGGAGAAAGAAAATAAACTTTTAGGAGGTACTTTATGAAGATTGCGTTTATAGCTCATGATAAGAAAAAAGATGATATGATTGAATTTGTTAGAAGGTATAGAGAGATATTAAAAAAACATGAATTATATGCTACTGGAAATACAGGAACATTTATAAGTAAACTTGCAAATTTAGAGGTACATAAATATTTGTCAGGACCAATGGGTGGTGGTCAGCAAATAGGAGCAAAGCTTGCAGAAGGAGAAATAGATTTAGTATTTTTCTTTAGAGATCCATTGACTGCTCAACCACATGAGCCAGATGTAAATGCACTTATAAGATTATGTGATGTTCATTGTATTCCATTAGCTACTAATATAGGAACAGCAGAATCTATGATGACATCATTGAAAAATAGATAATTATCAAATTAAAGCACTTTAGAATAAAAAATATTCTAAAGTGCTTCTTTTTATTTAAAATTAAAATTCTTATAAGAAAATTATAGTACATTCCTAATACTATATATGGAAGCAGTTTACAATTAAAAATTTAAAGTTATTCCTATTTGTATATTTGAAGCTAAGTTAATAAGTAAGAGTGAAAAGTGAATAGTTATGGTGAATATTACTCATTTCATTCCTAATATTTAAAATAGAAATACATAAAAACTACGTTTTATATTGTTTTCAACTAATTTGCTTTGCAAATCCAATTTTCACCTTCACTGTTCACTTTTAATTGTTCATTGTCAATTTTAAAAAATATGGATTAAAACTTGGAGTTAAATTTCTCAACTGAAACATGAATAATTTAAAGTTTAAATGTTAAATAAAATTTATAAGATTTATATGTTTAGTTATTCATAATTAAAAAATAAATGAGTATATATTAAAGTAGGAATATAAGTAGAAGTAGGGGATTGTTATGAGCGAATATAGGAATTTGTATGAAAAATATTATAACAATTTAAAAAGAAATAATGGTAGTTATAATATTAAATCTAAAAATAAAAAATCAACTGTTATGGATAAAGCCTCAAATAAAAAGGTTGAAAAACTGGTAAATAAATTTATTATTCAATTAGCTATATCTGTAATGTTGATTGTTATTTTTATGGGATGTAGAGTTGTTAATAACAACTATACAAAGGAAATTTTTTCTTTAGCAAAAACACAAATGACAAAGACATATGACTATAAAAAGGCATTAAATTATATAAAAAATTTAAGTCTTGATGATATGGAAAACATAAGTGTAAATTTTATAGATAAAGTAAAATCAAAAATTATAGGTGGAAAAACTATATTAGAAGAACTTAGGACGGAATATTCAATACCGGTAATGGCAAGTAAGTCAAATAATTTAGATGAGTTTGAAAAAGATAAAAACAAAATTCTTAAGGTAAAAGTTAATGATGTACAAAAAATTAAAAATTGTAATGATGGGAAAGTTAAAAAAATAGATGTTGATGAAAAACTAGGAAAGTACATTGTTATAGATCATGGAAAAGGCATAGAAAGCAAGTATTATAACATGACTGATATATTTGTAAAACAAGGAGAAAAGATAAAAAAAGGTGATGTAATAGGTGAGGTAAATGGAAAAGATAAGGAAAGTAATTTTTATTTTGAAATATTGTATATGGGCAAAGCACAAGATGTGTATGAATATATGGCAATTTGAAAAATAAGAAAGAAATGAAATCAATAAAATTTAATAAATATTCCATACCTTATCTTATATTTTTAATTGTCTTAGGATTAAATAGAAGATTAATACTAGGCTTTATTATAGTAGTTATACATGAGTTTATACACTATTTAATGGCAAGGAGTCTAGGATTTAAAGGCTTTTGCATAGAGATACTGCCTATAGGAGCATCAATAAAATTAAAAGATTTAGATGAGGCAACAGTAAGAGAGGATATATTAATATCTATTAGTGGTCCTGTAGGGAATTTTATATTAGCATTCATAAGTAAAGTAATACTTCTGAAATATACCAATGATGTTTTACAACTGTTCTATGAATATAATTTAGTATTGGGAGCATTTAATTTATTTCCTGCATTTCCTTTAGATGGAGGTAGGGTTCTTAGGGATTTATTAAGAAAAAAATTTTTATATAAAAAGGCAAATGAAATAGCATTAAGAATAAGTATGATTTTAGGATATAGTTTACTAATATTAAGTACATTCTCTATGTTTTGTGATATATCAAACATTACTTTAGTATTAATAGCTATTTTCATTTTAATAATGAGTAAAAAAGAAAGAGAAAGGATAGTCTATGTAATTATGGGATACACAATAAGAAAGAAGGAAAAACTCACTAAGAGGGGATACATAGAAAACAAAAGCATTTCGGTATATTATAAACTTAATTTATTAGAATTACTAGACTTTATAGATAAAACCCATTATCATATATTTACTATTTTAGATGATAATATGAATATAATAAAAACATTAGGGGAAGAAGAAATAATAAATTTATTAAAAAATGATGGAAACATATCTTTAGAGGAATTGTGTAAAAATGAACAAAAAAATTGATAATATGTTTTGACATATTATTAGCTTATGATAAAATAAAGTATTGCAATTAACTTAAGGAGGAATTTAAATGAATAAAATTTCCGATGATATATTATGTAAAGTTGAAAAACCAGCTAGATATATAGGTGGAGAATTTAATTCTTACAATAAAGATAAAAATGATGTATCAATTAGATATGCATTTTGTTTTCCCGATGTATACGAAGTAGGTATGTCTCATTTAGGAAGTAAAATACTTTATCATGTAATTAACGAAAGAGAAGATACATTTTGCGAAAGAGCATATGCACCTTGGCCAGATATGGAGAAGGAGTTAAGAGAAAATAACATAGAATTATTTACATTAGAAACAAAAGATTCATTAAGAAAATTTAATTTTCTAGGTTTTACACTTCAATATGAGATGAGTTATACTAATATATTAAATATGTTAGATATGTCTAATATACCACTTAGAGCATCTCAAAGAGGTGAGGAATACCCAATAATTATGATGGGCGGTCCTTGTGCATATAATCCAGAACCACTTTATGATATAGCAGATTTCTTTCTTTTAGGAGAAGGGGAAGTGGTTATGAATGAGGTTTTAGATTTGTATACTGAGTACAAAGATAAAACTAAAGAGGAATATTTAAGAGCTGTATCAAAGATAGAGGGGGTATATGTACCTAGTCTTTATGAGGTTACATACAATGAAGACAACACTATAAAAGAATTTAAACCATTGTATGATGATGTTCCTAAGGTTGTAAAAAAGAGAATAATAAGCAATTTTGATGAAAATGTATATCCAGATAAGCTTATAGTTCCTTATACGGAAATTGTACATGACAGAATAACACTTGAAACATTTAGAGGATGTACAAGAGGTTGTAGATTTTGTCAAGCTGGTATGATATATAGGCCAGTAAGAGAAAAGAAAACAGAAACATTAGTAAAACAAGCGGATGATATTATTAAGAAAACAGGATATGAGGAAGTTTCATTAACATCTTTAAGTATATGTGATTATTCAGATATACAAAATCTAGTTTTTTCTTTAATAGAAAAGTATAAAGATGAAAAAATTGGTGTGTCACTTCCGTCAATTAGAATTGATTCATTTTCAGTAGATTTAATAAAAGAAATACAAAAAGTTAGAAAAACAGGCTTAACCTTTGCTCCAGAAGCAGGTAGTCAAAGAATGAGAGATATAATAAATAAAGGTGTAAATGAACAAAATTTATTAGATTCTAGCAGAAGTGCTTTTGAAGCTGGTTGGTCAACTTTAAAATTATACTTTATGATAGGTCTTCCATATGAAACAATGGATGATGTTTTAGGAATTGGAGAACTAGGAGAAAAAGTAGTAGAAGAATATTTTAAGGTTCCTAAAAATGTAAGAAAAAGAGGGCTAAGAGTAACACTTAGTACATCAATATTTGTACCTAAGGCATTTACTCCATTCCAATGGGCACCAATGGACAGAATGGATAATGTTAAAGGAAAAATTAGCAATTTAAGAGATTCTATAAAGAGTAAAGCAATTGTTTATAATTGGCATGAATCTCCAGTTAGCTATATGGAAGCAGTATTTGCTAGAGGTGATAGAAGACTTTGTGATGTTTTAATAAAAGCATTTGAAAAAGGCGCTAGATTTGATGGTTGGGGTGAATATTTTGACTTTGAAAGATGGCAAGAATCACTAAAAGAGTGCAATGTAGATGGAGACTTCTATACATATAGAGAAAGAAGTTATGAAGAAATACTTCCATGGGATTTTATAGATATAGGAGTAAGCAAAAGATACTTAATGAGCGAAAATGAAAAAGCTAAAAGTGAAGTTCTTACACCAGATTGTAGAGAAAAATGTACTGGTTGTGGAGTAAATGTATGCTTTAAGGAGGGTAAATGCTTTGAAGGTGCGATACTTAATAAAATACACTAAAGAAAGTGAAATAAAATTTATATCTCATTTAGATTTAATGAGGACTATTCAAAGAACAGTTAAAAGAGCTGGACTTCCAATAGATTATTCTAAGGGATTTAATCCACATATGACAATATCAATAGCACAGCCTTTATCAGTAGGAGTGTATTCTAGAGGAGAGTATCTAGATACAGTATTTAAAGAAGAAGTATGTTGTGAAGAGATTGTAAAAAGATTAAATGAAAATTCTCCAATGGGAATTAAGTTTTTAGATGCAAAAAGAGTTGAAGTAGAAGAAAATAAAAAAACACCTCAATCAATGGCAATTATAGATGCAGCTTTATATAAAATAAAAGTTAAAGCTATAGATGGAGAAAAAGCATTAAATGAAATACGAGAATTAAGTAATGAAAGTTCTTGGATGACTGTTAGAAAAAGTAAAAAAGGTGATAAAGATATAGATATAAAACCTTTGATTAAGAAAATAGAGTATGTGAATGATAATAACAATATATTAATAGATACAATGCTTGCTTGTGGAAGTAGGGAAAATGTATCAGCTAAATTACTAATAGAATACATAGAGGAACATGTAAGTTCTTTAGATAAAGATGCCTTTGTTGACATAGAAAGAATAGATATGTATGCCAATAAAGATAATACTTTAGTGCCTCTTAATGAATATTTATAATATGTAAAATATATACTAGCTCAAAGGTATAAAAAATACTTAATGAGCTAGTATTTTAAATTTATAAAAATTTATTATTATATATCAATAAATAAAAAAATTGTTTATAATAAAGTATGTAATCTCATTGTTACAAGAAAAAGAGTATGAGGTGTTTAAGGTGAAGGAAGTATTTGTTGAAAGACAAGAAATGTTTTTAAGAATTGCAATAAAGGAAAATGGAATTTTAACTGAGTGCTATATAGAAGAAAAAAATGATGAACCCAAGGTTTCAAATATATATAAGGGTGTAGTTAAAAATATTGTTCCATCAATAAAATCAGCATTTATAGATATAGGCACTAATAAAAATGCATATATTTATTTAAAAGAAAACTTAAAAAAAGGTGATGAAGTACTTGTTGAAGTAATAAAAGAATCTATAGGCAAGAAAGGTCCTAAAGTTGTAAATAATATAAATTTACCAGGAAATTATGTAGTTATAACTAATGAAAATGAAGATATAAGATTTTCTTATAAAATAAAAGATAAAGACTTTAAAGAATTAGTAAAAGAAAACATAGAAAAACCTAAAGGCATTGGGGTAACACTAAGAACTAGTGCATCTGATGTGGATGTAGAAGTTATTAATTCTGAAATTAAGGTGTTATATGGCATATATGAAAATATAAAAAGAAAGTTTACATATTCTAATAAGTGCGGACTTTTATATGATAATGATGGTATTTTAGGAAACACCATAAGAAGTTTAAGTTCAAGTAATTGTAATGTTATAGTAAACACAGAAGAAGATTTTAATTATTGCAAAGAAATATTGGAATTTAAAAATATAGATATAGATATAAAATTATATGACGAAAATATAAGTTTATTTAATAACTTTGGTATAGAAAAAGAAATTTTAAGTCTTAGAAGCAATAAGATTAATTTGCCTAGTGGAGGAAATATAGTTATTGAAAAGACTGAGGCTATGTATGTTGTGGATGTAAATTCGGCTAAAGACATAAAAAATAATATTTTTCAAACTAATGTAGAAGCTGCAAAATTAGTAGCAAGTCAAATAAGACTTAGAAATATGAGTGGAATAATAATTATAGACTTTATTGATTTGTATAAAAAAGATGAAAAAGAAAAAATATTAAAAGTTCTAAAGGAAAGTTTTTTAGATGACAAAAATAAAACTGTAATTTATGATTTTACAGAATTAAATTTAGTTCAAATTGCAAGAAGACGTAGTGGAAAATCTATTTATGAATATATATTTGAAAGCTGTAGTACTTGCCATGGTAAAGGTGTAAAAGTAAAACTATCATATTTAGAAAATATGATAAAAGATTCTTTAGAAAGATTAAATTTAGAACAAAATGTAAAAGATATATATATAGAAATAGATGAAAGTTATAAAAATCAAATTCAAAAAGATTTAATATCATTTATAAAAAATATAAATGGATTAGATAAAAGTATATATTTAAACTATGTTCATGATATGGAATCATTTAAATTAGAGCCGCTAATCTTTGCAAATCAAATAAGAAATGCAGAGGTTTATAAAATATTTTAATAAAACATTTTAAATTTCTTTACAAAGTTATTTTTAAATGATATAATGGCTTTTGTAGACCGCACAGAATAGGTTTAAATATTCATCTTTTAGGTGGATAACCTTAATTGGCGAGACTGGATTGAGGAGGTGTATTTTAATGTACGCAGTTTTACTTACTGGAGGAAAACAATACAGAGTTCAAGAGGGAGACGTTTTATTCGTTGAAAAACTTGAAGCTGAAGTTGATTCAACTGTAGAATTCACTGAAATTTTAGCAGTTGGAAAAGAGGAAGGTTTAGTAGTAGGAAAACCTGTAGTTGAAGGAGCTAAAGTAGTTGCTAAAGTTGTTGAGCAAGGAAAAGCTAAAAAGGTTATAGTATTCAAATATAAGCCTAAAAAAGACTACAGAAAGAAACAAGGACACAGACAACCTTTCACTAAAATCGTAGTTGAGAAGATAGAAGCTTAATTATGATTACAATAAATTTTACAAGAAAATCTAGTATGCTTGTATCATTTCATGTAGATGGTCATGCTGAGTACTTTGATGCAGAAGAAAAAGTCAACATATATGATGATGTTGTATGTGGATGCGTAAGCAACTTGGCACAAGTAACTATCTTAGGAGCGTTAGAAGTGTTGAAGTTAAAAGCTACATATGTTGCAGAAGAAGGAAATATAGGTTTGGATTTATCTAACCTGTCTGATATAGAAATAGATAAAGCACAAGTTTTACTTGAAACGATGCTGCTAGGATTGCAAAATTTAGAAATAAGTTATAGAAAATATATTAAAGTGTTAGTAGAGGAGGTGCAGTGATATGTTACTAATAAACCTTCAGCTATGTGCTCATAAAAAAGGAGTAGGTAGCTCAAAAAACGGAAGAGATAGTGAATCTAAGAGACTTGGTGTTAAGCGTGCAGATGGACAATTTGTACTTGCTGGAAACATCTTAGTTAGACAAAGAGGAACAAAAATCCACCCAGGAACAAATGTTGGAATAGGTGGAGATGATACTCTTTTCGCTAAAGTAGATGGAGTTGTAAGATACGAGAGAATGGGTAAAAACAAGAAAAAAGCTAGTATTTATCCAGTTGATGTAGAAGTTGCAATAGCTGAATAGTTAATAAGCACCCTTTAAGGGTGCTTTTTTATTTAAATATAGCATAGTTAAATGTATAAATTAAAAAATATTAAACTTTAAACTTATAATTATATGAGATAAACTTAAATTTTAATTTATACAAATTTTATTGGTTTTAAGTTTATACTTAAATCTATTAATTATAAAACTTGGAACTTAGCATTAAGAATTTAATCTTTTTTATAAATAACATTATATAAATTAAGATTTGAGTTTAAAATATAAAGTACATTGTTATAAATTTATATAGGTATTATATAAATTTTATAGGCAAAACTTTAATATATAAAATAAAAAATAAATGATAATATAATTTATTTTTTTATAATTATATTATGATATAATTAAAACTAAAAGTGAAAATATAATATGACAATAACTTAGTTTAGAAAGTAAGGTGAAGTGTATGTTTATAGATACAGCCAAGATATTTGTTAAATCAGGAGATGGTGGTAATGGTGCTATTTCATTTAGAAGAGAAAAATATGTACCATTAGGAGGACCAGATGGTGGAGATGGCGGTAATGGTGGTAGTATAGTATTAAAAGCAGATAAAAATATGACTACTTTATTAGATTTTTCATATCATAGAAAATTCGTTGCAGATAACGGTGGTAAAGGTGAAGGATCTAAATGTTATGGAAAAGATGGTGAAAATCTTATTATAAAAGTTCCAATGGGAACTATTGTTAGAGATTTTGAGAGCAATAAAATTATGTGTGATTTATCTCATGATGGAGACACATACATAGTTTGTAGAGGTGGAAAAGGTGGAAAAGGTAATTGTAAATTCTGTACACCAACAAGACAGGCACCAGATTTTGCAGAACCAGGAATGCCAGGAGAAGAAAGATTTATAAAACTTGAATTAAAATTATTGGCAGATGTAGGTCTTTTAGGATTCCCTAATGTAGGAAAGTCAACACTTCTTTCAGTGGTATCAAAAGCAAGACCTAAAATAGCTAATTATCATTTTACAACTTTAAAACCTAATTTAGGTGTTGTAAGTTTAAATGGAATTCAAAATTTTGTAATTGCAGATATTCCGGGAATTATAGAAGGCGCATCAGAAGGTGTAGGCTTAGGATTAGACTTTTTAAGACATATAGAAAGAACAAGATTACTTATACATGTAGTAGATATATCTGGAATAGAGGGAAGAGACCCATTAGAAGACTTTAAAAGAATTAATGAAGAGTTAAAGAATTATAGTATAAAATTATGGGATAGACCTCAAATAGTTGCAGCTAATAAATGTGATATGTTATTTGATGAAGAAGTTTTTGAAAACTTTAAAAAAGAATTAAATAAAATGGGATATGATAAAATATTTAAAATATCTGCAGCTACTAATCAAGGAGTAGAAGAACTTATGAAGGAAGCTGCTAAAATGTTAACTGAAATTCCTGTAAAAGACCTTGAAATAAGTTCAGATGAATTATTTATACAAGAAGAAAAGAGATTTACATATACAATACAAAAGCAAGGCGAAGATACTTTTGTTGTTGAAGGAAGTTTCGTTGATAGATTATTAAATAGTGTAAATGTAAATGATCCAGATTCATTAAGATATTTCCATAAAGTATTAAGAAACAAAGGAATATTTGATGAATTAAAAGA
This sequence comes from Clostridium amazonense, assembly GCF_056431285.1. Lineage (NCBI taxonomy): Bacteria > Bacillati > Bacillota > Clostridia > Eubacteriales > Clostridiaceae > Clostridium > Clostridium amazonense. The sequence continues at coordinate 520,753 of NZ_JBWKMH010000033.1, read as the reverse complement.
AATGGGAGTACAAGATGGTGACACAATAAGACTTAATGATTTTGAGTTTGAATTTTTACTTTAGGAGGATGGAATATGATAACAACTAAGCAAAGAAGTTATTTAAGAGGTTTAGCAAACGATATAACACCTATATTTCAAGTTGGTAAAGGTGGAATAGAAGAAAATTTTATAAAACAAGTAGATGATGCATTAGAAGCAAGAGAATTAATTAAAATAAAAACTCTTAATAATAGTGGTATAACTCCAAGAGAAGCATCAGAATATTTATGTGAAAAATTAAATTGTGAAGGTATTCAAGCTATAGGAAGTAAATTAGTTCTATACAGAAAATCAAGTAAAAAGCCTAAAATAGAATTACCAAGATAATAAAAATTGTCGAAAACCATAGCATGAATAAGATTGTTTAAAATAAATAAAAGTATAAATAGATTTTACATTTGGTAAAATCTACTTTTATATGGTAAGATAATTATATATTTTAAAGAGAAGGTTTTGTGATGAGAAAAGCTATATTTGGAGGAACTTTTGATCCTATACACAATGGTCACATGAATATTGCATATGAAGCTTTATATAAAATGAAGCTAGATAAAGTGATTTTCATACCTAGTGGAAATCCACCACATAAGAAAAATAGTAGAGTAACAGATGCTAAAATAAGGTTAGATATAGTTAAAAATGTGATTAAAAATGAAGATAAGTTTGAAGTAAGTGATTATGAAGTGTCTAAAAAAGAAAGTAGTTATACATATAAAACCTTAGAATATTTTAAAAGATTAGAACCATGCACTGAATGGTATTTTATAATAGGTGCAGATAGTTTAATAAATTTTAAAAAATGGAGAAAACCAGAAGTTATACTTGAAAAATGTAAACTTATAGTTTTTGGTAGGCCGGGATATAGGTTAGATGAATTTATTAAATCTAAGAAATATATAAAAGCTAAATATAATAAAGAAATTATAGTTTTAGATGTACCATTAATAGATGTTTCTTCAACTAATATAAAAACGAAAATAAGAAAAGGCGAAGAAATTAAGTATTTAGTGCCTTATGAAGCTTATAATGAAATAAATAAGCTTAACTTATATAGTAAAGGAAGTGTAGAAATGTATAATGAAACAAAGATGAGAGAGTATATTAAAGAAAATTTAAAAACTGAAAGATACAATCACACTTTAGGCGTAGTTGAAGTAGCAGAAAAAATGGCAAAAGTGTACAATTGTAATGTTGAAAAAGCTAAAATTGCTGCACTATTACATGACTGTGCTAAAAATATGAAAAATGAAGAATTGATAAAAGTTACTAAAGAAAAAAATTTGATAGAGCTAAATGAAATTTTTATACAATCTCCAGGATTATTACATGGATTTGTTGGAGCCTATTTGGCGAAAGAAATGTTTAATGTAAATGATGAGGAAATACTTGAGGCAATAAGATATCATACTACTGGAAGAGAAAACATGACTCTTTTAGAAAAAATATTATATATAGCAGATTATATAGAACCGTCAAGATGTTTTGAAGGAATAGAAGAAATGAGAGAATTAGCTTTTTCAAACTTGAATTTAGCATTGTTAAAAGGATATAATGATACTATAAATTATGTAATATCAAAGGGATTACTGTTATATCCTAAAACAGTAGAAGCTAGAAATTACTTATTAATTAACAAGTAATAGAGGGTTTAAATATGGGTGAAGAAGTAAAAAATAGAAAAAGAAAAAAGAAAAAAAAGTCATCAAGATTAAAAAAGATACTTTTAATTGTTCCTTTAATTATAATAATTTTATTTTTTGCATCATTTTTATATTTATCTAGACTTAGTAGTAATTCAGTAAATATAGATTTAGGTGGAAGTAAAAATTCCAACATTGTAAACTTTTTAGTTATGGGTGTTGATATAGGTGAAGATGAAAGTTATCCTAAAAGAACAGATACTATAATGTTAGTTCATTATGATAAAAAACAACACACTTATGATGTTATATCCATTCCTAGAGATACAATGGTTTATTTTGATGGGGAACTTGGAAAAATAAATGCAGCACATGCTTTAGGTGGAGTACAACAATCTGTAGATAAAGTAGAAGAACTATTAAATGTAAATATAGATTACTATTTAAAAGTAGATACTAAAGCTTTTAGAGAGTTTATAGATGCTTTAGGTGGTGTTGATGTACTGATAGAGCAAGATATGCAATATGAAGATGAATCACAAGATTTAAAGATAGACTTTAAAGCAAGTAATAAGATGCAACATTTAGATGGTAAGAAAGCAGAAGAGTTTATTAGATGGAGAAAAAATAATGATGGTACAGGATTTGCTGATGGAGACATTGGAAGAATAAAACAACAACAAAGTTTTTATAGCAATGTTTTACAAAAATTAAAAAGTCCATCTATGATATTTAAAGCACCTAAGATTTTAAGCATTTTTCCTAAGTATATGGAAACTAACTTAGATGCTACAGACATTATGAAATATGGAATTAGTGTTGTAACAGCATCAAAAGAAAATATCAGATTTCATACATTACAAGGAGAATCAACATATATTGATGGTACTTCATACTACAAGTATGAACCGGAAATAAATGAAGATATATTAAATATTTTAAAAAATTCTGAGCCAAATCAAACTAGTGATTCAAGTATTTCTAATAGTGGAAGTGGACTTTCAATGAGTAAAGAAAGCATAAGAGTAAATGTTCTTAATGGAACTAACAAGGAAGGATTAGCTGGAGAATTTGCAAATAAAGTTATGAAATTAGGATATAATAATTGTGACTTTGGAAATTATGATGCTAATTTAAAACCAGTAAAAGTTTCAGAAATAAAGTTATATGGATTAACTAGTGATGATGCAAAAATATTAAAAAAAGAATTTGGCATAAAAAATGTTGAAGTAATGAATGAAGTAAATCCTAATTATGAGATGGAAATTATTTTAGGTGATGACAAAGCAAAAGATTAAGATAAAAAAATTACTTTTATAAAGTAATTTTTATATAAATAAATAAAAGTTTCTAGGAGGAATTTTAATTATGGAAAAGAAAATAATACACACAGAAAAAGCACCTGCAGCTTTAGGACCATACTCACAAGCAGTTAAAGTTGGAAATATGGTTTACACTTCAGGACAATTAGCAATAAACTCAGCTACTGGAGAATTAGTAAACGATGATATAAGAAAAGCTACAGAGCAATCTTTAAACAATGTTAAAGCTATATTAGAAGAAGCTGGAACATCAATGGATAAAGTTGTTAAAACATTAGTTTTATTAAAAGACATTAATGATTTTGCAGCTATGAATGAAGTTTATGCAACATTCTTCACATCAAACCCACCAGCAAGATCTTGTTTCCAAGTTGGAGCATTACCAAAAGATGCTTTAGTTGAAATAGAAGTAGTAGCAATAGCTGAATAATAAAAATAAAACTCCAGTGTAAAATCTGGAGTTTTTATTTTATGAATTAATTATATTATGTTATTATGAGATATAATATTAAATTGGTGGTGAATTAATGGAAAGTAATTTAAAATATACAGTTACTAATGAAGGCAATGATGTTAAAGTAAGAGATTATATGAAAGAAGTATTAAATCTTTCAGGAAGATTTATAAAAAAAGTAGGATTAAGTAATAGAATTAAAGTTAATGGAAATGTAGTAAGATTAAATCATAAATTGTGTGAAGGAGACTTTTTAGAAATTCAAGTTGAAAAAAAAGATGAAAGTCAAAATATAATTCCAGAAGAGATGGAGTTAGATATAAAATATGAAGATATGGATTTATTAATTGCTAATAAACCATGTAATATGGTTGTTCATCCAACTAAAAGTTATCCTACAGGAACACTTTCAAATGGTGTTTTAAACTATTTTAAGTGTAGTAATCAAAATTGTATAGTAAGATTAGTAAGTAGATTAGATATGGATACGTCAGGACTTATAATGATAGCTAAAAATCAATTTGCACATATGACACTAGCAAAAAGTATGGAAAATAATCTTATAGAGAAGAAATACTTAGCAATAGTACATGGAATAATAGAGAAAGATTCAGGAACTATTAATGCAGCAATTGGTAGACCAAGTGATGATAGTATAAAAAGAGCTGTTATGAAGAATGGTCAAAGAAGCATAACTCATTATAATGTAATAAAGAGATTTAACAATGCAACATTAGTAGAGCTTAAGTTAGAAACAGGTAGAACACATCAAATTAGAGTACATTTAAGCTCTATTGGTCATCCTATATATGGTGACTCATTATATGGAAAGCAAGAACCTCAATACATAAAAAGGCAAGCATTACATGCATATAAATTAATATTACCTCATCCTAGAAGCAATGATTTGCTAGAGATAAAAAGTGAAATTCCTCAAGATATGGAAGAGTTAATTGAAATCTTAAAAAAAGAACATTAGAGAACTCTCTAATGTTCTATCTTCTAAAATAATTTTTATTGTGTTTTTTCTTTTTAACAATGAACAAAGTTAATATTAATAAGCTACTAAAAATTCCAACTACAATTAAACCTATGTTTAACATTTTAGAATTGCTCTTAAATATTTTAGTTAAAAAATTAGAATTTTTAGGCTCATAATCTACGCCACTTATAAGATCAACTTTCTTCTCTGTATTATTATACTTAAAAGTAGCAGTACCAATGGTTTGACCAGATAAAATAGTACATTTGTCTATTTTGTTAATATCATATGATATAATAGGTTCCTCATTTAATGTTTTATCCTTAGTATAATATGCATCATTAGAAGCTAAAATAGGAATTTTAGTTCCATCAGAAGTTGTATAATTTGTTACTTCTGAATTTTTAGTAAAACATTTAACAGTCTCAAAGTTATTAAATGCCCAATCAAAGAAATTTCTACTATCACCAAAATAAGTCTTATCTTGGTCACGTAAAAATGCTACAACAAATGTTTCATTATCTTTTCTAGCTGAACCCACATAAGAATGCAATGCTTCATCTGTATAACCAGTTTTACCAGCTAAACAGTATTTATAATAATAATCATCACCAGATTGGACTAATCTATTATCATTCCAAAGAGGTCTCTTTTCTTTGAACTTATTTGTTGGTTGTAATAACATACTCTTAGTTTTTGATATTTCTAGATATGTAGGATTTTTTAAAAGTTCATTTTCTATAAGAGCTAAATCATAAGCTGTAGTTTTATGGTTTGCTTCATAAAGGCCATGTGGATTTGTAAAATTGGTATTTTTACATCCAAGTTTTTTTGCACGATCATTCATCATTTTAGCAAAACCTTCTATATTTCCACCCATATGTTCAGCAAGAGCAGCTGCACAGTCATTTGCAGAAACCATAATCAATGAATATAAAAGTTCTCTAACAGTTAGAATTTCACCAGTATCAATATATATTTTAGAACCTTCAATTGTTGGGGGAATCTCACCAACAGTTACTTTTTCATCTAAATTGCAATTTTCTAAAGTAAGAAGTGCTGTCATTAGTTTTGTTGGAGACGCTGGTGCATAAGCAGTATCCTTGTTTTTATCATATAATACTTCACCAGTTTGAGCATTTAAAACTACAACACCTTTAGCACTTGCGGTTGGAGGTTCTGATGCTGCTAAGACACTTGGAGTGTTTAAGGTCAAAAGCAAGCCTGCTGAAATTAAAATTTTATTTATTTTTTTCATATTTATCTCCTAATTGTAAAAGTCTAATTAACAAAAAATTATATACCTTAAAATTATAACATATTACCAAGAAAAATGAAATTAATTGCTAATTCATAATTATTATAGCAGAAAAGTTAAAAAAATACGATAAAAAAAAGAAAATTGGAAATAATTTAACAAAAGGAGGTATAAAAATATGAAGAATAAAGAAAAAATTATTGGGGGAATAATAATAATTATATTATCGATTATATTTGTATTTTCTGGATATATAATGTCAAGAGATAATAAGAAATTTGTAGAAGTGGAAGAAGTTTTTTCAGAACCTAATAAAAAGGAAAATATCGAGGAAAAATCACATAAAGAATCACAGAAAAGAAATGATAAAAATCAATCAAATAAAGAATCAAATATAAAAGATTGCAATCAAGACATAGATGAAATTATTGTTGATGTTAAAGGGGAAGTGAAAAATCCTAGAGAATATAAATTGCAAGAGGGAAGTAGAGTTAGAGATTTAATAGAAAAGGCTGGTGGACTTACTAATGATGCCAATGAGAATTTAATCCATTTTTCTAAAGTTTTGAAAGATGAAGATTGTATTGTAATTTATAAAAATGGGGAAAGTACAGAAGGGGTTGAAAATCCAGTTATAAAAGAAAATACATTAAAAGAAAATAAAAATGGGAAAGTGAATATAAATACTGCTGATGTAGAAAAATTAAAGACATTACAAGGAATAGGAGACTCAAAGGCTAAGCTAATTATTGAATATAGAGAGAAGAATGGTTCTTTTAAAAATGTAGATGAACTTCTAAATGTAGATGGTATAGGGAGTAAGACTTTGGAGAAATTAAGAGATAATATAGACATTAGATAGTTAATATTATAGAATTATTAAGGTGAAATGTATTTGTATTAATCAAAAAATTTCATTTAAGATATATTAGGTGAACTATAAAAATATATCTTAAGTATATTAATTTGGGAGGTATTGGCATTGGATAAAAGACTAACTGAACTTTCAAAAACTTCTGGTTGAGCAGCTAAAATAGGGCCGGAGACCCTTTCAAAAATATTAGATAAAATTCCTAAAATGCATGATGAAAACTTAATTGTTGGAATAGAAACTTCAGATGATGCAGCGGTATACAAAATAAATGATGATGTAGCAACTATACAAACTTTAGATTTTTTTACTCCAGTAGTAGATGATCCATATATGTTTGGTCAAATAGCGGCAGCAAATTCTTTGAGTGATGTATATGCAATGGGAGGAAAACCAGTAGTAGCATTAAATATTGTTTGTTTTCCAAATTGTCTTAATATAGATATATTAGGTGAGATATTAAAAGGTGGAGCAGATAAAGTAATAGAAGCTGGAGCTGTAATAATAGGTGGGCATACAGTATCAGATGATGAACCCAAATATGGTCTTTCAGTAACTGGACTTGTACACCCAGATAAAGTCTTAAAAAACTATGGTTCAAAAGTTGGAGATGTGTTGATTTTAACAAAACCTATAGGTACAGGAATTTTAAATACAGCGATAAAAGCTCAAATGGCATCTAAGGAGCATTATGATGAAGCTGTTAAGGTTATGAGTACACTGAATAAATATTCAGGAGAAATTATTATAAATCATAATATTACAGCGTGTACAGATGTTACAGGATTTAGCCTAATGGGTCATGGATATGAAATGGCAAGTGCATCTAATGTAACATTTAAAATATTTAAGGATAAATTACCAATAATAGATGGGACTACTGAATATGCCAAAATGGGATTAGTGCCAGCAGGTAGTTATAACAATAGAGCATATCTTGATGGAAAATATAAACTTATAGATGTAGATGAAGTAGTAGAAGATATACTATTTGATCCTCAAACATCAGGAGGACTTTTGGTATCTATACCTAAAGAAGAAAGTAAACAATTAATAGATGAATTAAATAAGTTAGAACTTAAATCTTCTATTATAGGAGAAGTAGTTGAACTAGAGGAAAAAAATATAATTGTTCAATAATACATATAAAAGAAAATAATTAATAAGATTACATTGAATTATTTTCTTTTTAAATGTGACTAATCTTAGGGGATTAGAAAGGGGTTATATTATGAATAAAGAATTATTGAGAAAATTACCTAAAATTGATGAATTGCTTAAAAATGATGTTATACAAAATGAGTTAAAGGAAACTCAAAGAGTGCTAATAGTTGAGTCTTTAAGAGAATCTATTGAAAAATATAGAAAGTACATATTAGAAGATAAAATACAAGATTTTGAAGAAGATGATGTTTTAAATTATGCATTAGGATTACTTTTAAAGAAAAAGAAAAATAATTTAAGAAGAGTAATTAATGCTACAGGAACAGTCATACATACAAATTTAGGACGTTCTATTTTAAGTAAAAAAGCTGTGGAGAATGCTATAGAAATAGCAGGAAGATATAATAATTTAGAGTATGATATAGAAAGTGGAAAAAGAGGCTCTAGATATAGTCATATTGAAAAGCTTATAACAAAAATAACAGGTGCAGAAGCAGCACTAGTAGTTAATAATAATGCAGCAGCAATAATGCTAGTTTTAGATAGTTTATGTAAGGAAAAAGAAGCTATAGTATCTAGGGGACAACTTGTTGAAATAGGTGGATCATTTAGAGTTCCAGATGTTATGAAATTTAGTGGCGCAAAATTAGTAGAAGTAGGAACAACTAATAGAACTCATTTATATGATTATGAAAATAATATAAATGATAATACGGGAATGCTTTTAAAAGTTCACACATCAAATTTTAAAATTTGTGGATTTACTGAAGAAGTTGAATTAGAAAGTCTTGTTAAATTGGGAAATGAACGAAATATACCAGTAGTAGAAGACATAGGTAGTGGAGTTTTAGTGGATTTTTCTAAATATGGATTTACTCATGAGCCTACTGTACAAGAAAGTATAAAAAAGGGTGTTGATGTAGTAACCTTTAGTGGAGATAAAATGCTTGGTGGACCTCAAGCAGGAATTATAATAGGTAAAAAGAAATATGTTGAATTGATGAAGAAAAATCAGCTTACAAGGGCTTTAAGAATTGATAAGATGACATTAAGTGCATTAGAAAGTACTTTAAGATATTATTTAGATGAGAAAGAAGCTATAGAAAATATACCAACTTTAAATATGATATTATCATCTAAAGAAGATATAAAGAAAAAAGCAATAAAATTCAGAAAAAAATTTAGACATGCTTTAGATAACTTTGAATTCAAAATTGATGAAGATTACTCAATGGTTGGTGGCGGATCTATGCCTACTGAAAAAATACCTACTTATGTTATAAAAATTAGTAGTGAAAATATTTCAGTAAATGAAATGGAAAAAATATTAAGGTTAAATGAAACTGCTATTATAACTAGAGTATTTAATAATGAACTTATATTGGATGTTAGAACAATTTTTGATGAAGATATTGAAGAAATAATAAAAGCATTAAGCAAAATAAACTAATATTAAAATATATAGTGAAGTAGACTAAAAGATTATTAGTTTATTTCACTATATGTATTTAAGCTAAAAGTTATTATTGAAAGGGTGTTAATTGATATATGAAGCATATTATTATAGGTACAGCAGGACATATAGACCATGGAAAAACTACACTTATTAAAACATTAACAGGAAAAGAAACAGATACTCTTAAAGAAGAAAAAGATAGAGGAATATCAATAAACCTAGGTTTTACATACTTTGACTTGCCATCAGGAAAAAGAGCGGGAATAATAGATGTTCCAGGTCATGAAAAGTTCGTTAAAAACATGCTTGCTGGAATAAGTAGTATAGATGTAGTTTTATTAGTAATAGCAGCTGATGAGGGAATAATGCCTCAAACTAGAGAGCATTTTGAAATATTACAACTTTTAAATGTAAAAAAAGGTATAATAGTTCTTACAAAATGTGATTTAGTAGATGATGAATGGGTTGAAATGATAAAAAATGATATTAAAGAAGAATTTAAAGAAACTTTTTTAAGTGATGCACCAATACATGAAGTTTCATCTAAAACAAAGAAAGGCTTTGAAAGTTTAATAGATGACATTGAGAAGCTTACAAATGAAGTAGAGCCTAAAGATACAGAAGGACATTTTAGATTGCCTGTAGATAGAGTTTTTACCATAAAAGGATTTGGTACAGTTGTCACAGGAACAATAATAAGTGGAAGGGTCACTGTTGGTGACAATATAGAAATATATCCATCTAAAACTGTAACAAAAGTAAGAGGAATAAGAATACACGATGAACCTTGTGAAGTAGGTGAAGCTGGTCAAAGATGTGCTATAAATTTAGCAAATGTAAAAGTTGATGAAGTTAATAGGGGAAATGTAATAGCCAGAGAAAATATAATGGAACCATCATATAATATAGATTGTAATTTATATTATTTAAAAAGTGCAGATAAACCATTAGTAAATAGACAAAGAGTTAGGGTTTATCATGGAACAGAAGAAGTAATAGCTAGAGTTGTTATATTAGATAAGGAAGAACTAAAGCCAGGTGAAAGTGCGTATGTACAACTAAGATTAGAAAAGCAAATAACAGCACAAAGAAATGATAGATATGTATTAAGGAGTTACTCTCCAATGATAACTATTGCTGGTGGAACAATTATAGAACCAGTAGCTAAAAAAGCAAAAAGATTTGATGAAAAATATATTGAAGAACTAAAAGTAAAAGAAAGTGGGAAATCACATAGTATACTTGAAAACATAGTTAAAAAATTAAGCAGCACTTATCCAGATAAGCAAACTATAATAAAATCACTTGGTAAAAATTTAGAGAATATTGATGAAGAACTTGAAAATTTATTAAAAGATAGTATTATAGTAAAGCTTACAGCTTCTGAGAATAATATATATGTTCATAAAGATTTTGTAAAAGAAAAAATAAATCAAATAGAAGAACTTTTAACTGAATATCATAAAAAAAATCCATTGAAATTTGGTATGTCAAAAGAAGAAGTTAAAAACAAAGTATTTGGAAAATCTTTAAAGCAAAAAAATTATGATGAAATTTTAATGGTATTAGAAGAAAGAAAAATTATTAAGGTTACATCAAAATTTATATCACTATATATTTTTGAAATTGCCTACAATAAAGAGCAAGAGAGAATCAAAAATTTTATATTGGAAGAATATAAAGTTTCACAATATAATTGCCCTAAAGTTAGTGACTTAAGTGCAAAGGAAAAAGATAAGAGTGCATTTAAAATGGTATTTGAATCTTTATTAGATCAAGAAGCTTTAATAAAACTTTCAGAAGATTGCATATTAGAAATTGAAAATTACAAAAAAGGAAAAGAACTTATAGTAAATTATATAAAGGATAATAATTCTATAAATGCTAGTAAAACAAGAGAATTATTAGAAACTAATAGAAAATATGCTGTAGCATTATTAGAACAATTAGATGCTATAAAAGTTACTAAAAGAGTAGAAAACGATAGAATTTTGTATTAAAATAATTCAATATATGTAAAATAGTAAAGAAAATTTAAAGAATTTAAAAAAAACTGTTGAAAAATATAAGAAATTTGTTATAATAATAAATGTGCTTAAAAGCATAAAAAAAATAGTAGCAAATTTGGGAGTAGATAGGTGCTGGTGTGCCTGCCGGTCTTCAAAACCGTGTTGCCGTGCTAAGACCACGACGGGTGAGTTCGATTCTCACATATTCCCGCCAATTAGATTATTAAAATAACTAAGTTTGGTTATTTTAGAGATATAGAGCCGATATGATATAAAAATCATATCGGCTGTTTTATATTTAAAAAAGAAGATTTATATAAAATTTTTATAACAAAAATAAATTGTTTCTAGCTATTATATTAAAACGTATACTATTGTAAGTTTGCTTGCAAATAGTTTTGAAAATAGATAAGGCAATATCATTATTATAAATATCATCATTACAAATATCCCTGCAATTATTTAGAAAAGTCTTTTTATGAGTGTATTCAAAATAGTTATATGAAAATGTCATAAATATACCTCCAAAATATCAATATATTCATATATCATAATATAAGATTATATATTTGTTGATATTCAAATTATGTCAGTATACTAATTGAAACTTAAATGACGTTGTTAAAATGAATAAAGTAAAGAATTTTAAACATTTATTTTATCAAAAGCATTTATTAATTTTTATAAGTATAATAATAATAAATGTATTAGGAGGAATTTATGGATAAAAAATTTAAATTTTTATTAATCATTTTAACTATTCTATTTTTAAGTGTTGGGTTAATTTTTTATAAAAATGAAGGTCAATTAAAAAAATCTAATATAGCTATAAATAAATATTTAGATAAGGTAGAAATTAAAGAATTAGATGAACATAGTTTTCTTCAAAACTTAGCAAAAACACAGGATATAAGTTATGATGAAGCTATGGGTTTAAATAGTAAATACAAGGTTGATAATGAAAATATAGTAATAAAATATGCAGAGAAAATTCAACCATATAGTATTAATGATGATATGAATGTAGTTATGATTATAGATTTTAAGTATATTCATAATAAGGATACTAATGAGAATAAGATTATAAGTGTAGGTAGTACTTATATTAATTTAAATGGTGAATATGAAGGCAGTTGGAGTGGTTCAAAATTTAATAAATATATTGAACCTGAAGAAATAAGAATAAGTACAACAGGACAAATTTTAGTTGAGGTAAAAAATAAAAAGACTGATATTTCAGGATTGCAAAAAGTTATGGAAACGAAAAATAGTTTAAAATATGCAAGTGAAATAGAGACTTATGCAATGACAATAAATATAAAAGAATTATAAATATAAAATCTATAACCTTACGATATTCATATACAATAAAGAAATATTTATATATAATGAATATTATATAGGGGTACATTTTATATTCCAAGAAACAGGATTTATTTAAAACGTTATTCATAAAAATTTCAAAGAAACTCTAATGGATTTGTCATTTTATTTCCAAGACTAAACGGCTATTAGTGAACTAAATTAAGAGCTATGTAATTAAATTCTAGTCTATTTTTCATAACTCTTCGTTAGTAATTCACATTAATAAAATACCATTATTGATGTGAATTACTTCCTTGATTTATAAATAATATACATTAAATTTTAAATTACATATTTCTAAATTTAGTTCACACGACGTCCTATCTAGGCAGTCGCTGAACCCGTCCTTGGGTTCAGGCCTTGAAAATAAAACACAAATTAATAAGAGTTTCTAAATCAATTTTTAAAGAAATACTAATTTAAATAATTCCTGTTTCTTGATAAAAGAAAAAAATTTTCAATTGAGAAAGATGTTATTTTGAATTTGAACTTGGAACACTATAGAATCCAAGTTCAAATTCAAATTATTATTTCAAGTGAGAAAGAACTGTTTAAACGAATGTACAGAAATTAACAATTAACAATGAAGGATAAAACTGAATTATTATTTTTTTATTGGTTTACATAAGGATTTGCAAAGCAAATTATTTAAACACAATATAAAAACTAGTTTTTATGTGCTTCTATTTTTAAATATTAGGAACAAAGTGAGTAATAACTACCATAACTTTTCACTTTTACTTCTTACTTAGTTCCAATATAAAATAGAAATAACATGTAAATTTAGTAGTATCATTTGATAAAAAGATTATTTTAAATTTGAGCTTGGAAACCTATATAAGTAGAAGTTTAGTGTGAAAATAAGGGGTGAGAAACATGGAATTTTTTAAAAAGCCTATATATAAATGTAAAAAGAATAGAAAAATTGATGGAGTATGTGCAGGAATAGCCAAAACAATTGGAATAGATGTTAGTTGGATAAGACTACTTTTTGCAGTATCTATTTTTGCTGGTGGCTCAGGAATAATAGTTTATATATTATTAGATATAGTGCTTGATAATGAACCAGAAGACCCTTTAAATAGTGATTTATAATGATATGAAAAATTTAAGTTTAATTCCAGAGTATTTAACTAATAATATTTTAGACAGTAAATATTATTAGGAGGAATTAAAATGATTAATAAAATAGGAAAAATAACATTATATGTAGATAATCAAGAAGAAGCTAAAGCGTTTTGGGTTGAAAAGTTAAATTTTATTGTTAAATTTGAAAAAGAGATGGGACCTAATATGAAATGGATTGAAGTTGGACCAAGCGAAAGTGAATTTACTACGTTTATATTGTATAATAAAACTTTAATGAAATCACAAAATCCAGATGCAAACTTGGAACATCCATCAATAATTTTAAGCACAATTGATATAGAGTCAGCATATGATAAAATGAAAAATAATGGTGTTGAAGTAGGCATGATGATGAATATGCCATATGGAAAAATGTTTCCATTCAAAGACCAAGATGGAAATGAATATTTAGTTAGAGAAGATAAGTAAAATTATAATTATAATTTTAAATATTAAGTATTGACTAAGAATATTTAATATGATATTTTATAATAAATTGAATTAAAAAGGAGTGCTTTTTGTGAGTGAGGTAGTATCTAAATAAATTAATTTAATATTTTATAAATCTCAAAAAATAGGTATTAAAGTACCTTTGTTTGTTGTGGGTTTATTTAAATTAATGATGAAGATACCTTAATAGCAAAAAGACATTAAATATTAATGATGATAAATGTAACAATGATTTTTTTGTTGTATATGAAATATCATCTATGGTAATTGATTGTTAAGCTATGGATTTTCCATAGCTTTTATTTATTTAAATTAAAATTGAAGTTTTAAAAATAGGTATCTTCATAATGAATTTCTAATAAAAATTTAAAATTAGTTATGAGGAGAAAATAAATGAATAATAATGCAATAGAAAAATTACAATATAACGAAATAAAAGAAATGTTAAAATCATTTTGTGTGAGTGGATTAGGAAAGAATTTAATTGATAAGTTAACACCAGAATCAAATATGAAAATTGTAAAAACTAGACTACAGGAAACTAGTGAGGGGCGAAACATCTTAGATATATATAGTTATGTTCCACTAGAAGGAATTTCTAATATAAATAAATTTATAGAAAAAATTGAAAAAGGAATGGTTTTAGAGTGTGATGAGTTAAATAGTTTTAGTGATTTTTTTAGAGGGTGTACGAAGATAAAACAGTTTATGATAAATAAAGAAGATTTAGCGCCCCTATTAAGTTCATACTCTAATTCTATTGTAGATTTTAAATCAATTGAAGATGAAATTAACTTATCAATTAAAGGAAATAGGGTTGATTCATCTGCAAGTAAGGAATTAAAAAGAATAAGAAGACTAATAGATGTAACTGAGGAGAAAATAGAAGAAAAGTTAAGTAAATTCTTAAAGAATGATTCTAATAAGAAATATATACAAGAATTCTTTATAAGTAAAAGAAATGGAAGATATACTATTCCAATAAAAAGTTCCTATAAAAATTTTGTTGAAGGAAGCATTGTAGAATCATCATCAAAAGGAACCACAATATTTATGGAGCCTAAGGCTATAGGAAAATTAAGCCAGGAGTTGATTGTGTTAAAAAGTGATGAGGCCATAGAAGAATATCAAATTTTAGCTACACTTACAGGTATAATTTTAGAAAAAATAAAAGATATAAAAATAAATAAAGAATTAATAGCTCAATATGATATGATATTTTCCAAAGCTAAATATAGTAAAAGCATTAAAGGAATAGAACCTAAAATAAATAATTATGGATATATAAAACTAATTAAGTGTAAACATCCATTATTGAGGGGTAATGTAGTTCCATTAGATTTTGAAGTAGGAGATAATTATAGAACTTTAATAATAACAGGACCTAATGCTGGTGGAAAAACTGTGGTTTTGAAGACTTTAGGGTTACTAACATTGTTAGTACAATCAGGGATTCATATAGAAGGGGAAAAAGGTTCAGAAATAGCTATATTTGATAAAATATTTGTTGATATTGGTGATGATCAAAGTTTGGAAAATGCATTAAGTACTTTTTCATCACATATGAAAAATTTATCAGCTATAATGAAAGAAAGTAATAGAAATACATTACTATTATTTGATGAAATTGGAAGTGGAACAGAGCCAAGTGAAGGTGCTGCATTAGCCATATCAATACTAGAAGAATTTTATCACATGGGGTGTATTACTGTTGCAACAACACATTATGGAGAAATAAAAAGATTTTCAGAGAAACACAGTGACTTTGAAAATGCTGCAATGAAATTCAACAAAGAAACATTAGAACCATTATACAAATTAGTCATTGGAAAAGCTGGTAATAGTAATGCAATTTGGATTTCAAGAAAAATGGGTATAAGTGAGGAAGTTTTAGAACGTGCACAAAATTATATGAAGAAAAGAGAATATAATTTTAATTTAGTCAAAGAAAGTAAAGTAAAAAAGGCTTCTTTTGATGAACAAGAAACTAACAAAGAAAACTTTTATGAATATAAAAAAGGAGATAAAGTTCTATTGCTAGATTACAATTATTCAGGAATTGTATATGAAGAAATAGATGAAAACAATAACTTAAAGATATTTGTAAACAATGATATTTTAGAAGTCAATTATAAAAGAATAAAATTAGAAATAAAGGCAAGTAATCTATACCCAGAAGATTATGATTTAAATACAATTTTTCAAGAATATAAAGAGAGAAAATTAGAAAAAGATATTAAGAGAGGATCTAAAAAAGCTCTAAAAAAAATTCAAAAAGAAATAAAAAAACATTATATATAATTAAGAAAAATATAAGGAGATGTAAAATATTTTACATCTCCTTAAAAGCTATATATATTTCAAATTTTTAAGAGAAATATCTAAAGACTTATAAGAATGAGTAGTTGCACCGCTTGATATAAAATCAACACCAGTTTCTGCAACAGATTTTATTGTGGATAAATCGATATTACCAGAAGCTTCAGTTAAAGCAGTACCATCAATAACTTTAACTGCATCATTCATAGTTTCAATGCTCATATTGTCAAGCATTATTATGTCAGCATTAGTTAAAATTGCTTCTTTAACTTCTTCTATACTTTCAGTTTCAACCTCGATTTTTTTTAGATTTCCTATGTTATTTCTTACGAGAGTAACAGCATTTATTATGTTTCCAGCAGCCTTTATATGGTTATCTTTTATTAAGATACCATCAGAAAGAGAATATCTATGATTTACGCCACCACCAATTTTAACAGCATATTTTTCAAACATTCTAAGACCAGGTGTAGTTTTTCTAGTATCTAAAAGTTTTGCTTTAGTATGAGAAATTTCTTTTACTAAGTTATTAGTTAAAGTAGCTATTCCACTCATTCTTTGAATTATATTAAGAGCTAATCTTTCACCAGAAAGTATGTTTTTCGTATTCCCCTTTAAATTAGCTATAATATCACCTTTTTTTATAATATCACCATCTTTAAAATTAAAAGATATATCTACATTTCCAAGAAGTTCAAAAACCCTTTTAAATACAGGGAGTCCTGCAATTATACCATCTTCTTTACAGATTAATTCAATACTACAAAGGCTATCATCATTTACAATGGAATCTGTAGTCAAGTCATAATAAGGCATATCTTCTTTCAATGAGTTTATTAAAAAATCATCAACTGCAAACCAATTCATTTTTTATATCGCTCCTTAAATTTTTTAATTTATCTATTATTAAAATTTCATCATTTTTAATAAGGGATGTATATTCTGAAAAATCTAGTATTTTATCGAAAGTATAATAACTAGATTTTATGGAACTATTATTAATTAAGCGTGAAGCCCTACGAGAGAATACTAACGCCTCTAGTAAAGAGTTACTTGCAAGTCTATTGTTTCCATGGACTCCGGTACAACTAACTTCACCAACAGCAAATAAATTTTTCATAGAGGTTTCAGAATTTAAATTTACCTCTATACCTCCCATGAAGTAATGTTGAGCAGGGCATACAGGAATTCTTTCTTTTGTTATATCATAGCCTTTTTCCATACATTTTTTATATATTGATGGAAATCTAGTTTTGATAAAATCACTAGGTTTATGAGAAATATCTAAATACACATAAGGTATATGACTTTTGGATATTTCTTTTTTTATAGCTTCAGTAACAACATCTCTAGGTAATAATTCATCTATAAAACGTTCATTATTACAATTAAAAAGAAGAGCACCTTCTCCTCTTAAAGATTCTGAAATCAAAAAACTTCTATCAGTAGAGTTTTTTTCATATAAAGAAGTTGGATGAAATTGAATATATTGAAGATCTTTAACTTTTATAGAATGTCTTAATGCAATGCTTAAGGCACTACCTCTTAATGATTTATCATTAGTTGAATGTATAAATAATCCTCCAATTCCACCACAAGCAAGAACAGTGTGCTTCGCATTAACTGTAAATATTTTATCTTTACTTAAAAACACTCCGCCATAACATAAATTCTTTGTATTTATAATATCAACAAGACAAGCATCTTCAATTATAGTTATATTTGTTTTTGAACAAGCTTTTTGTTTTAATGTTTCAAAGACTTTTTCACCTGTTTTATCTTTGCAATGAACAATTCTATTTACACTGTGACATCCTTCACGAGTATAATCTAGTTTATTATTTATTAAATCAAATGGTACACCTAACTTTATAAGTGTATCTATATTTTCTATAGATTCTGCAACTAAAGTTTTTACTGCATTTAAATTATTTTTATAATTGCCAGCTCTTAGTGTATCGTTTATAAATAATTCTTCATCTTCTTTATTTAGAGCTGTAGAGATACCACCTTGGGCTAAGTATGAGTTACAATTTATAGTTTTAGATTTAGTAACTATTAAAATATTTAAATTATCACTCAAATTTAGTGCGGTATAAAGACCTGCTATTCCACTTCCAATAATTAAAACATCAGCATATAAATGTTCAGAATTCATTTTATATGCCTAAACTAAGCATATTCTTTAATGAAGCTGAAGCACCTGCTATAACATCTTCAGAAAGAATTACTTCATTATCTAAGTTTTTTAATGTATTATAAAGCGATTTTAGTGATGTTTTTTTCATATTGGAACAAGTCATATCTAAAAAATAAAAGTTTTTATTTGGATATTTCATTTCTAAATCATATTTTACACCGCATTCAGTTACTATAAGATAATTTTCTGATGAATCAGAACCTACAAAATCTATTATTTCTTTAGTACTACCAACAAAAGAAGCTTTGTCACAGACTTCTTTTTTGCATTCAGGGTGAACTAAAATTTTATAAGGTTTATCTTTCATTTCTAATTTGAAAGTATCTAAATCATTTAATGTAATATTATTATGGATAGGGCAATAACCGCTCCATAAAATTATATTTTTTTCAGGAAGTTTATTTGCAACATAAGATCCTAAATTTTTATCTGGAACAAAAATAATATCCTTTTCTTTTATATTAGAAACTATATTTATAGCACTAGAAGATGTGCAACAAACATCTGAAACAGATTTAACTTCACTAGAAGAGTTTACGTAGCAAACTACTTTACTATTAGGGTAATCTTGTTTTAATTTTAATATATCTTCCTTTGTTACCATATCTGCCATTGGACATGTTGCTGTCTGTGAGCTATATAGTACTTTTTTTTCAGGCGATAATATCTTAGCGCTTTCAGCCATAAATGTAACACCACAAACAACTAAAAGTTGTTTGTCGCTTTTTTTACCAATTTCGCTTAAATAATAAGAGTCACCTACATAATCAGCAATTTGTTGAATTTCTTTAGGCTGATAAAGATGAGCTAGTATAAGGGCATCTTTATCTTTTTTTAATTTTACAATTTCATTTTCTAAATTTAAGCACATAAGTACGACCTCACTTTTGATGTTTATACTAGTGTATATACACTAGTATAAATATAACACTCATGAAAAGAATAGGCAATATAAATTTGAAAAAATGGATATAAATGAATTAAAGTGTCAATGATTACATATATAATATAATAAAATTAGGTGATCAAATGTATAGGCCATTGGTTTTATATGCTATTTCAATACTTTTAGGTTCTGTTACTTCATATATTTTTTTAGAAAAAATATATATAGGAATAATTATAAATGTTATATTAATAATTATTTTTTATAAAAAGTTAGAAAAAGAAGATTTTATAATTGCTATGATATTTGTATTTATTGGTTTTATGTCACATTATAATTACTTCAATTTTGAGCTTGGTGAACAAATTCAGGGTAGAATAATAGAATGTAACAAATATAAAATTGTAGCTACTGTGAAAAATAGAAAGGTATTTTTAGAGGGAGAAGGTTTATCTAGTTTAAAAATTGGAGATGTTTTTGAGGCAAAAGGTAATTTTAAATTTGATATAGATTATAAAAATGGATCTTTGGGAATTTTTAACATAGATAGTATGAATTCAAATAGTGATATATTAAGTAAAGTTTATAATATAAAGAATTTGTGTTATCAAGAAATAGAAAAATATGATGAAGAATTAGCCAATTTTGTAATGGCTATATCATTAGGTGATAAATCGTTTTTAGATTACGAAAAAAAAGGTGTAATGAATACATTAGGGATAATACATATAATTACTGTTTCTGGATTTCATATAGCACTTATTTATACATTTATAGAAAAAGTATTAAATTACAAAGTTGCAATAGTAACTACCTATATATATATAACAATTATAGGATATACTCCATCTACTGTTAGAGCATTTATAATGATATTTATTTTAGTTATGTCTAAAAAAGTTTATAGAAATTATGATAGTTTAAGTAGTTTATCATTAGCATTTATAATATTAGTTTCTATGAAACCATACTACATATTAAATCCAGCATTTAATTTATCATTTTTATCAGTATTAGGAATTATTACTATGAAAGATAAATTTGATAAAGTATTAGACTTTTTGCCTACATTAATAAAAGATTCAGTGTCTATAACTCTATCAGCATCAATGCTTACAACTTTATATATGGCATACAATTTTAAAAAAGTAAATTTAAATGGAATTGTTGCAAATTTTCTATTGATGCCATTTTATTCATTTTTAATAATTGTTAGTAATTTGCTTTTAATTTTAATATATATACCAAAGTTTAATAAAGTTTTTATATATTTATTGAAAGGATTACTTTTATGCACAAATACTTTTGAAAATTTTATAGTTAGCAATTTTAATACTGTATATACTATAAGTTATATTGGAGCATTAACTATAACATCAATGTATATATCATATATTTTTTATAAAAAAAATCATAAGAACACAATTTTCATACCAATCATAATGACAATATTTACCCTTGTTAATATGTATTCATATTATCCCAATATAAGTTATATAAAAACAAAAAAAGGTACAACAATAAATATAAGCTATAAAATGAATAATATCATACTGAGCAATAATAAAGTAAAAATATCAAAAATACGAGAAGATATTAAAGTAGATAGAATATATGATGAAATAGAAAATGAAAAAAATATAAAGTTAAATAATAAATATAATATTATGGTAAAAAATAATGGAAAAGATTTAGATTTAATTATTGATGATAAAATTATTATAACTAAAAATAGGAAATCTAATTTAGACAATAATAAAGCTTATAAACAAGTGAAAATAGTTGAAGATGATAGAAATGTAGGAATTGGATTTACCTATGATAAATATAAGTTAGTAAATAAAAATGTATTCCAGGTTCAAATTTAAAATAGAAATGAATAATCTTAACCATAACTAATCACTTTTCACTCTTAGTTCTTAATTGATTTTAATCATAATATCAAAATAAACTGTAAGATTGATATTATTATTTGATAAAAAGATTACTTTGAATTTGAGCTTTGAATCCTATATATGTTGTAAGTTTTCGTTAGAAATTATAATATATATATATATGGTTTTAAATTTATAATTAGAGGTAGGAGATTAAAGTTTGATTAACTTAGTTGAATTTGAACAAAAAATTAAAAAAAATAGTATAGATAATTTTTATATATTTTGTGGAAGTGATGAAAGTATAATAAAAAATTGTATAGATAGTATTTCTAAAAAAGTGATTACCAATGATTTTAAAGATTTTAATTATATAAGATTAGATGGTAGAAAAGTTAGTAATGATGAAGTAGTGAATGCTTGTGAAACATTACCTTTTATGGAAGAAAAAAAAGTTGTTGAAATTTTTAGAGCTAATTTTTTAGATGATAATAAAAGTAGCGATGATGAAAAAAACATGGATTTTAGTAAATTATTAAAATATGTACAGGACATACCACCATATACTATTTTTATTATGTATTATATTTTTAAAAGTGACAGAGAAAAGCCAAGTTCTAAAATAAAGAAATTAGAGAAGTTTGGAACACTAGTAAAAATAGATAAAATGAAGGGTGCAAATCTTAGTTATAAAGTAAAAGAGGTTTTTGAGAAAAAAGGTAAGAAAATAGATAAAGCAGAATTAAGTTTTTTTTGTAGTTTGGTAGATGGAAATATGAACATTATAAATAATGAAGTTGAAAAACTTTGTTGTTATTGTGAGGGTAGAAACATAACTAAGGAAGATATAACACTATTAATGTCTCAAAAAAATGAAAATGATATCTTTAATTTTGTAGATTATTTATCTCAAAAAAATATAAAAAAATCTATTGATATACTAAATGAACTTATATATAAAGGTGATGAAGTTACAAGTATACTTTATATGATTCAAAGACAATTTAAACTTTTATTAGCTTTAAGAGTTGGTATAGATTCTGGTGAAAGTTTAGATAAATTAGCTAAAGAATATAGATTACATCCGTTTATTGCAGAAAAGATGATGAAACAGAGCAGAAAATTTACGGTAGAAAAACTAAAAAGTAATTTAGAACTTTCATTAAAAGTTGAAAAAAATATAAAAAGTTTAAATACTAATAATAGAACTCAATTAGAATTCTTTGTAATAAATAGTATTATATAAAAAAAAGAGCTATATTATAGCTCTTTTTTTATAATAAAAAACCGGTATTGACCGGTTATTTATTATGCTGATAAATTAGATAACTTAGTAGCTAATCTAGATTTTTTTCTAGCTGCTTTGTTTTTATGTATTATTCCTTTGTTTGCAGCCATATCTAAAGCTTTAACAACTACAGTATAGTTTGCTTTAGCTTCTTCTACATTTTTGTTAGCAACTGCAGTTTCAAACTTTTTGATTGTAGTTTTAAGTGCAGATTTTATCATTGTATTTCTAAGAGTTTTAGCCTTAGTAACTTTTATTCTTTTTTTTGCTGACTTAATGTTTGCCATTTCACTTCACCCCCTTGCATTTTTATCACGCCTCGGCAGCTTTGGGGAAGTCTGCGTACGAGTATTTATATTCAACAAGTGATATTATATCATTATTTTTTTACTACTTCAAGTAAAATTTATCATTTAAATATAAAAATATGATAAGGCATGAATAATAATGTTTTATTAACATTATAACCAATATTCTTTATCAAATGCAACTTTTATTAAAAAAAGAATATTAAAGTTGCATTTGGAAAAAATACAAACAAAGGAAAGTCTACATTATTATTTTAAATAAATTAAGAGGTGGAGATAAATATGAACAATATAAGAACAGACTTAGCGTTAGAAGCTAGAGAGTATTATAGTGAACAAAA
Organism: Clostridium amazonense; assembly: GCF_056431285.1. Taxonomy (NCBI): domain Bacteria; kingdom Bacillati; phylum Bacillota; class Clostridia; order Eubacteriales; family Clostridiaceae; genus Clostridium; species Clostridium amazonense. Next base: position 497,396 of record NZ_JBWKMH010000033.1, on the reverse strand, counting down.
TGAAAATCCTGAGATAGATGGTGTTGAAGTAGAAGAACATGTAGATAAGCAAGTTATGGTTACACATGTAAAAGTATTAAATGAGAATGGAGAAAAAGTAATAGGAAAATCAAAAGGAGACTATATCACATTAGAATTTACAGATTTTGTATACTATGATGCTGATGCCAAAGAAGATGTAAGTCAAACTCTAGCAAAAGAATTATCAAAAGTTGTAAAAATAGATGATAAGACTACAGCATTAGTTGTGGGATTGGGAAATTGGAATATAACACCAGATGCATTAGGACCACAAGTTACATCTAAATTAATGGTAACAAGGCATTTAAAGGAATATGTTCCAGATAGCATAGATGAAGGAATAATACCAGTTGCAGCCATAGCACCAGGAGTTTTGGGGCTGACAGGTGTTGAAACTAGTGAAATAGTAAAGGGTGTTGTAGATAGAGTTAAACCTAATTTAGTTATATGTATAGATGCATTAGCATCAAGAAGAACACAAAGAGTAAATAAAACAATTCAAATAGGAAATACAGGTATAGCACCAGGAGCAGGTATTGGAAATAATAGAAATGCATTAAATGAAGAAAGTTTAGGAGTACCAGTAATAGCAATTGGAGTTCCAACGGTTGTAGATGCTGCAACACTTGCAAGTGATACTATAGATTTAGTATTGGAAGATCTTATGAGTGAGTCTAAAAAAGATAGTAAATTTTATGATATGTTAAATTCATTAGATAGAGATGAAAAAGATTTATTAATAAAACAAGTATTAGGTCAAAAAATGTCATCAATGGTAGTTACCCCTAAAGATATTGATATGGTAATCGAATGCATTTCAAAAATAATAGCAAATGGAATAAATATAGCGCTTCAACCTGCACTTACATTAGATGATATAGATAAATATTTAAATTAAATATATGAAAATAAGAGAATTTTTCAATTCTCTTATTTTTATTTGAAAGTGTATAAAATAATATTTCATTCATATAAATTATATAAACATATTATATTTTTAAGGGGATGAGGGTAGGTGAATTATAAAAAACAATCATATAAGAAAAATAATTTTAAATATAATCCTAAGTATAATATTAAATATTTGGATGATAAAAATAGAAATATTAATTTGAATAAGAGTAAAAGTTTAAAAACTATACTTATAATAACAAGTTTAATCTTATGTTTTGTCTTTTCTGCATTCAATATATATTTTTTAAAGAAAAGCGAAATTAAAACTAATATTTTATATAAAGCAATGAATAATAGTATGGCAACATTAGGGGTATCTTCAAAAAAACTAGATACAAATGAAAAAGGCACATTTTTACCAAATAATATAAAAGAAGCACTTAAATATGACATAGAACATATAAAAAATAGTAAAAGTAAAGAAAAATCTCCAATAAGAAAAAATGATATTACCATGGATGATGTTTACAATATTGAAGCATTTAATTTAAGTGAAAATGATATAAAGAAAAATGAAATAGGGAAGGTGTCTAGTGATGATTTAGCTAAAAATGCAGCAAAAAAAATATTAATATATCATACACATACTTGTGAGGCTTATTCACCTGGAGAAAATAGAAAACAAGATTTAAGTCTTACAATTGCCGGTGTAGGTGAGGAACTTACAAAGAGTTTAAAAGAAAAAGGTTTTACAGTTATTCATGATATGACACTTCATGATAATGTTGATTACCCTAATGCATACAAGCATTCTAGGGAAACATTAAAAAGATATTTAAATGAATTTAAAGATTTTGATTTAATAATTGATCTTCATAGAGATGGAGGAGTGCCTAAAGCTAGAGTAACATCAAAGATAAATGAAGAATCTATAGCTAAAATTATGTTTGCTACAACATCTGAAAATCCTAGATATAAAAAGCAATTAGAAAAGATTAATAAAATTGCAGGAATTTCAAAAAAAATATATCCAGAATTATTTAGAGATATAGTTGCTCATGATAATGGAATTGGATGTGATTTTTATAGCCACGATTTAAGTGATAATGCAGTTTTAATAGAAGTTGGTTCAGAAGAAAATACTTTAGATGAAGCAAAAAATAGTATGAAATATTTAGCAGAAGCTATAAGACTTTCTTTAAACTAATTATAGTAATTTACATTTTAAAAGGTATAAATAATATAAAAATTTCATATAAATCAACTAGATGAAAGAAATAAACTTTTTATATGGACAAGTTTATTGATAATCTTACTTAAAATTTTAATTAATAATAATTTTAAAAATAAGTAAATTATAACTTGTTTAGTATAAATCTAGGGGGGAGAAAATGAATTACAAAAGGGAAACATATAAAAGATACAATCCTAGGTATAACCCAAGATATAATGTTAAATATATTGGAAATCAAGCAGAAAGCATTAATAAAAATGTTAAAAAGCATAAAAAAATAATTAGTATAATACTTATTGCTATATTAGCATTAAGTGTTTCATATATGAGTGTTAAGGAATGTTTTAATAAAGGTGATAGTAGTTTTAAAACAACTATTTTATATAAGGCTATAAATAATAGTATGGCAACTTTAGGTGCTTCAGCTAAAAATACAGTTAGAAATGAAGATAAAGGTATTGAAGCATTTAATATACAACAAGCAATTAAAGATCAGTTAGGCTTTTTTAGAAATAAAAAAAATAAAGACAAAACTAAGAGTGTAATGAATGAAACATATAATTTAAATGAATTTAATTTAAATGAAAAAGATATAAATAAAAATGAGGTAGGAAATGTTTCAAAACAAGACTTAGCTAAAAATGGATCAAAAAAAATACTTATATACCATACACATACTTGTGAAGCTTATTCGCCAGGTGAAGCTAGGAAAAAAGATCTTAATTTAACTGTTGCAAGCGTTGGTGAAGAACTTACAAAAAATTTAAAAAGTAAGGGATTCACAGTAATGCATGATACTACAATTCATGATAATGTTGATTACAATGGAGCATATTATGAATCAAGAGAAACAATAAAAAAATATATAAATGAGTTTGGAGATTTTGATTTAATAATTGATCTTCATAGAGATGGTGGAGTTCCAAAGGCAAGAGTAACAGGAAATGTTAATGGGGATTCTGTAGCAAAATTAACATTTGTACCAGCTACAGCTAATCCAAGGTATAAAAAACAATTAGAAAAAATGAACAAAATTGCAGCAAATGCACAAAAATTATATCCACAGTTATTTAGAGAAATTCCTATATATGCGGAATATACTACAGGAATAACATATTATAGTCAGGATTTAAGTGATGGTGCAGTTTTGATTGAGGTTGGTTCAGATTCAAACACTTTAGATGAAGCTAAAAATAGTATGAAGTATTTATCAGAAGCCATAAGACTTGCTTTAAATTGAGTATTAAGATGACTTGCTTAGAAAATATCTAAGTAGGTCTTTTTATGTTTTAAAACATTTTTGTTACAAATTAGTTAAAAAGTGAGTTTTATAAGATAAATTATGACTTTGAAAGAATTTTTGAAAATATGTCAATAATATATAAGTATAAAAATTATTTATAAGGCAAAGTATTATAAAAGAAAGGAAGTTAAGCTTGAGAAAGAAAGAAAGATTAATTTTGGTAATAAGCATATTTTCTCTAATGATGGGAGCGTTTATAATAAATTTCAATTCATCACAAATGGTAAAAGATAATAGTTGTATAAAAGTTTGTACAGGAGAAAAACCTAAGTTAATATTTACAATGAAAAATAAGCAAATAGTATTTGATACGAACTTCGTATGTAATTTGAAGAATGGAATTGAAGTAATATATGATAATATAATTACATATTCAAAAAAATAATAATTATAGAAAGTAAAAATACAGTTAACAAAATTTATATTAAATATGATATAATTTAACCTGATTAAATATAATATAAAATTAATTTATGATAATTTTTAGTAGAACTTTCAAAGAAACATATAATAAAGTAGATTTTGAAATTTAAATTCATTACTATAAACGGGGGTAAATAAGATGCAAAGCAACAGACAAAAACACATAAGAAATTTTTCTATAGTTGCCCATATAGATCACGGCAAGTCAACACTTGCAGACAGGTTATTAGAAAAAACAGGTACACTTACAGAGAGAGAAATGGATTCACAAGTACTTGATAATATGGAACTAGAAAAAGAAAGAGGAATAACAATAAAATCTCAAGCAGCAAGACTTGTATATAAAAGAGAAGTAGATGGTGAGGAATATATACTAAATCTTATAGATACTCCAGGACATGTAGACTTTAACTATGAAGTATCAAGAAGTTTAGCTGCTTGTGAAGGTGCACTTTTAATAGTTGATGCAACTCAAGGAATTCAAGCACAAACATTAGCAAACTGTTATCTAGCATTAGATAACAATCTTGAAATAGCACCGGTAATAAATAAAGTTGACCTTGCTAGTGCAAGACCAGATGAAGTTAAAGAAGAAATTGAGGATGTTATAGGAATAGAAGCTCATGATGCTCCAGCTATTTCTGCTAAAACAGGACTTAATATAGAAGATGTACTAGAAACAATAGTTAAAAAGATTCCATCACCACAAGGCGATGAAGAAGCACCATTAAAAGCATTAATATTTGACTCTTATTATGATAGCTATAAAGGCGTTGTAACATATATTAGAGTAATTGATGGTGTTGTAAAACCAGGAACTAAAATAAAGCTTATGAATACTAATAAGATTTATGATGTTACTGAAGTTGGGGTGTTCACACCATCACCATTACCAATCAAAGAACTTAGAGCTGGTGATGTTGGATACTTAAGTGCGTCAATTAAAAATGTAGGAGATGCTAGAGCTGGAGATACTATAACAGAAGCAAACAGACCAACTTCTGAGCCTATGGCAGGATATAGACCAGCAGTTCCAATGGTATTCAGTGGAATATATCCAGTTGATGGAGCAAAATATGAAGCGTTAAAAGAAGCTTTAGAAAAGCTACAATTAAATGATGCTGCATTATCTTTTGAACCAGAAACGTCAATTGCATTAGGCTTTGGATTTAGATGTGGATTCTTAGGTCTTTTACATATGGAAATAATTCAAGAAAGAATAGAGAGAGAGTTTAATTTAGATATTATAACTACAGCTCCATCTGTTATTTATAAGGTTTTAAAAACAAATGGTGAACTATTAGAAATAACAAATCCAACAAATCTTCCAGAACCATCAGAAATAAGTCGTATGGAAGAACCTATGGTTAAAGCTTCTATAATTGCACCATCAGATTTTGTTGGAGCAATAATGGAATTATGCCAAAATAAAAGAGGTACATTTATAGATATGCAGTATCTTGATCAAACAAGAGTTATGCTTAATTACGATATGCCTCTTAATGAAATAGTATATGATTTCTTTGATGCTTTAAAATCAAGAACAAAAGGATATGCATCTTTTGATTATGAACTAAAAGGATATCAAGAAACAGAACTTGTAAAACTTGATATAATGCTAAATGGAGATATAGTTGATGCACTTTCTATGATAGTACCAAATGAAAGAGCTTACTATAGAGGAAGAGCAATGGCTGAAAAACTAAAAGAAATTATACCAAGACAACTATTTGAAATTCCAATACAAGCAGCTGTTGGTAGTAAAATAATAGCTAGAGAAACTGTAAAAGCTATGAGAAAAGATGTACTTGCAAAATGCTATGGTGGAGATATATCAAGAAAGAAAAAATTATTAGAAAAGCAAAAACAAGGTAAAAAGAGAATGAGACAAGTTGGAAGCGTTGAAGTTCCACAAGAAGCATTTATGGCAGTATTAAAAATTGATTAAATTAAATCATTAAATGGAGGAGAAAAAATGGAGAAAATATCATTATATATTCATATACCATTTTGTAAAAATAAATGCTTTTATTGTGATTTTCCTTCTTTTAGTGGATGTGATGGACAGATGATAAACTATGCGAAAGCGCTATCTAAAGAAATAGATAATGTGAGTCTTTCAAATTATATAATAGAAACTATATTTATAGGTGGGGGAACTCCCACCTATTTCTCTTTAGAGGCAATTAATATACTAAAAGAAAGCATAAAAAAATTAAATTTATCAAAAGATATAGAATTTACTGTTGAAGGAAATCCAGGCACATTTACAAAGGAAAAATTAGAAGCATTTAAGAAAATGGGAGTAAATAGATTAAGTATAGGACTTCAAGCTTGTCAAAATAATTTATTAAAAAAAATAGGTAGAATACATACCTTTGAAGAATTTATAGAAAGTTATGATATGGCAAGAGAGAGTGGTTTTGAAAATATAAATGTAGATTTAATGTTTGGACTACCAAATCAAACTGTAGAAATGTGGGAAGAAAGTTTAAATAAAATAATTAATTTAAAACCAGAACATCTATCTTGCTATAGTTTAATAATTGAAGAGGGTACACCTTTTTATAATCTTTTTGAAAAGGATATATTAAAGCTTCCTAGTGAAGAAGATGAAAGAAAAATGAATTTAAAAACATTGGAAATTCTAAAGAAAAATGGATATATACAATATGAAATTTCTAATTATGCAAAGCCTGGAAAAGAATGTAGACATAATTTAGTTTATTGGGATGTTAAACCATATATAGGTTGCGGAAGTTCAGCTCATTCATATATAAATGAAATAAGATATTCTAATGAAAATAATATTTCTTATTATATAGAAAAAATGAATAAAAAAGGAAATGCGATAATATATAAAGAAAAGAATAATATAAAAGACAATATGGAAGAGTTTATGTTTTTGGGTCTTAGAAAAATAAATGGTATAAATAAAAATACATTTAAAGAAAGATTTAACTCGGATATATATGAAGTTTATGGGAAAATTATTAATAAGTATGTAAAACTTGGATTAATGAGTGATGAAAAAAATAGTATTTATTTAACAAAGCGAGGAATAGAAGTATCTAATAGTATAATGTGTGAATTTATTTTTGAAAAAGATTAAAAAATCTATTGACAATATACATAGAAAATGATATGTTAAGAATGTACTAATTAGCACTCTTAATTAGTGAGTGCTAATAATGAGGTGATAAAATGGAAATGGATGATAGAAAAATTTATATACTTAAAGCTATTATCCATGATTATATCACTTGTGGAGAACCAGTAGGGTCTAGAACAATTGCTAAGAAGTATGATTTGGGAATTAGTTCTGCAACTATTAGAAATGAAATGTCTGATCTTGAAGACATGGGATATCTAGAACAATTGCATACATCTTCAGGAAGGAAACCTTCAGATAAAGGCTACAGATTTTATGTTGATGACCTTATGAAAATTTCTGCACTTACTTCAGAAGAAGAAGCTATAATAAAGAATTCACTATTAGATATAGCTTTTGAGGAAATAGATAAAGTGCTTATAGAAGCAACAGAAATATTATCGAATCTTACAAATCTTACTTCTGTTGTTAAAGCACCATCATTAAAAACTAGTTCAATGAGGTACTTGCAGTTAGCTCCAATAGATAACAATAGCATTTTGTTTACTATTGTTACTAATAGTGGTGTAATAAAGAATAAAGTTATTAAAGTTAAAAAGTCTATTGATAGTAGTTTGATCTTACAAATAAATAATGTATTAAATTTAAAATTAAGAAATATATCTTTTGAGGATATGTCACTAGAGTTTTTAGAAAAATTAAAACAAGATTTAATGCAAAATGAGGAAATTTTCAATGCTATCATTCCAATGCTTTATGAAACTTTAATAAATGAAGATAATAGTAAGGTATTTATAAAAGGATCAACAAATATATTTAATTATCAAGAATACAACAATATAGATAAAGCTAAAGATTTCTTGAACTTTGTAAATAATGTAGACTATGTTAAAAAATTGTTAGATACTGATGCAAAGCAAGGATTATCTGTGAAAATAGGTGAAGAAAATTTTCTAGATTCTGCTAAGGAATGCAGTATAATAACTGCGACATATAGTTATAACGGAAATCCAATAGGAACTATAGGAGTTATAGGTCCAACTAGAATTCCATATAGTAAAGTTATAGCAGTAGTTGATAAGTTAGTTAAAGAACTTAATTATAATATACAAAAATTATATAAAGGTTTTTAATACTAAAGTTTAAAATAGCAAGTTAAATAGAAGTATTAATATGCTTTTATCTAAACTTTAATATAAGAAACAAATATTTAAGTATAGCTTGTTATTTTCTTTCAAACCTAAAAATCTAACTATAGTAAATAAATGATAATAAAAATTACAATTTATTTTACTGTATAAAGACTAAGTTAAATATAGAATGGAGGAATGAAAGTGGATAAGAGAGATGAAACCCTTAATGAAAAAAGGGAGGAAAATCTTGAGGAAGAATGCAAGTGTGAAGCAGAAAACCTGAAAGAATCCGAAAATATAGAAGATGCTGAAAAAAATGAGGAAACAAGTTTTGAACCAGTAGATATTAAAGCTTTAAAAGCAGAAAATGAAAAATTAAAAAGTGAATTGAATGATTCAAAGGAAAAGTACCTAAGATTAGGTGCTGAATATGACAATTACAGAAAAAGAACAATAAAAGAAAAAGAAGGTATTTATCTAAGTGCTTGTGAAGATGTTTTAAAAGAAATGTTTACTGTTCTTGATAATTTAGAACGTGCACTATCTTGTGATTCTAATGTAGATGATTTAAGAAAAGGCATAGAAATGACAGTAAAACAATTTAATACTTCACTTGAAAAATTAGGTGTTGAAGAAATAGATACTGCTAATGGATTTGATCCAAACTATCATAATGCAGTTATGCATGAAGAAAATGATGAATTAGGTGAAAATCAAATAGTGGAAGTATTCTTAAAAGGATACAAAAAAGAAGATAAAGTATTAAGATATAGTATGGTAAAAGTAGCAAATTAGCAAATAGGAGGTAAAATACTATGGGAAAAATAATAGGAATTGATTTAGGAACAACAAATTCATGTGTTGCAGTTATGGAAGGTGGAGAACCGGTAGTTATAGCAAACGCAGAAGGAGCAAGAACTACTCCATCAGTAGTATCTTTCATGAAAGATGGTGAAAGACTAGTAGGTCAAGTAGCAAAAAGACAAGCAATAACAAATCCAGATAAAACAATAATATCAATAAAAAGACATATGGGTACTAACCATAAACAAGCTATAGATGGAAAAGAATATACACCACAAGAAATATCAGCAATGGTACTTCAAAAATTAAAAGCAGATGCTGAAGCATATTTAGGTGAAAAAGTTACAGAAGCAGTTATAACAGTTCCTGCTTACTTTAATGATAGTGAAAGACAAGCAACAAAAGATGCTGGTAGAATAGCTGGTTTAGATGTTAAGAGAATAATAAATGAGCCAACAGCTGCTTCACTTGCATATGGTATGGATAAAATGGATACAAATCAAAAAATATTTGTATATGATTTAGGTGGTGGTACATTTGACGTATCAATCCTAGAACTTGGAGATGGAGTATTTGAAGTTAAAGCTACAAATGGAGATACAAAACTTGGTGGAGATGATTTTGATGAAAAAATCATTGATTATATAGCTGAAACTTTTAAAGCTGAAAATGGAATTGATTTAAAAAATGATAAAATGGCACTTCAAAGATTAAAAGAAGCTGCTGAAAAAGCAAAAATAGAATTATCATCATCAACACAAACAAACATCAACTTACCATTTATAACAGCTGATGCAACAGGCCCAAAACATATAGATATGAACTTAACAAGAGCTAAATTCAATGAATTAACTCATGATTTAGTTCAAAGAACAATAGAGCCTATGAAAAAAGCTTTAAATGATGCTAACTTAACAATAAATGATATAGATAAAATTATATTAGTTGGAGGATCTACAAGAATTCCAGCAGTACAAGAAGCGGTTAAAAACTTTACTGGAAAAGATCCATCAAAAGGAGTTAACCCAGATGAATGTGTTGCAGTAGGTGCAGCAATTCAAGCAGGTGTTTTAACAGGAGAAGTTAAAGATGTATTATTACTAGATGTTAGTCCATTAACACTAGGAATTGAAACTTTAGGAGGAGTTGCTACTCCATTAATAGAAAGAAATACAACTATTCCAACTAAGAAGAGTCAAGTATTCTCAACAGCAGCAGATGGTCAAACATCAGTTGAAATTCACGTTGTTCAAGGTGAGAGACAAATGGCTGCAGATAATAAAACTCTAGGAAGATTTACATTATCAGGTATAGCACCAGCTCCAAGAGGAATTCCTCAAATAGAAGTTACTTTTGATATAGATGCTAATGGTATAGTAAATGTTGCAGCTAAAGATAAAGGAACAGGAAAAGAGGCTAATATAACAATTACAGCATCAACTAACTTAAATGAAGATGAAATCAAAAAGGCAGTAGATGAAGCTGAGAAATTCGCAGAACAAGATAAAGCTAGAAAAGAAGGAATCGAAGTTAAAAATAATGCAGATCAAATAGCTTATCAAACAGAAAAAACATTAGGAGAACTTGGTGACAAGGTATCAGAAGAAGATAAAAATGATATAAATGCTAAATTAGAAGCATTAAAAGCTGTTAAAGATGGCGAAGATATAGAAGCTATCAAAAAAGCAACAGAAGAATTAACACAGGCTTTCTATGCAGTATCTTCTAAGATGTATCAAGCAGAAGGAGCTCAAGAAGGAGCACCACAAGGCGCAGAAAATCAAGGAAATAATACAGATGAAAATGTAGTAGATACAGATTATAAAGTAGACTAATAAAAAAATTTAGTTTGAATAGTTAATAAATATTAGAAGTTGATAGTTAAGGAGGCTATAATCTAATAATTAAATAACATTTAATTATTAACACCTTAACTATCAATTTTTTTTAGAAAAATAATAATTTTAAAAGGTTTTAAAAATTATTAAATATATATTAAATGTAACAAAAATGTATAATAATTAATAAAATAATACAGTTGAAATAATACATAAGATGCATTATATTATATAAGTTAGACTATAATAGGTGGTGAATTGGAAATGGCAAATAAAGATTATTATGAAGTTTTAGGTATAGATAAAAATGCAAGTGAAGATGAAATAAAAAGAGCGTTTAAAAAAGCTGCGTTAAAATATCATCCAGATAGAAATCAAGGTGATAAAGAGGCGGAAGAAAAGTTTAAAGAAATTAATGAAGCGTATCAAGTTCTTTCAGATAGTGAAAAAAGACAACGATATGATCAATTTGGAACTGCTGATTTCAATGGACAAGGTTTTGGAGGCTTCGAAGGAGGCTTCGGAGGTTTTGACTTTGGAGATATATTTGGAGATATATTCGGTGGATTTGGAGGTTTTGGTGGTTCATCATCAAGAAGAAATGGTCCAAGAAAAGGTGCCGACATTGAATATACATTAAATTTAACTTTTGAAGAAGCTGTATTTGGTGTTGAAAAAGAAGTTAGTATAAATAGAAAAGAAAAATGTGAAACTTGTAATGGATCTGGTGCTCAAGGTGGAGCATCTGCAAAAACATGTCCAAAATGTAAAGGTACAGGACAAATAAGAGTTCAAAGACAAACTCCTATAGGGGTAATAGCTACACAATCTACATGTGATGCTTGTGGTGGAAAAGGCCAAGTAATAGATAACCCTTGTAATACTTGTCATGGAACAGGAAAAGAAAATAAGAGAAGAACTATAACAATAAATGTTCCAGCTGGAGTAGATAATGGTAATGTAATTCCATTAAGAGGTCAAGGAGAAGCTGGCGATAATGGTGGTCCATCAGGAGATTTATATATAAATATTCGAGTTACATCTCACAAAACTTTTGTTAGAAAAGGATTTGATATTTATATAGATACACATATAAGTTTTGCACAAGCTACGTTAGGTGCTGAAATAAAGGTACCTACAGTTGATGGTGAAGTTAAATATGTTGTTCCAGCGGGAACTCAACCTAATACTACATTCAGATTAAAAGGAAAAGGGGTTCCAAGAGTAAATTCTGCAGGAAGAGGAGATCAATATGTAAAAGTTATAGTTGATGTTCCTAAGGAATTAAATGATAAACAAAGAGATGCATTACAAGCATTTATGGAAGCTAGTGGTGAGTCTACAGAAAATATACTACATCATAAGAAAAAATGGTTTGGAAAATAGTTATAGGAGAAACTTCTTAAAAAGAGGTTTCTTTTTATATGTTTAAAAATTAAAATATAATTCAGTTTGAAATATTAATGAATTAGGTTTAATATATTTTAAAGCTGTTAAAAATTATGATAGTATAGTAAAATAGATATTCATAATTGCTATAGGGATAAAATCAGATTTTGATTTACTTAGGAATGATCAAAAATTTAAATAACATTTAAAAATATTACTTAAATAAAGGTACAACTTAAAAACTGAGTTTAAAACCCTGAATTTGAATAAAAGCGAGATAATAAATTAGTAAATTGGAGGAATAAATTATGGAAAAAGATTGGATAGAGATAACTGTTGTGACTAGTAGTGAAGCTAGTGATGTAGTTTCAGGATTCTTTTATAATACAGGTGTAGATGGAGTTTCTATATTAGATTCTGAGGATGTTGCGTTTAAAAAGAAAAATCCAAGTGGTTGGGATTATTTTGATGAAAATCTTTTAAAGGTAAAAGAAGGCGCAATAATCAAAGGTTATTATAAAGAAGATGATAAATTACAAGAGTATATAGAGTACATAAAAGAAAGTGTAGAGAAATTACCTGAATTTGGATTTGATAAAGGGGAAGGTAGTGTACATGTTGTTAAAGTAAATGAAGGCGATTGGGAAAACATTTGGAAGCAATATTATAAACCTACTAAGATAGGTGAAAGAATAGTTGTTAAACCAATTTGGGAGCCTTATGAAGTTAAAAATGATGAAATAGTGGTTGAATTAGATCCAGGTATGGCATTTGGAACAGGAACTCATGAGACTACTAGAATGTGTATGAAGTCTCTTGAAAAATATACAAAAAAAGATAGTACAGTATTTGATATAGGAACAGGGTCAGGTATATTAGCTATATCTGCTGCGAAATTAGGTGCTAAGCATGTTGTGGCAGTTGATTTAGATCCAGTAGCAGTAGATTCAGCTAAAAAGAATGTTGGATATAATAATATTTCTAATATAGAAGTTTTACATGGAGATTTAATGGAAGTTGTAAATGGTAAGGCTGAGATAGTTGTTGCTAATATAATAGCTGATGTTATTATATTTTTAGTAGAAGGAGTAAAAGAATTTCTAAATAAAGATGGATATTTTATAACTTCAGGTATAATACTTGCTAAAGTAGACGAGGTAGTGGAAAAGTTTAAGCAATGTGGATTTGAAATAGTTGAAGTTATTAGAGATGGTGAATGGGTGTGTGTAATAGGTAAAAACATATAGTAATTTAAAGTAGAAGAGGTGATTTTTATGCATAAGTTTTTTGTGCCTAAAGAGAATATTAACTTGGATACGTGTTTTATAGAAGGTGATGATGTAAAACATATATATAAAGTTTTAAGACTTACAGAAGGAGATAAAGTAAGTATAAATAACTGTGAAGGCAAAGAATATATAGGAACATTAAAAGAAATTAATAAAAAACAAGTAATTGTTGATTTAATAGAAGAATGTGAATTAAATAATGAAAGTCCAATAAAAGTTCACTTATTTCAAGGTCTTCCGAAGTCAACTAAAATGGACTTAATAGCTCAAAAAAACACAGAATTAGGTGTAAGCTCTATAACTCCTATAATTACAGAAAGAGTAGTTGTAAAAAATGATTCTGAGTTCAAAAAAGTAGATAGATGGAATAGGATAGCATTAGAAGCATGTAAACAGAGTAAAAGGAGCTTAATTCCTACCATAAATGAGCCTATATTATTTGAAGAGTTATTGAATAGATTAAATTATATGGATTTAATTGTTGTACCTTATGAAAATGAAGAAGGATTTGGAATAAAAAAATTAATAGGAAATGTAGAAAAAAGTTCTATTGAAAATGTGGCTATAGTTATAGGTCCGGAAGGTGGATTTGAGGAAAGTGAAATAGAATTACTAAGAAGTAGTGGTGCGCATATAGTGACGTTAGGACCAAGAATTTTAAGAACAGAAACAGCAGGCTTTACAGCTTTAAGCTTGTTAATGTATGAATTAGGTGATTTAGGAGGGGTTTTATAATGAAAGTTGCTTTTTGTACTTTAGGATGTAGAGTTAATGTATATGAGTCAGAAGCTATGACGGAAAAATTCATAAAAGCTGGCTATGAAGTAACATCTTTTGATGAAAAGGCAGATGTTTATGTTATAAATACATGTACAGTTACTAATATGGGAGATAAAAAATCACGTCAAATGATTTCAAGAGCAAGAAGGAAAAATCCGGATGCTATAATTGCAGTTGTTGGATGTTATTCTCAAATTGCATCTGAAGAAGTATCTAATATAGAAGGTGTAAATGTAGTATTAGGAACTAAAAATAAAGGCGATATTGTATTTTATGTAAATAAAGCAAGAGAAGAGAAAAAGCAATTTGTGGATGTAAATGATGTTTTAAGAAATAAGCATTTTGAAGAATTGAAAATAGAAGAATATCAAGATAAAACAAGAGCATTTTTAAAAATACAAGATGGTTGTAATAGATTTTGTTCATATTGTTTAATACCTTTTGCAAGAGGTGCTGTTTGTAGCAAAGAGCCCGAATTGATATTAAGTGAAGTAAAAGAGCTGGCTAAAAATGGATTTAAAGAAATAATTTTATCTGGTATACATATTGCATCATATGGTGTTGATTTAGAAGATTGGTCACTTATAAGAGTTTTAGAGGAAGTAAATAAGATAGACGGGATAGACAGGATAAGAATAGGTTCTATAGATCCTACATTTTTTACTGATGAAGTTATAGAGAAAATATCTAAATTAGAAAAACTTTGCCCACATTTTCACTTATCATTACAAAGTGGTTCAGATGCAACATTAAAAAGAATGAACAGGCATTATACTGCACAAGAGTATAAATTAGTTCTAAAAAAATTAAGAGCGAGTATAAAGAATGTATCCATAACTACAGATGTTATTGTTGGATTTCCAGGTGAAAGTGAAGTTGAATTTGAAGAAACATATAAATTTTTAAAGGAAATAGAACTTTCAAAAATGCATATATTTAAATATAGTCCAAGAAAAGGAACCAAAGCAGCTGATATGATGTTGCAAGTAGATGGAAATATAAAAGAAAAAAGAAGTGCAAAACTGATTGAATTAAATAATATGCTAGAAAAGAAGTTTATGGATAAATTCATAGGACAAGAAATGAAAGTTTTATTTGAAGAAGAAATGAAAGGTAAAGAAGGCTACTATGTAGGCTATACACCAAATTATATTAAAGTGATTGTTAAAAGTGACTTGTCTTTAGAAGGAAAAGTACTGAATGCTAAACTAATGGAAACAGAAGATGAAAATATGATAGGAAATATATAAATTTATAAAAAAATGAAGGAATTTTAAATAATTAGTAGAATAAATATTAATTAGGTATATAATATGTAATTGAGGAAAATACTTTTTATAAAAAAGAGTATAAATTTATATAAAAAAGTTTAATAATAATTAATAAGTTATTAAATTTTAAATAGAAGGGAGGGAAAATGTCACTAATTTTTCTAAGTGACTATAAATTATGAGCGATTGTATTTTTTGCAAAATAATAAATGGTGAAATTCCAAGTGAAAAACTCTATGAAGATGATAAAGTTTTAGCTTTTAATGATATAAATCCTGAAGCACCAGTGCATTTTTTAGTTATTCCCAAAGAACATATTAAAAATATTAATGAAATAACAGAAGAAAATTCAGAGATAGTATCACATGTGTTTAAAGTGATAAAAAAGATAACTCAAGATTTAGGTATATCAGAAGATGGTTATAGAGTTGTGACTAATATTGGTCAAAATGGAGGTCAAACTGTATGTCATATGCATTTTCATATTTTAGGCGGAAGAAATTTAGTTTGGCCACCAGGTTAAAAAAACAATGAAATTGTTGACAAAAGATTTAACTATACTGTATAATTAACAATGTGCTATTTATGTCCCGCAGCGCTATTTTAAGTTTATAAAATTGAATTGAGCTAGCGGAGGGAGGGATAACAATGTCAGAAATTAGAGTTGGAGAAAACGAATCATTAGAAAATGCTTTAAGAAGATTTAAAAAGAAATGCGCTAGAGCTGGTGTACTTTCAGAAGTAAGAAAAAGAGAGCACTATGAGAAACCAAGCGTAAAGAAAAAGAAAAAATCAGAAGCTGCAAGAAAGAGAAAATTCAAATAGGATTTTTGAAATTTGAAAGAGGGTAAAGAGCTATGTCCCTTAAGGATAGATTACAGGAAGACTGGAAAAATGCTTTAAAAGGAAGAGATAAATTTAGAGCAAGTGTGATTAGCATGGCTAAAGCTGCTATCTTGTTAATAGAGAAAAGTGGAACTGGAAGTCTTAATGATGATCAGGTCATTGAGGTTTTAGCTAAGGAAGTTAAGCAAAGAAGAGACGCTTTGCAAGAGTTTGAAAATGGAAATAGACAAGATTTAGTGGAAAGCACTAAAGCTGAAATAGAGATCTTGTTAAATTACCTTCCTCAGCAGTTAACAGAAGATGAGATCAGAACAATTGTTCAAGAGTCTGCGGAATTAATAGGCGCAAATAGCATGAAAGATATGGGAAAATTAATGTCCACTGTTAAACCTAAAATAACTGGTAGAGCAGATGGAAAATTAGTAAGTCAAATAGTTAAAGAATATTTGAATAAATAAGAACTCAGTTTATCTGAGTTCTTTTTTCAATTTATAGTAATTTCAACTTTAAAATGTATTAATAAATTGATGAGAAGGGAATTATTCGTGATAAATTAATATAAAAACTAATATAAAAATTAATCAATAATTTAGATTTATAGAAAAAGCATGTGAAAACATGCTTTTTTATTTTGCGTTATATTTATAAGTAAAAATAAAATTATTTAAGTATTAAGTTTAGAAAATAAATTTTATAGTGATTTTCTGAGGAGTTTAGCCTAATAAAAGCATATAATTGCACTTATTGACAAATGATGATTGAACAAACAATTGAATCCATATATATGAAATTTACATGTAATAAGTAATTGCTGAAAATTTTAATACTTCCAAAATCATATAGTTTTAAAAGATAGTAATTTATTTTGAAAGGTAATCATAAAATTAAAATATAAAATAACATATATAATTAAAAAAAGTCAGAGTAACTTATGTTTTTGATTTAAGTAAAAAATAGGTAATATAGTTAAGAATTAAAATATAAATTATGTATAAGTTAAAAACGTATTAAATTTTAGTAAAGCAAGTATAAGAGGTAAAGAGGTGTTTGTTGATGAATAATAAAATTCAAGATAGATTTGAAAAGTTAGGCGAAAAGTTGGACATACCTAGGGAAGCAATATTAGATGTACCTAAAATAACAATTATATCCAATACAGAGGTAACTATAGAGAATCATAAGGGGATAATGTTGTTTGAGAGAGAAGAAATTAAAATAAGAACATCTATAGGAACATTAAGTATTTTGGGTCAAGACTTTGAAATAATATTTATAGGGGGGACAACAATGGTTTTAAATGGCAAATTTAAAGCTATTGGATATTTAGGTGATGAGTAGAATGAAAAAATATAATAAAGGTGTATTATTAGTAGAAGTTGAAACTTTGAAGTCCGAAAAACTTTTAAACTATCTATGGAAGAAAGATATAAAACTTAGAAGAATAAAACGAAATAGTTTAACAAACTACACTATGGAAATAGAGTTTAAAGATTATAATACTTTGCTTGAAGGTGTTAAAAAAGTTGATGGAAAAGTTAAAGTCTTAAATAGAGATGGGATTATGTTTACTATTTTAAAATTGAAAAGAAGGCGTTCATTAATTATAACCTTAGTTATATTTATTGGAGTTATTTATTATTTAAGTAGTTTTATTTGGAGCATTGATGTAGTTACAGAAAATTATATTCCACCTTTTGAAATTAGAGAGATGCTAAAAGATTATGGAATTGAAAAAGGTGTAAATAAAAATAGTTTTGATGTATATAGATTACAAGAAAGAATAATAGATGATAATGATGAAGTGATGTGGGTTAAAGCTAGGATTGAAGGATGTAAATTAAAAGTTGAAATAGTTGAAAGACAAGCTCCACCTAAAATTAAAGAGCCAGAAGTTACTGGAAATGTAATAGCATCAAAAAATGGTGAAGTTCAAAGAATATTTTCTAAAAGTGGAACTGTATTGGTGGAGAGAGGGCAAGTTGTTAAAGAAGGAGATGTTCTTATAAAGGGAGAACAAGGGAAGGAAGGAAAAGAATATATAACAAATGCAGAAGGTGCTGTAATAGCGAAAACTTTTTATGCGGTTAAAAAAGAAGTACCTAAATTAAAAATAGAGAAGAAACGAACAGGAAAGATAGCTAAAAGTTATTATATTGATATTAAAGGAAAAAGAATTTATCTTAAAAATGCCTTAAATACCTTTGAAAAGTATGATAAAATAGAGGATAATAAAGGAATAATAAAAACAGAGATTTATCATGAAGTTTTAGAAGAAGAAAAAGCTACAAATATAAATGATATAGTAGAAGAAATGAAAAGAAGTATTCTTTTGAATTTAAATAAATCTGTAAATGTTTTAGATGTAAAAAAAGATATAAAAGAGCAGGGTGATAAAGTACTTATTGAAGTAGTTATTATAGCAGAAGAAGATATATCTAAGAATCAAACAATAACTGATGAGAATGATATTGATATAGGAAAAGAAGAAACAATAAATAATGAGCAACAAGAAAATTAATATTATTTAAAATTTTCACTAGAGAGAAGAAAGTCGGAGGTATTTTATGGATAAAATACAAAGTAAAAAAAGAAAAAAATTTAATGTATTTAAAATATCTAATAAAATAGTATTTTTAATAGTAACATTAATTATATATCTTATACTTTCTACTTCT
This sequence comes from Clostridium amazonense, assembly GCF_056431285.1. NCBI lineage: Bacteria > Bacillati > Bacillota > Clostridia > Eubacteriales > Clostridiaceae > Clostridium > Clostridium amazonense. Next base: position 478,384 of record NZ_JBWKMH010000033.1, on the reverse strand, counting down.
ATAATAACAAAAACTTATGATTTAAATGTGGGGGATATAGCTAAAGTAGATATAAAGGCTCCTAAAGACATAGAAAATCAACTTGCTACAGAAACTGAAAAAGAGGAAGCTATAAAACATATTCCGGATGTATATAGTTATAATGGAGAAGTAAGTCAAAATGCCATAAAAAATATAGAAGAATTTTTTAAAGATGCAATAGAAGTAAATGGAAAATATGAAAATGTTTCTGCACAAGATACTAAAGCGGAAGAGAGGAAAATAGGAGAGCTTAAGAAAGTATTAAAGATTAGTAACTTATCAGAGGAAAATTATCAAGCGATAGCTAAGACTACAGTTAAAGAACTCGAAGAACTTAGAAGTTTTACAACCAATACTATGACGAAACTATTTGATGAAATGAAAATACATGAAGATAAGCCACAAGACATAGTATTAGCACAAGGAATGATAACAACAATATTTAATAATTCTAGATTTTCTAAAAACCTTAAAGATATAGGAATGAATGTTGGATATTCTCAAGTAAAGCCTAATTATTTTATAGATTATGATAAAACTCAAGAACAAAGAGAAGAAGCTAAAAAGAAGGTAAAACCTGTAATAATAAAGAAGGATCAAATTATTGTTAAAGAAGGGGAACCGATAAATCAAATACAAATAGAAGTTTTAAAAGAACTTGGGTTACTTGATAAAGACAATTCATTGAGGATATATATATATATTGCATTACTTGTTCTTATTCTATCAGTTGTAATTATGCAATGGTATTATTTAAAAAATGTACGAAGTGATATATATGGTGAGAATAATAAAATATTGGTTATAAACACTTTAACGATCATATCATTGATATTAGCAACTACTTTAAACATTATATCGCCATATGCTATACCATTTGCTTGTGTTCCTATACTTATTAGTATCTTAGTAGATAATAGAGCATCAGTAATTATAAATATATTAAACGTTATACTTATGAGTGTAATTGTAAAGTTTAATCCTATAGTAATTATAATTGCACTTTTTAATGCAGTAGCAGTTCCTGTTATGTTAAAAAAAGTTCAGCAAAGAAATGATATATTGCATGTAGCTGCGTATCTTGCTGTATTTAACTTTGTATTCTCGTTGGCATTAGGATATATATTAAGTAATCATATAAGAGGAGTTATTATTCAGGCTGGGTTTACATCTCTAGGAAGTATAATATCAGGAATATTAGCTATAGGCATTTTGCCGGTGCTAGAGAACTCTTTTGATATTGTAACTAATATAAAATTATTAGAGCTTGCAAACCCTAATAGTCCTCTTTTAAAGAGGTTATCACTAGAAGCACCAGGAACGTATAACCATAGTGTTTTAGTAGCTAATTTAGCAGAATTAGGTGCAGAAGAAGTAGGAGCAAATTCAGTTTTGGCAAGAGTAGGTGCATATTATCATGATGTTGGAAAAATAGAAAGAGCATATTATTTTAAAGAAAATCAATTTAGTGGTGAAAACCCACATGATAGAATTTCTCCAAAAGTTAGTTCGCTTATAATTACATCTCATGTAACGGATGGAGTAGAGCTGGCTAAAAAATATGGACTTCCTAAAATTATTAGAGATGTGATTGAACAGCACCATGGAGATTCTTTGGTGAAATACTTTTATATCACTATGAAAAATTCAAGTGAAAATCCAGAAGATGTAAAAGAGGAGGACTTTAAATACAAGGGGATTAAACCATTAAGCAAAGAGGTTGCAATAATAATGCTTGCAGATAGCACAGAAGCGGCAGTTAGGTCTATACAAAACCCAACTAAAGAAAAAATTGAATCTATGGTTGATAATATATTCAAGGGCAAATTAAATGAAAATCAATTAGATAATTGTAACCTAACATTTAAAGATATAAATAAAATAAAGCAAGCATTTTTAAAAGTATTAAGAGGTATATACCATGAAAGAGTGGAATATCCATTAGATAAATTGGAGGCAAAAGAGATAAATAATGATACTGATAGATAATAGACAAGAAAAAATTGAAGTTACAAATGAGTTAGAAGAAAAAATGACAGAGATTATAGGATATACTTTAAAAGAAGAAAAAGTTAATGTTCCTTATGAAGTAAGTATAATTTTTGTTGATAATGATGAAATAAGAAGTATAAACAATGAGCAAAGGGATATAGATAGAGTTACAGATGTACTATCTTTTCCGATGTTAGATTATGAAAAAGATAAATATTTTAAAGATATGTATTCTGATTATAAGTTTGAACCATATGAATTAGATGATGGTAAGTTAGTGCTTGGGGATATGGCGCTTTCGTTAGAAAGGGCTAAGGAACAATGTATTGAGTATGGCCATTCATTTATAAGAGAGGTTATGTATTTAACTGTTCACTCAATGTTGCATCTTTTAGGATATGATCACATGGAAGATGATGAGAAGAAGGTAATGAGAAATCGAGAAGAAGAAATTATGACTAAATTTAATATAACTAGATAAAAATATTAATAAATAATATATAATTACATAACATATATTATAAAATTCATGTTAACTCATAGTTAAGTGTAAATTTAACTATGAGTTAAATTTTAAATTCTATAAAATAGGGTGATATGTTTATGAAAGTAAAAAAGATGTTAGATAGTTTTAATTATGCTATAGAGGGGATAATATATTCGATTAGAACACAGCGAAATATGAGAATACATGTTTTTGCAACATTGATAGTACTTACACTATGCTTTTTTTATGATTTGACCAAAATAGAACTTTTAATAACTACTATAACGATAACCATGGTAATAGTAGCTGAAATGGTAAATACAGCAGTGGAATGTGCTATAGATGCTACTACTAACTATTATCATCCACTTGCTAAAATAGCTAAGAATGTTGCAGCAGGTGCTGTTTTAATAACTGCATTGAATGCTGTGTTAGTTGGGTATATAATTTTTTGGGATAGGTTATTACCTTTTTCGATGAATGTGTTAAATAAGATAAAAAATAGTAGTCCGCATATGATATTTTTAATGCTTATAATTGTTAGTATAGTTACTTTAATAGTTAAAGCTATATTTGGTGAAGGTACACCGCTAAAAGGTGGCATGCCAAGTGGACACAGTGTTATATCATTCTCTATTGCAACAACAATAACTTTAATAAGCAATAATGCAATAGTAATGCTTTTATCATATTTACTAGCTATAATAGTAGCACAAAGTAGAGTAGATGCTGAAATACATTCAATTTTAGAAGTTGTATGTGGGGCATTATTTGGCATATTATTAACACTTATTTTATATAAATTTCTAACATAAAAAAATTATATTTAAAATAAAGATGACTAATTTAGTATTTTGTAATATAATTATATTCCAATGTTCATGGAAAAAATAATTTTATATACGGCATTAATATATAGTGTATATTTGAATTAATTTACATTTATAGTGAGAGTGAAATAAATAATATTAACCATAAATGTTAATTGTCAATTGACATTTGACTTGAGGATAATGGTATATTTAGGAGGAGTAAAAATGCAATATAAAGATATCGTTAAAGAAGCTATAAAAGCTAGAGAAAATGCATATGCACCATACTCTAATTTTAAAGTTGGAGCAGCGCTGATAACAGAAGATGGAACAATATATTCAGGATGCAATATCGAAAATGCTTCATATGGAGCATCAAACTGTGCGGAGAGAACAACTATTTTTAAAGCAGTTTCAGAAGGGCATACTAAGATTAAAGCAATTGCAGTTGTTGGAGATATGTCAACATATACATCACCATGTGGTATATGTAGACAAGTAATTGCAGAATTCTTAGAAACTGACGGAAAAATTATAATTGTAAAAAATGAAGAAGATTATATTATAAAAACTTTAGAAGAAATTTTACCAGGAGCTTTTACTAAAGCTGACCTTATAAAATAATGGAGGAAAGAATGTTTAAATCAGGATTTGTAACAATAATAGGTAGACCTAATGTAGGAAAATCTACATTATTAAATTATATAATGGGTGAAAAGGTATCAATAGTTTCAAGTAGACCTCAAACTACTAGAAATAATATACAAACAATAAAAACAACAGAGGATTACCAAGCTATATTTGTAGATACACCAGGAATGCATAAACCAAGACATAAACTAGGTGAATACATGGTGAATGTTGCAAAAGATTCTTTAAAAGAAGTTGATGTTGCTTTATTTATAACAACTCCAGAAGAGGATGAAATAAATAGAGGGGATGCACATATATTAAATCAACTTAAAGAGTGCAACATACCTATATTTTTACTTATAAATAAAATTGATGAAAATTCAGCGGATAAAGTAGCTAAAGCTATTGAAAGATATTCAAAAGAGTTTGAGTTTGCAGAAGTAATTCCTTTAAGTGCGATAAATGGTAAAAATGTAAATACATTATTAGAACTTATAGTAAAAGAACTTCCGGAAGGACCTAAGTATTATCCAGATGATATGATAATGGATAGACAAGAAAGATTTATAGTTACGGAAGCTATAAGAGAAAAAGCATTAAGACTTCTATCAAAAGAAGTGCCACATGGTATAGCTGTAGAAATATTATCAATGAAAAAAGATGAAAGTGGCAAATATCACATAGATGCAAATTTGTTATGTGAAAAAGATTCACATAAAGGTATAATCATAGGTAAAAATGGAACTATGTTAAAGAAGATTTCTACATATGCAAGACAAGATATAGAAAAGTTTTTTGAAACTAAAGTATCACTTAAACTTTGGGTAAAGGTAAAAAAAGACTGGAGAGATAGTCAAATAATGCTTAAAGAATTAGGATATAAAAAATAGAGGTCAAAAGTGAATATAATAACAACTAGAGGAGTTGTGATTAAAACTCAAGATTATAAAGAAAATGATAAATTAGTATGGCTTTTTACTGAAAAGTTAGGCAAGATATCTCTAATAGCAAAAGGGGCTAGAAAAAATAAAAGTAAACTTATGTCGATTACTCTTCCTTTTTGCTATGGAGAGTTCACTTTATATAAGGGCAAAAGTATGTACATATTAAATGAAGGAAAAATAATAGAATCTTTTCAACAGTTTTTAGATGATTTTGACTATCTTATATATGGTACATATTTTAATGAACTTATAGATATAGTTTCAGAAGATGAGGAAAAGCAATTTGAATTATTTAAGGAATTTATTACTTGTTTTTATCTAATGAGGAGTAAAGTGGTTGATTTAGAATTATTATCAAGAGCATTTGAACTTAAAGTGTTAAAATATACAGGATATGAATTAAATTTAAATTATTGTTCAATGTGTAATGAAAAAATGAAAAATTCTAATTACATATCTTTTCAATATTTAGGTGCAATTTGTGATGAATGTGAGAAAAGTTATGGAACAAAAATAACTAATATGGCTTATAATATATTAAAATTTCTTAATAATTCGACCTTAGACAAAGTTAGTAGGGTAAAGGTTAATGAGGTAGCTAGAAAAGAAATTTATAAAATATTAGCTCAAATAATAAGCACTAATTATCAGAGAAGACCTAAAAGTTTGGATATGTTGAAAGAATTTTTTGAAAAATAATTTATTAAATAAATAAAATTTCAAAATGAAGTTTAGTTAGTTATTTAATTTAAAAAACAATCAAAATTGGAGGGGAATATTCATGAAAGAAATAACTTTAGAAGATATAGATATACTTAGAAGTAGATTTGGAATAAGTTATAATGAAGCTAAAGAAATATTAGAAAAATTTGAAGGAAATGTAATAGACGCTCTGATTTATCTCGAAAAAATCGATAATGAGAAAGAAAAAAATACAAATATTAATAAAGATGAAATAATAAATGCTATAAAGAAGATAATAGAAAAAGGAAATGCAACAAGGATAAAAATAAAAAAAGACGATGAAATTATATTAGATATACCGTTAACAGGGGTAATAGCTACAGGTGCGATAACAGCATTATATCCAAAACTTTTGGCTATAATTACAGTCACATGTGCAATTACGGTAGTTGCATCAAAACTTACAATAGAAATAACTAAAGAAGATGGATCAGTTGAAATTATAAATAAAACTATCAAAAAAGGAATGAATACTGCTAAAGAAACTGTGTGTGACTTTGCGGAAGATATAAAAGAAAGTTTAAATGAAATAAAATCCGGAATAAAAAGTAATGTTAGTAGAGAATCAGAAGATGAACATGTTCTTAAATCAAATACTTATTCATATAAAGTAAATTTTGAAAACTAGACATATGTCTAGTTTTATTTAATTTTTTAGAAAAATAGTAAATAAATAATAGTGGTTTGGTGTTTATTTAATACGAAAAAAAGAATTTTAAATTTTAAATTTAATGAATGACACTATAAAATGTCGGAAAAAAATTATGTATAAGTTTTCCTTGAAATAAAAACAAGAATAAAAAAATATCGCAAAAAATACAAATTTCAAATTAATTAATATATCACATAAGCTTTTAAAAATGTTATAAATAACGCGTAAAATAAAAAATGTAATACACTTTTTACTTGATTTTTATTGCGTTTCAAGTTATATTTAAAATGTAAGAAATATGTTATTGAATAATATGAATAGTTAAAATAATTTGAAATTTACAATTCAATGCAACAAAATTTGCATAAGCATATTAAACATGATAGAATAAAGAAGCAAATAGTACTTGCTGACCTTTGAACTTATCGTATATTATGATAAAATTAATACTGTATTTTTATCATCGATATTTATGATTTAAATAATTTTAACTATCCATAGGAAGTAATTTCATATTGTTTTTTATTCAATATGAATGCAAATAGCATTAATAAAAATTTAGATCGAAAGAGGGCGAAGACAATAGAATTTTCAGCAAGACAAGAAGAAATAATAAGACTAGTAAAAGAAAATGGACCAATTACTAGTGAAACATTAGCTGCAAAGTTAGGATTAACACGTTCGGCAATAAGAGCAGACTTATCCATACTTACAATGATTGGGATGTTAGAGGCAAGACCTAAAGTAGGATATATTTACTCAAAAGGAAACTCCGTAGGCTTTAGTAGTGATTATATAAGAAGCATAAAGGTTAAAGATGTTATGTCAAAGCCTATAGTAGTTGCAGAAGAAACTACAGTTTATAATGCTATTTTAGATTTATTCTTAAATGATGTGGGAACTTTATTTATAACTAATAATGATAATTTGGTAGGTGCAGTATCAAGAAAAGATTTTATAAAAACTGCAATGGGGACATCAGATATTCATAAAGTACCAATAGGGATTATAATGACAAGAATGCCCAATATAATATTAATAGAAGAAGAAGATTCAGCTTATGATGCTGCTAAAAAAATAATTGAACATGAGGTAGATTGTTTACCTGTAGTTAAAAAAGAAATAGAAAATGGCAGAGAAGTGTTTAAAATTAGGGGGAAAGTTTCAAAAACTAGTATAACAAATATATTTGTTAAATTGGGTGAAGATAGATAGGAAATATTCTTTGACAGTATATTTCCTGTCTATTTAACTATATATTTCTAAATTATTTTGTTTTAAGGGGTTGTTTAAGAATGGAAGGAAAAAAGTATGTATACCTTTTTAAAGAAGGTAACGGTTCAATGCGAGATTTGCTTGGGGGCAAAGGTGCAAATTTAGCAGAAATGACAAGTATAGGAATACCAGTTCCACAAGGATTTACAGTAACTACAGAAGCATGCAATAAATATTATGATGATAATGAAGTTATATCAGAAGAAGTAGTTAGTGAAATAAAAGAAAAAATGAAGGAATTGGAAAGAAGTACTGGTAAAGTATTTGGAAGTTTAGAAAATCCATTGTTAGTTTCAGTAAGATCTGGTGCTAGAGCATCTATGCCAGGTATGATGGATACAATATTAAATTTGGGATTAAATGATACAACAGTAGAAGTAATGGCTAACAAAACTAATAATCCTAGATTTGCATATGATTCATATAGAAGATTTATTCAAATGTTTGCAGATGTAGTAATGGGAGTAGAAAAAAAACATTTTGAAAATATAATGGATGAGATTAAAAATGCTAAAGGTGTCAAACTAGACACAGAATTGGATGCGGAAGATTTAAAAGAAATAGTTAAAAGATTTAAAGCATTTTATAAAAAGGAAAAAAATCAAGATTTCCCAATGGAACCAGAAGTTCAACTAATAGAATCTATAACAGCAGTGTTTAGATCATGGAATAATCCAAGAGCTATAGTATATAGAAGATTAAATGATATACCTTCAAGTTGGGGTACAGCAGTTAATGTTCAAGAAATGGTATTTGGAAATAAAGGTGAAACATCTGGTACTGGTGTTGGATTTACAAGAAATCCGTCTACTGGGGAAAAGAAAATATTTGCAGAATATTTAATGAATGCTCAAGGTGAGGATGTTGTTGCAGGTATAAGAACTCCATCACCTATAAGTAAATTAAAAGAAGATATGCCTAAAATATATGATGAGTTTATAGAAATAGCTAATAAATTAGAAAGCCATTATAAAGATATGCAAGATATGGAATTTACTATAGAAGAAGGTAAATTATATTTCTTACAAACTAGAAATGGTAAAAGAACTGCACAAGCAGCTTTGAAAATTGCTGTTGATTTAGTTGAAGAAGGAATGATAACTAAGAAAGAAGCAGTTTTAAAGGTTGAACCTAGACAATTAGATACTTTATTACATCCAAATTTTGATATAAAAGATTTAAAAAAATCTGAACCAATTACAAAAGGATTGCCAGCATCACCAGGAGCTGCTTGTGGAAAAGTATATTTTACAGCAGAAGATGCAAAGATAGCTCATGAAGAAAGAGGAGAAAAAGTTGTACTTGTTAGACTAGAAACTTCTCCAGAAGATATAGAAGGAATGATAGCGGCAGAAGGTATCTTAACAGTAAGAGGAGGAATGACTTCACATGCAGCAGTTGTGGCAAGGGGAATGGGAACTTGTTGCGTAGCAGGATGTGGAGATATTCAAGTTCATGAAGAAGAAAAGACATTTAAGGTAAATAATGTTTTATATAAAGAAGGAGATTACATCTCTATAGATGGTAGCACAGGAAATGTTTATGCAGGTCAAATAAATACAGTTGAGCCAGAGATAAGTGGATATTTTGGAACACTTATGGGTTGGGCTGATGAAATAAGAGTTCTTAAAGTAAGAACAAATGCAGATACACCAAGAGATACTGAACAAGCTATTAAATTTGGTGCAGAAGGTATAGGACTTTGCAGAACTGAACATATGTTCTTTGACACAGATAGAATAATGGCAGTTAGGGAAATGATAGTTGCTAACACTGAAGAAGAAAGAAGAAAAGCATTAGAGAAAATACTTCCTATGCAAAAACAAGACTTTATAAAAATTTATGAAGAATTAGAAGAAAAACCAGCAACTATAAGATTTTTAGATCCACCACTACATGAATTCTTACCATCAGCAGAAGATGATATAGAAGAACTTGCAAAAGATCTAAATATAACTGTTGAAAATTTAAAAGATACAATAGCACATTTACATGAATTTAATCCTATGATGGGACATAGAGGATGTAGACTTGCAGTATCATATCCTGAAATAGCAGAAATGCAAACAAGAGCAGTTATAGAAGCTGCAATAGATGTTAAAATGAGAAAAGGATATAATATAATTCCAGAAATAATGATTCCTTTAGTTGGGGAAGTTAAGGAGTTATCATATATAAAGAATGTAGTAAATAAGGTTGCTGATGAAATTATTAAAAATAGCGGAATAGAACTTAAATATCTTGTAGGTACAATGATAGAAATTCCAAGAGCTGCAATAACAGCAGATGAAATTGCTAAAGAAGCTGAATTCTTCTCATTTGGAACTAATGATTTAACACAAATGACATTTGGTTTTTCTAGAGATGATGCTGGAAACTTCTTAAAACACTATTATGATAAGAGAATTTATGAGTTTGACCCATTCCAAAAATTAGATCAAGATGGAGTAGGCAAGCTTGTAAAATTAGCAGCAGAACTTGGCCGTAAAGAAAGACCAACAATAAAATTAGGAATTTGTGGAGAACATGGCGGAGATCCATCTTCAGTAGAATTCTGTCATAGAGTAGGATTAAACTATGTATCATGTTCACCATTTAGAGTGCCATTAGCAAGACTTGCAGCAGCACAAGCACAAATTAAAAATCCACGTAAATAAAATATTTAAAATAAAAGGCATCATTGAAGATGCCTTTATTTTTGCGTAAATTTATATTAATTCATCACTCTTACTTCTTACTTGATTTCCAATATAAATATAGTAATAAATTGTAATAGAGTTAGTATCATTTGACAAAAATATTACTTTGAATTTGAACTTGTTTCCCTATAGAATAGTATCAAATTTATATTCTATATAGTTCTTAAATTTTAACGCAAAACTATATTGTTTTTCAGATAAAGAAACAGATTTTTTTAATAGCATAATAAATGACTTTTTATTACACTTGTTTATATTAGCATAATAATCTCTAGAAATTTTCCAGTATTTTTGCGGAAAAGTTAAATATGAAAGTAAATATTTGTAGTCGTCTAAATTTAAAGAATTTGATTTTTCGTATTCATCTAAAAAATGTAAAGTAAGTGGTAAACTCCATTCATTTTTTTCTTTTCTTAATAATCGTCGCAAACAATAACCTATATCCAATGAACAAAAATCTATTTTGCATTTATCAAAGTCTATAACCCAAACATTATCTTCTTTATCCAAAATTAAATTTTTACTTACATAGTCATTATGACACATAGAGGTAGAGAGGTTATTTTCATTTATAGTTGATGCTATTTTGTTAGAAAATGAAGCTAACTTTATATTTATATCAAAATTTTTTAGATACAATTTAGAAAAATTATCTTTATATTTATAAGCATAATTAGAGTAAAGTAAGAGATTATTGAAATGCTTATTTATAGAAGTATAAAACTTTGAACAACCAATTCTATTGGTACAACCATGTATAGGTTCAAAGTTTGCTGAAGACTTATGGATTTCACCTAGTGTCTTTCCACATAAAATAACTTCATATTGAGAATTAAAGTCGCATTTTTCACCGTTTACCCAAGGGGTAAGAATAAAAAGCATATTATTATATATAACAAATCGTCCATGATTTTTGGTGGATAGAATCCTAGGAACATTTATTTTATGTCTATAAAGCCATTCAGTTGCAGAATAAATAAATAGTAAATCCTCAATAGGATAATAAACTTTTTTAAGACAATATGTATTATCCTTATCACTTATCATGTAAACAGCTCTTTGTTTTTCTGTATCTTTAAATTTGATTTGTTTTACATCACAGTTTTCCAAGTTGTAATTAGTGAGAACATATTTTTTTATATTATCTTCATTTAAGAACTCTAAATTGTTTTTAGAATTTACAACTTTACTCATCAGAACACTCCTTAATAAAAGATTACATTATAAACATATTAATAAAAAAACATTAATATACATGAATATAAAAAAATAAAGTAAATATATTATTAAATAAATTTTTGGCATTTTGGAATTAATAGTATTTAAATAAATATATATAAAAATAGAGGTTTTTATAGTACAACAGTAGAATAAATGATATTATAGGTTTTTAGGTATAATTAGTTTAATATAAGAGAAAAACTATAAAAAATGAGAAAATAGTTTTACATTAATGTGAAAACTATTCGAAGATATAAATAAAAGTAGTATAAAAACTATAGTTAAAGTATTAGTTTTTATGATGAGTAAGTAGAAGTAATATAATTTTATTATTAAATACCAGTGAAAAGGATATAGTTGAATTAGATTTGACATATGAAGTATTAGATGGCATACTTTATCACAGTGGATTTAATTTAAATTCAAAAAAATCTTTTACATTAGAAGGACAAGTTATAAAATATGCATATAAAATTGCATATACAAATCATGATATAGATGATTTTATTAGAGCTAAATTATTAGCTAAAAATGACATTCCAAGTAGTATAATTAAAAATTTAGGGCAAAATTATTAATGAAAGAATTAATATGTTTGTTGAAATTGTATTTTAGATGAAGTTAAAAATAAAATAATAATAAAAGTATTAGAGTTTTTTTTATAGACACAAGATGTGTTAGAAGAACTTATAAATTTTATGTTTAAAAAAACATATAAAGGAGATATTTTAAAAGTAGAAAGAAAAAAGGCAAAATTTGTTTTTAAAATTATAAATGATTATCTGTTATAATCATCTACAAAAAGATCTCAATTTATACAGATTATATGTAAAAATCACAAAATGAAAAGTATTAAATTAAGAAGTTATTGATATATTAAGAGAAGAGTAGCAAATATTGTCTTTTGCTCTTTAATAGTATGTATGTTAATGAATATTAAAAATATTATTTTTATAATATTATAATATGTATTTATAATATTTAAGGGAATAATATAAAATACTTAAATAAATAATATAAAAATTGAATTTTTTGAAGGAAATTTTTAATTTATAAAGAATATATAAAAAGTAAAATATTAATACTGACAAAAAATAAATAAAAAAAGAAGGAATTTTAATTTTTTTGTCGAATTTGAATAAAAGAAATTTAAAAGGTGGGATTTTAACCAGTGATTTCAGAAGAAGTCATCCAAAAAATAAAAGAGGAAGCGGACATTGTAGATATTATATCTGAAAAAATTTCACTAAAAAGAGCAGGAAGAAATTTTTTAGGAAGATGTCCATTTCATAGTGAAAAGACACCGTCTTTTACGGTATCTCCAGATAAACAAATATATAAATGCTTTGGTTGTGGAGAAGCAGGTAATATTTTTAGTTTCGTTATGAAAACTGAAAATTTATCTTTTCCAGAGGCAGTTAAAAGAGTGGGAGAAAAAGTAGGAGTAGAAGTGGAAGAAGAAGGAGGAGTAAATAAAGAAAAAAAACAGCGGTATGAAAGAATGAAGAATATTAATTTAGAGGCTGCCAAGTATTTTTTTTCTTTGTTAAGAAAGAATCCTGTTGCTATAAAATATTTAAAAGATAGAAATATAGAAGAGAGAACTATGAATAAATTTGGTCTTGGATTTGCATTAGATGATTGGCAAAATCTTAGAACGTATTTAAAAAGAAAAAAGTATAGTGATAAAGAAATTGAAGAATTAGGATTAATAATAAAAAGTCCTAAGAATAATTACTATGATAGGTTTAGAAACAGAATAATATTTCCAGTTTTTGATTATAAAGGCACTGTGATTGGATTTGGAGGAAGGGTACTTGATGATTCAAAGCCTAAGTATTTAAATTCGCCAGAAACACCATTATTCTTTAAGGGAACTAATTTATATGGTTTAAATTTTGCACTTAAAGATGACTTTCAAAGAACGATAATAATAGTTGAAGGGTATATGGATTGTATATCATTATATCAAAATGGAATAAAAGGTGTAGTTGCAACACTAGGGACTGCTTTAACAGAAAATCAAGCAAAGATTTTAAAAAAGTTTGCAGATAGAGTTATTATAGCATATGATGCAGATACAGCAGGACAAAATGCTACTTTAAGAGGATTAGAAATTTTAAGAAAAGTAGGTTTGGAAGTTAGAGTTTTAACTGTTCCAAGTGGAAAAGATCCAGATGAATTTATAAAAACATATGGAAAAGATGCCTTTGAGAAGTTAGTTAAAAATGCATTGCCTTTTATAGATTATAGATTAAAAAAGGCAGAAGAAGGAATAAATTTTAGAGATAATGAGATGATAATAAAGTATAAGAATTTAGCACTAAATATATTGAAGGATTTAGGCGAATTTGAAAGAAATATATATATAAAGAAAATTTCAGAAAAACTCAATGTTAAAGATGAAATATTAACTGATGAATTTAATCAAAAAAATGCTCATAAAAGTATTGGAGAAAATTTATTAGATAAATTTCAACGGGATACTTATATAGAACCTGCAAGTATAAAAGCAGAAAGAATTTTAATAAAACATATATTAGAACATACCAAGTATTTTGATACAGCAAAATCTTTAATAGATGAGCTAGGATTTATATCAAATTCACATAAAAACATTTATGAACTAATAGAGAGGTTTTCTAATTTAAATTATGAAGAAAAAATAAAAAACATTGAAAATAATTGTAAAGATAATGATACAATGAAACAGTTTGTAAACCTAATGGAATATTCAATAGATAATGTAGATTGCAATAATGATAAAATAATACAAGATTGCGCTAAGATTATAAAAAAATATAAGTTAGAGGAGTCAGAAAAAGAAATTATGAATAGAATAAAACATTATGAATCTAAAGGCTTGATGGAAGAGTCATTAAAATACGCTCAAGAATTAATTAATATACAAAAGAACCTAAAAGGATTGCAATAGAACGAAGGGAGGGAACTATATGAAGGATAAGGATAAAGGCTCAAGAATTGCTATAGTAAAAAAACTAATAGAAAAAGGAAAAAAACAAGGTAGTTTAACATACAAGGAAATTGTAGATGAATTAGACGATGTTGATTTAAATCCAGAACAAATTGAAAAAATTTATGAAGTTTTAGAGTCAATGGAAATAGATGTTGTAGGAGATATGCAAGAAGTTGAAGAAGAAGAATTAGACATATCTATTCCAGAAGGAATAACTATAGATGACCCAGTTAGAATGTATCTAAAAGAAATAGGAAAAGTTCCATTATTATCTTCAGAAGAAGAAATAGATTTAGCACAAAAAATTGAAAATGGTGATGCTTATGCTAAGAAAAAATTAGCAGAAGCAAACTTAAGATTGGTTGTAAGTATTGCAAAAAGATATGTTGGAAGAGGAATGTTATTCTTAGATTTAATACAAGAAGGAAATTTAGGATTAATAAAAGCTGTTGAAAAGTTTGATTATAGAAAAGGATATAAATTCTCTACTTATGCTACATGGTGGATAAGACAGGCGATTACAAGAGCTATAGCAGACCAAGCTAGAACAATAAGAATACCAGTTCATATGGTTGAAACTATAAATAAACTTATAAGAGTTTCTAGACAATTATTACAAGAATTGGGAAGAGAACCATTACCGGAAGAAATTGCAAAACAAATGGATATGACTGTAGATAAGGTTAGAGAAATAATGAAAATTGCTCAAGAGCCAGTATCTTTGGAAACACCAATAGGTGAGGAAGAAGATAGTCATTTAGGAGACTTTATACCTGATGATGAAGCACCAGCACCAGCAGAAGCAGCAGCATTTACCATGCTAAAAGAGCAATTAATTAATCAATTACAAACTTTAACTCCAAGAGAAGAGAAAGTTTTAAGATTAAGATTTGGATTAGATGATGGTAGAGCTAGAACATTAGAAGAAGTAGGTAAAGAATTTAATGTTACTAGAGAAAGAATAAGACAAATAGAAGCAAAGGCATTAAGAAAATTAAGACATCCAAGTAGAAGTAAAAAATTAAAAGATTACTTAGATTAATAAAAAGCCAAAAGAGTTTTATCTTTTGGCTTTTTCTATTAAATTTACCGAAGTTTTATTTTATGTTATAATTATATACAAAAATATAGTATATAATTTAATTAAAGATAAGATTTTGTTAAGAGAGGTGATAAAGTGGAATTTGGTTCAAAGCGAAGAAAAGAAATGCTATGGATATTTTTAATGGCATTAATGTGTAATTTGTTTTTGATATTTATTTTAAAGTATATAAATTCATATGTGATTTTGAGTTTATTAAAATTAGTAATAGTATGCTATGATATATATTGGTTTTATTATATAGGTTTATGGTTGACCTTAAAGTATTATATTTATGATAATGAAATAATTATTTCAGGATTTAGTGGATTAAAAAAGATAACAATACCCATAAAAGAAATAGAAGGATATAAAAAAATTAGTGGAAAAATAAAAGGCGTAAAATTATCTGGTTTAGTAACTAATAATTTTGGATTAGGAAGAACTGTTATTAAAAAGATTGGTACTACTAGAATGTTTGTAACGAATAATGAAGATGTTTTATATTTAAAGACAAATGAAATTAATTATGCAATATCGCCAATTAATGTAGAACAATTTGAAAATATACTTCATAACAATAATATAAATGAAATAGACTGGGAAAAGAAATTTAATAAAGTTCATAAATTATATAAAGAATGGAGATTTAGAATTCCTGTAATTTTAACTAGTATAATAATAATAGTATTGATTTTAAATCCGTTAATATTATATTTAACGCAAAGATTGCCATCAATTATGCCTATTTCATATGATGCTAAGCTTAATCCTGTTACAATGGGAACGTCTAAGGAATTTGCATCAGCTCAGATGACTTATGGTGTATTAAACATGGGCTTATTCTTTTGTATGTACTATGCATCTTATTTTTATGCTAAATATGACAAAAAGGTAGCATATAGATACTTATATGTGCCATTAATAATAGCGGGAGCATTCTTATTTATGCAATTTAGAATGTTATTTATATCTATATAGAGGAAGTGCGAAATGAATTTAAGTAATAGATTAGAAAAAATAAGCAATATGATAACTGAAGTAGAAAGTGTTGTAGATGTAGGTACTGATCATGCTTATGTACCTATATATTTAGTTAATAATAATATAATAAAAAGAGCAATAGCATCAGACATAAACAAAGGACCTGTTAAGAAAGCAGAAGATAATGTTAGTAAGTATAATCTACAGTCAAAAATTGAGTGTAGACTTGGAGGCGGACTTACTACAATTAAGCCTTGTGAAGTAGAAGCTGGAATTATAGCTGGTATGGGTGGAAATTTAATAAGAGATATAATAGAAGAAAGAATGAATGTATTCAAAAGCCTTAAGTATTTAATAGTTCAGCCAGTTCAAAATCCAGAAGTATTAAGAGAATATATATATAAGAGTAAAATTGAAATTATAGATGAGGCAGTTATAAAAGAAGATAATAAGTTTTATGAAATTTTAAAGATAAGATATAGTGGAAAAGATCAGATAATTGACCCTATATACTATGAAATTAGTAAAATCTTACTTGAAAGAAAAGACTCTACAATGAAGGAGTATTTAGAATTTAAACTTAGAAAATATAATAGTATATGTAGTACATTAACTCAAAACACTGAATCTGCAATTAAAAGAAAAAAAGAGCTAGATAAAAATATAAAGAAAATTGAGGAGTTTTTATTATGCTTTTAAAAGTTGAAGATATTATTAAAATAATGGAAAAATATGCTCCACCAAAATTAAAAGAAGACTATGATAATGTTGGGTTAATGGTTGGGGACAGAAATTCAGAAGTAGGAAAAATATTAGTAACTTTAGATGTAACTTTAGATGTAATAAATGAAGCTAAAGAAAAAGGATGTAATTTTATTCTATCTCATCATCCAATATTATTTAAGAGACCTAAAACTATTACTACAGATACTCTTTTAGGGAAAAAAATAATAGAAATTATAAAAAATGATATAAATGTATATTCAAGTCATACAAATTTGGATTCAGTTAAAAATGGAATAAATGATATGGCTGCTAAAATTTTAGGATATAATGATTTTAAAGTTTTAGATTGTAGCAAGGTTTTAGGATATAATGGTGGAAGTCATGGAATAGGAAGAATAATAAAACTTGAAGAACCAATAACTTTAAAAGAGCTATGTATTAAAGTTAAAAATAATTTTAATACTCCGTTTGTAAGATTTTGTGGAGAAGAAAACAAAGAAATTAAAACTATTTCTATAATTAATGGTAGTGGTGAGGATTATCTTACATTAAGTAAAATCAAAGGTGCAGACTGTATAATTACAGGTGATACTACATATCATTATGTAAGTGATATAAAAGAAGAAGATGTAGCTGTCATTGATGCAGGACATTTTGTAACTGAATGGTTACCTATGGTTTCATTTGCAAATGAATTTAAAAGCATATTAGAAAGTCAAGGGTATAAAAATGAAGTTATTATATCAGAAAAAAATTCTGATCCATACAAAGTAATGTAATAGAAAACTACTTAGAATAAATGTTTTGTTCTAGGTAGTTTTTTATTATATAATAATCGGAATTTAAGAAACTAAAATTATATAAATTTATTTAAAAAATTTTAATATAAGAAATACAAATAGTAGAAATGATTGTATTTATATATATAATTGGACATGATAAACTATATTTTATATAATTTACATGAATATAACAAAAATTTCACTAAAATATAAATCAAATTATAGATATTTTCTTAATATAATTTTAAAAGTGAAAAAATGAATTTTTAGAATGTGGGGGATTTTTTTATGAATAAGGATGAGTTAGTTAAAGAAGTCAGAGAAACAGCAGAAGGATATTTCAAAAGAGGCGAATTTTTTTGTTCAGAAGCAGTAGTAAAAACAATAAATGATTTACTTGGAAAACCATTCTCAGATGATGTTACAAAACTTGCATCAGGATTTCCAATTGGTGTAGGTAAGGCTGGATGTTTATGTGGAGCTGTTATGTCACTAGGTATGGTTTATGGAAGATGTCACGGAGAAGCTATGCAAGATGAAATGTTTCCTAAAGCTCAAGAATTACATAATCATATAAAGAGTATTTATAATAGTACTTGTTGTAGGGTTATGACTAAGGATTTTGAATTTGGATCACAAGAGAGAAAAAATCACTGTATAAAAATAACAGGTGAAGTAGCTGCTTATGTAGCAGGAAAATTATATGATGATGGAAAAATTCCATGTAATTCATGTAAATAAAGAGGAAAAATATGAAATTTACAGCAATTCAAACAGTGATTTTATTAATTATATTTTTAATATTAGGATATAAAATAAAAAATAAAACATCATGTTTAAAAAAATATTATATACCAGCTCCATTAATAGGCGGTTTAATATTTGCTATAATTCTTTTAATAGCTAATAGATTTACAAAAGTAGATGGAGATTTTTCTTTAACACCTATATTTGTAGCAGGATTTTTTGGAACTATAGGATTAAGAATTAATAAAGATGCATTTAAAAAGGGATTTAAACCACAAATGATATTTTTATTTTTTTCATCTTTGATATTAGTTATTCAAAATATTTTAAGTTTTTCAGTTGGAGCAATATTAAAAAAAAGTCATGTAGAGTCAGCAATATTGGGTTCGCTTGGAATTGGTGGAGACCATACACTTTTAAGTACTATGCCATTTCTAGCAAATGATATAAAAGAAAAAACTGATATGTTGTTAGGGATATCAGTTTTAATGCTTTATATAGGGACTATAGTTGCATGTATACTATATGCTAAATTATCAGAAAAAATAGACTTATCAAAGACTCTTAAAATAAAAGAACCAACTTTTAATCCAATGAGTTTTTTGAAAAATTTAGCTTTGATAGGTATCACTATATTTATAGGCATGTTACCTACAAAATTTGGATTTGGCAAATATATAAATCCAGCAGGTGGAGGATTTTTAGTAGCTTTAGTCCTTAGATTAATTATTGATGAAACAAAAGTTTATGAAATAGAAGTTCCATCAATAAATTTATTAGGAAATTTTTGCTTATCTATGTTGTTAGTATCAAATTATTCTATGTTTAATTTAAAATCTATATTAAGTTTAGATTTTTATAGCTTAATATTAATAATATTAAACACTATTATAATAATATTAATAGCTTATTATATAGTGTTCAAAGTATATAAAAAGAATGCAATGGCAGCTTATGTTGCAGCAGGATATGTTGGATTTAATTTAGGAATGCCAGCTAGTACAATGTCTACAATTCAAAGCATCACAGAAAAAGATGGTGCAATTCCTATGGTTTTATTTATAGTGCCACCAGTTGGTGCATGGATGGTTACAGTAGTTAACCCATTTATAATGAAACTGTTTTTTTAGAATAAATTTAAAAAAATTGCACAATATAATGTTGTAAGACATAGGACATAAATAAAATTCAATAATGATTGAAAAGTTTAAAGAATATGTCTTAAATATTAAAATTAAAGTCTAAATTTTATTTTTAAGCTTTATCATCTATGTTTTGCATTTTATTAAAGAGAATTAGGAGATGATGTAATTATGGGAAACAAAATGAAAAAGAAAAAAACAAATACGCACAAACATATTAATCATGATCCTAAAACAGAAAGTGCCAAAGCTATTTTTGGTGAACCAAAAGCAAAAGAATATAATCCAACAGACTTTAAAATTTAATATTAATAAAAAAACTTCAAGGATATACTCCTTGAAGTTTTTTTATTTCAAAAATCTAAAATTAGACTAGTTAAATACCTAAATTAAAATTTTGCATATATTAAAAAATAACTTTTAATGAAGAAAAAATTAATAAATATCTTGATTCAAATAGAAAGAATATTACCAATATAAGAGATTAGGGTGAAAAAATTTGCAATTAACATTGAGATGTGATAATATAAATCTTGCGAGTAAGCCAGACAATCGCTGCTGATTTATCAGGAGAGGAAAGTCCGAGCTTCATAGGGCAGGGTGCTGGGTAACTCCCAGTGGAGGTGACTCTAAGGAAAGTGCAACAGAAATATACCGCCAGAACAAGTTTACTTGTGAGTTTAGATTTATCTAACTGGTAAGGGTGGAAAGGTGAGGTAAGGGCTCACCAGCGTACTGGTGACTTTACGGCTATGTAAACCCCATCTGAAGCAAGATCGAATAGAGAGACATATGGGGCTGCCCGTCCCGTCTCTGGGTGTATCGCTTGAGCTTATTGGAAACAATAGGCCTAGATAGATGATTGTCTAATACAGAACTCGGCTTATAGGTTTAGTCGCACCATTGAAAACACTAGGTTTCGTACTTAGTGTTTTTTAATTTGCCATTCTAATGCCATTCTAAAAATTAAAAAGAGCATTTAATTTATTAGTAGCATCTTTTTGCATTTCTTTATTTACATGTGAATATATATTTAAAGTTGTACTTATATCTTTGTGACCAAGTCTTTCTTGAACTACTTTAGAATTAACGCCTTGTTGCAAAAGTAAAGTCGCATTTGTATGTCTTAAATCATGAAATCTAATATTCTTATTAATATTACATAATTTAAGCAATTTAGGTAGTTTATTTGTATAATACATTGGGTGAATATTCTTACCAGTTGACCAACACATAATAAAATCACATTCTTTATTTAATTATTTTCTTTATTTTACAAGTGTCTAAAAAATCTTCACCAAGCAAATTGACACATGTAGTATCAGCTAATGCTATAAATTTAAATTCATAGTTTAATGTGTTATAAGCATGGTCAGCTTCTTCAAAAGTTTCATAAAAGTTATATCTTTTATACTTATCAATTTTAGTCTTTTTAAACATAATTATATATTTTTCTTTTTCAACACGTTCCATATTATCAATATCTATATAGCCATTTTCGTCTATATAGTCATATTTATTTATATATTCAATTAACTTTCTATCTTCATCATTGTACAAATTAATTATCATTGTAACACCCCACAGTTCATATTATAATTTTTATTATAAATTAAAAACTTAGGTTCAACCATATTTTTTAAATAATTAGTTGATTTTTTAGTTGTCTTTGAAGTAATAAAAAATCTTGGACAAGTATGATTATATACAAGGATAGAAAAAGTTACTCATGAATGATAAAGAACTACGTAACACTAAGCTATAAAATTTATATAGATATTAACTAGTTATAATAGGAGGAATAAAAATGTATAAAGAAAATTATATATTTCCAGCTATAGTAGAAAAGTTAGGCAAGGAAGATTATAATGTTAAGTTTTTAGATTTTGACTATATAATTTCTTATGGTGAAACTTTATCAGACGCTTTTATCATGGCTGAGGACGCTTTTAAAATGGCTATATTTGATTTATATGAAGAAAAGAAAGAAATACCGCAAGCAACATCAGCAGATGATATAAAAGTCAATGACAAACAAACATTAATTTTAGTAAAAGCTAACTTAAAAGATATTTTAAAAGAATATGATAATAAGGCAGTAAAGAAAACTTTAACTATTCCATCATGGTTAAATAAAAAGGCTGAGGAAAATAATATTAATTTTTCACAATTATTACAAGAAGCTTTGAAGTCAAAATTAAATTTATAAAATATGTGGAAATAATAAAAAAGACATATAAGTTAATATGTCTTTTTATTATTTTACAATCAATACAGTGTAAATCATTCTAATTTGAATGAAAAACATACTTATACATAAATAAGAGTATACACAACGTTGAAATAAATATAGAATGCAAGACAATATAAACTAGATATTCTTTGAGTTGTAGAATATCTCTAAAAATAAACTGTAATGAAAGAAGGATTTGGCTTAAAATAATTAATAAGAAATGGTGATGTTAAATATATTATTTGTTAAATTTGATTTCAATGCATGGCATTATAAATGAACTCAATAATAGTATATTAAGTTATATAATAAATGGTGAAGAATATAAAATTTTAAATGTAAGAGTGTTTATAAATAAATCCAAAAAATTTGTTAAAAGTATAAGGACGTTAATTGAAAACACCCAGGTTTGGCATTAACAATATATACCAAAAAGAATAAATCAAAATTTAATAGATTTCTTTTTAGTTTAAAAATATCATGTAAAAAATACATCATGTTTGTTAAACAATATACGATATATTCAATAAATCTAACTATATAGGAGTGAATAGTATGAACTTAAAAGGTGTAAATATATCAAATTCTAGTTATTATACAAAATCAGTAAAAGAAAAATTTATGGTTAAAGATAATGAAAAACTTAAAAAAAATATAGAAAAGCAAAATGAAATTAGAAAAAATAATTTAGATTCAAATAAATTTCAAAATGAACAAGAGGAAAATGAAGAAGTCACAAGTTCTAAAATAATTACAACTACTGATGGAATGAAAACATTGCTATTAATGAAAGATTTAAAAGTAGTTTCATCATTAAGTCTTGGAAAAAGTACAAATGATTTAGAAAAAATACAGGAAAATGAAGTTAATAATATAAATATTAATATATCTGAATCAAATAAGTAAATATGCATTTTTATATAAAAAGATGTTTTATGCAATACTTATTATTAAGTTATGTAAAGTTAGGTAATATTACTAAAATAGTAGGTATAATATAAAAGTGTAATAGCAATTTTTTTGCATCACATGATCCAAAGACCCTTAACTTAGGCAATAAAAGATTTAGCATTCTTTTTATTGCCTAATTTTTTATAATAAAATAGTTAAAAGATAATGGGTAGAAAAGCAATTTGAATTATGAATAATTTAAAAGGATAATATATATAATACTAGTGTAGTTAAAAAATAAATATCATAGATGAATTATTTTGAGAGTGTGAAATATAATAGGAATGACTGTATATAGTTGTTCTTATTGTATTTTTTATGGGAAAAGATGGTTTATGTAATATTAACTATTAAATATGGAATTTAAATTAAAGAAAAGTAAATTAAGTGTACAATATAAGCAATAGAAGCAAATTTTTTTGTTTTAAATTATTCAAAAGTCCCTTAACTAAGCAATGAAGAGGTTTATAAAAAAATCTTTTTATTGCTTATTTTTATGCAAGGGAAGGTGAGGAAAGTTGAATGAAGGGTTAATGAAAAAATATGGATTTTCGACTGATTAATACTTGAAAATTTCGAATTATTTACGTGTATAAAGTAGTGAAAATTACATGTGTCAGTCATATATATGATATTTAGGTATTGCTGATAAAAGAGGTTTTGCCTGAAAATGTAAAAGCATCATCTAAGGTAGTGTGTTTTTTGTTAAGTTCTTTATGTAGTTCAAAGAGGATTATTTAAAGAGAAATGAAGCTTAAAAAAGGAATAATTAAAAATCAAGAAACAAATTAAAGAAACGTATAGAATTTAGTTTAAGTAGAACGTAGGATTATTATATCAATATTAAAATTTGTATAATATTTTATTTTTATACTTTAAAATAAATTACAATTGTAACATTTTATGCATAAGAATAATATAATGGTATCAGCAAGTAAGTGTTATATTAAGGAAGATTAAAATGTTATCTAGTATTGAATTTATAAGGCAGTCGTTAGAATTACATCTTTTCTTTGTAAGGATTATGAAAGAACATTCATTTTTCTTACAAATAGGTTTTATGGGAAAAGATTCAGATTTTATATGCAAGGCAGATACTCTAAGAATGGAATTTG
Source organism: Clostridium amazonense (assembly GCF_056431285.1). Classification (NCBI taxonomy): domain Bacteria; kingdom Bacillati; phylum Bacillota; class Clostridia; order Eubacteriales; family Clostridiaceae; genus Clostridium; species Clostridium amazonense. Next base: position 454,166 of record NZ_JBWKMH010000033.1, on the reverse strand, counting down.
ACCAACTTTTAGAGGAGATTATATCTATTTCTAATGGTGTTGTAAGCGATGATATATTACAATCTGAAGAAGTTATAACACCATTTACATTAAAGGCTGAAATGGCTTCATCATATTTTACAGGAGTGAAAATTCCAACTAATTTGACAAAGGCAGAATCAACATTGATGGGATATGATTTCAAGAGAAACAACTCTATGCTTGAAGAAAGAGTATTTATGATTAATAAGAAGGCTATGGAGTTGGTTTTAAGCTTAGTACAATTTAAATCTTGTGTATTATCAGGTATTATTCAATGTAAAATATTCACAAATAATTATCCTTTACTTATAGAGCACATTTTAAGAGAAGCAACATTATATTACAAATTAATGGAAAGACTTCAAAATCATGAAGATATGAATTTTGAAAAAGAGGCTTATGAACAAGAAGTTTTCTGGAATAGAATTATGGCTGAACATTCAAAATTTATACGTGGATTATTAGATCCAACTGAAAACGAACTTATAGATATAGCGAATAAATTTGGAAATGAGTTTGACAAACTTACTAAAGAGACAATGAAAGCTATAGATATGACAATTCCACTTTCAGAAATAACAGAGAATAATTTAAAAGAAACTAAAAAAATTAAGGAATTCAAACAACAAGGTACACAAGGGTTAGTAGAGTGTAAAATAAAATCTATAATAATACCATTATTAGGTGATCATACTTTACGAGAGGCAAATCATTATTTACGATTATTAGAGATGTTTAAAACAAAAAATTAAAAAATATAATTATTTTAAAAACACTCACATATTAATTTAATATGTGAGTGCTATATTAAGACATAGTTATACTAAAGGACTTTCAATTAAGGTTGTGAATATGAAATTGTGTCTGTGTCCATCTGCAACAGTTGTCATACCTGTCACTAAATGAATGTGTTTTCCATCTCCTACAAATATAGCTGGGCCAGTAAATATACAAATTTTATGGAAATGATCAAAAAAATCTGTTCTTACTTCAATTTTATGGATATGAGAATTACCTCGTGGAATAGCTTGTCCAGTAACACCTGCAAAACGATGGTTATGCCTTTCATCACATTCTTCAGCAAGTTTTGTACTTCCTAAAAATTCATGAGTATGAGTTTGTTCTCTAGGGCAATTATCATCATAGTATTCATATTCACTATAATCATTGCAATTATAAGTCATAAATATACCCCCTAAAATATAAATATTATACATAATATAATATGACAATATAATATATATGATATTCAAATTATGGAATTAGATAAAATTATAAATAAAATTTGAAGTATATTAGGTTGGTTAATAGAATTAAAGTTCCAAAATAATGTGTTAGGGTTAATTATAGAGCAAAAATATTTTTTAGTTGAGGTGCAGAATTTACAATAAAAGATATAGAGTATAAATGGGCATATATTAGGAATTTTAGAAGATGATATATGTATTTCTAAAAGAGTAAAATTAATAAAGTAAGTTAAATCATGTTAGCTAAATTTTGTTATTTAAAATGATGAATATGTAATATTTTTAAGATATAATAGAGAAGTTCAATTCAAATATAGAAAAAATAAAAACTAGGGATGTTAAATTCCTAATTTTTATTTCGTCAAAAAAACATCAAAAACATTTTTCTAAAGAGTTCTATTTTATTCTAAATGTGAATTAAAAAAATCTTTTAAAGCATTGATTTTACTTGATTATTGAAAACAATTATATTTTAAATCAAGTATTTGCAATAATGAAGTAATATAATAAATTGTTTGAATTTGTACTAGAAAATGTATAGGAAATTTAAGGTTGGAGAGATAGTTATTTTAAATCAAGATTTAAATAAAATATAAAAGAGTATTATAAAATTAAGAATGGCAAATATAGATTTGCCATTCTATTGCCATTCTAAACATAAAAATATTAATAAAACATATGTTTTTATTATAATACAAATATATATTTTAGAGAGTGTAAAGTTAGGTGTAGCAATAACTTATATAATTATATATATACAAAAATACATTAATCTCAACTAATACAGAACTCGGCTTATAGGTTTAGTCGCACCATTGAAAACACTAAGTTTCGTACTTAGTGTTTTTTTATTTGACAGCATTTTGACATTCTAAAAATTAAATTATATTTATTTTAATTAAGATACAAGACACATTTCGCAGTTGAAATAAACATAATTTAATAATAGCTAAAGATAATAAAACAGATTTGAAATTTATAAGTATTATAAATATATTTTTAAAATTAGGTTTTAAAGATACATGAGAACTTGATGAAGGTGAGATAGTTATGAAATTACTAATTTAGGTTTTCATAAAAAGTATTTGAGTAATTATGATGTGAAAAATATTATAAACTGCAAGATAGAAATATCATGTAGTTTTTTATATTTGTACTTTAAAGGAGTTATAAATTTAGTGTTGAAATCTAGATTAGATGAAAATAAATTTATATAAAGGGAGAGGAATATGGATATTTTGAAAATGATGAGATTAATGAATAATTTTCAATGTGAGAATATTTAAATAAAAATTAATTTATTGTTGAGATGTATAATGTATTATATAATAATACTGAATATATTTCCAAATTAGAGAGAAATTTTATATATTGATAAGTATTAAGGTATAAGAGATTTATTTTGAGGTGATAAGATGAATTTTAATGGTATATTGATAGGTGTAATCTCATTTCTTATAATAGGTATATTTCATCCTATAGTAATTAAGGGAGAGTATTATTTTGGAAAAAAGATATGGCCTATATTTTTAATTAGTGGTATTATATTTATATTTTTATCTTTAAGTAGTAATATAGGAGTACTATCAGCTGTTTTTGGAATCTTAGGGTTTTCTTGCTTTTGGAGCATTAATGAAATAATAGAGCAAGAGGAAAGAGTAAAAAAAGGGTGGTTTCCTAAAAATCCAAAGCGTAATTAGTTTAGAATAAGGGAGGAATTATGATGGAAGAAAAAGAGAAGAAATGCCCTATTTGTGGATGTGAACATATAGGTAAAGGAACACAATATTCTTATGGAAAGATGTTTCCACTGGACAAGGTATTTTCAAAAGGATCAGAGGTTATAGCAGAGATTTGCACTGACTGTGGATATATTGTATCTATGAGAGTAAAAGATCCACATGATTTTAAATAGAAAATAAAAGTTAAGAAGATTAATGAGTTTAAAAACTAGGAATTTGTAATAGTTAAGTATATATTTTTTAAAATTTAACTTAATTATTATGAGTTCCTATTTATTTAGAAATAAATGAAATATTACAAATTTGATTTATAGTCCTGTAGTATGAATTTGGAAAAAATGGTACAATGAAATAAAAATTTAGAAATATAAATTAATTTAGGGGGGATTTGTGTGGAAGAAATTCTTGTTAAAGAGTACAGAGGGGATATTGTGGAATGTATTCACAAAGGATATATTTGTATTGTAGGTGATGATGGAAAGGTTAAGTGTAGTATAGGTGATGATAATTTTGTAACTTATATGAGATCATCTGCAAAGCCTATTCAAGCAATTCCATTAATAAAAAGAAATATAGATGAAAAATATAAATTAAATGATAAGGAATTAACTGTTATGACTGGTTCACATAGAGCTGAACCATTTCATGTAGAAGCATTAGAAGGGATAATGAAAAAAGTAGGTATTGAAGAGAGTGAATTAATATGTTTACCAACATATCCTTTAGGTGTGAAAGCTAAGGAAGATATTTTAAGAAACAATGGTGAAAAAAGAAGAATTTATCATAATTGTTCAGGAAAACATTTAGGACTTTTAACTTTATGTAGAGAATTAAAATGTGATACAAAAACATATTGGGATAAAGATAATGAAGCACAAAAAGAAATTCTTAAGTATATATCTAATCTTTCAGATTATAAAGAAGACAAGGTACTTATAGGAACTGATGGATGTGGTGTACCTGTATTTGGTATGCCAATGAAAAATCTTGCAACAATTTATATGAAAATGGCATGTCCAGATTTAATAAAAGAGGAAGATACAAGAACTGCAGTAAAGAAAATAACGACACTTATGAATGAAAATTATGAAATGGTGTCAGGAACAAATTTAATATGTTCAGTACTTTTACAAGATAAAAATATTATAGCTAAAGGTGGAGCTAAAGGAGTTTACTGTTTTGGTCTAAAAAAAGAGAGATTAGGAATAGCAATAAAAGTTTTGGATGGTTCAGAAGAAGAATGGCCACTTATAGTTTCTGAAATATTAACGCAAATAGGGTATGAAAATAAAGAAACTATAGAGAGATTAAATGATATATTTCCAAATGTAATAGTAAATGATAATAATAAAATTGTAGGACATAGTGAAACAGAATTTACAATTTCAATGGAGAAAAATAAAGATGAATAATAAAGTTACAATTGAAGTCTGTTGTGGTTCAGCAGAGGATGCAATTATTGCTGAGAAAGCTGGTGCTGATAGAGTTGAATTAAATTCATCCATATCATTAGGTGGAATTACGCCATCTATAGGAAGTTTAATTGAAACTAAAAGAAATTTAAATATACCAGTTATGGTTATGATAAGACCTAGAGAATCAGGATTTTTCTATGACAAATATGAAATAAAATCTATGGAAGAGGATATTAAACTTGCAATAAAATATGGGGCAGATGGTATTGTTTTTGGAGTATTAAATGAAGATGGAACTATAAATAAAGAAGCTTTAAAAAGATTTGTGGATATTATAGGTGATAAGGAAAAAGTTTTTCATAGGGCTTTTGATATAGTGAAAAATCCAATTGAAAGTTTAGATACATTAATTGAATTAGGGGTAGATAGAATACTTACAAAGGGACAAAAGAATTCAATAGAAGATGGATATAAAACTATAAAAGAAATTATAAAATACTCAAAAGGAAAAATAGAAATTTTAACAGGTGGTGTTAGACCATACAATGTGGAGTGGATGATAAGAGAGTTGAACTTTAGAAATTTACATGTAGCATCATTTATTCAGAAAGAAGATTTATCGATGTCAATTAATCCTAATGTATATTTTGGGAGTTCAAAAGATAAGTCAGAGTGTTCATATAGTGTTGCAAATTATGAGTATTTAAAAGATATGTGTAGAAAAATTAGAAATTTACAAGAGGAGTAGTTATGAGTAAATTTTATTGTGGTATAGATTTAGGTGGAACTAAAATATGTATAGGTATTTTTAATGAGAACTGTGATATATTAGCTTTAAAAAAGATAAAAACTAATGCTACAATTGGAAAAGAAGAAATAATTAAAAATATAAAAAGTAGCATAGTAGAAACATGTCTTGAAGCTAATATAAGTATAAATGATATAAGTAAAATAGGAATAGGTTCAGCTGGAAATATTGATTCTAAAAAAGGTATTATTAATTATGTAGTGAATTTACCAGATTTTATAAATGTACCTATTAAAGATATACTGGAAAATGAATTTAAAATAGAAACTGAGCTTTATAATGATGCAAATGTAGCAACCTATGGAGAATATAAACTTGGAGTAGGAAAAGGTTCGAAAAACTTTGTATATATGACTGTAAGCACTGGTATAGGTGGAGGAGTTGTACTAAATGGAAGGCTTTATGAAGGAGCAAATAGTAATGCATGTGAATTTGGTCATGCAACTATTGATTATAAGGGTGAAAAATGTAGATGCGGTAATTATGGTTGTCTAGATAATTTAGCGTCAGGTACGGCTATTAGAAGAAGAGTTATAAGTGAAATAAAAAAAGGTAGAGAGTCTAGAATCTTGGAAATTGCAAAGAAAAATGTAGATGAAATAAAAGCTGAGGATGTTTTTAAAGGTGCAGAATTAAATGATGAATTATGTAAAGAAATAGTAAGTGATGTAGCATTTTATTTAGGTGTTGGAATATCAAATATAATAATATATTACAATCCAGAAATAATAGCTATAGGTGGTGGAGTATCAAAATCATTAGGATATTTCTATGATGATATGATGAAAATTATAAAAGAAAGAACTTTAAAATCTAGTTTAAGCGTATGCAGTATCAAAGAAGCCAAGCTAAAAGATAATATAGGGGTAATGGGTATAGCTGCATTATTTAAGGATAATATGTAGAAAATGATTAATATAAGAAGCCAATATGAAAGTATTCTTATTTCAATTGAGGAAGAGGTATTTAAATTATCGTATAAAAATTGACAATTAACGATTAACAATGAAGGATAAAACTAAATTTTATAAAATGTCCATAGTAATAGTTATATTTATATTTACTATTAAAACTATGGTTAGTAAGAATATTATAATGGGGAATTTATTCTCCAAAATAAACTTTTTATGGATAAATATTATATTAATTTTATTTGAATTTCAAATAAAACATTGTAGAGGGGATTTCAATCCCAGGTGATATTCACCATAACCCTTCACTCTTACTTCTTATTTAGTTTAAAATGTAAATAATAGGAATAAACTGAAACTCTAGAATTATCATTTGATAAAAAGATTATTTTAAATTTGAACTTGTTTCCCTATATTTTAGAACTTACTGAGAATTGAAGATTTTCAGTGAGTTTTTTTATTGCATATAAATTTAAAATTGAAAATCAAAAAACTATTGATTTAGTAATTAATAAAGTAAATTGTATTTATAAATATTATTTTCAACTACAAATTTCTAAAAAAATATAGTATAATTATGAACAAAGAAAGAGTGATTTTCACATAATAATATATGTGTAGAAACAATACATATTATTACATAAAATTGAAAAGTATGGTGGTGAAAAGCATGAGTTATAATGCAATAGATTTATTAAACAAGTCAGTTGAGACTTCAAAAAATATTTTGACATTATTTGAAAATGCTAAAAATGATATTAATGATTCACATTCATCTAGTATAATTATGAATATATTTATAAAACATCAAAATAAGAAAATTGATTATTATAAGAATTTGCAACAAGAATTGTATGATCGAGATGTTACAGAAATAGATTGTTTTATATATGATAAAATATCATCATTAATTACACTTTATAATAGTAAATTGAAATTTCAGTGTCCTAAAAATACTAGAGAATTGATACAAAGTATTATAGAAATAAATAAAGATCTTAGAGCATTGTATATAGATGTAAGAGGAAGAATCATAAAGAATGAACAAGGTTGGAAAAGCACTGAGTTTGAGGTTTTAACAGAAATGATAACACTTCAAGAATCATATATAAAAGAATTAGAAAAGTCATATATGAAAAATTATGGATATCATTAAAATAAAACGACTATTACAAAACTAACTTTTAGATTAGTTTTGAATAGTCTTTTATTTTATATTAAATTTTACTTTTTTTCCATAAAATCATCAACCATATCAACTAATTGACCAATTTCAGGCTTACTAAGTTGTCCATTAGCACCAACAGAGATACCTTTGTGTTTTAAGTTGTCAGTTATAAGTGATGAAAAAATTATACAAGGTAACTGTCTTAATATAGGATCTTCTTTAACTTGTCTAATTAAAGTATGACCATCCATTTGAGGCATTTCTATATCTGTAATTAGAATTTGAACATCCTCTATAAAATTTTCACCTTTTTCCTGTGATAAACCTTTTAAATACTCTAATGTTTGTTTTCCATCATCAAAGAAAATTAAATTTTTAAATCCTGCTTTAGTTAATGTGTCTTTTAATAATCTTCTAATTAATGCAGAATCATCAGCTAAGACAATTTTAACATTATCTCTATTTTTATATGCTACATTTACAATTCTATCTTCACTAATGCCAGTGCTTGGATTTATGTCTGTTACTATCTTCTCAAAATCTAATAATAATATGATTTTATTATTTAAAATTATATTACCAATTACAAGATTATTAGTAGATATTTCATCAGGTTTTTGAATTTGTTCCCATTTTATACGATGAATAGCAACGACATCATCTATTTTAAAAGCAACTTTTATTTTATTAAACTCACAAATTATAGTTTTAAATTTTGAACTTTGTTTTCTAGTGCCATCAAGTATATATCCTAAATCTATTAAAGTTATAATTTCATTTCTACAAAGAATTACACCTTCTATAGATGGATGGCAATTAGGTAACTTAGTTAAATTGTCAATATCTACAACTTCTTTAACTTTTATAACATTGATTGCATAATTTTTGTTGTTAACTATAAATTCTAAAACCTCTACTTCACCTGTACCTGATTCTAATAATATATCAGATTTCATATTAACACCTACTTTTCATTATTTTAAAATATATAGTGAAATAAGCTCGGAATTTAACTAATTTTAAAATATTTATATTTTAATTATAAATTAGCTTAAGTAAGTTAATTTATGAGCATGTCTTCACTTTAAAGATATAATATATTGTTTTATAAGAAAACAAATAAAAAATGATTTGTTTAATAATTTTTAAATTTTTGACTAGAATAGGTTTTGGTTGAATTTTGATAATTTAAATATCACTAAATCTAATCATAATAATATTTTACCATTGCTAATAATTACATTATAATATAATTATTAGTTTAAATGTGTAATTATTTTTAAAATCAATATAAAACTAATATTTTATAATTATAATTTCGATAAAATAATGTTTTTCTTTATAAGTTTAAAATAAAAATAAGTAGGAGATGTGTATGAAGAAAATAAATAGTTTCAAATGTGGTCTTTTAGGAAGTATTATTGGATTTATCATTGGGATTACATTAATTGTAATAATTTTAATAAGTGGAAACTATGATAAAAAAACTATAGAAGTTTTAGGACCAAGAATAATTTATGTTTTTATATTTTCAGTTGTAGCATTAATAGGTGTATTCATATCTAGAAAAAAATCTCAATTTGGTGCATTGCTTATGGTTATGTGTGCTATTGCAGGTATAATGTATACAACTACATTGTATATAATACCATCAATTTTCTTAATGGTAAGTGGATTTACTATGTTTTCAGACTTGAAAAATAATAGATAAATAGTAGTTATATGACTTTATAAAAATAAAATCTTTACTAAAGATTTGAAAATGAATTAATAACATACTATAATTAATCTTGGTGTTTATAAAATTATAGTCCAAAAATTAACACTGTAAAATTATTTAAATATATACGTATATAGAAGGTGAATAAGATGGATGGTTTAGAGAATAAAACTACAAATGTTTTATCTCACAGAAAAAATTTAAGGGTAAAATTAATTGTAGAAGGAGCTATTATAGGTATAATTACAGGGCTAATAATTGTATTAAATAGGATAGCTATAGAAAAATTATCTTCTATTTTTAATAAGGTTTATAGCAGTTCTAAAGGAAATCCTATGTATATAATGTTATTATTTTTAGGACTTATACTGATAGGATATTTAGTTGGATTATTAGTTAAGAAAGAACCAATGATATGTGGAAGTGGAATTCCACAGGTGGAGGGTATCTTAGTTAAAAAGATAGAAATTAATTGGTTAAGAGTTCTTATAAATAAATTTATAGGTGGGGTTCTATGTCTAGGATCAGGTCTGTCTCTAGGAAGAGAAGGTCCATCAGTGCAAATGGGAGCCGCAATAGGACAAGGATTTAGTAGGATTTTTAAAAGAGTAAATGTAGAAGAAAAATACTTAATTACAAGTGGATCAAGTGCAGGTCTTGCAGCAGCATTTAATGCACCACTGTCAGGGGTTATGTTTTCATTAGAAGAAGCTCATAAAAACTTTTCACCACTTGCATTATTATCAGCAATGGCAGCAGCATTAGCAGCAGATTTTACAACTAAACAGTTTTTAGGTGTTGCACCAGCTTTAAATTTTGCAAAGGTAATAGCATTACCATTAAAGTATTATTGGACACTTATAATATTGGGGATTTTTGTTGGTATAAGTGGAGTTATATTTAATTCAGGAATTTTAAAAACTCAAAAATTATACGGGAAATTTAAAAAAATTCCTGTTCAGTATAAAACAATAATACCATTTATAATTACAGGAATAGCTGGACTTGTATCTCCATTACTAATTGGTGGTGGACATAATCTTATAATGAGTTTACCAGAAAAGAATTTTACTATATTAGCTTTAATTACTTTCCTAATAATTAAATTTATTTTAGTATTTTTATGTTTTGGTTCAGGAGTTCCAGGAGGAATATTCTTTCCGTTATTAGTGTTAGGAGCATTAGTTGGAAATATATGTGGTCTTATTTTTTGTGCTGCAATTGGTATGCCAAACATATATATTATAAACTTTATAATACTTGCAATGGCAGGTCATTTTACTGCTATAGTAAAAGCGCCAATTACAGGTATTATACTTATCACAGAAATGACAGGTTCATTTGAACATTTATTACCTCTTGCTATAGTATCCTTAATAGCATATATAACTTCAGATATATTAAATTCAGAACCAATATATGAAAGTCTTTTAGAAAATTTACTTAAGAAAAATGGTAATAATTTTGAAGGGGATAGTAAAACAAAAACATTAATAGAACATTGTGTGCATATTGGAAGTAATATATCAGGTAAGAAAATAAAAGATGCAAACTTACCAAGTGAATGTTTAGTAGTTGCTATTAAAAGAGGAACTAAAGAGATATTACCTAGAGGAAATAGTGTGATTTTAAATGGAGATTATATAGTTGCTTTAGTAGATGAAGATAAAGCATCAGATGCATTAGAAAATTTAAGAAAAATATGTACTTAATAATAAGAAAAACTTATCATTAACAAATTGATGATAAGTTTTTTTTATTATACAAATATTTAAAAATCAATTACAATAAACACACAAAATTTAAATTAAAAAAATATAAGAAGAGGTAATACAATGAAAAAGGTTTTAGCAATAGTTTTAACAGTAGGTATGACATTTAGCTTAGTAGCTTGTGGAAATAATAAAGAAGAAAATAAAATAAATAGCAATGAAAAAAATATTGAAAAAAATTTAGATAATAAAGATAAGTCAGCTTACAAGAATATAAGTATAGAAGAAGCTAAAAAAATGATTGAAGAAGGTAAGTTTCAGCTGATTTTAGATGTTAGGGGAGAAGATGAGTTTAAAGAAGGACATATAAAAGATGCTAAAGTAATACCAGATTCAGAATTAGAAAATAGATTAAGTGAGATAGAAGAATATAAAGACAAAAATGTTCTTGTATATTGTAGAAGTGGTAAAAGAAGCACTAAAGCATCAGAAATTTTAGCGAACAATGAATTTAAAAATGTCTATCATATGCATGAAGGTATGATAAAGTGGGATGGAGATATAATAAAATAAACATATATTAAAATAGGATTAACTGCTTATAATCAGCTAATCCTATTTGTTTTATAAGTATTATTCAAATGCAATTTCTAGTATATTATAAATATCTTCTCTATATAATTTTTTAAATGTACCAAGTGGTGCAAGCATTGATGCATTGTCAGCTATGAAGTCTAAGTCTTTATGTGACACATTAATAGCCTTTAATGTAGTAGGTGCACCTAATTCGCTATAATAATTTTTTAGGGCATCAATAGATTTAAGTGCAATTTCTTCAGTACTACCTTCAGTTATAGAAAAAATATTTCTCCCCATTTTAGCAAACTTATCTATATCTTCTTTATAAACATATTTCATCCAAGCAGGCATAATTATTGCAAGACCAGTACCATGAGAAACATCATTAAGAACGCTTAACGAATGTTCTATATTATGTGAAGCCCAATCACCTTTTCTTCCAAGTCCATTTAATCCATTTAATGCAAGAGTTGCTGCAAATGCAAGTTCACATCTAGATTCGTAGTTAGTTGGATTTTGAAGTAAAATTTTAGAATGATGTATAACTGTTCTAATAATGCCTTCTGAAAGTTCATCTGACATATCTGTATTTTTAGTTCCACCAAAATAAGCTTCAAATACATGAGTTATTGTATCAATAGCTCCATTAATAGTTTGATTCACTGGAAGTGAACTTTGAATTGTAGGATCTAATATAGATACTTTAGGATAAAGTAGTGGTGATCCAAAAGACCATTTTTTATTTTCCTTTTCATTAGTTATTACTCCGCCACAATTCATTTCAGAACCAGTAGCAGATAGGGTAAGAACAGTAAATAGTGGTAAGGCAGATGTTAGTTTAATATTATTTTCAAACAAATCCCAAACATCTCCATCATAACAAGAACCAGCAGAAATTGCTTTTCCAGAATCTATAACACTACCGCCACCTACAGCAATTATAGCATCTAGTGAATGTTCTTTTACTAGATTGATGCCTTCTTTTACTTTACTAAGTAGAGGATTGGGTTTTACACCAGATAATTCAACAAATTCAATATGGTTTTTCTTTAATGAACTAGTAACATCATCATAAACACCATTATTAAATATAGAACCTTTTCCGTATAATAACAAAACTTTTTTTAAATTATACTCTTTTACATAGTTACCTATGGAAGAAATAGTATTTTTACCAAAAACTAAATTAGTTGGATTTTTAAAACTAAAATTTAACATTGAATACCTCCTGGGGCATATATAAGAAAATAATGGACCAAGTTAATGAAAGAATAATATTAATATTATGATTATTAATGCGCTATTTTAATGAAGTCCTTCACAATATTAATCATTAAATTGCTTCATTAATTTTTGAATATGCCTAAACAATATTGATAATATATATATAATTATACATATGAATTATTAAAAAATATATAATATTAATACTATTAATTAAATATATATCAAATTATAAAAAAACAAGTGAAATTACTGTTATCAGCAGTTTCACTTATTACATCTATAGGGTTCCGAGTAATAGCGTTATCAAAGGATACTAGTAAAATTACATGTTATTCCTATTTTATATTACATTTTCATTTATAGCTTTAATAACTCCATAATTTTCATTTGTATCAGCTAGATAATTACTTACTCTTTTTACTGCATCTACAGCATTTCCCATGGCATAGCTATATTTAGAGCACTTAAGCATTTCAAGATCGTTATAGTAATCACCAAAAGACATTGTTTCATCAAAAGATATATTTAATTTGTTTTGAAGAAATTTAATTGCAACACCCTTATTAGCATCTTTATTCATAATATCAAGCCAAATATCTCCTGAAGTGACAACTTTAAATTGTTCACCATAGATTTTGTTAAAGATATTGTAAGAATTATTATTTGCACCATCAAAATCACATAAAGTAAATTTTAGAATTTCATCATCAATTAAAGAAAAATCAGAGACAACTTCAACTTTTTCAAAGTATTTTTTTACTTCATCATGAACAAATTTTTCATTAGTTTCTAAATAAGCAGCTTTTTTACCACAAAGTAAAACATAACAGTTATCCAAAGATCTACCAAGACAGCATAGCTCATTAAGAATATCATTAGCAATACAATTAGAATATAACTCTTTACCATTTTGCATAATGTATGTACCATTTTCCGCCGCAAATATAATGTCATATTTAACTTTATCAAATGTTTTTAGTAAATTTTGATATTGTCTTCCAGAAGCAGCTACAAATGTTATGTTTTTATCCTTTAATTTACTTAGAGTTTCATAGAAATCTTCATGTAATATTCCATTTGAATCCAATAAAGTACCATCCATATCACTAGCAATTAATTTTACCATCTCAATCACCTTTTCCTAAGTATTTATAATAATTATCTTATGTTAAATTTTCATTAGTAAATAGATTATAATACAAACTAAAACAAAAATAAAAAGATTCAAAAAAGGGAAAAATCAGAAGATGTATAATTTTCAGCTAAATACAAATGATAAATATTGAAAAATTTATTATTAAAGGAGTAGTTAAAATGTCACATAAAAATAATAAAAATAGTAAAGACAATAAAAAGGCAGGTCAAAAAACTAAAAAGGAATTAGAAAAAATGAAAATGGAAACTTCTAATGAAATAGGGGTTTCAAATGAATCTAAAAAATTAGGTAAAAGTGCTAAATAAAATTTAATAAAGTATAAAAAATATGAACTAATTTGTATTAGTTCATATTTTTTTATAGAAACTTAATTAATTACTAGGTATAACTGCTTTACCATATCTTTCTCTAATAAAATTTTTAGTTTCATCACTTTTTAAAAAATCAACAAGTTCTTTGAGTGTTTCATTATCTTTATTATCTTCACGAGTAGCGATTATATTTACATGTTTTTCTATATCAGATATTTCTTCAAGAAATAAAACATTATTTGTATCTAGCTTTGACTCTAAAGCATAATTTCCATTTATTATGGCCAAGGATACTTCATCTAATAATCTAGGCAATTGTGCAGCTTCAACAGTTTTGATTTTAAAGTTTTTGGGATTTTTTTCTATATCTTTTTCTGTTTGAATATCAGAATTTGAATTTTTTAAAGTTATTAAGTTATTTTTTTCTAACAATTTTAAAGCTCTAGTTCCGTTTGAATTATCATTGGGAATTGCAATAATATCACCACTTTTTAATTCATCAATTTTTTTTATTTTATTTGAATATGCAGCTAAAGGCTCAGCATGAATACCACCAACAGAAACTATACTTGCATTATTCTTCTTATTAAAATCTTCCATGTAAGGAACATGTTGAAAATAATTTGCATCTAATTCACCAGAAGCTAAAGATTTATTTGGTATTACATAATCAGTAAATATCTTTACTTGTATATCAATACCTTTAGATTTTAAGTTTTCCTTAGCAAAATTTAAAATTTCTCCATGAGGAGTTGGAGATGCTCCAATAATTAATGTCTTAGCATCAGATTTTTCTTTTGAATTATCTGATGTAGATGCACAACCTAGTAGTAGAATTGAAATCATAGCTATAGAAATAAATTTAAAATAAGATTTTTTCATAAATGTTACCTCCGCAATTTATAATATTTTTTTATTCGATTTTTTTGCAATATGATTACCAGTGATTTGAATTAATTGTACTAGCAATATTAAAATCACAATAGTTGCTAATATAATTTTATTGTTATAGCGCATATATCCTTCACGAATAGCATAGTCTCCAATACCTTCACCACCTACAGCACCAGCCATGGCAGAATAACCAATAATATTTATTATGGTAAGTGTTATATTTGATATAAGAGAAGGAAAAGCTTCTGGTATAAGAACTTTAAATATAATTTGAGATTTAGTAGCACCACAAGCTAAAGAAGCTTCAATTATGCCAAAGGGGATTTCTCTTAATGAAGATTCAATAATTCTAGCAACAAAAGGTGCGCTAGCTATAGATAAAGGAACAATTGATGCTGTAGTACCTATAGTTGTGCCAATTATAAATTTAGAAATAGGGAACAATGCAACTATTAAAATAATAAAAGGTATAGACCTAAGTATATTTACAATAGTACTTAAAAAAGAATATAGCTTACTATTTTCACTAATGTGTCCTTTAGAAGTAATAGTAAGTATTATTCCTATTGGTACACCAATAATTAATGAGATAATAGTAGAAAATGAAACCATATAAATAGTTTGCAATAATGGCTTAATTGTAGAATTTAATATATTAAATAGTTCAGTCAAAATTAATCACCTCTACTTCAACTTGCATAGATTTTAAAAACTTAGTAATAGAATTAATAGTATCTAAATCATTATTAAGTGTTATTATAAGACTTCCAACTTGAGTTTCTTGAATTACATCTATACAACCACAGATAATATTGAACTCTACTTCGAATTTTTTTGAAAGCTCATGAATAACAGGAGAAGTTGCGCTAATTCCTTTAAAAGTTAACTTAAGCATTATGTTTGGATAAAATTTATCTTTAAGACTATTAGGAATACTTAAATTCTTATCAAAAAAAGAATTAGAAATTTCAGTTTTAGGATTTGAAAATACATCTAAAACTAATCCTTCTTCAACTATTTTGCCATCTTGCATAACAGCAACTTTATTACAAATCTTTTTAATTACATCCATTTCATGGGTAATTAAAACTATAGTTATATTAAATTTCTTATTTATTAATTTAAGTAAATTTAATATGGAATCTGTAGTACTTGGATCTAACGCTGATGTTGCCTCATCACACAAAATTATTTTAGGATTAGTACTAAGACATCTAGCTATGCCTACTCTTTGCTTTTGACCACCAGATAATTGGGATGGGTAAGAGTATTTCTTATCTTTTAAATCTACTAATTCTAAAAGTTCATTAACTTTTTTATCAATATATGGTTTAGGAACTTTATTAAGTTTTAGTGGAAATGCAACATTATCATATACAGTAGAATTCATTAGCAAATTAAAGTGTTGAAATATAATACCTATTTGTTTTCTTACTTCTCTTAATTTGTTAGATGATAACTTTGTAATATCTATAATGTTATGAGTTGTACTATTAATTGTTAAATTATCTAGTAAAACTTCACCTTTAGTAGGCTTTTCAAGAAGATTTATACATCTTAATAAGGAAGATTTGCCAGCACCACTAAGTCCAATTATTCCATAAATATCACCTTCATTTACTTTTAAATTTAAATTGTCAACAGCTATAACATTAGAATTCTTAGAATTATATATTTTAGTTAAATTTTTAATGGTTATCATATTAAAAATCGCTTCCTTTCAGTGAATTAATTAAATAAAGCAATATATATATTACATAAAAAGTTAGAATTTAATAATAAATAGTTTTTATCACATAATATAAAAAATCCCCTCTTGAAAGACAAGAGGGGATTTTTCTCTTATCTTTCGGTAAAAAACCGCTGGAATTAGCACCAATGCAAAATGCTGGTTGCTGGGCTTCATAGGGCCAGTCCCTCTGCCACTCTGGATAAGAATATATTAAGTTTTTATTTTAAATATAAAAAAACCTCTTGAAAAATAAGAGGATAGATAACTTCTCTTATCTTTCGGTAAAAACCGCTGGAATTAGCACCAATGCAAAATGCTGGTTGCCGGATTTCATAGGGCCAGATCCCTCAATCACTCAAAATAAGAATTTAATATTTAGTTTATGATTTAATTATATAAGAAAATTTTGAAAAGTCAACACAATATTGGAAAATAAAAAACAAATATATTTAAATAATTATAAACTCAGTAATAAATAACCTTCTAATGTGTAAGAATATTAATTTTAAATAAGAAGATAATATAGTTATAAATATATGAGAATTTGAAAAAGAAAGAAGATGAATAAATTTGAAAAAGAGTAAAGCAATTATAAGTTTTTGTATTTGTGCAATTATGATTTTAACTTCATTTAGTGTTTTAGGGTATATGGATGATATTAAAGAAAACAATGAGGATAATAAAATAGTATACTTAACTTTTGATGATGGACCAACTGAAAATACATTGGAAATTTTAAAAATATTAGAAGAAGAAGATGTTAAGGCCACATTTTTTGTTATAGGAGAACTTGCAAATACAAACAAAGAAATATTAAAGAAAGTAGAAGAAAATGGAAATTCTATATGTGTACATACCAATACTCATAAAAATGAAAATTATAGAAGTAAAGAAATTTATTTTAAAGATTATGATGCTGCATATAGTAAGTTAAAAGAATTATTAGAAAAGGAACCTTGTAATTTTATGAGGATGCCTGGAGGTTCAAGTACAGGTGTTCCGAGCAAAGTAGTTTTAAAATCAATAAGAGATGAACTGAATAATAGAAAAATAAATTATGTGGATTGGAATGTATCAATTGAAGATGCAATGGGCATAAATATTCCAGTGGAAAGATTACTGTGTAATTATAGGAAAGAAATGAGTAAGAAAAATTTAGATAAAGAAAGAATTGTAATTTTAATGCATGATGGAGCTTCAAACAGTACCACACCAAAAGCTCTTCCAAGTATAATAAAAGATTTAAAGAAAAATGGATATAAATTTAAAACTATACAAGATATAGATGAAAATGAGTTTATAAATTTAACAGAAAAGAAATTAATAAATAGATATAATGAAGAGAAAGAAATTAATTAATAAAATAATAAAAATAGCAAGTATTATACTTGCTATTTTTATTATATACAAAATTTATAATTTAGTTTTGTATAAGTATTTAAATAAATATGTAGTTATACAAAAGTTTAATTAAATTTAAAATTAAACTTTTGAATATTATAAAATTAAGTTAATTATAATTTAAAAATATAGACAATAAATATTATAAATAATATAATGTATAGAAAGTATGTAAAATATTCAAATAATAAATTAATCATTTATATAGGAATCCAATATGAAAAATGTAATTATTCTTATTTCAATTGGAAAAAAAGATTTAAACTATTATACAAAAATTAACTATTAACGATGAGCAGTTAATAATGAAGGATAAAATTGAAGTATCAATTTTTTAATCAATTTGTATAATAAATTTCAAAGTAAATTATTTAAACACCATATAAAAACTAGTTTTTATATACTTCTATTTTTAGATATTAGGAACAAAGTGAGTAATATATACCATAACTTTAACTTTTTACTTGGTTCCAAATATAAATATAGTAATAAACTATAATATCACTAGTATTATTTGATAAGGATGTTATTTTAAATTTGAACTTGGAACCCTATATTTTATAAAATTTCATAAAAGGAGAAGGATATGGTAGGTATTGATTCTATTATATTTATTGTTATTACATTTGTATTAAGTGCTATAATGCCAATAATTCTTATTATATACGGTAAAAGAAAGTATAAAATTGATTTGAAATATGCATTTGTAGGAATTATAGCATTTATTGTATCTACACAACTTTTAGAAGCACCACTACATCATTATTTTTTATATCAAAATGAAAAAACTTCACAAATTTTAACTAATCCTATTTTCTATATGATTTATGCTGGACTTATGGCAGGTATATTTGAAGAAAGTGCAAGATATATAAGTTTTAGATGGATATTAAAGAAAAATAAATCATACAAAAATTCAGTAGCATATGGTATTGGGCATGGAGGAATAGAAGCAGTTCTAGTAGCTGGAGTTATGTATTTTAATAATATTATTGCAGTAATTCAAATAAACAACGGAACTTTTGACAATTTAATAAATGCTGCTAGTGGAACTTTAAAGTCAAGTTTAACTTTAGTAAAAACTCAGTTAATTAATGCACCATCTTATACGTGGGGAATAGCTGGAATTGAAAGAGTGTGCACTATAATAATCCAAATAGGATTGTCAATGCTTATTTTCTATAGTATAAAAGAACGAAAAAGAATATATTTTTTCTTAGGAATTTTATTACATGCTGCAGTTGACTTTGTAGTTGCATTATATCAAATAGGAAGTATAAAGAACATAGCTTTTGTAGAAGAATACTTAATATTAATTGCAGTAATAACATTAATTATAATATACAAAAAAAGAAAAATATTTATAAATACTGATGATATATAAAGTGATAATTATAAATTATAATTACATTTAATATATAAGCATAATTATGAGGTGAATAATATTATGAGAGCATTAATAGTATTAGATATGCAAAAACATATCTTAAGTCAAAAAAATTTCAAGGAAGAAAAGGATAATATAAAAAAAGTCATAGATATATGCAAAAGTAAAAATGATAAAGTTATTTTTGTAAGGCATATAGAAGCAGACAATGATAGTCCTTTAAATGAAAGCAGTAATCGTTCTGAGATACATGAAGAATTCGCTGAGGATTATGATGAAATTATTGAGAAAACAACTCCAAGTGCTTTTTATAAAACAAACTTAGATAATATATTAAAAGAAAGTAATGTTGATGAAGTTGTAATAGTAGGCTTCAATACAGAGTTTTGCTGTATGTTTACAGCTATAGTAGCATTTGAAAGAGGATATAAAGTTACGTTCATAGAAGATGCAACTGGCACAATAAATAATAGTGAAATATATGATATGGAAGATTTAGATATTAAAGATTTAGTGGGAACAGTGTTAAATTGGTCTAAAACTGTAGAAGTTTTATATGTAGATGAATTTATAGAAAATGAAAAAAATAAATAATTATATAAGGGGCTATATAAAAATTAAATAATTAGCTCTAAAAATAAAATGACCAAATTCAAAAAATGAATTTGGTCATTTTGTGCATAATATTATTTATGAAACATATAAACAATAAATTTAATAATATTATACATATCCATCAATTAAGATTGCCAATTTTTTTAGAAAATATAACACCTAATGATGATTCAGTAATATTATTTTAATAACTCTTTTATAATTTAAGCTTGTTTTGAAAATTCAGATATTTATTCTTGTTTTAATAATGATAATATTAATACATCATGGCATTTAGATGATGTATAATAAGCTTTTCTCTTAGTGCCTTCTAATTTAAAATTTAAAGATGTAAGCAAAGAATAAGCAATTTTATTATTATCTAATATAGAGATTTCAATTCTTTCAACTCCTATTGAAAAAAGTTTTTCAATAAAAATATTCAAAGCTTCCTTCATGTAACCATTTCTTTTACCATTGTTTAAAGCAAATTCTAAATTTACAATATTTCTTTTCTTATTTAAAAATTTACTTCTTATAAAACCAATGCTAGAGTTATCTTCTTTTAAGGTTAATATAAGGTATATTTCATTATTGTTTTTAATAGTATTTTTTATATCTTGTATTTCAGTATGATTAGAAATGTCATCAAAAGAATTCACTATAGAAAAATTTTTAATAAGTTCATTACTTTTAATATTATATATAAAATTAGAATCTTTAAGTGTAACAGGTCTTAAATATAACCTATTACTTTCACAAAATAAATACATAAAATTCCCCCTTAATATATTGTAAAATAATCAAAGTTATTGAATATATAGATAAAAACCTATTATCATGAACTTAATGTTAATTTTAGAATGTACATATCATTACTAATGAGACTAAAGCATAAAAATTTTCACATTTAAAACTAATTAATAATTAACAATGCTTATAGACATAACTGAAAATTCAAATCACCATTATAATGGTTAGACTTATCTAATTAAAAATCATTTTTATTCATTCTAAAATGATTTTGAGCTAGTCTAACTCTTGAGAGTGTCCAAGTTTTGAAGCTAATAAATTTAAAGATGAATATGGACCCCTATATATTTATAAGATAAATAGAAAATCTAGCAATAATAGGTAAAATTTATAAGATAAGAATATTTTAACATTTATTATTAAAAATTTAAATGATAATATAAGTTCAAATATTAAAAAATAAATGATTTAAACTCTATAAAGTATATTTAGCCCATATAAAGGATAAAATAATTGTTAGGATAATGTGAATTTGAACAACTTTTTAAGGAAAGTTGTGTAAATAGAATAAGATGATATAATAGAAATAACAAATAATTAAGAAAATTTAGAAAATAATGAATTGATTTTCGGAATGAAGGAGAGTTGGACTATGGGGAAGGAAACAATACTAGTTATTGCTGATATTCATAGCAATATACATGCATTTAATACTTTTTTAAAATATGCAGAAGAAAAAAATGTAGAAAAAATTTTAAACCTAGGAGACTTTGTTCAAGAAGGACCTAATCCAGTTGAAGTTTTTGATATTGTTATGAATGATAAGAGGTTTATAAATATTTTAGGAAATACTGATTACTCATTAATAACAGGTGATTGTGAAGAATTTACAGAAGGAGAAAAGGAACATCAACAGTGGAATATAAATATTTTAGGTGAAGAGAGAATTCAAAAATTAAAAACAGTTCCAACAGAGAGAATCGTTGAAATAAAGAATAAGAAAATACTTATGGTACATTCTAGGATAGATAGTATGAATGAACTTCCAGTATTATATAAAGAAGCAACTTTGGATGAATTTACTAAAGATTATGGAGATTTGTGTGATTATGTGATAATAGGACATAGTCATTGTCAAACACTTGTAAAGCACTGGATAGGAAAACCAGTGTTAAACCCTGGTTCAATAGGCTGTTCAAGAGACGGATTTGTAAGTTTTGCTGAAATGGATTTTTATGATAATGGCGTGGTTGATATAATATTTAAGAATTTAAAATATGATATAGACTTTAATGTAATGGAATTCTTTAAAAATAATGTTCCAGATAAAGATAATATAATGAAAGTTTTCTATAAAATGAATTAATAAAAAAACAAAAAAATGTAAAGGTTAGCATCTATAAAATTTTAGCTTTTATAAGAAGATTATAATAGCTAAAATTTTATGGATTTTTTGTCTTAATAATAGGTATAGTAGTAAAATATAAGGGGATAGACAAAAATAATAAAAGGTATATAATTATAATTAAGTAATAACAATTATTAATAAGGGGTAATTTTATGAATGAATCTGAAAAAATAAATATGTTAAAAAGTAATCCAATACTTATAAAAAAAATAGAAAATCCAACTAATGAAATGAAATTAGCAGCTTTACAAGGAAATGGAACAGTTATTAGATATATAAAAAATCCAAGTGAAGAAATGAATTTAGTTGCAGTTAAAAGTAATATTTGGGCAATCGAATATATTGAAAATCCAACTTATGAAATTAAAGAATATGTAGTTAAAGCAGCTTGGAATACGTTGAAATTTATAAAGAATCCAGAAGAAAGTTTAATAATAGAAGGAATAAATCAAAAAGGATGGTCAATACAATATATAAATAATCCTAAAATAGAAACACAAAGATTAGCAATTGAAAAGGATTATGACTCTATAAAATATATAAAAAATCCAAGTGAAGAAATTCAAATGTTGGCTATAGAGAAAAATTATGATGCTATAAGATACATAGAAAAACCTACATTTGCTGCTGAATGTTTTGCAGTTGAAAGAAATGAAGCAGCAATTAAATTTATAAGAAATATAAATAATGATAAAAAGATAGAATTTTTAAAAAGAAATATATTATCTATAAAGTACATTAATATAGAGGGGTTAAACATAGAAAATGCAATAAAAGAAGTTATTTCAGAAGAAATAGTGAGCGAAAAATATATAAGAGATTTTATAAATTGCGATGTAATAGATAAAAGTAATGATAATATATCTATGGATAAAATTTTATTTATCCATAAGTATGGAAGCAAAAGAGCAAAATCTATTGCTGTAGATGAAATGTTAAAATTTTAAAATTTAGTTTTTAAACAAAAGAAAGGGTGGAGTATATGAATTTTAAAGATACATTGTTAAGTGCTGAATTAGTTATAAAAAGTAATGAAGTACCACTAATTGTAGGGGAGAGTGGTATAGGTAAAACTGCATTAGCAAAAGAGTTGTCAATTAAAAATGATTGGAGATTAGTGGTTATAGATGGTAATTTACTTAAAGAAGGTGAAATAGGTGGATTACCATCTATTGAAGACTATACTTATATAGAAAATGAACAAAAAAAGACAAAAAAAAGAACTGTATATGCAGTGCATACTAAATTACAGGAAATAGAAAATTTAACTTTGAGTGGACAAGATGTGTTGTTATTCATAGATGAAATTAATAGATGTGAACATACAGTTCAGCAAGAACTTATGAATTTGATACTAAATAGAGAGATAAATGGTTATCATCTTAATTCAAGTGTTAAGATATTAGCTGCAATGAATCCATCTAGTAAGTATGGTGGAGATTTTGATTATCAAGTTGTAGATATGGATCCAGCACAAGAAGATAGATTTGTTTGGCTATATATGGAAAGTGATGCTAATAACTGGATTAGGTGGGCTAGTAGCAATGAAATAGAAGATTCTGTAATAGAATTTATTTCAACATTTCCGAATTATTTAAGCAGTCATGATGATGAAGAAAATATACAATCTACACCAAGAAGTTTTGAAAGAGTTTCAAAATGTTATAAAATTTATAAGGAATCCAAAGGAGAAATATCTAAAAAAGTGTTTTTAAACGTTCTAAAGGGTAATTTAGGAAATAGAATTGCAAGTGAATTTATGGCATTTATTGAAGAGGGTACAAATCCTTTAATTAATTATAAAGATATATTTAATGATGATAAAATATCAAATAATTTAAAAGCAAGAGTTCAAAATGAACCACATACTAGACTTTATTTAAGTGCAAAAAATATTTTAAAAGTATTAGATAATAATTTTTCAGAAAATGAGATAAATAGATTTGTTGAATTTTTAAATCTTTATCCATTAGATCTAAAAATAGGTGTAATGCAAGAAATAAAACAAAGTTATTCTAATTTTTATAAGGTACTTATAGAAAATGATGAATTTATTGAAATGTATTTTGATTCATATAATGAGATAGTAAGTTAGGGTGATTTAAAGTGGATAAATTTTATTCTAATAGAGATTATTTATATAACTTAATATGTAATATAAATAATATAGATGATATTCCAAGAGAGTTTGAGAAGGAGTTTCTAAAGTTTATTGATAAAATAACATTATCGCTTCTTCAAAATAAAAATAACTTTTATGGTCATTTTTTGATACAAATGAAAAGAAAAATAAAATATGATATGGCTAGTCCTACTGGTGTAGATATAGACTTTTCAAAATATATAATATATTTCAATCCTATATTATTTTTAAACCTTACACTTGAACAAATGCAAGGTACCATTAAGCATGAAATACATCATATAATATATTTACATCTTATAAGAAAAAAAGAGTTAATTAATAAGTATAGCACTTTGGCTTTAAATATGGCTATGGATATTGTAGTTAATCAGTATATAGACTATTTACCACCATATGCAATTACATTAGAAACTGTTAATTTAAAATATAACTTAAGTTTAGAGCCATATCAATCTATGGAATATTATGTACAAAAGATTCAAGAAGAATTGAACTTGATGGATGTTAATGAAGAGGCAGAAGAAGATGATTCAAAGGAAAATGAGTTAGAGAAAGAATATGATATATCAAAAACTCATGATATTTGGAATAGTAATATTGAGATAGATGAAAATATAATAAAAGATGTAACAAGAAAATCAATAGAATTTTCTCAAAAGGGTGATATACCAATATATGTTGAAAATGCGTTAAAAAATTTAAAAAATACTAAGAGTGAAATATCATGGAATCTTGTTTTAAAAAGAATTATGGGAACTATTCAATGTGGAAAGAATAAAACTATAATGAGAAGAAATAGGCGTCAACCAGATAGAGTTGATTTAAGAGGAGAATTATCAAAAAAAATTGCTAAAGTATTAGTAGCCATAGACATAAGTGGGAGTATAAGTGATGATGAATATAATTTAGCTGTAAAAGAAATAATAAATATAGTTAAAAATTATAACTATGAAATAATTATATTAGAATGTGATACAGAAATAAGAAGAGAATATAAAATAAGTAATTTAAAGGATATAAGAAAAAGACTAAACACTAGAGGTGGAACAAAATTTTCACCAATATTTAAAAGAGCAAATGAGATAAATCCTAATGTAGTAATATATTTTACAGATGGAAAAGGAGAAGAAACTTTAGCTGTTAAACCTAAAGGATATAAAGTACTTTGGGTTTTAAATGAAAAAAATGATGTGATTTCATTAAAAGAACCTATAGGCATTATAAAAAAACTTAAGTATATAGAAGAAAAAGAAGAATATGTAGATATTCTAGATGTGAGAAGTGATGGATGGTCAATGAATAATCAACAACCTATATATGATTAAATTTTAGACAATGATATTATCATTGTCTATTTGTTTTGAAGTATATAAACTTTTAAATATGTGTATATATTTACTAAAATATACTATATAATAATTGATATTGTATAATGTTTAAAGGTAGTGGATAAAAATATAACTATGTAAATGTTATACTTAAAAATTAATCTGAACAAATAAAATTTAAATTTTTATAAATAAGTGTACTAATAGTTAGCTTATTGACATTTTCATATATTAACTATTAAAATATAAATTTGAAAAGAATAGTTAATTCAATTCATAATTCATAATGCATAAGCACATATAAATAAAGTAAATTTATATTTTACAAACCTATAGAATATCCAATTTGATTTTTAAAATTATTTATTCTAAATTTTATAAATGGAACATTAAAATAATTAAATTACTAAATAAAAGTATAAGTTTTAAACAAAGAAACATTATTTAATTAATATATAAATACATAAAAACTAATTTATAAAAAGCAAAATTTGTGAATTGTGAACTGTGAATTGAAGAGTTGGAGGAATTAATGTTTAATACAATAAAATATGAGGATCTTAAAGGAAATTACATTTTAGTAGATGTAAGAAGTCCTAAAGAATATGATGAATATACTATACCAGGAGCCATAAATATACCATTATTCAGTGATGAAGAAAGAGCGTTAGTAGGTACTATATATAAGCAAGAATCTACAGAAAAAGCTAAAAAGGTAGGTATAGAAATTGTTTCTAAGAGATTACCTAAGATATACAATGATTTTTTAGAACTTGAGAAAAAATATGGTAAGATAGTATTGTTTTGTGCAAGAGGCGGTATGAGAAGTGGATCGTTAGCTTCATTATTACATTCTTTAGGTATGAGAGTAGAAAGAATAAAAGGTGGATATAAAGGATATAGAGAATATATTAGAGAAGTACTTCCTAAGATTAATGAAGATATTACATATGTTGTACTTCATGGAAATACAGGTGTAGGAAAAACTGAAATTTTAAAAAAGCTTAAAATAGATGGATATGATACTTTAGATTTAGAAGGATTTGCAAATCATAGAGGTTCAATTTTAGGTGCGGTAGGTCTTGGAGAAGTAAATTCTCAGAAAAAATTTGAAAGTTTGATTTTTAGTGAGCTAAAAAGCAGAAAAACAAATTATATTTTTATAGAAGCAGAAAGCAAAAGAATTGGAAGAGTAATAATTCCGGAATACATACATAATAAAATGAAAGATGGTATACATATATTTGTTGATGCTGATATTAACTTTAGAGCTAATCTTATAATTAATGAATACACAAAAAGTGTTAAATCTAATGAAGAAATATGTAATTCATTAATAAGAATTAATAAAATTTTAAGTAAAGAAACATTAGAGGATTATTGTACTCGAGTGATGAATAATGATTATGAAGAAGTTGTAAAAGAACTTATGATTAAATATTATGATCCAATGTATATGCATAGTGCAAATACATATAAATACGAAAAAAATATTATAGTTGAAACAATTGAAGATGCATCAAAAGAATTAGAACAATTTATAGATAGTTATTTGAAAAATGAAGAGATAGATAATATATTTTAAAAGTAAATATGTAAATTAAATAGAAAATAATCATTATGCGATAGAGCATTTTGATTTTTTCTTTTCTTACTTTTATATGTACTGGGAGGTAAAAGAATGAAAGAAACTAATAGCTATGAAGTTACCGACTTAACCTCTTTGGAAAAATTAGAGCCTGTTAGAGTTAGACCAGGAATGTATATTGGAACTACTGGAACAAAGGGCTTACATCATTGCATTTGGGAAATATTAGATAATGCTATAGATGAAGTTGCTAATGGATATGGTGATAAAGCAGAGGTTATTTTAAATAAAGATAAAAGTGTAACAATTATAGATAATGGAAGAGGAATTCCAACAGGAATACATCCTATAAAAAAGAAATCTGGAGTAGAGATGGTTTATACAGAGCTACACACAGGTGGAAAATTTAATAATTCAAACTATAAAACGTCAGGAGGACTTCATGGTGTAGGTGCAGCAGTTGTTAATGCACTATCTTCTTGGCTTGAGGTTGAAGTTAAGCAAAAGGGAAAAATATTTAAACAAAGATTTGAATATGCCTATGACAAAGATTTAAAAAAGAAAATGCCAGGTACTCCAGTTACTGGACTTGAAGAAATTGGAACAACTAAAAAAAGTGGAACAAAAGTCACTTTTATGGCTGATAAGGAAGTTTTTGGTAATATAGATTTTAAGTTTGATATAATTGATGAGAGACTTCAAGAACTTGCATTTCAAAATAAAGGAATAACTTTAGTTTTAAGAGATGAAAGAAAAGAAGAAGTTGAAGAAAAGGTATATCATTCAGATAGAGGACTTTTAGATTTTATTGATTATTTAAATGAAAGCAAGACTATACTTCACAAAGAACCTATTTTTTTTAGTGGAGAAAAATCTATAAATGGACTTAATTTAGAGGGAGAAGTATGCATTCAATTTACAGATTCAAGTACAGAATATATAGCGAGTTATGTAAATAATATTCCAACAACAGAAGCTGGAACACATGAAACAGGTTTTAAAACTGGAATGACTAGAATATTTAAAGAATGGACTAAAAAACTTAACCTTTTAAAGGAAAAGGAAAAAGAGTTTGAAGGCGATGATCTTAGAGAAGGAATGACTGCTATTGTTAGAATAAAAGTAAGTAATCCTATATTTGAAGGTCAAACAAAAACTAAACTTGGAAATGTAGAAGCATATTCAATGATGAATGAACTTTGCTATCAAAAAATTGGTGAATGGATAGAAGATAATAAAGAAATAGCTACAATTATAATAAATAATGCAATATATGCTTCTCAACGTAGAGAAAAGATAAAAAAAATTAATGAAGCAGAGAAAAAAAAGATAGGAAATGGAACATCACCACTTGCAGGTAAAATTGCAGTATGTACATTGAAAAATAAAGATGTAACTGAATTTATTGTTGTTGAGGGAGATTCAGCTGGTGGAAGTGCAAAACAAGCTAGAGATAGAAGATTTCAGAGCATAATGCCTTCAAAAGGTAAAATAATGAATACGGAAAAACAAAAGTTAGAAAATGTAATAGCTAGTGAAGAACTTAAATTGTTTAATACAGCAATAGGAACAGGGATATTAGATAATTACAATGAAGAACAATTAAGATATAATAAAATAATAATTTTAAGTGATGCTGACGTTGATGGATATCATATTAGAACATTGTGGATGACATATATTTATAGATATATGAGACCATTAATTCAAAATGGACACTTATATATAGCATTGCCACCATTATATAAAGTGTATAAAAACGTTAAAAATAAAGAAGTGTGCAAATATGCTTATAGTGATGATGAACTAGAAAAAGCTAAAAAGGAAATAGGAAAAGGAGCATTAATTCAAAGGTATAAAGGACTTGGAGAAATGAATCCAGATCAATTGTGGGATACTACACTAAATCCTGAAACAAGAACACTTCAAAGAGTTACAATAGAAGATGCAGCAAAAGCAGAAAAAATGATTTCACTTTTAATGGGTGATGTGGTAGAGCCAAGAAAAAATTATATGTATAAATATGCAGAATTTTAGGAGGTGTTAAGATATGGCTAAAAAGATAGATAATAATATACCTGTAGATAATAATATTATAAATACTCCTATAGATGAAGCTATGCCAGAAAATTATCTTCCATATGCTGTAGAAGTTTCTAAAGATAGAGCACTTCCAGATGTAAGAGATGGCTTAAAACCTGTTCATAGAAGAATACTTTATGGAGCATATATGTTAAAAGCATATCCAGATAAACCATATTATAAATCTGCAAGAATTGTTGGAGATATACTTGGAAAATATCATCCACATGGCGATACTTCTGTATATGATGCAATGGTAATATTAGCACAGAATTTCTCCACAAGAATGCAACTTATAGATGGACATGGTAACTGGGGAAGTATTGATGGTGATAATGCTGCAGCAATGCGTTATACAGAGGCAAGACTTTCAAATATTTCTATGGAAATGTTAAGAGATATAGAAAAAGATGTAGTTGATATGCAGCTTAACTATTCAGATACAGAGAAAGAACCTACTGTATTACCAGCAAGATATCCTAATTTATTAGTAAACGGAACATTTGGAATAGCAGTTGGACTTGCTACAAATATACCACCTCATAATTTAGGTGAAGTTATAGATGGATCTTTAGCTTATATAGATAACAATGATATAACAACTAAGGAACTAATGGATTATATTAAAGGACCGGATTTACCTACAGGTGGAATAATTATAGGAAAAAAAGCTATTTTAACAGCTTATGAAACTGGAGAAGGTAAGGTAACACTAAGATCTAAAACTAATATAGAGACATTAGAAAATGGAAGAATGGCAATAGTTATTACTGAGTTTCCATATAGAAAAAATAAATCTAAAATACTTCAAAGTATATCGGATATGACTGGCGATAAAAAACATTCAAAAGCATTAGATGTAATATCAGATATAAGAGATGAGTCAGATAGAAATGGAACTAGAGCAGTTATTGAGTTTAAAAAAAATGCTAACTTAGAAATTGTGGAGAAAGTTGAAAAATATTTATTTAAGAAGACAGAATTACAGTGCAACTTATCTTTTAACATGGTTGCACTTGCTGACGGAAAACCTGAAACTTTAAGTTTAAAAGCTATAATAAGACATTATATAAATCATCAAAAAGATGTTGTAACTAGAAGAACAAAAAGAGAACTTGAAATAGCAGAAAGAAGATTTCATATAGTTGAGGGTTTTATAAAAGCAATAAGTATTATGGATGAAGTTATAAAAACAATAAGAGCTTCAAAATCTAAGAAAGATGCAGCTATAAACTTAATAAATAACTTTGGATTTACAGAAATTCAATCTGAAGCTATATTAGAACTTATGTTATATAGATTAACTGGACTTGAAATAAAAACTTTTGAAAAAGAATATAAAGAATTAGAAAGTTTGATGAGAAAGTTAAGAAAAATATTAAGTAATGAAAAAGAATTGTTAAAGGTTATAAAGAATGAATTAATAGGAATCAAAGAAAAATACGATGATGGGCGTAAAACAAGCATAGTAGAAAATGATAATGAAGCTAAAATTGAAATAGAAGAACTTATTATTGAAGAAGATGTAGTTATAACAATTTCAAATGAAGGTTTTATAAAAAGAATACCACAAAAATCCTTTGTAAGAACATCGCAAGATGTAAATGATATAGAGTATAGAGAAGGCGACTTCAATAAATATCTTTTAGAAGGTAATACTAAGAATACAATGCTTATTTTTACTTCTCAAGGAAATATGTATCAACTTAAAATAGATACTATACCAGAATTTAAGTGGAAAGAAAAAGGCGAAAGAATAGAAAATATAATAAAAAATATAGATTTATCAAAAGAAGAAATTGTAGAGACATATGTATTAGAAAACTTTACAAATCCTAGAGATGTTTTACTATTTACATCCTTAGGTATGATGAAAAAGACTGAGATAAGCAAATTCGATACTAATTATTCTAAAATAGTAGCGTTAAAATTAAGAAATGACGAAAAGTTAGTAAAAGTAGATATTGTACCTAAAGATAGAGAAAATCAGTTTATAGAAATTACTACTAAAGAGGGTTTATGTTTTACTGCTGAAGAACCTAATATGGAACCAACGGAGAGAAATGTATTAGGCATAGAAATAGCTTCACTACCAATTAATGATGAGATAATATCTATTGATTATAAAGATACCTATAGTTATAAAGAATTTTATATAAATGTTAATGATAAGAATTCAATAAGAACGTCACAAAGAACTACACAAGATAAAATTTGTGTTTTAACAAGTAGTGTAGAAGATATACTTATCTTTACTGAAAATGGAATTGCATATAAAATTAAAGGATATATGTTGCAAAATAAAAATAAGAAAGTATTTTCTTTAGGTGATTTTGTAAAAGATTATTCTAAGGAAAATAATATAATATCAGTAATATCTTTAAAAAACTACGATAATTTTAATTTTTATTTTATAACAGAAAATGGACTTATAAAAAGAACTTTATCAAATGAATTTGAAGGTGAGTATAAAGACATTTTAGGATATAAAATAAAAGGTGAAGATAAATTGATAAAAGTAATAAAGGAAGATAGCGAATCAGATGTTTTATTAATCACTAAAAAAGCTATGGCAATAAAATTTCCTTTAGAAAGCATAAACCCTATGGGGAAAAATGCTAGTGGAGTTACTGGAATTAGTTTAAAAGATGAAGATAAAGTTAAATTTGTAGATGTGGTTTCAGAAAGAAAAAATTCTAATAAAGATGAAATTTGTGTAGATGAAATAAATACTTATATTAATTTAGTAAGTAAAAGTGGAAAAAACAAAAAACTTCTTATAAGTGAAATATCATCTCAAAATAGAGCTGGAAGAGGAAAAAATATAATGCAACTAATGGATGATGAAATAGAAGTAGTTACAAGAGAGTAAATTAATATAAGAAAAGTGGGGGGAAAATGAAAAAATTTATATTGGATAATGGTATAAAAATAATATATAAAAAAAATGAAAATAATATAACTTCATTTACTATAGCTGTAAATGCTGGAGCAATAGTAGAAGATAGTAATGAATATGGAATAAGTCATGCAGTTGAACATATGGTCTTTAAAGGAACAAAAAATAGAACTGAAATAGAGATAAATAGAGAATGTGATAATATTTTTGGATTTCATAATGCCATGACTAATTATCCCTATGTAGTATATTATGGTACATGTTTAAACGAGGACTTTGAAAAGGGAATTGATATATATAGTGATATAGTGTTAAATCCAAATTTTGATGAAAAGAATTTTGAAGAAGAAATTTCAGTTATATGTGAAGAACTTAAGGAATGGAAAGATGATACTTCTCAGTATTGTGAAGATAAGCTATTTTTAAATGGATTTAATAATAGAAGGATAAAAGAGCTTATAATAGGAAATGAAAACAGTATTAAAAATTTTACAATAAAAGACTTAAAAGATTTTTATCAAAAACATTATAAGTCAGAAAATATGACAATATCTGTAGTTTCTTCTTTAGACTTTGATAAAGTAGTAAGTATTATAAAAAAATACTTTAATATTGAAAGTAATAAAAATGATGAAATAGATAAGAAAGTATCATTATACGAAGAAAATAAAAGTGGTGTATTTGTTGAAAACAAAGATGGCATAAACTCTTGTAAAATTCAATATGTATTTCCAATACATGAATTAAATAATAGAGAAATAGCTTTGCTTAGAATATTTAATTCATATTTTGGTGAAGGAACTAGTTCCATTTTATATGATGAAGTTAGAACTAAGAAGGGCTTAGTTTATGACATTAATGCAAGATTAAAGAATGAGTTAGGAATAAAGTTATATACTATAAATCTTGGAACATCACATGAAAATATAGATACAGCAATAGAAATAATAAACAAAGAAATAGAAAAAGTTAAAAATATAAGCAATGTATTTGATGAAGAAAAGATAAATAGCATAATAAAAACTTGTAAACTTAAAAGAATATTAGGGTTAGAAAAGTCTATAACAATGAGTTTTAATATAGCAACATATGAATTAATGTATGGTGATTGTAATATTCTTTTTGAAGAATTTAATATAGAAAATGTTACAGAAGAAGAAATTTTAAATGTAGTGAATAAAGTATTAAAAAATCCAAGCATACAAATAATTAAATAAATATAAACAAACAGGGTAGTGATATCCTGTTTGTTTTATATTTCTATTTTAAATATTATGAATGAAATGAATAATATTTAAAATAACTATTCACTTTTCACTCTTACTTCTTACTTAGTTCCAAATATAAATGATAGGAATAAATTTGTTATTTTGAATTTGAACTTGGAACCCTATAGTGAATGTTAAGGAAAGTAATTTTTAGATAATAGTTTTTAAATATAAGCTATATAATATTTAAAGCAAATGTGTTAAAATTGATTTGTTTGTAGATTTATATTTAGATGATATAGCTTCGGATTTATTCGGAGTTTTTTAAATACGAAGATTAATTTATAAATAGATAATTTAGGTGGTGGTATATTGAGAAGTAAGTGGATGCTTAGAACTACTAATGCAAATCTAAGAGAAGTTGGGAAAAAAGTAGGGGTAAACCCTTTAATAGCAAAAATTATGATTAATAGACAAATAAATACTATAGATGAAATGAAGAAGTTTATAAATCCATCGTTAGACAATTTATATGATCCTTTTTTAATGAGGGGGATGGATGAAGGAACAGAAATAATAAAAAATGCCATTTTACAAAATGAAAAAGTAATGATATATGGCGATTATGATGCTGATGGAGTTACAAGCACTGTAATTTTATATAAGGCATTAACTACATGTGATGCGGAAGCAAGTTACTATATACCAGATAGGGAAAATGAAGGATATGGTCTATCTACGTCTAGACTTGAGAAAATGTATGATGAAGGATATAGAACTATAATAACTTGTGACAATGGAATATCTGCTGTAGAACAAGTTAAAAGAGCAAAAGAACTTGGAATGACAATAGTTATTACTGATCATCATGAATTACCATTTGAAGAGCAAGAAAATGGTGAAAGAATTTATAAAACACCAAATGCAGATGTGGTTATAAATCCTAAACAAGAAGACTGTGAATATCCATTTAAGCAACTTTGTGGAGCTGGAATAGCCTTTAAATTTGCAGAAGGTTTATATAGAAAAATGAATATATCTGAAAAAAAGGCTTATGAATTAATAGAAATAGCAGGTATAGGAACTATATGTGATGTTGTTGATTTAGTAGATGAAAATAGAGTCATAGCAAAAAATGCATTAAATAGATTAAAAGATACTGATAATTTAGGAATATGTGCACTAAAAGATGCTCTAAATATTAAAGGTGAAGTTTCATCTTATCATATAGGTTTTTTAATAGGACCATGCATTAATGCTACAGGTAGACTTGAAACTGCATTTTTATCAGTAGATTTGTTTTTAGCAGCGGATGAAAATAAAGCAAAAGAACTTGCTAGCACTTTAGTTGATTTAAATAAAAAGAGACAAGAACTCACAAATGAAGCAGTTGAAGAAGTAATAGAAATGATAGAAAGTTCTAATCTTATAAATGATAAAGTGTTGGTAGTTTATAATGAGAAAATACATGAAAGTATAGCAGGAATAGTAGCAGGAAGAATAAAAGAAAGGTATAACTTGCCTACTATTGTTTTAACAAAAGGTAAAGAAATGCCTAAAGGCTCAGCGCGTTCTATACCTGAATTTAATATGTTTGAAGAACTTATTAAATGCAAAGAGTATTTAGAAAAATTTGGTGGACATCCAATGGCAGCAGGTTTATCTATAAAGGAAGAAAATATAGATAAGTTTAGAAAATATATTAATGATTGTTGTACATTAACAGAAGATGATTTAATATATAAGATACGCATAGATGAAAGATTAGAATTTAAAAATATAGACTTTAAATTAATAGATGAAATTAAAGTTTTAGAACCTTTTGGAAAAGGCAATGCAAGTCCTGTATTGGCTGAAAAAAATGTAGCTGTAGAAAAAATAAGTATACTAGGTGAGAATAAAAACACATTAAAATTAAGATGTAGAATAAATGGTACTAATAGATACATAGATGGAATTTGTTTTAATAAGGTTGATGAGTTTATAGAAGAAATGAAAGAAGCATATGGTGAAAGTTATGAATATATGTTAGAAAATCCTTGTGGAATGAAAATGGACTTAATATTTACACCATCTATAAATGAATACAATGGAAATGTGTCTATACAATTAAAAATAAATAATTTTAAAATAAAATAAAAAAAGGAGCTGTCGAATTAGTAGATAACAAATCTACTAACGACAGCTCATTTTTTATATATTGTATGATACATTTAATATAAAAGTTATGTTGATAGACAAAATGAGTGGAAACATTATGAAAAGTAAATGGATCATGATGTTAATATTGTAGTTATTATTGAAAAAAGATACATTAGAGATATGAAGTGGTTTTTCACATGGTAAAGTATTTTTGAAGTTAAACAATAAATAAAAGTAGCAAGGTATTCTTGCTACTTTTTCCCTTATTTTAACATCTATTTTATAAAAATATAATTTTTAATATTTTAATTTGAAAAAACTTTTTTTACATAAGAGTTTTTCTCTATAAATGACATTATAGGAAGACCTACACCATAACAACATATAAGTTGTCCCAGTCCTACATAAAGCATATTTAAAACTAATGGAACATTTTGAACGTATAATACTTTTAACATAGTTCCAATTATTAATGCATTAATTAACACTGGTGGTAATGGAGCAAGTAACTTTTTATGTTTTAAATTACTTTTTCCAATTTTGTAGGTTAAATAAGCACCTAATAAAGTTGCTATAGATCCAAAAATTAAATCAGGAATTCCCATAGGACTTATTATATTAGATAATACACATCCTAAAAAAAGTCCAACAATTGCATAAGGTGAGAAATAAGGCAAAACTGTTAATCCTTCTGCAATTCTAAATTGAATAGGCCCATAGCTCATAAAGTTAAGACCTACAGTAAGTGTTGCATAAATAGCTGCTAAAAGAGCTGAAAATGCAATTTTTTTTGTTTTATTCATAATAATACCTCCATAGTTTTGTTTTAGGACAGGATGGTTACGAACTGTCCTTAGTTAATTGCCAAACATTATTATATGATTTTATTTAATTAAAATCAAGGTTAACTTTCATAAATAAATCAAATATATTCAAATAAAATTATTACTATAAAAATAAATTAATAAAGATGTAGCTATGAAGAAGCTACATCTTATTAGGACATCTATATATTCTATAGATAATAGTAACGGACAAATTTTATATTATCACAATTTATTAATAGAATCTAAAAGTATTTACAGTTTATATAAATAATAATATACCTATAGGAAAAGACAAATTGAATTTAGTTAGTAAAAATTTAATTTGTAAATTATCTAGTATTGAAAGACTTATGATTTTCTCTATATATAATATATAAAGCTATAAGTATCACTTGGTAAAGACATTATTTGAATGTATAAAGTTTATATTTAATATTAAATTGTAAGTAATTTAATTGACAAATAATAAAAAGTTGATATAATAGTACGAGTTGGTACTAAATTAGTATTAACTCGTACTATTTTTGGAAGGGTGATGTTATGAGAAGTAGTAAAGAGTTTAATGAACATATTCTATTAGGTAGATTAGAATCTAAAATTTATTACGAATGGTGTCAGAAAAAAGGTATTTCATATTCTTTATTACAAATATTAGATTTGTTATATGAGTACCCTGGTGGTGTAGAGGCTAAATTTATAAGTGAAACTATGTTTATTTATAAACAAACACTGACAGGACTTTTAAAACAATTACATAATAATGGATATATAAAAACTGAAAAAGATATCATTGATAAAAGAAGAAAACTGATATCTCTTACAGACAAAGGAACCATATATGTAGAAAGTATTTTAAATGATTTGTATAAGAAAGAAGATTTAGTTTTTAACTGCTTAAATGATGAAGAAAAAATTACTTTTAACAAACTATACAAAAAAATAGTTACAAATTTGCAAAAAGAGTTAGGTGAGGAAAGTGAGTAAACAATTTGATTTAGTAAAGGATAATGAGAAAAAACTATTTTTCCGTTATCTTATTCCAGGATTATTAGGAATGATAATGTTATCAGGATATGTTTTTGTTGATGCATTATGTGTTGGTAGAGCATTAGGTGGAAAGGGACTAGCTGCATTAAATGTTAGTACACCATCTATTTCATTAATGTATGCAACAGGATTTTTATTTGCAACAGGTTCAGCAACATTATATTCTATATTTAAGGGGAAAAAAGAAGACAAGACGGCAAAAGAAATTTATACTTTTGGATTTGTATGTGCATTAATAGTTGGATTAATTTATGCAATCTTAGGTTTAATATTTATTGAAAAAATTGCTTATTTTTTAGGGGCGACTAAAAATAACATATCATTTACTAAACAATATCTAGGTACAATATTATTATTTGCGCCATTCTTTGTAATAGATATTTTTATGAATGTATTTGTGCGTAATGACAAAGCACCTCATATAGCTATGATGGCAACAATTGGTTGTTGTTCGCTTAATGTAGTTTTAGATGTGCTATTTGTATTTGGTTTTGGAATGGGAATGTTTGGTGCGGGACTAGCTACAGCTTTATCAGCCGTACTTAGTGTTATTATTAATTTTTCATATTCTTTAACTAAAAAATCAGGAATTAAACTTGTTAAATTTAAACCACAATTTAAAATTTTAAAAAGAATATTATCTAATGGAATAAGTAGTTTTATTAGTGAAATGTCTGTTGGAATTGTTACTATAGCTTTTAATAAAGTAATATTAAATTTAATTGGAGATATCGGTGTATCATCCTATGGAATTATAGCAAATATTAATTTAATTTTCTTTTCTATATTTATGGGTACAGCTCAAACTATTCAGCCTTTAGTAAGTGTTAATTATGGTGCTGAGAAAATAGAAAGAGTATTTAAGTTCTTTAAGTTGGGTGTTGTTTTTTCAACTTTAGCAGGAGTTGTATTTACAACTATTTGTGTAGCGTTCCCATATGAATTATCATCTATATTTGTAAAGGATAAAGAAATTATAGATATAACAGCAAATGCTATAAAAGTTTATGGAATTGCATATTTATTTATGGGAATAAATATTTTATTTGATGCATTCTTCTATTCTGTAGAAAAACCAAAGTTTGCAGTAACTATTTCTTTATCACGTGCGTTAATAATTGTATTAATTATGCTATTTACTTTATCCAATATGCTTGGTATTAAAGGTGTTTGGATTACTGTTCCAATTACAGAGATAATAACTATAGTTATAGGTGCAAACTTATTCTTAAGTTATAAAAAAATATATAATTTAAAAACACAAGTAAACTAAATAATAAAGGAATATGCATTAGCATATTCCTTTATTATTTTTTAATTCATTATTATAAACTTTTTTCGTAAGCTTCAACCATTTTTTTAACCATTTGGCCACCGATTGAGCCTGCTTCTCTAGATGTTAAATCTCCGTTATAACCATCTTTAAGAGTAACTCCTACTTCTCTAGCGGCTTCCATCTTAAATTGATTTAATCCTTCTTTAGCTTCAGGAACTAATACTCTATTTCTGCTCATAATCATTGCCTCCTTAATTTAATGGTATTTTATATAATATATTACGAATTTGAAAGTATATTATATAATGATTTTATTCATCTTATAAAGATTTTTCGTAAGCTTCAACCATTTTTTTAACCATTTGGCCACCAATTGAGCCTGCTTCTCTAGATGTTAAGTCTCCGTTATAACCATCTTTAAGAGTAACTCCTACTTCTCTAGCGGCTTCCATCTTAAATTGATTTAATCCTTCTTTAGCTTCAGGAACTAATACTCTATTTCTGCTCATTTTTATTGCCTCCTTAATTAAATGGTTTATATTTTAAAGTTATATTATAAGATATATTAAATTATAGTATTATAATGATTTTTCATAAGATTCAACCATTTTTTTAACCATTTGGCCACCGATTGAACCAGCTTCTCTAGAAGTTAAATCACCATTATATCCTTGTTTTAAGTTAACTCCAACTTCGTTTGCAGCTTCCATTTTAAATTTATTTAATCCTTCTTTAGCTTCAGGAACTAAAAGTCTGTTACTTCCATAATTGTTACTCATAAAATACATCTCCTTATATATATAAATTTATTGTAGTATTATAATGATTTTTCATAAGATTCAACCATTTTTTTAACCATTTGGCCACCGATTGAACCAGCTTCTCTAGAAGTTAAATCACCATTATATCCTTGTTTTAAGTTAACTCCAACTTCGTTTGCAGCTTCCATTTTAAATTTGTTTAATCCTTCTTTAGCTTCAGGAACTAAAACTCTATTGTTACTATAGTTACTCATAACAAATACCTCCATATATAAGATTTTAAATTTGTAAAGATACTATTTTAAAAAGTAATATCTTTTGGGTATAAATGAATCTTAGAAAGTTTACTCCATAGAATTCATTTGAGTTTTATTTTGTTTTCTATTTTGTTTTTGTTCACATTGTACTTCTGAATTTAATTCATTATATTTATTTTCTGAACTAAATTGATTTCCTTGACGTTTGTTTTTTGTCTTTCCCATTTCTTTTGTCACCTCCTTTGTTTGGTGTAATGTTATTTTAACCGAATATAAAACTTTTATTTTATAACTTTAAAGGAAAGTTGTGAATATAATGTTTCTTTTGTAACAAATTAGGATATAAGTAATATATAAAAAAATAAAAAAATATTATATAATATATAATGTAGGGATTATTAATATAAAAATTATAAAAAAATATTGATATATTAATAAAATAGCTACTTGTAGTCAATAAAATCTAATTTTAATTTAAAAATTGAAAAATATCAGTTATAAGTTAAAGGTAGGTTATAGGACATTATAGGAATTCAAGTTTAAACTTTAAGTTATGCATATTTTAATTCTAAGTTTTAATTTATATATTTTAATAGGTATTTCTATTGTAAATTATCAACTGGTTCCAAAGAGAAAGCTATTAATTAAATTTAAAATTAAGATTATGAATCAATAAAATGTATAAACTCAAATATTAGCTTGGAAACCTATGCATATACTAAAGTTAAATTTAGCATGTAAATTATTAAGTTTATTTTGTTAAAAGAAATTAGCATTTATTTTAGGAGGTTTCATTTTGAAAGATAAGAAAAAAATAATTTTAACTGGAGGCGGAACAGCAGGCCACGTTACACCAAATATAGCGCTTATGCCAAAGTTAAAAGAGTTAGGTTATGATATAGAATACATAGGAACAAAAGAAGGTATAGAAAGAAAACTTATAGAAGAAATAGGTGTAAAATATCATGTGATATCAAGTGGAAAACTAAGACGATATTTTGATTGGAAAAATTTTAGTGATCCTTTTAAAGTAGTAAAAGGGGTATTTGATGCAAAGTCTATATTAAAGAAAGAAAAACCAGATATAATATTTTCTAAGGGTGGATTTGTTTCAGTACCAGTAATATTAGCAGCTAAGTCTAGAAAGATTCCAGTGATAATACATGAGGCGGATATGACACCAGGACTTGCAAATAAAATATCTATGCCATATGCAACAAAAATTTGTGTAACATTTAAAGAAGCATTAAATCATGTAGATAAAAGCAAGGCAGTTCTTACAGGGCTTCCAATAAGACAAGAATTACTTCAGGGAAGTAATTTAGAAGCACTTAAAATATGTAAATTTAAATCTGAAAAACCAATAATATTAGTTATTGGAGGCAGTTTAGGTTCTAGATTTATAAATAATGCTGTAAGAGATAATTTAGATGAACTTTTACAAAAGTTTAATATAATACATGTTACAGGAAAGGGAAATTTAGATTCATCTATAGAAAAAGAAGGATATATTCAATTTGAATATGTAAAAGAAGAATTACCGCATTTTATGAAGTGTGCATCAATCATAGTTTCTCGTGCTGGAGCTAATACTATATTTGAAATTTTAAGTCTTAAAAAACCAAATCTACTTATACCACTTTCAGCTAAGGCAAGTAGAGGCGATCAAATATTAAATTCTAGATCTTTTGAAAAAGATGGATATAGTATGGTTATAGAAGAAGAAGAAATAACATCAGAGTTATTTTTAAATAAAATTAATGAGTTATATAATAATAGAGAAAAGTATATTAATGCTATGTCAAAAAGTGAAGTTAAAGATAGTATAGATAAAATAATTGAACTTATAGAAAAGTATAGAAAGAAATAATATATTATTAAAATAAAAAGAGACCTTAAGGTCTCTTTTTATTATATAGGAATTAAAAATTTTATATAAAAACAATAAAAAAATATATAGGAAAACAAGTTGAAAAATGAAATTATTCAAATATTAAATGAGAATAGTAGTATTCCAAGAAACAGGAATTATTTAAAACGTTATTCATAAAAATCTCAAAGAAACTCTAATGAATTTGCTATTTTATTTCCAAGACTAAACGGCTATAAGTGAACTAAATTAAGAGCTATGTAATTAAATTCTAGTCTATTTTTCATAACTTTTCATCAGTAATTCACATTAATAAAATTCATTATTGATGTGAATTACTTCCTTGATTTATAAAAAATATACATTGAATTTTCAATTACATATTTCTAAATTTAGTTCACACGACGTCCTGTCTAGGCAGTCGCTGAACCCGTCCTTGGGTTCAGGTCTTGAAAATAAAACACAAATTAATAAGAGTTTCTAAATCAATTTTAAAAGAAATACTAATTTAAATAATTCCTGTTTCTTGATGAAAGAAAAAAGTTTTTCAATTGATAAATCTGCTATTTTGAATTTGAACTTGGATACCCTTAAGAGTGAGACTAGCTCGGAATCATTTTATAGTAAGTATTTCTTTTGAAAACAATATATTTACAGTTTAAAAAATAGTTTTGAATTTGAGCTTGTTTCCCTATAGCATGAAATTTATTTTTATAAATAAAATTTATTTAGGAGAAACTATTTATAAAGTAAGAATAAATTTAAGCTTAGAGGTGATTTTGTGGAAATTAAATTTTGTGGTGCTAATAAATGTGTGACAGGGTCTTGTCATCTATTAAAAATAAATAATAAACAAATTTTATTAGATTGTGGTAAGTTTCAAGGTGAAGATGAAAAAATAGGAAACAATGAAGACTTCATATTTAATCCAAAAGAAATCAGTTTAGTGATATTATCACATACACATATAGATCATAGTGGTAGAATTATGTTGTTGTATCAACGAGGATTTATAGGAAAAGTTATATGTACAAAAGCAACAGTAGATTTATGCAAAATTATATTAGAACAAAATGAAGAATTATCAAAAAAAGAAATTGAAAGTTACTTAGATAAATTTGAGGGGTATGACTATAATCAAGTTATAAAGATAGATGATAAAATTCAACTTGTTTTTAAAGATGCAGGACATATGTTAGGGTCAGCAATATGTGAACTAAATATAAAAGAAAATAATAAAAATATAAAATTAATATACAGTGGAGACCTAGGAAACTTAGATTTACCTTTAGTTAAAGATCCTGAAAAAATATATCGTGGTGATTACTTAATATTAGAAAGTACTTATGGCGATAGAGTACATAAAATAAAAAGAAATGAATTTGCGAAGCTTATAGATATTATAAGGGATATTACTGAAAAACAAGGAAATGTGCTAATTCCAGCTTTTTCATTAGGTAGGACTCAAGAGATACTATATACATTAAATAAATTTATAGAAAAAGAAAAGTTAAAGGTAAAAGTTTACGTAGATAGCCCTTTAGCGTCAAAAATAACAGATGTTTTTGAGAATAATTTTGAGTATTTTGATAAACAAGCTAAAAAATATATAGAACAAAATGATAATCCACTAGATTTTAAAAATTTATATTTCACAAGTTGTATAGATGAATCTAAGGAACTTAAAAACTTAAAAGGTGTTGTTATTATAGCTGCAAGTGGTGATTGTAACAAAGGTAGGATAATTCATCATATTAAAAACAACATTGAAGATGAAAATAGTGCATTAGTATTTGTGTGTTCGCAAGGAAATAAAACATTAGGACGAGAAATTTTAGAAGGTAAGAAAGAAGTAACAATTTTAGGTGAAACATTAGAGGTTAAAAGTAAAATCTATAACTTGCAAAGTTTATCAGGTCATGGTGATTGTGAAACTATAAAGGGCTGGATAGACAATTTTTTAGAGAAACCAAAAAAAATATATTTAGTTCATGGAGAGGAAATTGTACTTTCAAAATTTAAGGAAAATTTAGAAAAAGCAGGATATTCCGTGAAAATACCTAATTATGGAGAAAGCGAAATCATAGATAGTTAAAAATATAACAAAGAAAGTAAAGGAATAATACTTGAAATTTAGTTAGGATGGCATTATTATTATAAATGAAGGATGTATAAAATGTTATTTTAATAAAAATATTATAAGGTTAGGTTTTTTTGACTTTTTAAGCAAATTTTTTTGTTATTAGAATAATTATATTATTTAGAATTTTTTGCTTAAAATGAAATCTTAAAGTAAATATAAAGAAAGAAGGTTTGGACGATGAGACAAATGAAAACTATGGATGGAAATACAGCTGCTGCTCACGTAGCATATGCTTACACAGATGTAGCTGCAATATATCC
This sequence comes from Clostridium amazonense, assembly GCF_056431285.1. NCBI lineage: Bacteria > Bacillati > Bacillota > Clostridia > Eubacteriales > Clostridiaceae > Clostridium > Clostridium amazonense. The sequence goes on along the minus strand of NZ_JBWKMH010000033.1, from coordinate 410,146 downwards.
AATAACACCATCATCACCAATGGCAGAACACTGCGATGAATGGGCTGCCCAAGGAAGAAAAAACATCTTTGGTCAAACTGTAAAAATGATGGAAATGCAATCTGAAGCAGGAGCAGCAGGAGCAGTTCACGGATCATTACAAGGAGGAGCATTAACTTCTACATTTACAGCTTCTCAAGGATTATTACTTATGATTCCTAACATGTATAAAATAGCAGGAGAATTACTACCAGGTGTATTTCACGTAAGTGCTAGAGCTTTAGCAGCTCAAGCATTATCAATCTTTGGAGATCATCAAGACGTAATGGCTGCAAGACAAACAGGTTTTGCATTACTTGCAAGTAATAGTGTTCAAGAGGTAATGGATTTATCACCAGTATCACACTTAGCTGCAATAGAAGGAAGAATACCATTCTTAAACTTCTTTGATGGATTCAGAACTTCACATGAAATACAAAAAATAGAAGTTTGGGATTATGAAACATTAGCTAAATTTGCAAATATGGATGCTGTAGAAGCATTTAGAAATAGAGCATTAAATCCAAATAGCCCAGTAACAAGAGGAACAGCTCAAAACCCAGACGTATACTTCCAAGCTAGAGAAGCTTCAAACAAGTTCTATGATGCAATTCCAGAAACTGTTGAGAAGTATATGGAAATGGTAAATAAAGAAATCGGAACAGACTATCACTTATTCAATTACTATGGAGCAGCAGATGCTGAAAGAATGGTAATAGCAATGGGTTCAGTTTGTGATACTATAGAAGAAACAATAGATTATTTAACAGCACAAGGAGAAAAAGTAGGTTTATTAAAAGTTCGTTTATATAGACCATTCTCACTAGAACACTTCTTTAAATATATACCAAAAACTGTTAAGAAAATTGCAGTTTTAGATAGAACTAAAGAACCAGGTTCAGCTGGAGAACCATTATATCAAGATGTAAGAAATGCATATTATGAATGTAGTGAAAAACCAGTTATAATTGGTGGAAGATATGGACTTGGATCAAAAGATACAACTCCAGATCAAATAGTAACTGTATTCGATCACTTAAATGGAGAAAACTTAAAGAATGGATTTACATTAGGTATTAATGATGATGTAACTCATACTTCAATAGATATTACAAGAAGCATAAATGTTGCTGATGAAGGAACTACAGCTTGTAAATTCTGGGGATTAGGATCAGATGGTACAGTTGGAGCGAATAAAAGTGCAATAAAAATTATCGGTGATAATACTGATATGTATGCTCAAGCATATTTTGCATATGACTCTAAAAAATCAGGTGGAATAACAGTTTCTCACTTAAGATTTGGTAAAAAACCAATAAAAGCAACTTATTTAATAAACGCAGCTGACTATGTTGGATGTCACAACCAATCATATGTTACAAAATATGATGTTTTAGCTGGAATTAAAGACAATGGAACATTCTTATTAAATTGTATCTGGGATGAAAAAGAATTAGACAAACATTTACCAGCATCAATGAAGAGATACATTGCAGAACATAATGTTAAATTCTATACAATTAACGCTGTAAAAATAGCTCAAGAAATAGGCTTAGGCGGAAGAATTAACATGATAATGCAAGCTGCATTCTTTAAATTAGCTAACATAATTCCAGTTGAAGAAGCTGTTAGACATTTAAAAGATGCTGTAGTTAAATCTTACGGTAAAAAAGGCGAAAAAGTTGTTAACATGAACAATGCTGCTATAGATAAAGGAATAGAATCAATTGTTGAAGTGAATGTTCCAGCATCATGGAAAGATGCAGTAGATGAAGCATTACCAATGAAATCAAAACCAGATTTCGTTAAGAATGTAGTTGATGTTATGAATAGACAAGAAGGAGACAAGCTTCCTGTAAGTGCATTTAATGGTATAGAGGATGGTACATTTGCTCCAGGAACAGCAGCTTATGAAAAGAGAAATGTAGCTATAAGTATTCCAGAATGGATACCAGAAAATTGTATTCAATGTAACCAATGTGCATATGTTTGTCCACATGCAACAATAAGACCATATGCAGTAACTGAAGAAGCATTAAAAGATGCTCCAAAAGCTATGAAAATTGCAGATGCTAAAGGCGGAAAAGCATTTGAAGGATTAAAATTTGTTATGACAATTTCAGCAGAAGATTGTACTGGATGTGGAAACTGTGCAGAAGTTTGTCCAGCAAAAGAAAAAGCATTAGTAATGAAACCAGCAAATACTCAAGAAGCACAAGCTGAAGTTTGGGATTTTGCTACTGAAAAATTACCAGCTAAAGCTCAAAATCCAATGGGTGTTTCTAACGTAAAAGGAAGTCAATTTGAGACTCCACTTTTAGAGTTCTCAGGTGCTTGTGCAGGTTGTGGAGAAACTCCATATGCAAAACTTATAACTCAATTATTTGGAGATAGAATGATGGTGGCTAATGCTACAGGATGTTCTTCAATTTGGGGTGGTAGTGCTCCTTCAACTCCATATACAGTAAATCATAAAGGACAAGGTCCAGCATGGGCAAACTCATTATTTGAAGATAATGCAGAGTTCGGTCTTGGAATGTTCTTAGGTGCAAACCAAATGAGAGACAAATTAGTTATAGAAGTTGAAAAAGCTGTTGAAGCTAATATAAATGCTGATTTAAAAGCATTATTAAATGAATGGTTAGAAAAGAAAAATTGTTCAGAAGCTACTAAAGAATTAGCAGCTAAAATATTACCATTACTAGAAGCTGAAAAATCAAATGAAGCATTAACAGAAGTAATAAACAAAAAAGACTTCTTTGTTAAGAGATCTCAATGGATATTCGGTGGAGACGGTTGGTCTTATGATATCGGATATGGTGGAGTTGACCACGTTTTAGCAACTGGTGAAAATGTTAATATTTTTGTATTTGATACGGAAGTTTATTCAAATACAGGTGGACAATCATCTAAAGCAACTCCAACTGCAGCTATAGCTAAATTTGCAGCATCAGGTAAGAAAACTAAGAAAAAAGACTTAGGTATGATGGCAATGAGCTACGGTTATGTATATGTTGCTCAAATAGCAATGGGTGCTGATCAAAATCAAACACTTAAAGCTATAAAAGAAGCAGAAGCATATGATGGTCCATCATTAATAATTGCATATGCACCATGTATAAACCATGGAATCAAAAATGGTATGGGCAAAACTCAATTAGAGTCTAAATTAGCTGTTCAATCAGGATACTGGTCATTATATAGATTTAATCCAGTATTAAAAGAAGAAGGAAAAAATCCATTCTCATTAGATTCTAAAGAGCCAACACTATCATTTAGAGATTACTTAATGGGTGAAGTAAGATATGCATCTCTTCTAAAATCATTCCCAGAACAAGCAGAAGCATTATTTGCTAAAACAGAAGCTGATGCTAAGGAAAGAAGAGAAAACTACAAAAGACTTGCAGAACAACAATAGTCTTTAAAATATATAAAACAGTCTCGAATTTATATTTGAGACTGTTTTTTTATTTACTATAGAAATATAAGTTAAAATTTTAAGTTATTCATATTTTAGTTGAGAAAGAGCAATTTAAAATGTTATACAAAATTAACAATTAACGATGAACAATTAACAATGAAGGATAAAACCGATGTCTCAGTTTTTTAAAATCAAATTTTATAATAATTTGCAGAGCAAATTAGTGGAAAACAATATAAAAACTTAGTTTTTAGGTATTTCTATTTTAAATATTAGGAATGAGATGAGTAATATTAACCATAACTGTCAATTATCAATTTTCAATTGTCAACTGGTTCCAAATATAAAAATAGGAATAAACTGCAACTCTAGAATTATCATTTGATAAATTTGTTATTTTAAATATTAGAAATGAATAATATATTTAATAACTGTAAATTAATAAAGTTGATGAAGTTTGTTTTTGTAAAACAATATAAAAATAATGAAATGCATATTTTTATGAATAGGATTAATTTTTAATTATGAAATATTTATATTAAATGTGAATTTTAAATAAAAATTATATTTTTATAACAAAAAGCTTTTAAAATATTAGATTTAAGGGTACAATTAATACATAACGAGATACAGGAGGTATTTAACAATGAGTGACGAAAAGAAATGCGGATGTGGATGTGGCTGTGAAGGTACAGAAGAAGTAAAACATGATGGATGTGGATGCGGACATGATCACAACCATGAAGATTCAGATTGTGGATGCGGATGTGGATGTGAAGATCACGAAGTTTTAACAGTTGCATTAGAAGATGAAGAAGGAAATAGCATTATTTGTGAAATAGTAGATGGTTTTGTATTTGAAAATAACGAATATGCATTAGTTCAAAATCCTGAAGATGATTCAGTTTACTTATTTAAAGTTGTTGGTGATGATGAAATAGGAGAACTAGTAGTTCCAGAAGACGACGAATATAATGCTGCAAGAGCATATTATGAAAATGAAGTAGCTTCTCAAAACTAATGAAATATGAAAAAACCGTTGTAAAAGACGGTTTTTTTTATTTAAAAATGAAAATAATATATAAGTATAGGGTTTGAAAATTAAAATTTTAGTTATTTATGTTTTGGGTGAAAATGGGCAGTTTAAAGTGTTGTACAAAAATTAAAAATTAATTATGAAGAATGAAATTGAAGTCTCAGTTTTTTTGAATCAATTTTTATGATAATTTGCTAAGTAAATTAGTTAAAACATATATTACAAAAATATTCTAATTAATAGTTAGAGTTACTATTAAAACTATGATTAGTAAGAATATTATAATGGGGAATTTATTCTCCAAAATGAACTTTTTATGGATAAATATTATATTAGTTTTATTTGAAGTACAAATAAAACATTGTAGAGGGGATTTCAATCCCCGGGGATATTCAGCATCATTGTTAATTACTAACTGTCAACTGGTTCCAAATATAACAATGTAATAAACTGCAAGATAAGTAGTACCATTTGAGTAAGAGATTACTTTGAATTTCAGCTTGAAACCCTATAAAATACTAAATGTATAAGTTGAAAACTAAATTTTGAATAATATAAAGGTATATGAATATAAGTAAAAATATTCTATAATAATATTAATAAATGAGAACAAATATTAAAGATTAAATTTATTTAAATATAAAATAGGAACTGGAGTATATATGGAAAAATTAGCTATATTTGATGTAGATTACACTATAACTAAAAGGGAAACCTTATTTGAATTTTATATGTTTATGATAAAGAAAAAGCCTAAAGTTGTATTGCACGCACCGAGAAATATAATATCAACTATATTATTTTGTTTAAAGATTAGAGATGCTTCAAAGGCAAAAGAGACATTTATAAGATTTATAGATGGCATAGAAGATGTTGAAATGAAGTGTTTGGTTAAAGAATTTTATGAAGAAAGATTGTGCAAGATTTTTTATAAAGATGCAATTGAAATGATGAAAAAGTTAAAAAAAGAAGGCTGTAAGATATATTTAATATCTGCATCAGCTGAATTCTATTTAAATGAATTATATAATATAAAAGAAGTTGATAAGGTGATTGGAACAAGATTTAAATTAGAAAATAATATCCATAAACCTAAGATAGAGGGGGAAAATTGCAAAGGTGAAGAAAAAGTTATAAGGCTTAAGGAAGAGTTAAAAAAAGATAATATTGAGGTGGATTTTAAAAATTCTTATATGTTTTCTGATTCATTATCAGATATGCCATTATTCAAATTGGTAGGAAATCCATATTTAATAAATTATAAGAAAAAACATGATTATATAAAAATACTAAAATGGAAGTAGGGGTAAAAATGAGTGAAGCTTTAAAAGAATATTTTATATACAATGGGGATGAATATTTAACTAATGAATATGAAAAATTTAAATTGCAAGGCAATAATCAAATATATGAAGTTATAAGAATAATAGAAGGTAAACCATTATTTTTTAAAGAACATATGGAAAGATTGAGAAACTCAAGAAGAATGATTTCTAATAAAGATAGTATAAGTGATGATAAAATAATACAGTCTTTTGAAAAGCTTGTCACATTAAACAATGTTAAAGAAGGAAATGTTAAAGTTATATTACAAGAAGAAAATTTTATTATGTTTTTTATAAAACATAGTTACCCTACAGAAGAAATGTATAGGAATGGTATAGATACTATATTATATTTTGGTGAAAGAGAAAATCCTAATGCTAAAATCATAAATAATGATTTTAGGAATAAAGTTGATATAGAGATAGACAATAAAAATGTGTATGAAGCTATTTTAATTGATAGAAATGGAAATATAACAGAAGGAAGTAGATCTAATATTTTCATGGTTAAAGATGGAAACGTAATCACTTCTCCTGTAAAAAATGTTTTACCAGGTATAACTAGGATGAAGATATTAGAAGCTTGTAGAAGATCTAATATAAAAGTAATTGAAAAAGAAGTTAATTATAAAGAAATTGAAGATTTGGATGGAATGTTTATTTCAGGAACATCACCAAAAGTTTTGCCAATAAGAAACTGTGAAAATATAAAAATAAATTCTCAAAGTAATGAATTAATTCAAAAAATATTAAAAGAATTTAACAAAATAATAAAAGAGGATATAAACTATTAAAAATTAGTGAAAAAGATAAAGTTATAGGGACTTTTGACGATAATTTATATAAAACATGGGTATTAATTATCTAAATAAGTTCCACAAAGATAAAAAATATTTTAGCTTTGGAGGGGAATAGATGGGGGATTTAAAAAGTAAAGGCATAGGTCTTATAAAGTTTGAAAATAATCAGATTATTATTATTGATCCAAAAGAAGGAAACTTACCAGCTAGAATACTACCTTCATTAGATGTGGCGGTTATAATAGATGGTAAAGAAGTTTCAATTCCATCAGAAGTTCATGAAAAAAATAAAATAGAACTTAAAATAAAAAAAGAATCTATACCTAAGAGAGAAATCATATTAAATGTCTCAGAAGATAAAATGGAAGCATGTATAACTATTAAAGAAGAAAAATCTTATAAATATAAGATAAGAGAGTCTTCATTTGCTCCTGTTTTTGTTCCAGCTCTTGAAATAGAAGCAGAAGTTACAGCACCTAGATATACAGAAATCGAATTATTGTCACAATTATCTAAAATGGGAATCATTTATGGTCTTGACAATGATAATATAAGATGGTGTTGTAACAATGATATGGTTGAAAATGTAATCATAGCAAAGGGAAAGAAATGTGTGGAGCCAATAGATGATAAAGTAACATTATTTTTTGACGACAATAAAGAAGGAAAGCTTATAGAAGATGAACAAGGTAATGTGGATTTCAAATCTATAGGTAATGTTGCAAATGTTAAGACGGGTGAACTAATAGGTCAATTAGAAATTGGTAAAAATGGAGAAATTGGATTTAATGTTTATGGACAAGTAGTGAAGCCACATAGAAAAAAGGAAAAAAGAATATTTGCAAAAGATGGATGTAGAATACTTGACAATAAAGTTTATGCAACAATTGATGGTAGACCTAATATTAGAGGAACTGTATTTTCGGTAGAAAAAGTATTAAAAATATCTGGAGATGTAGATATATCGAAAGGCAATGTAAGTTTTATAGGTGATGTTATAGTAAGTGGTGATGTAAAAGAAGATATGAAAGTAGAAAGTGGAAACAATATATTAGTTAATGGTAACACTTTGATTGCAACTTTGATTGCAGAAGGTGACATAGAAATAAATGGTAATGTTATATCGACTAATATATGTGGTGGAAATTTTAGTGCTGAATATATAATTTATGTTGATAAGTTAGAAAAATTTTATCAAGTTATAAGTAATATTTATGAAAATTTAATAAAAATAAATCACAGAAATCTTTTAACAACACATATAAATGAAAAAGAATTAATAAATGCAATTATAGATTCTAGATTTAAGAATTTTAACATGGATTTAAAAATTTTAATAAATATGATGGAAAAACAATATGATGTTGAGAATGAGTTTTATAGATTAATTAAATCAAAGATGTACACCACATATTTTTCAAGTTTTGAAAGTATTGATGAAATAAAAAAAGCAGTTTCACTATTAGAAAAAAGGCTATATGATATAAAATCAAAGAATAAAAGAAAATCTGATTTGTATGTAAATTATGTTCAAAATAGCACCATTAGTATGTCAGGGTCAATATATGTTAATGGACAAGGTATTTATAAATCAGAAGTCACTGCACTTGATAGTATCTACTTTTTAAAGAACAGTAGCATAATGAGAGGTGGAGTATTAGTTGCAGAAAATGAAATAAAGGCTAAAATAGTTGGAACACCTAATGCTGTTCAAAATATATTAAAGGTGAAAAAACATGGACATATATATGTTGATAATGCATACTATAATACAAAATTTATTGTAGGTAATAAAATTTATGTGCTTGAAGAAAATAGCAGAGATGTCCACGTTTATTTGGATAAAGATGGTGAAATATGTGTAGAAAAATTAAAAATATAGAGGGTGAATGCATGAGTAATGAAATAAAGATGTTGGTCTTTATGATAGGAGATCAATTTTATTCTGGAGATATTATGGAAGTGGAAAGAATATTAAATTATGAAGAATTAGCAGAATTGCCAGATTCTCCACAGTTTTTAAAAGGAATAATGAATTATGAAGGAAATATTCTACCAGTTATATCACTATCAGAAAAATTTAATAGATTTACAAATGAGAAAAGTAATGACTCAAAAATAATAGTAACAAGAGATGGCGATAGAAAGATAGGAATTATAGTTGATTCTGTGTCAGAAGTAAAGTCAGTTAAAGAAGAAGTGATAGAAGAATCACCAGAAATGGTAGCAGATATTTCAAAAAGATATATAAAGGGATTTATAAAGGAAAAAGATAGAATAATAATATTTTTATCACTTTCAACTATATTATCAGAAGATGAAAAAGAACTTGTGTATTAAGGTGAAAATATGGAATGTAAAAATATAAAAATTGGTATAGGCGATTTAAATATAGCAAAAGATCCAGACACGTTAATGACTATTGGACTTGGTTCTTGTATTGGGATAGCTTTATTTGATAAACGTACTAAAATAGGTGGACTTGCACATATAATGCTACCAGACAGTACTAAGTTTACAAAAGTGACAAATGAACTAAAATTTGCTGATTTAGCAATACCTATTCTTATAAAGAAAATGACACAAGCAGGAGCAAATAAAAGCTTAATAAAAGCTAAAATTGCTGGTGGAGCATCTATGTTTAGTTTTTCAGATAAAAGCATGAATATGGATGTAGGAGAAAGAAATATAAAAGCCGTAAGAGAAGTTTTAAAACAGAACAATATATCTATAGAAGCAGAAGATGTAGGTGGAAATAAAGGTAGGACAATTACATTAAGTACTGTAAATGGTATGTTACAGATTAAAACTATTGGGCTAGGCATTAAAGAAATTTAAACTATAATTTTTTATGGAGAGTGATGCTTTATGAATACTAAGTTGAAAGTTATAGTTGTTGATGATTCCGCACTTATGAGAAAAATAATATCTGACATGATAAATTCAGAAAGTGATATGGAAGTTGTAGCAACTGCTAGAAATGGACAAGATCTTTTAAAAAAACTAGATGAAGTAAATGCAGATATTATAACATTAGATATTGAAATGCCTATAATGGATGGGATTACTACACTTAAGAAGTTAAAAGAAAAAAGAGTAGATTCAAAAGTCATTATGCTTAGTTCATTAACAAAAGATGGTGCGGAAATCACTATGGATTGTCTTCAATTAGGTGCTTTTGATTTTGTATGTAAGCCTTCAGGATCTATATCACTAGACATAGATATAGTAAAAGAAGATTTAATAGATAAAATTAGAAATGGAAAAAAAACATTAAAAAGTTCATTTGCAATGAAAAATAGAACAAAACCTTCGTTTGTAGAGAGAACAAAAAGAAGTGAAGTTAAAAGGATTAGTAAAATAAGTGCAGTTGCAATTGGGGCTTCTACTGGAGGACCTAAAGCGTTATACACTGTTATTACAGCATTACCTAAAAATCTTGATGTTCCAGTATTTGTCGTTCAACATATGCCAGTAGGATTTACTAAAGCATTTGCTGAAAGATTAGATAGATCAAGTGGGTTAAAGGTTGTGGAAGCAGAACATGGCATGCATATTGAAAAAAATGTTGTTTATGTAGCTAAAGCAGGATACCATATGGAAGTTGAAAGAAATAGTATTAAACTTGTTGACAGTGCTCCTGTTTGTGGAGTAAAGCCAGCAGTAGATAATTTATTTATTTCATGTGCAAAAGTATATGGAAATGGACTTTTAAGTGTGGTATTAACAGGAATGGGAAGAGATGGTTCTAATGGAACTATTGAAATTAAGAATAAAGGTGGCTATACAATATCAGAAGATGAATCTACATGCGTAATATATGGAATGCCGAAAGCTGCATTTGAAACAAACAAAGTAGATGAAGTACTGCCATTACACCATATTTCAAGTAGAATAGCTAAGATAGTTAGAGGAGTTGAATAAGAGTAATGGATTTTAAACCGTTAGAGGCATGGGTAAAAAAAGAAATAGGAATAGATTTAACAGCATATAAATCAAATCAATTGCATAGAAGAATTCAAAGTTTAATGACAAGAGTTGGAGTAAGTACAATTGATGAGTATATAAAGCTACTAAAAAGTGATTTAGGCCAAAGGGAAAAATTTATAGATTACTTAACTATAAATGTTACAGAGTTTTTTAGAAATCCTGAGATATTTAATGAATTTAAAGATGTTATAAAGAGTGATTTTCAATATAATACTCCTTTAAAAATTTGGAGTGCTGCTTGTTCCATAGGAGCTGAACCATATACTTTAGCAATGATATTAGATGAAATGTCACCAGGTGTAAATCATAAAATTTTAGCTACTGATTTAGATAATACCATACTAAATAAAGCTAAAAAGGGTCAATATAATTCTTTAGAAATAAAAACTGTGCCACAACAATTGCTTAAAAAATATTTTGCAAATGATGGTGGAGTGTACAATATAGATAATAAATTAAAAAAGAATATAACTTTTAAAAAACATGATTTAATTTTAGATAACTATGAAAATAATTTTGATATAATAGTTTGTAGAAATGTAGTTATATATTTCAATCAAGATGTAAAAGACAAAATATATGAAAAATTTAGCAAGTCCTTAAAAAAAGGAGGGATACTTTTTGTAGGTGCTACAGAGAGTATATATAATTACAAAGCATTTAACTTTGAAAAAGTATCTACTTTTATTTATAGGAAGCTTTAAGGAGGAATAATATGGATACGTCTCAATACCTTTCAATGTTTTTAGAAGAGTCAATGGATAATCTTCAAACTTTAAATGAAAGTCTCCTTATTTTAGAACAAGAGCCAAATGATAAAGAAATATTAGATCAAATATTTAGGGTGGCTCACACTATTAAAGGCATGGCTGCAACTATGGGTTATAGCACTATGGCAGAACTTACTCATAAAATGGAAGATGTATTATCTAAATTTAGAGAAGGAGAACTTAGTGTTACTCCAAAAGTTGTAACAGTATTATTTAAATGCTTGGATACCTTAGAAAATATGGTTAATACTATTTCAGATGGTGATGAGTTAGATATGGATGTATCAGAAATAGTAGAACACTTAGAAGGAATTTCACAAAGTGAAGTATCAGAAGAGGAATCTGACACTAAAGAATTTGTTGAAGATGAAGAAATTGAAAATAATGCATTAGAAGAGAATGTTGTTAATTTTAACGAATATGATTTAAATGTTATAAAACAAGCTGAAGATAGTGGGTTTAATGCATTTAATATTCATATCAAATTAGATGAGGGTACTATATTAAAGTCAGCTAGAACATTTATAATAGTACAAAAATTAGAAGAATATGGAGAGATAATAAAAGCTTATCCTACTTTAGAAGATTTAGAAAATGAAAATTTTGATTTAGATATAAATTTTGCATATGTAACTAAAGAATGTAAAGAAAAGATACAAAAATCACTGGAAGATATTTCAGAAGTTAAAAATGTAGATGTTTTTGAAATAGCTAAAAGTAGAGCAAATCTAGTATCTCAAAATTGCAATTTAAATGAATATGACTTAGATGTTATAAAACAAGCTAGACAGAACGGATATAATCCTTATAATATAAATATAGAACTAGATGAAGGAACTTTATTAAAGTCAGCTAGAGTATTCATTATAATGCAAAAACTAGAAGAATATGGAGAAATTTTAAAATCTAATCCAGTACTTGAAGATTTGGAAAATGAAAATTTTGATTTAGATATAAATTTTGTTTATTTAACTCAAAAAAGTTCTGAAGAAATTGAAAATGCAATTAAGTCAATTTCAGAAATTAGCTTAGTATCGGTAACAGAAATAGATGAAAAATCTGCAAGTAGTAAGCCAAAAGAAAACAAAATTAAAGAAAATGCTAATAATAAAGAAGTAAAAAAAGAAGAGATAAAACCTAAAGAAATAAAAAAGAATTCTAGTGAAAAACCAAAAACTGAAAAGAAAAAAGCAAATGAGAAAAATGGTTCAGAAAAACATCCAAAGGGAAGAACTGTTGGACAATCTGTTAGAGTTGATTTAGAGAGACTTGATAAATTTATGAATATGGTTTCTGAGCTAGTTATTCATAGAACAAGATTAGAACAAATAAGTTCAAATCATAAAATACCTGAACTAAATGAAACTTTGGAACAAGTGGCTAGAAGTACATCTGATTTACAAGACTTAGTAATGAAAATTAGAATGTTATCTTTAGATACTGTATTCAATAGATTCCCAAGAATGATAAGAGATTTATCTATAGAACTTGGAAAAGAATTTGATTTTGAAATACAAGGACAAGATACAGAGCTTGATAGAACCGTAATAGAAGAAATAGGTGAACCATTAATCCACTTATTAAGAAATGCTGCAGATCATGGAATTGAAAGTCCAGAAGAAAGAATTAAACAAGGAAAAGATCCTCGTGGTAAGATAAAACTTATTGCGTATTCAGAAGGTACTAAAGCGGTAATAAAAGTTGAAGATGATGGTGCTGGACTAAAAGTAGATAAAATTAGAGCTAAAGCTGAAAGAGTAGGTATAAATACTGAAGGAATGACTGAAAGTGATATTAAAAATTTAATATTTAGTCAAGGTTTTAGTACTAACGAAGTAGTTACAGACGTTTCTGGTAGAGGCGTAGGAATGGATGTTGTAAAAACAAAAATTTCTACACTAGGTGGATCGGTAGAAGCTATAAGTGAAGAAGGTAAAGGAACTAGCTTTATAATTAGACTTCCACTAACATTACAAATTATCCAAGCTTTACTAGTAAAGGTTGGAACAGAAACTATGGCTATATCTTTAGGATATATAGATAGAGTTATAGAATATAAAGATGAAATGACTAAGAAGACTAATAATAAAGAAGTAATTATATATAACGATAATATAATTAACCTTATAAGAGTAAATGAAAAATTAGGTTTAGAAGAAGTAAATCATGGAAAAAAATATGTAGTAATAGCTAAAATTGGAGAAAAAGAAGTTGGATTACTTGTAGATTCTCTATTAGGACAACAAGAGATAGTTATTAAATCTTTTGGAAAAACATTAAAGAATACTGATGAATATATAGGAGCTACAATCTTAGGAGATGGACTAGTAACACTAATATTGGATGTTGCAGCCTTAATATAAGGAGGTGTTAAGACTTGGAATATAGCAAATTTAGTGATATTGAGTTAGATGCTCTAAGAGAAGTCGGAAATATTGGAATAGGAAATTCAGCAACAGCACTATCTAAACTTTTAAATAAAAAAATCGATATAACTTTTCCTAAGGTTAATCTAATTAGATACGAAGAATTATTTGAAAGTGATTGTGAAAGTTGTGTTTATGCAGTTGTTACAAGAGTTTTAGGTGAAGCTCCTGGAAATATGCTTTTCATAATAGAAGAACAATCTCTAATAAATATAGTTGGTAGTCTTTGTGGAAGTTATAATGATGAAATAAATGAACTTGGAATTTCAGTTTTAGGCGAAATAGGAAATATAATCTCAGGTACGTATATAAATGCAATAGCATCGCTTACCAATTTACAACTATCATTGTCTGTTCCAGCAATAGCATCAGACATGATATGTGCAATTTTAACTACAACGTTTATGGAAGCTGGACAGTATGGAGATTATGTTTTAGATATTGAAACGGAATTTGTTCAAGAAAATGAAACTTTGAATGGGCATTTTTATTATGTTCCGATGCCTGGTTCACTAGAAAAAATACTAAAATCTTTAGGAATAATGGAGGGAAATTTAAATGGCTAAAGTATTAATAGTTGATGATGCAACGTTTATGAGAATGATGATAAAGGATATATTAGAAAAGAATGGATTTACAGTTGTGGGAGAAGCACCTAACGGTATTAAAGCAGTTGAAATTTATAAAGCAGAAAAACCAGATGTAGTTACTATGGATATAACAATGCCTGATATGGATGGTATTGAAGCAGTTAAAGCTATCAAAGCTTTTGATCCAGCAGCTAAAATAATAATGTGTAGTGCGATGGGTCAACAAAGCATGGTAATGGATGCCATAAAGGCAGGTGCAAAAGATTTTATAGTTAAGCCGTTCCAAGCAGATAGGGTTTTAGAAGCTATAAATAAAGTAATTGGATAGGGGGAATTGTGATGCAAGTTGTTGTATTTAAGATTGGGGATGAACAATTTGCTGTTGAAACTAGCAAAGTTCAAAGCATAAGTGATATGACTAATATTACAATGGTACCCAAAGCTCCAAGCCATATAAAAGGACTTATAAATTTAAGAGGAATAATAATAACAATATTAGATATCAATTTAATATTGGATATGAATCCTAGTTATGCAGAGGAACAAAACATTATAATCTTAAACTTAGAAGATGAATCAGTTGGCATAACTGTTGATTCTGTAGATGAAGTTTTAGACATAGAAGATAGTTCCGTAGAAAGAGCTTTAGGAGAAAAGGAAAAGATATTTATCAAAGGGGTAATAAACTTAAAAGATAGAATTATAACTTTATTAGACTTTGATAAAATTAATATATAAAAATCTACGTATATAGGAATGAGGTAGAGTAATGTCAGAAGTATTGTCTCAAAGCGAAATAGATGCTCTTTTGCTTGCTTTATCTTCTGGGGACTTAGAGGCAGAATCATTAGAAACCAAAGAAGAAAAAGTAAAGGCTAAGCCTTACGATTTCAGAAGGCCTCAAAAGTTTACTAAAGATCATATAAGAACTTTGGAGCTTGTTCATGATAATTACAGTAGAATAATTTCTAATTATTTAACTGCACAGCTTAGAAGTAATATAAAGGTTAGGGTAGAGAGTGTTCAGCAAATAACTTATGAAGAGTTCATACACTCTGTACCTAATCCGACAGTGCTTACACTTTTTAAAATGCCACCATTAAGTGGGGATATATTACTTGAAACAAATGCAGAGTTTGTTCTTAGAATGTATGATGTTTTAGCAGGAGGTTCAGGTTATAAGAAGCCTAAATTAAAAGAACTTACAGAAATAGAAAAAAATCTTATAAAGGTTTTAAATGCTGGGTTAATTTCTAATTTAAAACTTGCATGGGAAGATATATTAGATGTTGAACCAGAGATAAATGATATAGAAACAAATCCAGCGTTAAATCAAACATTAGCACCTAATGAACCAGTTGCACTTATAACATTTACTGTTGAAATGCTTAATACATCTATGCTTATGAATATATGTATTCCATATTTAAGTATAGAAAAAGTATTAGATAAATTAGTTACAAGATATTGGTTTAGTGATGAAGATGAGGATGTTAATAGAGAATCCAAAACTAAAGTAAGAAAGAATTTAGATTCAATTAATGTAGAAGTATCATCTGTTATAGGTAGAGCTGAAATTACAGTAGAAGATTTTTTAATGTTAAATGTAGGAGATGTTATAAAGCTTAATAGTGCTATAGATGATTCAGTAGAAGTTTATGTAGAAAAACAATTAACGTACATGGCTAAACCAGGATTAAGTGGAAAGCATAGAGCAGTTCAAGTATTAGAATTTATAGGTGAGGATGTGAATAAGTATGAATAACGAATTTCTATCTCAAGAAGAAATAGATTCTCTTTTAAATGGTGGAGATTCATCTTCTACAGAGGAAATAAGTGAAGATAGAGAAGTTTTTAGTGATATAGAAAAAGATCTTCTTGGTGAAGTTGGAAATATTTCAATGGGATCAGCGGCTACAGCGCTTTCTACTATTATTGGAAGAAAAGTTAACATAACTACACCAACAATACAAGTAAGTTCATTAAAAAAAGTAAAGGATAGTTTTGAAACACCTAATGTTGTTTTAGATGTTCAATATACTAGTGGTATAGTAGGCGGAAATCTACTTATTATGAAAATAAGTGATGCAGCTGTAATTGCCAATTTGATGATGGGCGGAGATGGAAAAGTTGAGGGAAGTCTAGAACTTTCTGAAATTGAAATTAGTGCAGTTTCAGAAGCGATGAATCAAATGATAGGTTCCTCAGCAACTTCTATGGCAACTATGTTTAGAAGAGAAGTAAACATATCTCCTCCAGTTTCAAGTATATGTGAAGAGAAAACTATACCAATATCGGAAGAAATAAATGATGATGAAGATGTAGCATTTATTTCTTTCAGAATGAATATAGATGAGTTGGTTGATAGTAATATAATGCAGGTTTTACCATTAGTTACTGCTCAAAAAATAGTTTCTATAATGATGGGGACAGAAGATTCAGAACCTCAAGCACCTGTGGAGGAAGCTCCAAAGGCGCAAGTGGCACAAACTACTTATGAGGAGCCAAAAACTGAACCAGCAAGAAGTATAGAATCACAAGTTTCGAACAGTAATTATGATTATCAGTATGAGCCTAAACCAATAGAAGATAGAGTGGAACCAGTTCAAGTTAAAGAGGCAAGTTTTTCACAGTTGCAACCAAAACAAACTATGAATTTACCTCATAACATAGATTTAATAATGGATGTTCCGTTAGAAGTTTCGGTAGTACTTGGTAGAACAAGAAAAAATATTAGAGATATTTTAGATTTAAGTGCAGGGTCGCTAATTGAGTTAGATTCTTTAGCAGAAGAACCGGTAGATGTACTAGTAAATGGCAAGAAAATAGCTTATGGAGAAGTTGTCGTTGTTGACGAAAATTTTGGCATAAAAATTACTGGTATAGTAAGTGGTGAAGAGAGAATTAAGAGTTTGGGAAGATAAAAAAAGGAGCATTTCAATGCTTCTTTTTTTATGAAACAGATTCAATATAAAAAAGATGGAAAATGCAATTATTCTTATCAACATTGAGAAATAGTAATTTAAAGTATAGTACAAAATGAACAATTAACAATGAATGGTAAAATTGAAGTCTCAGTTTTTTTAAAATCAATTTATATAATAAGTTGCTAAGCAAATTAGTTAAAACATATATTGAAAAATATTCCAATTAATATTTAGAATTACTATTAAAACTATGATTATTAAGAATATTATAATGGGGAATTTATTCTCCAAAATGAACTTTTTATGGATAAGTATTATATTAATTTTATTTGAAGTACAAATAAAATATTGTAGCGGGGATTTTAATCCCCGGAAAAGTTCTATAATTGGTGATTAGTTTAAAATGCAATTATGCAAATAACTTCCAAGCCTATAATTATCATTTGATAAAGAGATTGCTTTGAATTTGAACTTGGAACCCTATATGATTAATAAATATAAAATATGCATATAATTTATACAATAAGATTAAGTAGTCTTAAAAATTAAATCTTTTTTTTCTGTATGTTTTTTCTATAAACTTTTAAAAAATAGAAACGATATATTAATTAGAATAAGAGGTGTGTGGAAATATAATATTTAGATTTTTTAGCAAAATTTTCATAAGTAATGTTATTATATTATAGTAAGGAAAGTTTACAAATTTTTATATTATATTTTAAAAATATTAAAGTAAGGTAGGAGAGAGTGTGGTATGAAAGTAAATAATGTATCTAATAGAATGATGATAAATCCATATAATAATATAAATAAAAGTAGGAATATATCAAAACAAAATCCTATGAAAGACAGTTGTGAAATTTCTAATATAGGAAAGAAATTAAACAATATGTCACTAGATACGGTAGAGGGAAATTCTGAGGCAAAGGTTGAAAAAATAAAAAATCAAATTAATAATGGAACTTATAAAATTGATAGCAAATTAGTTGCAGAAAAAATGATTGAAGCTATGAAAGGAAGATAATATTATTAATGGTTGTAGAATTAAAAGAAATTTTAATAAAAGAAAAGCAAGTTACAGATGAAATGATAACATTACTAGAAAAGCAACATGAATTAATAGTTAATGAAAAAGCATTTGCATTAGAATCAATTATAGATGAAATTGAAGAAGCTAATAAAAATATTGCAATAATAGAAATGCAAAGAAGAAAACTTTGCAAGGATAAAAAAATTACAGAGGTTATAAGTGAAGTTAAAGATAAAGAATTAGAAAAATGCTATGATGATTGCATAATGAGCTTAGAAATTGCAACAATGCAAAAAGATACAAATAGCTTGCTTTTAAAACAAGCTCTTGTATATACTAATTCAATGATAAATATGATGAAACCACAAGAGAAAGCATATAGCAATACTTACAATTCATATGGAAAGGTAAGAAGATAAAGAGGTGTAAAAATGTCAGGATTATTTGGAACAATGCACGTATCGAAACTTGGAATGTTTGCACAACAATCAGCGTTAAATACAACATCACATAATATAGCAAATCAAGCAACACCAGGTTATTCAAGACAACACGTTGTGCTTAAAACTGCAAGACCAATAACACTTACAGGACCAGGACAAATTGGAACTGGTGTTAATGTTGTAGCAATAGAAAGGACACGAGACATATTTTTAGATCATCAAGTTAGAAGAGAGACAAGCAATCTTGCAAGCTCAACAGCAAAAGAAAAATATCTATCTAAACTTGAAGGCATATATAATGAACCAAGTGATAGTGGAATATCTAAACTTTTGTCAGAGTATTTTGATGCATGGCAAACATTATCATTAAATCCAGAAAAATTAGAAGCAAAACAAGTAGTTGTTCAAACAGGAAAACAACTTACAGAATTTTTAAATCATACAAGTAAGCAAATTGATGGGGCTTTTTCAAATTTAGAAGATGAGAAAAAAGATGTAGTAACTCAAGTTAACACAATATTAGATCAGTTAAATGAAGTAAATGAGCAAATAAAAAAAGTTACATTGATGGGAAATAACCCAAATGACTTGTTAGATAGTAGAGATTTACTATTAGATGAACTAAGTACTAAATTTGGAATTGATGTAAAAGCTGATGGAAATTTAAATGGAATAGAAATTAAGCCACTTGGTGGAGGGCCTAATTTAATACAAGATACAGATAAAGATAAAAAATATCATTTAGAGTATGTAAAAGATAAAGATGATGAGCAAGGTAAGTTTCAATTTGTGGAAGTGGATAAGGACGGCAAAAAAATAGGTGCTGGTATAGATTTTGAGCCAGATGGAGGTACTATAAAAGGGCTTCAGAGTGTAGAAGATACAATAAATGCTAATAAAGCAGAATTAGATAACTTGGCAAAAATGTTAGCATATTCAGTAAATGCTATACATAGTGAAGGTGGAGCTAATAAAGGTGATTTTTTTGTAACAACTGATGGTAAAGATGTAACGGCTGCCAATATAGTTGTAAATGATGCTTTACTTAAAAATCCAGCAAATGTAAATACTGCAACTGAAGATGATGTAGCAGATGGTAAAAGGGCTTTAGCAATAGCTCAATTAAGGAACATAAAGTTCTCCATTCTAAAAGATGACAATACTGTTATGAATTATAATGAATTTAAAGCAGCAAATAAATTTGGAACAAGTACAGATAAAAAGATTATTAATACTTTTGAGGGAGATAAAAAAGGGGCTACTACAGAGGGATATTTTAAAAGTAGTATGAATGGTTTAGGAGTTATAACTCAAAAGGCTAAAAAAGAAATTGAAAATCAAACCATATTACTAAGGAGCTTATTAGAGAGAAGAAGTTCTGTATCAGGAGTTTCACAAGATGAAGAAACTATAAATTTAATTCAATTCCAACATGCATATCAAGCAAATGCTAAGATGATTTCAACAGTTGATGAATTATTAGATGTAGTAATAAATGGACTAAAAAAATAGTGAGGTGATAGCATGAGAATAACTACAAGTATGATGACAAACACTTTTTTAGGTGATATGAATGTAAATTTAAATAACATGAGTAATAGACAAAAGCAATTAAATACTGGAAAAGAATTTAGTAAACCATCAGATTCTCCATATAAAGCTGCTCGTTCTATGCAAATGTATAGTGAGATATATTCTAATGAGCAATACAATACAAATATTTCACATACTGTGAATTGGCTAGATACAACAGATACGGCAATGAACAGCTTAGGAAATGCATTGACAAGAATAAGAGAACTTATGGTTTCCGCAGGAAATGGTTCTTATGGAGAAGATGAATTAAAATCTATAAAAGATGAGATAAGTGAAAAAACAAATGAAATATCACAAATTTTAAATACTTCTTTTGATGGTAAATATATATTTGGTGGAACAAAAGGAGAGAAACCCTCATCAGTAAATGATAAAGGTGAAATTGTAGCAAAGGATCAAGGTGATACATTAAAAGTTGAAATATCTCAAGGTGTCGTAATTGATTATAGTATAAATGCAGATGAAATTTTAAATTTTCAACATGAAGTTTTAAAGGAAAAGCTTCCTGATGGAACAGGTGGAAGTATAATAAAATTGGACAAGAATGGAAATACACTAAGGATAAATTCTACAACGTCTAATTTAATAGATAATGCAAATAATAATGTTTTATATGATGGTAAACCTATTAGTGTAGATAGCGAAGGAAATTTAAAGGGTCATGATGGAACTGTTTTAAAAGTAGATAAAAGCAATGGAAAATTGCAAAAAGAAGATGGAACATATATTAGTCCAGAAATTAAAATAGATAATAAAATTGAAGTGATTAAATCAAAAGAAACAGGTGAATTAGGAAAATTATTAAGTGATATTACCAATTCATTAGAATCAGGTGATGCATCTAATGTTACAGGTGAATATTTGTCAAAGCTTGATAGTGCTATTAGCAATGTTTTAAGTGTTCGTTCAAAGGTTGGTACTCTTCAAAATAGAATGGAAGGTGCTGAAACTATAAATAAATCTCAAAATACAAATTTAAAGGAAATATTATCACACAATGAAGATATAGATTGGGTAGAAAAAAGTATGGAGATGGCTACAGTGCAAACTATTTATATGGCATCACTTCAATCTTCAGCTAGAATATTACAAAATAGTCTTTTAGACTATGTAAGATAAACATAGATTAAGGAGAATAAGTTATGAAGCTTAATACAAAATATCATGGAGTTATAGATTATAATGAAGATGATGTTATAAGTTTTGAAAGTGGAATTTTAGGATTTGAAAATTTAAAAAAATATATAATATTTTCTTTAAAAGATAATGAAGATTTTAAGATTATTCATTCTATAGAAGATGAAGGTGTTGGTTTAGTACTTATGTCTCCATTTTTAATAAGAAGTGATTATGAATTTGAATTAAACGAGAACATTCTAAAAAGCTTACAAATTGAAAATGAAAGTGATGTTATGGTTTATACGACGGTGACGTTAAATTCAGATTTAAAGAAAATAACAACTAATTTAAAAGCTCCTATAATTATTAATGTATGTAAAAACACAGGGAAACAAATAATAGTAGATAATAAGGATTACCTAGTAAAAGAACAAATATTTAAGGAGAATTAATTATGTTAGTTGTAAGCAGAAAAAAAGGTGAATCTATACTTATAGGGGAAGATATTGAAGTTACTGTAGTAAAGTTAGACAATGGCTCAGTAAAGTTATCTATAAATGCACCGAAAGATGTTACAATCCTAAGAAGGGAATTGAAGGAAGAGGTAACTATAGAAAATAAAAATGCAGTTTCAAGCAATACTTTCATTTTGCCTAAATTAAAAAAATAATAGTGAGGTGAAAGTTTATGGAAGTTAAAGCAATACAACCTAAAATCAACAAGGAAGTAGATTTAGGTTACAGCCCTTCTATAAAAAATGTTTCTACAGAAAATATTGAGGGATCTTCTAGTAAAGTTATTGGGAAAACAAGTGAAAGTAAAAATGAGGGTTTTGAGAGTTCAAAGGATGAGTATAGAGAAGAGGATATAAAAAAGGCGGTAGATGAACTTAATAAAGTTTTTAATAATGACAAATCATATATAGAATATGAGCAACATAAAGTTTTTAAAAATACTTTTATAGTGAAAATAATAGATAAGGAAACTAAGGAAACTATAAAGGAAATACCGCCTAAAAAAATATTAGATATGATAGCATCACTGTGTGAAATTGCAGGAGTTATCGTAGATGAAAAAGCATAGAAGAGGTGGAGTAAAAAGTGAACAACTATATCAATGGATATAATGCTTATAAAAACAACAGTGTAAATTATGCATCGAAAGAACAATTATTATTAATGCTTTTAGATGGAGCTGTTAAATACTCTAAAATAGGTAAACAAGCTATAATAGATGGAGATGTTAAGAAGAGACATGAAAATCTAGTTAAAACTCAAGATATTTTTTATGAGCTTATAATATCTCTAGATAGAAGTACAAACTTAGAATGGATAGATGGATTAGCTGGCGTATATGAGTTTATAAACTCAAGACTAATGGAAGCTAACATAAAATGTGATGCAGCTATAATGGATGAAGTAATACCACTAATAGAAGACATTAGAAGCATGTGGTATGAAGCTCATAAAATAAGCTCAAAACAAAAATAAAATAAATTAAAATCAAATATGAACAATTAAAAATTAATTATGAACAATAAATAATAAAACTGAAGTATAAGTTTTTTAGAATGAATTTTTATAATAATTTACTTTGCAAATTATTTAGAGACTATATAGAAATTTAATTTAAAAAAATCGTCGAAGTAATAGTGATATTTAATATTAAACCTATGATTAGTAGAGGTATTATAATGGGGAATTTATTCTCCACAATTAACTTTTTATGGATAAATATTGTATTGATTTTATTTGAAATACAAATAAAATATTGTAGTGAGGATTTCAATCCCCGTGATATTCAGCATCATTGTTACTTCTTACTTGATTCAAAATACAAAAATAGGAACAACTTGTAATTCTAGAATTAGCATTTAATAAAGAAATTAAATTAAAATAGCTCTATAGATAATATTAAAGGATGGTGGTACAAATGAGATTAACAGGATTAGCTACTGGAATGGATACAGATGCTACTATAAAAGAAATGCTTAAACCACAACAAACTAAGATAGATAATATGAAAAAAGATCAAGAAATAGTTCAGTGGCAACAAGAGATATATAGAGACATAATAAAAGAAACAAATAACCTTATGAGTAAATACTTTGATGTATTAAATAAAGATAACTACTTATTAGGTTCTTCATCATTAACAACAACAAAAGTTACATCAAGCAACCCACTACTAAACATGACAGCAAGCGCAGATGCAAAAGAGGGAACTTATAAAATAGAAGTTGAAAGTCTTGCTACGGCTTCTAAAGTGCAGAGTACAGTAAAAAATAAAGATGGAATGAAAACTAAACTCTCAGAAGGAAGTTTTGAAATCACTATACCAGGTGTTAATGAGGGCAATGCAGTAACAATAGATATTAAAGCAGATAGTACTGCTGCGGATTTGGCTAAACAAATATCAGATAAAACAAATGGAGAAATAAAACTTTCATATAGTGAATTGACAGAAAGTTTTACATTAGAAACAAAAAAGACAGGAAGCAAGGCAGAGTTTACTATAAAAGATGATAAGAATATTTTAGAACAGATTGGTTTTAAAGATGTAAGTAAAAATTTTAAAAATGGAGAAATAGCTAAAGTTAAAATTACAGAACCAAGTATGACTTCTGGGGTGACTATTGAAAGAGATGAAAATAAATTTTCACTTGATGGTATAAATTTTGACATTAATGGAATGGAAGTGGGGAAAACAGAAACCATTACAGTTTCTAAAAGCAATGATGAGGCAGTTAAGAAGATTAAGTCTTTTGTTGAGGATTATAATAAGCTTGTAGATAAGGTTAATAAGTTAAACACAGAGAAGAGAAATTATAGTTATAAACCACTTACAGATGCAGAGAAGAAGGATATGACTGATGATCAAATTGCTAAGTGGGAAGCAAAGGCTAAGCAGGGTATATTAAAAGGTGATAACTATCTAAACAATATGCTAAGTGATTTAAGAACTTCTATGTTTGGAAAATCAGGAGATACATTATTTAGTATAGGTATAAGTACAACTACTTCTTATAATGATGGTGGAAAGTTAGAGTTTGATGAAGAAAAGTTTTTAAAGAAGCTTAATGAAGATCCAGAAAAAACTATGGACACATTCAAAAATGGAATGAATAGATTAGATGAGACTTTAAAAAATTATACAAGTACTAATAATGTAAGGGTAAATGGTAAAGATGCAAAGAGAAGAGGTCTTTTAGTAGAAAAAGCTGGTTATGAGGGAACAACTACTGTTACAAATAACATACTTACTAAAAAGATTAGGGAAAAACAAGAATTAATAGATACACAAATCAAAAAGATGTCTACAATGGAAACTAATTATTATAAAAAGTTTTCAAATTTAGAAACAGTTATGAATAAGTTAAATTCACAATTAGGTTATCTTACTCAGATGATGGGTTAAAAAGAATGAGTAATGATTTAGTAAAGCTTTTAGAAGATTATAGTAACTTAAGTGAAAGTATTATAGAAATTTTATCTAAAAATATTGATGAGGCAGATTATTCTAATATAGATGACTTAGTAACTAAGCGACAATTTATAATAAATAAATTGCAAAGTTATAATAAAGAAGATATAAAAGAATGTGTAAAAAAGTTAAATTTATTAGATGATGAACTTAAAATAAATGAACTTTTCAATTCAAGAAGAAATGAGTTGAAAAGTAAAATGAAAGAGTTATCATTAGGTAAAAGTGCTAATAGTATGTATAACCAAGAATTTTATTCTACTTTTAGATTGTTTTATGAAAGAGCATAAAAAAATTTCACTATTATGAATAAAACATGAAAAAATCATAATAAATCAAAAAAATGGGTGAAGCAAAGTGAAATTTGTATTATAATTAGTAAATAAGATGTTTTTTAATGAAAAGGAAATTTGTAATACAATGTTTGTAAATAAAAAAATCTGCATAGACATCTATTGCAGATTTTTTTATGGCATAAATAGTAAAGGTTTATGGCAAAAATTACATATAAATTCTATTGACATAATAGGTCAAATTCCAATATCATATATAGTATATTATGTAGAAAAATGATGAAAAAGGGACAGATATAATTTTTTTATGAACTGTATTCTAAAAGAAAATGTATAAAATAATTGGTAAATTTTAATAGTGAAAATAGGAAATGTTAACTAATTGTTAAGTTTTTAAAAATGTTGAAATGATACTTTATAAAAGATAGAATTAAGTTATAAATATATAAAAACAAAATACAAAAAAAGTAAAAACGTGCAAATTTTTATATAGATTTTAAAAATAATATAGAAAATGTTACTAAATAATAAATATGGAGATGATATTAAATGAGATTAAATCAAAACATACCATCCTTAAATGTGTATACGGAATACTGTAAGAATTTAAATAAACAAAGCAATGCTATGAATAGAATACATTCAGGACTTAAAGTTGCTACAGCAAAAGATGATCCTAATAAACTTGCATCTAG
Organism: Clostridium amazonense; assembly: GCF_056431285.1. Lineage (NCBI taxonomy): Bacteria > Bacillati > Bacillota > Clostridia > Eubacteriales > Clostridiaceae > Clostridium > Clostridium amazonense. The sequence goes on along the minus strand of NZ_JBWKMH010000033.1, from coordinate 384,184 downwards.
TGAACATATGAAAATCCAAATGAGATCACTTCAAATGGCATCTAGAAACACTCAAGATACAATTAGTATGCTTGAAACAGTAGATGGAGCAGCAAATAATATATCACAATCATTGGTAAGAATGAAAGAACTTGTGGTACAAGCTGGTGGAACTGCTTCACCAGAAGATAAAGCAATTATACAACAAGAATTAGACATGATTTCTGAGTCAATAAATGATATAGCTAATTCTACAGAATTTAATGGAAAGAAAATTATGACAGGAGCTGAAAAAATTAAAGCTCAAATAGGTAGTGAGGTAGGAGAAACTACTGAAATTAATATGTTTGATTTTACGTCAAGGGGATTGGGAATAAAAATTGAAGATTTAAAGGTTGAAAAACCAGAAGATATAGATGCTTCACTTGAAATGATTGAAAAGTCTATAAATACAAATACTAGTTATAGAAGTAAATTAGGTGCTATAGCAAATAGACTAGATAGTAATGTAAATATAGTTGAAGAAAACTCGCTAAAAATACAAAATGCAGAAAGTAAGTTAACAGGTGCAGATATTGCAGAAGAAATGGTAGAACTTACAAGTAAAACTGTACTTGTAAATGCAGGAATATCTTTAATGGCACAATCTAACAAATTGCCACAAGATGTCTTAAGTGCTATTCAAAATATAGGGAAAAAGTAAATTCTTTGTTGTAAATTATTACTTATAGTATTAAAATTAATATGAATTAAATTCATATTATAACACTTTAGAAAGGAGGAGTTTGATGAGTGGTATAGATAGTGCTACATATAGCCTTATAAAGAGGGGGATGGATGTAACAACCTTAAGTGGAAAAGTTATAAATAACAACATTAGTAATGTTAATACAAAAAACTATAAGAGACAGTATGTTAACTTTGATGAAGCGCTTCAAAATGAAACATCAAAGGATTTAATGAGAAAAACAAATTCAAAGCATTTAGGAATTTCATCTACTGATATAGAAGTAAAAAGAGACAAGGCTTCAAGTATGAGAGAAGATGGAAATAATGTAGACATAGAAAGTGAAATGACTAGTGCTGCATCTAATAGTTTAATGTATGATGCTCTTGTTAAAGAAGCTAACTCAAGGTTTAATATGCGTAGCTCAGTTATAAAAGGAGGGAATTAAATAAATGGAAGCATTTAGAGGAATGAGAATAAGTGCTAGTGGTCTTTCAGCAGAACGTTTAAGAATGGATACTATAACATCTAATATAGTAAATGCAAACACCACTAGAGGTAAAGATGGAAAACCATATGTAAGAAAGATAGCTGTATTTCAAGAAAACTTAGATAATGAAATTAATAAGTCTACAGGAAAAGTAGAAGCGAGGCCTTTAGGAATTAAAGCTGTTGGAATTCAAGAAGATGAATCGCCATTAAAAAGAGTGTATGATCCAACTCATCCTGATGCAGATGAACAAGGGTATGTTACAAGGCCAAATGTTAATATTTTAAATGAAACAGTAGATTTAATTGCTGCGTCAAGAGCCTATGAAGGTAATATAACAGCATTGAACACTCAAAAAAGTATGATATCTAAGACATTAGAAATAGGAAGATAAGGAGGAGTATATGGAGATTATTAATAATTTTGTACCAGATAGAAGTGTTTTTACTAATGGTATAAAGAACACTTTAAATGTGAATCAAGAAAACGAAAGTCAAAAAGTTAATAAAAGCAACTTTTCAGAAACTTTAAAATCTGCATTGAAAGATGTAAATGAATCGCAAATAACTGCAGAAAGTAAAACTATGGGATTTATACAAGGAGACACTGACTTACATGACGCTTTAGTTGCAACTGAAGAAGCAAGGTTATCGCTAGAACTTGCTGTTCAAGTAAGGAATAAGATTATAAATGCTTATGAAGAGTTTAACAAAATGCAAGTATAGTGAGGAGTGTATACAATGAGTAAGCTATCTGATGGCTTAAATAAGCAAAAAGAAAAATTAAAAGAAATGAGCAAGGCTAAAAAGATAGCTCTAGCCATAATAACCTCCGTTGCCTTAATAAGTATAATTACTATAGCAGTAGTTGCTCTTAAGCCTAAGTATACGGTGTTGTTTTCAAAGATGACAACAGAAGATTCAGGGGCAATTATAGGGAAATTAGATGAGAAAGGTGCAAAATATAAAATAGAAGGAGATTCTATTTTAGTGGAACAAAAAGATGTAGATAAGCTTAGAATGGAAGTATTATCAGAAGTTTCTTTAAAAGAAGGAAGCAATGGCTTTGAACTTTTTGATGAAAAAAATTCAACAGCTTCAACAGATAGAGAAGCAAAGATTATGTACCAAAGAGCATTATCGGGAGAATTAGAAAGAACTATTAAAGCTTTCGAGGAAGTAGAAAGTGCAAAAGTAAATTTAGTTATACCAGATAAATCAGCTTTTATTACCACACCAACACCATCATCAGCATCGGTTACTCTTTTAATGAAAAAGGGAAAAGAACTTAGTGAAGATCAAGTAAGAGCAATAGTTTCTTTAATATCTGGAAGTGTAGAAAATTTACCAAAAGAAAATATATCAGTTGTATCTGATAATTTTAAACTTTTAACTGAGGGATTATATGATGAAAAAGGAAATAGTACTTCCAATAATTCAAGTGATAAGCAGTTAGCAATTAAAAAACAGATAGAAGAAGAATACAAAGATAAAATAATGAATGTATTAGAACCTATATATAAAGATAAAGTTAAGGTTTCAGTTAATACAGCATTAAACTTTGATGCAATAGAACAAAATACTTTAAAGTATGAACCAGAAGGAACAGTAGTGAGTAAACATGATATTACAACGACAGAAGGAAGTGCAGAGAATACTTCAGGAAGTCCTGTAGATAATAATATGAATGAAACTCAAGAAAATGAAACTGCTACTAATGGTACAACTCATAAAGAAAATACTACAAACTATGAGTTATCTAAAAAGGAAGAAACAATTATTAAGGCACCAGGTGCAGTAGAAAAAGTAACTGCAGCGGTAGTAGTTGATGGAGCAATTGATAATCAAACTAAAAATTCTATAAGAAGTTTAGTAAGTGAAGCTATAAGTTTAGATACTAAACGTGGTGATGCAGTTACTGTAGAATCTTTAGAGTTTGATAATACGGAAAAAGAGCAAGCAGAAAAAGAATTAGAAGAAATGAAAAAAGCTGAAGAAGCAGCAAAAAGAAAAAAATTAATATCTATGATAGTTGCAGGAGCAGCAGCATTTATAATACTAATGATAGTACTTCGTGCAATAAAGAAATCTAGAGCGGTGGAAGAAGAGGATGAATTTGATGAAGATGAAGATTCAAACTTTGACATAATAATTGGAGATAAACCACAAGCAAAAGATATATTTGAAGATTTAAATTTAGAAGCAGATAGTGAAAATGAACATGTTGCAAGTGAAGTTAAAAAATATGCAAGTAGTAAACCAGAGCAAGTTGCAGATATCATTAAATCATGGATAGCTGAAGATGAAAGGAGATAGGTATATATGGCAAAGGTTGAAAAACTTAGTGGCGTTGAAAAAGCTGCAATATTGTTCATAACCTTAGGACCTGAGGCATCTTCAGGTATTATAAAAAAATTACCAGAAAAATATATTCAAAAAATAACCTACGAAATTGCAAATATGAGCACTGTTTCAGGAAGTCAAAGAAAAGCTATATTAGATGAATTTCTAGAAATGAATAAAGCCAAGGATTATATAGTAGAAGGTGGACTTGAATATGCTAGGAATCTTTTAGCCAAGGCATTAGGCACTCAAAGGGCATCTGAAATCTTAGATAAGGTTACAGAAGCAACACAACAATATAGACCTTTCGCAATAGCAAGAAAAGCAGATGCAAGTCAACTTATGAATGTTATATGTAATGAACATCCACAAACAATTGCATTGATACTTTGTTATCTTCAAGCAGATAAGGCCGGTCAGATAATGTCAGAACTTCCTGCGGAGTTGCAAGCAGAGGTTGCATATAGAGTGGCAACAATGAATACAATTTATCCAGTTGTAATAAAAGAAATTGAAGGTGTTTTAAATGATAAACTTTCAAATGTAATTCACAATAGTGAAAACAGTGTTGTTGGAGGTGTTCCATCACTTGTTAATATACTTAACCAAGTAGATAGAAGCACAGAAAAGAATATAACAGAAGCATTAGAACATGAAGATGCAGAACTTGCTGAAAAAGTTAAAGAGTCTATGTTTGTATTCGAAGATATTATTACTCTTGGAGACCCAGTTATTCAAAGAATTTTACGTGAAGTTGACAATAAAGAATTATGTCTTGCACTTAAAGGTTGTTCAGAAGAAGTGGCAACAGCTATATTTAAGAATCAATCTAAGAGGGCGGCTGCAACTTTAAAAGAAGATATGGAATTCTTAGGACCAGTAAGACTTGTTGAAGTTGAAAAAGCACAACAAAAAATTGTTGGTATAATAAGAAGGTTAGAAGATGCAGGAGAAATTCAAATAGCGAGAGGTGGAGAAGATGCAATCATCTTATAATGTAATAAAAAATGATTATGTTATGTCAGAGGGAAAGCAAGAAATTTCCACGAAGGTTAAAATAGATTTAGAAGATATTGAAGAAACTTCAAATTCTGAAGAAAATCAAAATGATATGCTTTTAAGCTTTCAAAATATGGCAGATGATATTATAAAAAATGCTAAAGTTAAAAGCAATATGATTTTAGTAGAAGCTACTGAAAATGCAAAAAATCTAGAAGAACAAGCTAAAGTAGAAGGTTATGAAAAAGGGTATAATGAAGGTTATGAAAAAGGTTATAGCGTAGGATATAATGAAGGTTATGAAAAATCCAAAGCAGACGGTCAAGCTATAATAGATAATGCATTGAATGTATTAGAAGATGCAAAAAAAGAATATATAAAATATGTAGAAGAAAAAGAAATAGATTTTAGAAATCTTATAATTAACTGTATCAAAGAAACTTTAAAAAGAGAAGTTAAAGATGAAGATGCACTTAATAACATGATATATGATGTTATGGAAAAAGAAAAAAATGAAGATTATTTTACAATAAGATGTAATAAAAACTATAAGGAAAGTCTAGAGAGTGAAAAGCAAAATATGGCTAGTAAGTTAGCATTCCAAGGTGATATATTTATTGTAGAGGACAATTCATTAGAGGATGGTAGTGCAATTATTGAAAAGAAAAATGGTACAAGTTATATAAGTATAGATAATATTATTGAAAAGCTTAGTGAATTAATAATGGAAAGATGATTATAAAGTGGTGATTATTTGTTATCCTTAGATTTTAAGAAGATTAATGAAAAAATACAAAATTCAAACTACGTGTATTGTCAAGGTATAGTAGCCAATGTTATAGGATTAACTGTAGAAGTAAAAGGAATTAAAGCTTTTGTTGGTGAGGTTTGTTTAGTTTATAATACTGTAAATGAAATTATAAGAACAGAAGTTACAGGATTTAAAGGTGAAAATGTAATACTTATGCCATTAGGAGAACTAAAAGGAATTGCACCAGGATGTAAAGTTGTGCCTACAGGAAAGTTATTAAGTGCAAAATGTAGTGATGATCTTTTAGGAAAAGTATTAGATGGACTTGGAAATCCATTAAATGAAGAAGAAATAAGAAATTACACTAATTATCCATTAGAAGCTATGCCGCCAGATCCTTTAAAAAGAAGAAGAATAAAAGAAGTACTACCTACAGGGATTAGAGCAATAGATGGCTTTTTAACTTGTGGAGAAGGGCAAAGAATCGGTATTTTTGCTGGTAGTGGAGTTGGAAAAAGTACAACACTTGGAATGATAGCTAGAGAAGCAAAAGCAGAAATAAATGTAATTTGTCTTATTGGAGAAAGAGGTAGAGAGGTTTTAGATTTTATAGAAAAGGATTTAGGCGAAGAAGGATTGAAAAAATCTGTTGTAGTTTGTGCAACATCTGATCAACCAGCACTCGTAAGGCTTAAAGGGGCTTTTACAGCAACGGCAATAGCAGAATATTTTAGAGACAAAGGTAAAAAAGTAATATTAATGATGGATTCAGTAACACGTTTTGCAATGGCACAAAGAGAAGTTGGACTTGCGATAGGTGAGCCACCAGCAACAAAGGGATATACACCTTCTGTATTTGCGATGCTTCCAAAACTACTAGAACGTAGTGGTATGTCTGACAAGGGCTCTATAACAGCATTTTATACAGTACTAGTAGATGGGGATGACTTTAATGAACCAATTGCAGATGCGGTTAGAGGTATATTAGATGGACATATAGTTTTATCTAGAGCATTAGCGGCTAAAAACCATTATCCGGCTATAGATGTGTTAAGTAGTGTTAGTAGACTTATGTCTGAAATTGCAGAAGCTAATCATAAAAAGGCAGCATCTAATGCAAGAGATTTATTAGCAACTTATAAAGATACAGAGGATTTAATTAATTTAGGTGCATATGTAACTGGAAGCAATGCAAAAGTAGATTTAGCAATAAAATATAATGAACTTATAATAAGTTATTTAAAGCAAGGTATAAGTGAAAAATCTCAGTTCAATGAAAGTATAGAGTTTTTAGAGAATACTTTTACAAATATATAAAAGAGGTGTTTTATGCATTATAAATTTAGACTTCAAAAGCTATTAGATATGAGACAAGAAAAAGAAGATGAAAAAAAAAGAGAGCTTATGAAAGCAATGTCTCATAAACAGCAAATTGAAAATAAAATAAAACAATTTGAAGAAAGTTATGATGAATATAGACAAATACCTTTAGAAAAATCAATAGTAGAAAAAAAAATAACACAAAGATATTTAAATTCGCTAACATCTTTAATAGAAGAAAATAAAAAAGAACTAAAAAAGCATGAGAAAATTACAGAAGAAAAAAGAATAGAACTTGTAAGTGCACAAGTTGAAAGAAAAACTGTAGAAATTTTAAAAGAAAAAGACTATGAAAGAGCAGTAAAGGAAGCTGCACTTAAAGAGCAAAATCAAATAGACGAATTTGCATTATATGGGTATGTAAGAAAAGAGAGGTAAAGGAGGGAAGAATGTGGAACTAAATTTAAGAGCAATAGATTTGAATGCTTCATTAAATATTAATGAAAATCAAAATTCAAGAAAATCTGATGAAAAATCTGTAAAATCTGGGGCATTTGATGAAATATTAAATAAGAAAAATGAAGAAAAGGATGAAGTGAAAAAAGATTACAAAAATCCTACTACAAAATATGAAGATTCAAAAAAAACTGCTAATAATAAAAATAGTGATAATAATAAAAGCAATAAAATAGAAAAAAAAGATATAAAAGATATAGTTGAAGAAGAAATAGAAAACCTTGATGAAAAAACTGTAGAAGAGTTAAAGGGATTATTTGAACATTTAATATTAATGGGAAATTTAGATATAAATAATTTCCAAATTGATAATGAAAAGTTGAAAAATATGATCTCAGAATTTATATCGTCTAATGAAGATATAACATCAATGTTAGAAAATAAAAATTTATCAGATGTATTGAAAGAATTACTAAGTGAGTTAACTAATGTATCAAAAGATGAAAAAATAGATATTAGAGATATATTAGAAAAGATAAACAATACTATAACAGAAGAAAAAAATTCAACTAATCTATCTAATAACAAGGTTAAACCTACAGTAGTTGAATTACAAAATGACTACAAAACTAGTTTTAAAGATGCAATGAATAATAGTAAAGAAGATTCTAAACAAAGTTTAAATCAAAATCTTTCAAAGGAAGATCAATTATTAGAAAAGCTTAGTGGAAATAAGAAAGATGAAAACATAATAAACAAATTTAACTTTAATAATGTTTTTACAAATAGTGAAGTTTCTACTGAATCAGTTCAAAATAGTAATGTGGTTATAAACAAAATGACTTTTAATGAAGATATTATAAAGTCTATAAAATACATGAATATTAATGATATACAAGATTTAACTGTTAAAATAAATCCAAAACAATTAGGTGAAATAGTAATAAGCTTAACTATGGAAGGTGATTCCATGAAGGCACAATTAAAGTCAGCTAATAAAGAAACTTTTGCAATGTTAAATGCAAATGTAAAAGAAATAGTGGATAAACTTAATGGTGAATCTATAAAAATAAGTCAAGTTGAAGTTCAAGTATATAATGAGGACACTACTTATTTTAGTGGTGAAGAAAACAGAAGGAATAACTTCAACAATGAAAATAAGAAACAAAATAATAATGAAAAATCACTGAAAGAAATTTCAGAAGAAATTTCAGAAGAAAAATTGGGAACTAATGATAATTTAAATATGTTAGTTTAATAATAAGGGAAGGAGGAACAAGATGGAATCTATAAACAGTAATGCATATATGAAATCTTTACAATTAGAAAACAAGAAATCAAAAGAAAACTCAAAAAACACTTCTAATAGTTCTACTATGCATACATTAGAAGAAACTAGATCAAGTGCATTACAAAATGCTACTGATAGAGGAACTGCAATTATTCAACCAGGTTCAGAAATGGATAAAAATTCATTTTTAAGAATATTAGCAGCAGAGTTATCTAATCAAGATCCAACACAGCCACAAGATAACACACAATATGTAACTCAAATGGCGCAGTTTGCAAGCTTAGAACAAATGTCTAACTTAAACACTACAATGAGGCTTTCTGCAGCACAAGGGCTAAGTGGAAAATATGTAGCATTAAATGCAACCAACTCAAAGGGTGAGCAAGAATTTGGTCTTGTACAATCTGTATATAAAAGTGGATCTGGTGTTTATGTAACTGTTTTAACTTCTGATGGAGAAATAAAGAGTTTTAACTATGACAAAGTTTTAGAAGTTATGGAAGCTCAGGATAATACATTAGATTATATTAATTTTATAAATGCATCAAACTTAATTGGTAAAGATGTAGAACTTTGGGATGAAGCAGTTGATGGTGAAAAACCAGATGATGATAAAGAAGATGGTGAAACTGAAAAACCAGATGCAAAAAGACCATATGGTACTGTAAAAGAAGTATTTAGAGATAAAGATGGTGTAAAAATAAGAGTACATCTAAAAGATGAAGATGGTAATTTAAAATATGAAGATGGTAAACCAGTAATAAAGGATTACGCATTTGACCATATTATGAATATTAGAGATACAAATACTAAAAAATAGAATTTAGACGTAAATTGAGAGGTTTTAAAATGGGTTATAGAATTATAAATGGAGTTTTGTATCCCGTAGGCGATTTTAGTGAATTACATAAAAAAAGTGACACTAAAAATTTAGCTAAGGATAGCAAAAGTTTTAAAGAAATATTACAATCTGAAAAAATAAAAAGCCAAGGATTTACTTTATCAAATCACTGTGCACAAAGGCTTAAAGAGAGAAATATAGAGATAAACTCTGAATTTTTAAGTAAAGTAAATGAAGGTATAAATAGAGCCAGTGAAAAGGGAAGTAGGGAGTCATTAATTCTTTATAAAGATATAGCCTTAATAGCAAGTATAAAAAATAGAACTATAATAACAGCAATGAATAGACAAGAAGAAGATGTAAGTGTAATAACAAATATTGATTCAGTAGTTTTATTATAAATTTTAAGGCTGGACCTATAAGGAAGCCTTCTATCTTAACGAATGACAGAGTTAAGATACATTAAGAGGAGGAAATATAAATGATAAAATCAATGTACTCAGGAATTTCAGGAATGAATGCACAACAAAAGAAACTAGATGTAATAGGTAACAACATAGCAAACTCAGGAACTACATCTTTTAAATCATCAAGCGTAACTTTCCAAGATACTATGAGAGAAACAATAGGAAGAGGTAGTGGACCAGTTTTAACACTTGGAGGAAGTAACCCTAAACAAATAGGTATGGGTGTTCAGCTTCAAAGCATTAATGTTAATACTGGACAAGGAAGTTTAAATCCTACAGGAAGACCACTTGACAATGCTATTGATGGAAATGGATATTTTATTGTTGGTAAAGGTGAAATAACAGATAAAATAGGAATTGACGTAGCCGATGGAACTATTGGTGCTAATGATGCCGATGGAACTATGGAAGTTTACTATACAAGAGATGGTGAATTTAAAAGAGATAGCATGGGAAACTTAGTAACACCAAGTGGATATAGAGTTATGGGTTATTCAATAGGTGAGAGTATAGTACATGAAGATGGAAAAACAACTGTTAATTTTGTTGATGTTAATGATAAAGATAATCCAGTAAAAGCAAAGGAAGATGGTGGATTAATTCCTTTAGTAATTCCAGAAACTATAACTAAAGAAGGCAAAGAGGTTAGAATTCAAGGATATACTATTGAAAAAGATGGATTAATTAAGGCCACTTTAGAAGATGGAACTACTACAGCTATAGGACAAGTAGCTATGGCATCTTTTGTTAACGATAGTGGATTAGAGTCAGTTGGACAAAATATGGCAGTGCCAGGTGCAAACTCAGGTGAGCCTATAGTAAGACCAGGAAAAGGACATGATGGTGAGAGAAAAGGTGCTGAAAAGGCATATGGAGATATTATAAATGGAATGCTTGAAATGTCTAATGTTGATTTAGCTGTAGAGTTTACAGAAATGATAGTTGCTAGTCGTTCTTTCCAAGCTTGTAGTAAGGTTATAACAACAGGAGATGAAATTCTTCAAGAACTTGTTAATTTAAAAAGATAATTTAAATACTTAATAAAGTTACTTCTAAATTTACATCTAAATATAAAAATAAAAAATGTCCAACCTGTCGTAGTACAGGTTGGATAAATATAAACTATATAAAGTATAAATACATAAATAAATATACTAAGTGATTTTATAAATTAAAATATTACATTGAATATCATACAGAGTAGTTTGTATTTATATAAATTAAAATAAGAAAAGGGTGATGCTAGTGGTTGAAGTTACAACTTTAAATGGCAAAGAAGTTGTTATAAATTGTGATCTTATTGAAAAAATAGAGTCTGTACCGGAAACAGTTATTACCTTGAGTAATGGAAAAGTTTATTTAGTAAAAGAAGAACGAAAGGAAGTTATACAAAGGATAATAAACTATAAAAGAAAAATATTTACAGGAAACTTTTAGGAGGGCATAACAATGAAGAAAAATGATATGCTTACGTTAATTGGATTTATAGTGGCATGGGGACTAGTTGCTTACGGAATTGTAGTAGGTGGAGGAGCATTAAAGTTATACGTAGATTTACCTTCAATAGCAATAACTGGTGGAGGTTCTATAGGTGCATTACTTATATCCTATCCAATGAAAGACATAAAAATTTTAGGTAAAGTTTTTATGGAAGCTTTTAAAGAAGATACTACATCAAAAAAAGATATAGTTGTATTGTTTACAACATTATCAAGAAAAGCTAGAAAAGAAGGATTATTATCATTAGAAGATGATATATCAGGAATTGAAGATCCATTTACAAAAAAAGCACTTAGTATGGTTGTAGATGGAGTAGAACCAGAAGCTATAAAAGAAATTATGGCACTAGAAATAGATCAATTATCTGTAAGACATGGTCAAGGTTCAGCAATGTTAAAATCACTAGGTGCATATGCTCCAGCAATGGGTATGACTGGTACACTTATAGGTCTTATACAAATGCTTGGAAATATGACCGATTCTGATGCATTAGCAAAAGGAATGGGAGCTGCACTTATAACAACATTTTATGGTTCATTAATAGCAAATATTATGGCGATTCCAGTTGCACAAAAATTGGATCTTAAAACAGAATTAGAAGTTGGTAATATGGAAATGATAGTTGAAGGTGTAATTGCTATACAATCTGGAGCAAATCCTAGAGTTATAGAAGATAAATTAGTAGCATACTTATCACCAACAGAAAAGGAAGCATTTAAAGCAGAAGCTGGTGCTGCAGGGGCAGAGTAATGGCAAAAAAGAAGAAAGATGATATAAAAACCGATGCATGGCTAGCTACATTCTCAGATACCATGACATTACTTTTAACTTTCTTTGTTATGTTATATGCTATGTCTACGGTAAGTGAGGATAAATTAAAGCAAATATCAAGTTCTTTCCAATTAATGTTTACAGGACAAGTGTCACAAAACATATTGAATTTTAATGAAGCTTCAGGTGAAGTTCCGGTGGTTGGACAACCAGAAATAACAGAAGGCGAAAGAGAAAATATGGAAGACACTAAGGACAAAGTATATCAAGAGGTTTTAGAATTAATAAAACAAAATAATATGGAAAAGGAAATAGATGTTTATGAAGATGAAAAAGGTATAAACATTCAAATGAAAGAAACTGTACTTTTTGATTCAGGTAAAGCGGAACTAGTTCCAGCTAGCAAAAATATATTAGAAAAAGTAAATACTATTATAGCTGGTATAAATAATAAAATAATTATAGAAGGACACACTGATAATGTGCCAATAAGTAGCTCCATATATCCAAGCAATTGGCATTTATCATCAGCAAGATCATTAAGTGTACTACAATATTTTATAAATGAAAAAGGAAATAAAAATCCAGAAAGATTTACAGCTACTGCTTATGGCGAATATAGTCCATTAGTTCCCAATGATAGTGATGCAAATAGAGCTAAAAATAGAAGAGTAAACATAATTATTGTTACTGATAAAAAGGAGTAGAGGTATGGCTAAAGAGAAAAAAGAAAAAAAGAAAAAAGAAAAAAATGTTGAAAATGGAGAAAAGAAAAATAGCAATATTTTAAAAGTTATATTAATAGTTTTATTAGTATTTATATTAGTTGGAGGGGCTGCTTTTGCTGGATATTTTGTTGCAAGCAAAAATACTCCAAAACAAATTATAGAAGTTGAAGCTAGTGGTCAATTAAAAACAGAAGCTTATTATGATTTAGATGAGTTTTTAGTTAATTTATCAGATGAAGGAAAAGCTAGATATTTAAAAATAAAAATTTCTTTAGGATATGATGAAGAAAATTCAAAACTTCTTCCAGAAATAGAAAAAAGAAAAGCAGCTATAAGAGATTCAATAACAAATACTCTTAGAACTAAAAAGACAACTGATTTAGGAACAGTAGATGGAGAAACAAAACTTAAAGAAGAATTAATTCAAAGAATTGATGAATTATTAACACAAGGTCAATTACACAATATTTATTTCTCAGAAATATTAATTCAATAGGCAATAAGTATGAATGGTCAATTTTTTAAGAGTTTTATACAACTTATAATATTTTTACCATTAATAATAACACTAATATATCTACTTGGAAGACTAGGAAGTAAGTTTAATGTAACGTCTCCAAGTAGATGTATGAAGATTATTGAGAAGCTTCCATTATCAAAAGAGGCTTCAATTTTAATAGTAGAGATAGGAAAAAAGACATATTTAGTAAGTGCAACATCTAATAATATAGAATTATTAAGAGAAATTGATAAAAGTGAAATAGAAGAGTGTAAAATTCAATATAATGAAGACTTAAAAAAATATGCTAATATTTTCAATATAAAAGGATTTAAAAATAAGAACAAATAAGAATCCAAAAGAGGAAATTATATGGAAAAAACAAAAATAATATACAATAAAAAGAAATACATTATGGCGATTTTTATAGGCATATTAATTTCTTTTGTAGGTTTTAAAATAGCATTTGCAGCACCAAGTGATAGTTTTATTCCAATTCCAAATATAAATATAGATTTTGGAGAAGGTGCAGGAAAGGTAGATTTTGTAGATAACTTAAAAATATTACTATTACTTACAGTTTTAACTGTATTACCATCAATAATAATAATGACTACAGGATTTGTGAGAATAGTTACAGTTTTATCTATATTAAAAAATGCTATTGGGGTACAACAATCCGTACCAAGTAAAGTTATAATAGGTCTTGCACTGTTTTTAACTTTCTTTGTAATGACACCAACATTTAATAAAGTAAATGATGAAGCTATAAAACCATACATGGAAAGTAAAATTACAACAGAACAGGCATATACAAATACAATAACGCCTATGAAAGAGTTTATGCTTAAACAAACTCGTACTAAAGATTTACAAATGTTTATAGAGGTTGGCGATATAAAAGTTAAAACAGAAAAAGATAAAAATAATGTAGAAGTTCCAGTATATAAAGATGTTCCACTTTATGCAATTATGCCTGCATTTATGATAAGTGAATTAAGAACTGCTTTTGAAATAGGATTTTTATTATTTTTACCATTCCTAGTAATAGACATAGTAACCTCTAGTGTACTTATGGCAATGGGAATGTTTATGTTATCGCCAGTTATGATTTCATTACCATTTAAGTTATTATTATTTGTGTTAGTAGATGGTTGGAACTTAATTTCACAATCACTGATACATAGCTTTAAATAAAGGGAGGTAAGGTTTTATGTCAGAAACGTTAGTTATATCACTTATGAGAGAACTAATAAGAGTGAGTCTTATGATAGCAGGACCAATGCTTATTGTAGCTACAGTAGTAGGACTTATTATAAGTATTTTTCAGGCTACAACTCAAATACAAGAGCAAACCTTGACCTTTGTACCTAAAATAATAGCTGTTGCATTAGTAGGAGTGCTTATGGCAGGATTTACAGGAAATGTAATAATGTCATTTACTCGTAAAATATTTTCAATTATAGCTAATATATAGGCTTAGGTGGGATAATTTTGATAGAATCAGTAAATTTACAAGAATTTTTAGTATTTATCTTGATATTTGCAAGACTTACATCTTTTGTGCTTTATGTACCATTTTTTTTCCCAAATGGTGTACCACAAAGATATAAGATTGGATTATCATTGATACTTACATTTATATTAGTACCTATAGTAGGAAGAAATATAGTAGCAATTAATGACATATTTACTTTTTCAGTATTAATAGGAAAAGAAATTTTAATTGGTTTATTATTAGGTTTTATAACAACAGTAGTATTTTATATGGCACAAATGGCAGGACAATTTTTAGATTTTCATGTATCTTTTTCAATGTCAGCTGCATTTGACCCACTATCAAGTGAATCGGTAACAATACTTGGAAGATTTTTTTATATGTTATGTCTTATAGTCTTTGTATTAGTTGATGGACATCATTTAGTAATAACAGCATTAGTGGAAAGCTTTAACTTAGTTAAGGTGGGCACCTTTGTAATAAAGCCAGAAATATTTACATATATGATACATGTAATAATAGAGTTTTTTGCAATAGGGTTTAAAATGGCGTTACCTATTATATTAGTAATAATAATTACTGATTTTACATTAGGATTAGTTGCTAGGGTTATGCCACAACTTAATATTATGATGTTAGGTATACCTATAAAAATAATGTTGGGACTTTTAACTGTATCTTTAGCAATACCAGTATTTATGAATCTTTTCATAGATAACTTTGACAAAATGTTAGAAGCTATACGGGGATTATTTAACATTATGCCATGTATACTTATATTCTTTGCTAATGAAAACGGTGATAAGACTGAAGAAGCTACACCTAAAAAGAAAAGTGATGCTAGAAAAAAAGGTCAAGTAGCTAAAAGTAAGGAGTTTACATCAGCCATAGGACTTTTGGGTATAACAGCTGTTTTGATGTTCTTATTAGAATATATATTAAACAATTTGAAAGAAATTTTAATAATGTTTTTTTCAAATTATGCTACGTTAAACTTAGATCCTAATAACACTATTATGATAATAAAAACAGTAGTTTTAAGACTGATAATGATATTTTTACCAGTTGCGTTACCAATAATGGTGATAGGAATTGTTGCTAATGTTATACAAGTTGGAAAAATGTTTACAACAGATCCATTGAAGCCAAAATTTGAAAAAATAAATCCTATAAGTGGATTTAAAAGAATGTTTTCTATGAAAGCTGTTGTAGATTTATTAAAAAATCTTGTAATAATATGTATTATCGGATATGTTGGATATAAGTTTATACTATCTAATTATAATAATATCTTAAATTTTGCAAATTTAAGATTAGCAGCAACAATTTCAAGTTTTGGAGATTTAATAATAGAAATCTTTAAGAAGATAAGTTTAGTACTATTTATAATTGGGGTAGCAGATTATGTATATCAATTATATCAATTTAAAAAAGATTTAAGAATGACAAAACAAGAGGTTAAAGAAGAATTTAAACAACAAGAAGGAGATCCAGTAGTAAAAGGAAAAAGAAAGCAAAAGCAAAGAGAAATGTCTATGCGTAGAATGATGCAAAATATTCCAGATGCTACAGTGGTAATAACAAACCCTACACATATAGCTATAGCACTTAAATATACTGAAAACAGTGGTGAAGCTCCAATGGTCGTTGGAAAAGGAGCAGATAATGTAGCTATAAAAATTAAAGAAATAGCAAAAGAAAATGATGTTCCAATAATTGAGAATAAGGAACTAGCAAGACTTATATATAAAGAAGTCGATATTGATATGGAAATTCCATACAATATGTATCAAGCTGTAGCAGAGATTTTAGCTGTAGTTTATAAATTAAAAAAGTAAATTAGGTTACAAATGAAGAATTTTTAATATGAAATTAGAAATATGAATAATAGTTTAAAGAATAAGTAAAAATATTATGTTTTAATATTAAGCCTAATATAAACTAAAGTAGAGGATGATGATATGGCAGCTTTTAAAAATATAGAATTTAAAAAGAATATAGATATTATTATAGCTTTTGGAGTTATTGGAATTGTACTTATGATGGTAATTCCACTTCCATCAGTTATACTAGATGTTCTTTTAGCAATAAATATAACTGTGTCAGTTATTATTATGTTAATAACAATGTTTACAACAAGTATATTACAATTGTCAGTATTTCCAACATTGTTACTTATAACAACATTATTTAGACTTGCACTAAATATGTCATCAACAAGACTTATATTAGGAAAAGGATATGCAGGGGCAATAATAGAAACCTTTGGTGAGTTCGTTGTTGGTGGAAATTATGTAGTTGGAGTAATTATGTTCTTGATTATCATAATTGTACAGTTTGTAGTTATTACTAATGGTGCTGGTAGGGTATCAGAAGTATCAGCAAGATTTACACTAGATGCTATGCCAGGTAAACAAATGAGTATAGATGCAGATTTAAATGCAGGTATGATTTCAGAAGAAGACGCAAGAATTAGAAGAGGAAACTTGCAAAAGGAAGCAGATTTCTATGGAGCTATGGATGGTGCATCTAAGTTCGTAAAAGGAGATGCCATAGCTGGTATAATAATAACACTAATAAATATTATTGCAGGTATAGTAATTGGTGCAATGATGAATGGTCTTTCCATAGGAGAAGCAGCAAGTAAGTATACAATTCTTACAATAGGAGATGGTCTTGTATCACAAATACCAGCATTACTAATATCTACAGCGTCAGGTATATTAGTAACTCGTTCAGGTAGTGACGAGAACTTTGGTAAACAATTAGGTGGACAACTTACAACATTTCCTATAGTAATAGCTATGGCAGCAATTATTCTAGTTGTTTTATCTTTTATACCTGGAATGCCTACACTTGTATTTTGGGCACTTGCTGCATTAACAGGATATAGTGCATATTTACTGTTAAAAGATGAAAAAGCAAAAGTAAAACAAGAGATAGAAATAGAAGAACAAGAGATAATAGAAACAGAAAAAAGGGAACCTGAAAATGTTATGACTTTAATTTCAGTAGAACCTTTAGAAATAGAAATAGGTTATGGATTAATACCACTTGCAGATGATGCAGCAGGAGGAGATTTAGTTCAAAGGATAGCTTCAGTAAGGCGTCAATGTGCTATAGAGATGGGAATAGTTGTACAACCCATTAGAATTAGAGATAATTTAAGATTAAATAGCAATGAGTATGTAATAAAAATTAGAGGTACTGTTATAGAAAAAGCAGAATTGATGCCAAATATGTTTTTATGTATGGATCCGTCTGGTGGAAGCATAGGAATGGAAGGCATAAGAACTGTTGAACCAACTTTTGGTATACCAGCAATTTGGATAAATAAAGACCAAAGAGAAGAGGCAGAAATTAAAGGATTAACAGTAGTAGATCCAACAACAGTTATGATAACTCATTTAACAGAGACTATAAAGAGTCATTCATATGAATTATTAGGAAGACAAGAGACAAAAATGATTATAGATTCTGTAAAGGAAAAATACAGTACTGTTGTAGAAGAACTTATACCAGATTTAATGACTATTGGAGAAGTTCAAAAGGTATTACAAAGCTTATTAAAAGAAAAAGTATCTATTAAAGATATGGTTACAATATTAGAATCATTAGCTGATAATGCTAGAAATACACAAGATATAGAGGTATTAACTGAATATGTAAGATTTGCATTGTCAAGAAATATATGCAGTGAACTTATAGAATCAGAAAAAGTAATAACTGTAGTTACGGTAGATCCTAACTTAGAAAATTTAATTGCAAATAGTATACAAAAATCACCACAGGGTTCATTCCCAACTATAAATCCAGATGTTACTACTAAAATATTTGCAGCTATAAAAGAATTACTTGATATTACATATTTTAATAATAATATACCAGTAATATTAGTATCACCTAAGATAAGGCCGGCTTTTAGAAAATTAATAGAAATGGTTTTCCCTCAAATTGTTGTATTATCTTTAAATGAAATACCTAATGATATAGATATTAAAGCCGAAGGAGTTGTTTCAGTACAATGATAATAAAAAAATATATAGGTGAAAGTGCAAATGAAGCAATAAGCAAGGTTAAACAAGAACTTGGGAAAGATGCAGTTATAATTAGTCAAAGGAAAATTAAGAAAAAAGGAATTAAAGGTTTATTTTCTAAAAAACTTATTGAAGTTACAGCAGCAATAGAGTCTAGTAGTGAGTCATCAGCACCTAAAACATATAGTGTAGCAAAACAAAAGCTAGTGGAAGATGAAACAAATATAGAACAAAATTTAATAGAAGCATTGTTAAAAAATAGTGAGTCAAATAAAGAACCAATAAGAAAACAGGATAACATTAGTAGAGAAACTAATTTAATGTCATCTAATAAAAACCAAGATTTACTTTTTAATGAAGTTAAAGAAATGAAAAATATGATTAATAATTTAGTTAACAGCACTAATGCAGAAGTAAATAAAGTAGAAGAGTTTTTAGAAGAACAGGACATATGTAAAGAGATAAGAAATGAACTACTGGAAAAGACAAAAGATATTAATGATGAAAAAGAAAGATTAGAAGAGATTAAAGAATTAATAACTAAAAAAATAAAAATAGAGCCAATAGAAATGAATGAAAATATAGTGTTTGTTGGTCCCACAGGAGTAGGAAAGACAACCACTATAGCAAAACTTGCTGGTAGACTTGCATTAATTGAAAAGAAAAAAGTAGGGTTAATAACAATAGATACTTATAGAATTGGTGCAGTTGAACAGTTAAAAACTTATGCTGAGATAATGAATATACCATTTAAAGTTGTTTTTAATTTAAAAGATATGGAAATTGCAATAAATTCTATGGACGATTGTGATGTTGTATTAATTGATACTACAGGAAGAAGTAGTAAAAATACAATGCAAATCTCAGAATTAAGGGCATATGTAGAAAAAGCTAATTCTAAAAATATAAATTTGGTTTTAAGTTCAACAATAAAAGATAAAGATGTAAAAATAATAAATGAAGCATATAAAGTATTAAATTTTAATAAGGTTATAATAACAAAACTAGATGAAACATCTACTTATGGTTCTATTGTAAATATATTAAAGGAAGTAGAAGTTCCTATTAGTTTTATAACAACAGGACAAAATGTTCCAGAAGATATTGAATGTCCTAAAAAAGATAATCTTGTAAACTTGATAATGGGAGAGAGTAGTGTATGTTAGACCAAGCATCAAAATTAAGGCAATTAGCAAATGAAAATACAGTGAGTAACAAATTTGAAAAAATCGGTACTAAAGTAATAACTATAACTTCAGGAAAAGGTGGAGTTGGAAAAAGTAATATAGTAGTAAACCTAGCTATTATATTACAAAAAATGGGGAAAAAAGTTTTAATATTTGATGCAGATATAGGAATGGGAAATGATGATGTATTAATGGGCTGTTTTCCACGATATAGTGTGTTTGATATCATATTTAATGATAAAAACATAGAAGAGGTAATAATAGATGGTCCAATGGGAATTAAATTATTACCTGGTGGATCAGCACTTTCAAGAGTAGAAGATTTAACAGACATACAAAGGCAAAAATTTTTAAATCAGTTAGAAAGTATACAAGGATTTGATTATATACTTATGGATACAGGAGCGGGTATTAATAAAAGTATTCTTGCATTTATATCATGTAGTGATGAACTTTTAATAGTTACGACACCAGAACCAACATCACTTACAGATGCATATAGTTTAATAAAGGCTATAAATAAGTTCGAAATAAAGAAAGAAGCTAAAATTATAGTTAATAGAGTTATAGAGATACAAGATGGTACGGTAACATTTTCTAAATTAAAAAATGCAGCAAACAAGTTTTTAGATATAGATTTAGAATTTTTAGGTATGATCACGGAAGATACAAAACTTATAAAATCTGTAAGAAAGCAAGTTCCGGTTTGTATAGAATATCCTAAGGCTGAATCTACAAAAGATATAGAAGATATTGCAAAAAAAATAGAAGGATATCTTATAAAAGAAAACAATGGAAATATACAAAAGTTATTTAAAAGAATTTTTAATATTTTTTCGTAGGGGGATATATAATGAGTAATATAAAATTTCATCCAAATACAAAGTTAGAAATAATTACGGAAGATGGATATGCCAAAACTATAATTCAAGATGTAGAAGATGAAAACATTGCGATTTTAATACCTACAATAAATAGCACTTATGTTGCAATGAGACAAGGTGAAAAGTATGAGGCAATTTATAATGATAAAAAAGGTGGAGTTTATAAATTCAAATTTGATGTTGAAGGTCGCAAGTATGATAAAGTTCCACTTATAGTTTTAGGTGAACCTTATGATATAAAGAAAATTCAAAGAAGAAAATATGTAAGAATAAGCTATACAGGAATTATAAATTATTATCTTTTAAAGACATATCCTAAAAAAGAACTTATGAGTTATGATATTCTAGATTTTAAAGTTGGCTATACAGTTGATTTAAGTGGTGGCGGAATAAGGATGAGAATGTCGGAAAAACCAGATTTAGATGACTATATGATAATTAATTTAAATTTAAATGAAGAAATTATAATTTTAGGTAAAGTAGTTAGAATAGAAGAAGATGGAAATGGAAAATATCTATGTGGAATAGACTTTCTTGAAATTGAAGAAACTGAAAGAGAGAAAGTAATAAGATATATTTTTATGGAAATGAGACGAATGCTTAAAACTTCTGGAGGTGAAGCTCTTTGAATACTCTAAAAAATGAAAATGCACATATAGTAGAGCAATATATACCACTTGTAAAATATATTGCATCTAGAATAATTATGGGTAAAACTAAATATGTAGAATATGAAGATTTAGTAAGTTATGGCATGATAGGACTTATGGATGCTTTTAATAAATTTGATGAAAGCAAAGGAATGAAGTTTTCTACTTATGCAGCAATAAGAATAAAAGGATCTATGATAGATGAACTAAGAAAAAATAGCCCCATTTCTAAAGGGGCTATGGATAAACTTAATAAATATAATGAAGCAGTAGAAACACTTCAAAATAAATTATTAAGAGAGCCACTTCAAAGTGAAATAGCAAAAGAAATGGAAATAACAGTATCAGAGCTTAGTAAAATAGAGAACTATATAAATTATATTTCGGTGGTATCTTTAGAAAGTTTAATGTTTAGTGATGATGATGATATAGCACTTATCGGAAAAATTGAAGATAAGAAAGTTATTGGACCAGAAAAATCACTAGAAAAGAAAGAATTGTTAGAATATCTGTCTAATGCAATAGACCTTTTGAGAGAAAAAGATAGATTAATAATTACATTATACTATTATGAAAAACTTACTTTAAAAGAGATAGGAAAGATTTTAGAGGTTTCTGAATCAAGAGTTTGTCAACTTCATAGTAAAGCTATAATTAATTTAAGAAAAATGCTTAAAAAAATGAAGTATGATATCAATTAGAGGTGTTAACTGTGTTAATTGTATTACTCATAATAGGGATAACTATTATAGTGTTTAGTTTAAAATCTATGAAAAAAGAAAGTGGATTTTCACAAATATTGAGTTATGAAGAGAAAAAAATAGATGAGGTTGATGTAAGAATAGGGAAGCTTAGAAGAGAATTTAGTGAAACAATTTTAGACCTTCAACTTGAAATAGAGGAATTAAAAGAAGAAATATCGAATTTTAAAAGTAAAGGAAACGTGATTTATAACGATAATAATTTAAAAGAACAAGATGTTATAAATGAAATATCTATACATAATATAAACAAAAATGATAGAAATTATGAATTAGATAATAATAATATGGAAAAAATCTATCATACATATAATGAAGAATTTGAAAAAAATAGTGTAAAAATTGAACAAATAAGAGAACTTTGTAAGAAAAATATATCAGTTGAGGAAATAGCTGAAAAGTTGGAAATGGGAAAGGGGGAAGTATTATTAATAAAAGAATTATATATAAAATAGATTTAATAAAAAACTCCCTAAAAGATAAAAAAATTATATTAGGTATAGGTATAGGTATACTTATAGGTTCACTTTTAATGGGCATATCAAAGCTAACTTATAATTTAAGTGATGCTCAAATCGAGATAAGAGCTCGTAAAATGGGAATGGAATACAAAGATCAAATGAAGGTTAAAATTGAAGATAACGAGGTGAAAAAATGATAAGATCATTATATACAGCAGCATCGGGACTTATAACTAGTGAAGCAAAACAAAATGTTATTATGAATAATATGGCCAATGTAAATACAACAGGATATAAATCAGAAAAATTATCTATAAAAAGTTTTGATGAAGTTATGATTTCTAATAAAGATAAAAGATTTAATAATAAAAATTATAAAACAGATATAGGAACTTTATCAAATGGAGCTGAAATAAATGGCAAATTCACTAATTTTGAACAAGGATTTATTAAAGATACGAATAGTTCAAAGGATTTTGCATTAAATGGAAGCGGTTTTTTTACAGTACGTCAAAGAGATAATAACCAAATTGCATATACTAGAGATGGACATTTTTCAGTAGATAATGAAGGATATTTAATAACTCAAGGTGGAGATTATGTACTTGGTAGAAATTCTAGAACTGGAGCTGTAGAACAAATAAGAATTGGAAATGGCGAAATAACAGCTGATAAATTAGGTAACATTCAAATTAATGGTAATCTAAATTATCAATTTGAAATAGCTGATTTTCAAAACTATGATAATTTAGAAAAAAGTGGACATAACTTATACAAGACTAATGAAGCTCCAACTAGATCTAATGCGTTTGTTATTCAAAATGGGTTAGAACAATCAAATGTAAATACAGTAGATGAGATGGCGGACATGATGACCACAATGAGAGGATTTGAAAGTACAATAAAGGTATTAAAAACTTTAGATGAATCTTTAGGAAAAGCAGTTAATGAAATAGCAAGAAAATAGGGTGGTGAAGTGAATGTATACAGCGTTATATACTAATAGAAGTACTATGGCAGCACAACAAAAAAAATTAGATATTATATCAAATAATATTGGAAATGTTAATACAACTGGATATAAAAGATTAAATGTTCAATTTGAAGATTTATATCAAGATAGTTTAAATAGAAAAGGCTATCCAATTACTGAAGGTGGAAATAACTTAACTTATGGAACTGGTGTAAAAGCTGGAAAAGTTATAAGACAAGTTAATCAAGGAAGTTTGAGAGAAACAGGAAAATCATCTAATTTAGCTATAGATGGAGAAGGCTTTTTTAAGGTTTATATGGCTGATGGTAAAGAGGCATATACAAGAGCAGGAAGCTTTAATGTAGATGCAAGTGGAAACTTAGTAGATGCAAATGGTAATAGAATAAGCATAGTTAATGCTGCAGGACAAGAAATAAATAAGCCAGGTGGACCAATTAATTTAAAAAATGGAGAGTTTACAATAAATAAAGATGGTAGTATTACTCAAAAAATTAATGGTGATATTGTAGAATTAGGATCAATTAAAACATATAAAGCTGTAGGTGATAGTTCATTTATGTCAGTAGGCGAAAGTTTATTTGTACCATTAGAGGGTACAACAATATATGAAACAACGGACAGAAACATACTACAAGGATATTTAGAAAACTCAAATGTTGATATGGCAGAAGAAATGAGTGAGATGATATTAACACAAAGAGCTTTCCAATTAGGATCTACAGGAATGAAGACTGCAGATGAAATGTGGGGAATGATTAATAATATAAGATAATATATATTACAAAAAAGGAGCTTATCTAGCTCCTTTTTTGTATTTATATTTACATATCTATAGCTTCTGTAATTGGTGGTATAACTTGTTTCTTTCTAGAAACAACACCATCCAAATATACTTCATTATTTTCAAGTGTAGTTTTAAATGCTGCTGTAAATAAATCTTTATTTCCAGATACTAAGAATAATGATCCACCGTTAAAGATATCTGTAATCATTATAGTTATCATTTCAAGATTTTTTTCAGAGGCCATAGTATCCATTAAGCTTAAAATATCAGATTTTATATCTTTAAAACCATCTATATAAGTTGTTGTAACTTGTGCTACACCTATTTTCTTTTCACCAATAGTGAATGTTTTATAATCTTGACCTAAAATATCTTCAGCAGATTTACCTTCAAGAGAAGTAGCTGCTTTAAACATTTCATTTGCAAATGCCTCAATATCTATATCAGCAATTTGAGCAAGTCTCTTAAGAATTATCTCATCAACTAAAGTTGCAGTTGGTGATTTTAATAAAAGTGTATCTGAAATTATTGCACCACATAAGATTCCTGCAATTTGCTTGCTAGGTCTAATGCCATTTTCAAAGTAAATAGAAGCAACGATTGTTGAAGTACTTCCAACTGGCTCATTTCTAAAGTATATAGGTAGTCCAGTTTGAACATCTGCTATTCTATGGTGATCTATTATCTCCATAACTTCAGCATCGCTTAATCCATCTACAGATTGTGCAGTCTCATTATGATCCATTAATATAACTTTTTTCTTAGTTTGATTAATTAAATGATAACGAGAAATAGTTCCAATAACTTTACCTTCTTCATTAATTACAGGATAGCTTCTGTATCTAGTTTCAAGCATTATATCTTTTATTTCATCAACAAAATCTGTAACTTCAAAAGAAATTAAGTTATTTTTACTCATAACGTAACTTACAGGTATGCTTTGAGTTATAAGTCTTGAAGTTGTAAATGTATCATATGGAGTAACTATAACAGTACAACCAACTTCTTTAGCTTTATCTAGTATTCCAGGAAGAGGTTCTCTATTTCCAGTTATAATCATTAAAGAAACTTCTTTGTTTACTACAAAGTTTTGGATATCTTCTCTATCACCACAAATAACTATATCATTTTTTTCAATTATAGTCTTTTCATCATTTGGTGACATGTTTGCAACAGCTATTTTACCTTCAAAAGTTTTATTTTCTTCATGTAAATATTCAACTTTTGCAGATAAAGTATCTAATATGTTATCAATAGAAGTTCCGCTTTTGGCAAGTATGTAATTATCCCATATATCTAAATAGCTAGATGCTAAGTTTGAAACAGATGTAATACCAATTAATCTTTCATTTTCATCTACTACAGGTAGAGTTTTAGTATTATTCTTTTTCATTATAGTCCATGCCATTTTTAATGAAATATCAGGTGATATAGGTGCAACTGTATCTATATCTAAATCAGCAACTTGAGTTTTTACTGTTTTAATAAAATCTGGTGCTTCCACTCCAAAATAATTAAGGATAAATTGAGTTTCGTTGTTAACTTCGCCTAATCTTATCGCCTTTGCAGGAGTTTTTTGCGTTTTATTTTTAAATTCTGCATAGGCAAGTGCAGAACATATAGAATCTGAATCAGGGTTTTTGTGTCCTGTTATATAAATTGTATTTTTCAAATTTATATCCTCCTTAAAAAATAATCTTTGTCAAGGCATCAAAAATAAAATAACATGAAATAATAAAATTATTTTAATTACTGGAAGTAATATATAGATTTAAAATTCATATATTAGTTCTAGTATGACAAAAAATAAATTAAATATAACAAGTTATTTTTATAGATACCTATAAAACAGTATATATGTATTTTAAAACGATAATTTATTAATGTAAAGTAAAAATATTTATTACCATTAAAATTTAGAGCTTATTTCATATAATTGGGATTAAATACATATATTTTAAAGTAAGAAATTATAAACATTTCTTAAAACTTTTTATACAAGAGTATAATACAAATTTATAGGAACTCAACTTCAAAAATTAACGTTTTAGTTGAGAATTTTGACTCTAAGTTTTAATCTATATTTTAAAATTGACAATTGATAGTAGAAAGTTAAGGTGAAAATTGGATTCAAAATTTAAAAGAATGATTTTTATTAAATTTGCAGAGCAAATTATTTGAAAACAACATAAAAACTTAGTTTTTATGTATTTATATTTTAAATATTAGGAATGAAATGAATAATATTAACCATCGCTATTCACTTTTCACTCTTACTTTTTACTTGGTTTTCAATATGATAATGGAATAAACTGTAAGGATGGCAGTATTATTTGATAAAGCTATTATTTTGAATTTGAACTTGAAACCCTATATTTGTATTATGCAAGAATAAAAGGAGGGATATGATTGTATGATAAAGAATTAAGAGGACTTACAAATGAAGAAGTAGAGAAAAAAATAAAACAATTTGGATTAAATGTTTTAGAGAATAAGCAAAAAGTTTCTGCCATAAAAATATTCTTAAGTCAATTTAATGATTTTATAATTTGGGTGTTAATAGGCGCAACAATAATATCAGGTTTTATGGGAGATTTGGCAGATGCAATAACCATACTTATAATAGTATTTATGAATGCTATATTAGGTTTTGTACAAGAATACAAAACAGAAAAGTCATTAGAAGCATTAAAAGAAATGGCATCTCCAACAGCTAAGGTAATAAGAAATGGGGCTATTGAGGTTGTAAACTCAATGTATTTAGTACCAGGAGATTTAATTGTATTAGAAAGCGGAGATAAGGTACAAGCTGATGCTTGTCTTATTGAAGATAACTCTTTTATGGTAGATGAGTCATTATTAACAGGTGAATCAGTAGGTGTCTATAAAAATTCAAAAGAAAAAAGTGCAAATAATATTTTTATGGGAACTACAGTATTAACTGGAAAAGGTGTGGCAAAAGTAATTTGCACTGGTATGGATACTGAAATGGGAAAAATAGCACATATGCTAAATAGCATAGAGACAGAAAAATCAGTGCTAAGTGAAAAATTAGACTCATTAGGTAAAATATTAGTTGCAGTTTGTATTGTTATATGTGCAATAGTTACTATACTAGGAATTGTAAGAGGACAAGACCCATATACAATGTTTTTGTGTGGAGTTACATTAGCTGTAGCTGCAATACCAGAAGGACTTGCTGCTATAGTTACAGTAGCATTAGCTTTAGGTGTATCAAGAATGCTTCAAAGAAAAGCACTTGTAAGAAAATTACCGGCAGTTGAAACGTTGGGATGTACTTCAGTAATATGCACAGATAAAACAGGAACTCTTACAGAAAATAAAATGATAGTAAAAAAAGTATATTTTAATGAAAAAATAAGAGATGAATTTAATGATATAAATGATTTAATTATAAAAACCTTTGTTTATTGTAATGATTGTGATTACAATTTTAAAGATATAAACTTAGAAAAATGTTTAATTGGTGATCCAACAGAAACAGCACTAATAAAAGCATTTTTCAATGAACCAAAAACTTTACAAAGGTTTATATCTAAAGCTAAGAGAACTTATGAAATACCATTTAATTCTACAAGAAAAATGATGTCAGTTGTAGTTGAAGAAAACGGAAAAGAAACTTGTTATGTTAAAGGTGCACCAGAAATGGTAATGAAAAAATGCACACATATATTAGTAAGGGGAAAAGTAGAACCATTAACTATTAATCATAAAAGAACAGTAGAAAAAGCTATAGATCAAATGTCATATGATGCATTAAGATGTATTGCTGGTGCATATAAAACTGAAAATATAGTAAAAAATGATAACTCATTGGAAAGTGGATTAGTACTTGTAGGTATAGCTGGAATTATAGATCCTCCAAGAAAGGAAGCTAGAGATTCTGTAATAGAATGTAAGTTAGCGGGAATAAAGCCAATAATGATTACAGGTGACCATAAAAATACTGCATATGCAATAGGTAAAGACTTAGAAATATGTGGGGATTTAAATGAAGTTATTACAGGCGAAGAACTAGACAAGCTTTCAGATAATGATTTAAAAGCAAATATAGATAGATATAGAGTATTTGCAAGAGTAAGTCCTAAACACAAACTTAGAATAGTAAAAATGTTTAAGAAAAAGGGTCATATAGTTGCAATGAGTGGTGATGGTGTAAATGATGCACCAGCAGTAAAAGAGGCTGATATAGGAATTGCAATGGGAATATCAGGAACAGATGTTACAAAAGAAGCAGCAGCTATGATTTTATTAGATGATAATTATTCTACTATAGTTGCAGCTGTAGAAGAAGGTAGAAAGATTTATGATAATATAAGAAAATTTATAAGATATTTATTATCATGTAACTTAGGTGAAGTTTTAACAATGTTTTTATCATCATTATTTTATTTAGAATCTCCATTATTACCAATACAAATATTATTTGTAAATTTAGTTACAGATGGACTTCCAGCTATAGCGTTAGGTGTTGATCCAGGAGATAGTGATATAATGATGCAAAAACCTAGAAAGAGAGATGAAAGCATATTTGCAGGAGGATTAAAGGAAAAAATACTATTAAGAGGTACTTTAATTGGAATATGCACAGTAATGGCTTTTATTGCAGGAAAGTATTATAGAATGGATTTAGAAGTATGTAGAACGATTGCACTAGGTACACTTATAATGTCTCAACTTGTGCATGTATTTGAATGTAGATCAGAAAGATATTCATTATTTGAAATAAATCCTTTTACTAATATGTATTTACTAGGGGCTGTTTTAGTTTCCTTTTTATCATTAGTATGTATTATTTACATACCAGTATTTCAAAATATATTCCACACTGTTGCATTAAACTTAGGACAATGGCTTATTATAGCTTTTTTCTCAGGAACAATTGCTATGGTTAATAGCTTATACATTTATATAGGACATAAAAAAAGAAGATAATAAAAATAAAGTAGGAGATTTTAAAATAAAAATCTCCTACTTTATTTATATCTTCTATCAACTTTAGTCTTTTGAAGTTTCTTTGGTATTTCACCATTTGATGGAACTAATTCAGACCTATTTGTCATATTAACAATGTTGACAACAGATAAATATTCTTGATATTTCTTCCTTTTCTTCTTCTTTTTATCAGGTTTTAAACCTTGAACTATTACAGAATGTCCTTGTGAAAGGTTCATAAAAGTAGGCTTTTTAAACCATTTCTTTTTCTTGTAGTAACAAGTACTAACACCAGAAGATGATACTGGTTTAACAACAATTAAAGCTGTTAAAGTTCTTATAATACCTAAAAAGCTTTTTTCCTCAACTTTTACAGATAATACTCTTCCTTGAATTTGAGTAAGTCTGTCACCATATCTATTTAAGTAAGCATTAGTATAACTTTGAGATAACTTATCTTTAAATCCCATAAAAAATAACTCCTTTTCAGTAAAAATCTATAAATTCATAATAAAAGTGATTAAATTTTTATAATAAAAATTTAACTCACTAAAATAACAATGATAAAAATATTATATCGAAACTTTAAGTAATTCACAAGTTTAAATTAAAAATTCTATACAACATATAAGTATACAATAGATTAAGCTTAAATACTATAGATAAATATGAATGCAATTAAAGCTTAGATAAGAATACAAGTTGAAAAATGAAATTAGTCTTATTCTAATTTAGAAAGAGCAATTTAAAGTGTTGCACAAATAACGATGAACAATTAAAGATAAAACTGAAGTATCAGTTTTAAAAATCAATTCTTATAAAAATTTCTCACTCTTCACTCTTACTTTTTATTTGGTTCCCAACATTATAATAGAATAAACTGTAAACTTAATAGTATCATTTGATGAAAATATTAATTTGAACTTGTAACCCTATAAATGTATTTGTAATATTAAAAAATATTAAAATAAAATATATATATAGCATATTAAATTACAATAAAATATATACATAAAATATAGAACATAAATTATAAGTATAATAAATTATTTTTTAAATTTATAAATTTGTTCCAAAAGTTTCCTGTTAAGAATAGTAATATAATAAGCGATTTATTCATGGGAGGTTATGATGAGAAGAAAGTTGACTCCAAAAGAAGTGGTTTTTAAATTTGATATGGAAAAAGTTAAGTTAAAGGATAGCATTGATATGCTACCACAATATGATATAGCATATAATAAGATAAAAACTGCAATAGAGATAAAGAATCAAGGGTATAATGTATATTTAATAGATGATTATTCAAAAAGTAATGTTGAAAGTATAATGAAATACGTAAATGAAATATTAAAAAGCGAAGAAGCACCTAAAGATATATGTTATGTTATAAAGGATGATATAAAAAAACCTATACCTCTACTTGTAGCTAATGGAAAAGGAAAAGTTTTTAAAGAATTATTAGAGCATATACAAAATACAATTGCAGATAAAACATTTGAATTTTATACAAGTTCAATAAGTAAAGAAAAAGAACAATTAGTGGGTAAAATTCAGAAAAAAAGAAGTGATATGTTATGTGAACTTATAAGTATATCAAAAAACAGTGGATTTGATATAAGAACAAGTGAAGAGGGGTTTACATTTATTCCTTTAAGCGAAGAAAAAGAAATGACAGAAGATGAATATGACAAACTAGATGAGCAAGAAAAAGAAGATATGATAACAAAAGTAAATGAACTTAAAATAAAAACTAAAGAAATACTAGAAGATTTAAAAGATATTGAATCTCATGAATTAGAAAAAGTAAAAGAGATTATGGAAGAATATTTATATGGAATAATGAAAATAGAAGAAGAAGAATGTATAAAAATATTAGATCAAGATGTGGAAGCACAAAATTATTTAATATATATTATAGAGAAAATGTTAGAAGAATTATTGGAAAATTATAATATAGATTATGATGAAGATGAAGATAAAATAAATGAAATAATATTTAAATATATGATAAATGTTATAGTAGATAACTCAGATAAAAAATCTCCACCAGTTATATTTGAGGAAGATCCAAGTTTAAATAATTTACTTGGAAGTATAGAGTATGAAAATCATAATGGAGTATATATATCTGATGTATCCTTAATTAAAGCAGGAAGTTTTTTAAAAGCTAATGGAGGATGTCTTATTATAAGAATTAATAGTCTTTTAAGTAATCCACAATCATATTACTATTTAAAAAAGGTATTATTAAGTGAAAAGGTTGATTTGGATTATAATAAAGGATATCTTGAATTATTAGCTTTAGGTGGATTAAAACCAGAACCTATTAAAGCTGTAACAAAAGTTATTTTGATAGGTAATTATGAGTTTTATGATGTGCTTTACAATAATGATGAAGAATTTAAAAAGATATTTAAAATTAGAGCTGAATGCAATCCACTAATAGGGTTAGATAAAATGTCTAAAGAAGCATTATTAAGGGAAATAATGGATTGTTGTGAGCAAAATAATGTAGGGGAAATTACTACAGAGGCTATAAGTGAAATAGGAAAGTATTTATGTAGAAAATGTGAAAGTAGAGATAAAATGTATTTTGATACAGAAATAATAAAAGATTTAATTTTGTTAGCTAAGAATGATTCAGAAAGAAATAAAAAGGACAAAATTGATTGTGAGGAAATAATAAAAATAGCATACAATGAAGAAATAATGGAAAAAGAAGTTATGAATAGTTACAAAGAGAAGCGAAATTTAATTAAAGTTGATAGTAGTGAAGTTGGTCAAGTAAATGGGTTGTCAGTTATAGATATAGGATATATAAGTTTTGGAAGACCTATTAGAATAACATGTAATTGTTATAAGGGAAATGGCACAATAATTCATGCTCAAAGAGAAGGAAATCTAAGTGGGAAAATTCATGATAAAGCAATAAGTATTTTAAATGGTTATATAAACAATTTAGTTGGTGGTTATAAAAAGATACCAGTTGATTTTCACTTGAATTTTGAACAAATATATGGAATTGTTGATGGTGATAGTGCATCAGTTGGTGAAGTGCTTTGCATGTTATCATCTATAACTAAAATTCCAGTTAAACAAAATATAGCTGTAACAGGATCAATTAATCAATTTGGAGAAATACAACCTATAGGTGGAGTTAATGAAAAAATTGAAGGATTTTTTAAAGTATGTAAAAATGTAGATTCCATAAAAAATAAAGGAGTATTAATACCTTTCTCAAATAAAAATGATTTAGTGCTCTCTAAAGAAGTTGAAGAAGCTATACAAAATGGAGATTTTAATATTTACACTATGGAATCTATAGATGATGCTATAAAGGTTCTTATGGATAA
The DNA here is from genome assembly GCF_056431285.1 of Clostridium amazonense. Taxonomy (NCBI): domain Bacteria; kingdom Bacillati; phylum Bacillota; class Clostridia; order Eubacteriales; family Clostridiaceae; genus Clostridium; species Clostridium amazonense. Next base: position 351,458 of record NZ_JBWKMH010000033.1, on the reverse strand, counting down.
GAGCTCCATAAATATAGATAAAGTTAAGGAATCTATGCAAAAGGAGTTTTTAAAATACAATGAAAAATAATCACTCTAATAATATGGATATAACTGTTAGAGTTAACAATATGAAAGTGAAAGCTAAAATGGGAAAAAAGCCAACAGTTACGATAAAAGATTTAAAACATGATAAAAAATATAAAATTAATTTGTATAAGTTAAAAAAGTTTAAAAAATTTCTAGATAAATAAAGAAATGGAAAGGTATTAATACCTTTCTATTTCTTTTTTAGTTTTATATTATATTTTTCTTATAAAGATTAAACGTTAAATCTAAAGTTAACAACATCTCCATCTTGCATTATATAATCTTTACCTTCAAGTCTAAAGAATCCTTTTTCTTTAGCAGCAGGTTCAGAACCACATTCTACAAGTTTATCATAAGATACAACTTCTGCTCTTATAAATCCTCTTTCTATATCACTATGGATTTTACCAGCAGCAGCAGGTGCTTTTGTTCCGTTTTTTATAGTCCAAGCTCTAACTTCTTGAACACCAGCAGTTAAATAACTCATAAGTCCTAATAATTTATAACTAGCTCTTATAAGTTTATCAAGTCCTGACTCTTCAAGACCATACTCTGCAAGCATAGAAAGCTTTTCATCATCTTCAAGAGTTGAAAGTTCTTCTTCAAGTCTTGCACATATAACCATAGCTTCAGAATGTTCAGCTTCAGCATATGCTTTTACCTTTTTTACTAAATCATTTTCTAAGTTACCGCTCATTAAATCATCTTCACTTATGTTACATGCATATAACACTGGTTTAGATGTTATAAGGAATAAACTTTTTACAAATTCGCTTTCATCTTCAGAAACCTCAAGTGTTCTAACTGGTTTATTTTCTTCAAGATGTTTTTTTATTCTTTCCATTAATTCATACTCTAATTTAGCATTTTTATCTCCAGAACGAACTAATTTTAATGATTTTTCCATTCTTCTATCTAATACTTCTAAATCTGAAAATATTAATTCAAGGTTTATTGTTTCAATATCTCTTATTGGATCAACAGAACCATCTACGTGAACTATATTTTCATCTTCAAAACATCTAACAACATGAACTATAGATGCAACTTCTCTTATATGAGATAAAAATTTATTTCCAAGTCCTTCACCTTTACTAGCGCCTCTAACAAGTCCAGCTATATCATAAAATTCAATTGCAGTATAAACTTTTCTTTTAGTGTTGTACATTTTTTCAAGTACATCTAATCTTTTATCGGGAACGCTAACTACACCTACATTTGGTTCAATTGTACAAAATGGATAATTAGCAGACTCTGCTCCAGCTTTAGTTATAGCATTGAAAAGAGTACTTTTTCCTACGTTTGGTAATCCTACTATTCCTAATTTCATATGTAAAATCTATCCTTTCTTTAACTACACATTTAATAATAAATAATATATATTGTTTAAAACTTATTACAATAACAAATTAATACTTAAAATTGATTAAGTATTAATTTGTTTAACACAAAGTATATTATTTTTCTACATTTAAACTCTTTTAAAATTATACTCTAGAACAAAATTTATTTCAACAAAAGGTAAACAATATAAATTTAAAAAAATATTGTAAAGAAAATACAATAAAAATATGGAAAATATAAAATACAATTAAAATGGATATTTTTACATTTTTTTTAATCTCATATGCGAAAAAAACAAGTATATGGCAAAAAATAAATTTTAAAACTTTGAAGATTTTAAAGGAATTTATATGTACTCATAGAATAAATTATGATATAAATATTTAATAGAGTTAAATTTTTTTCTTTTCTTTTCGATGAATATATTAATTGTTATTTATCAATTGAGAATGACATAAATAACAAAATTATTGTCTCAAAATTACTATTTATCATATTAAAACTATTAATTGGTGATAATAAGGTATTGATATTAACATTATTAAAAAGCAAATAAAGAAATAATATTGCATAACAAATATATACTTTAAATTTTATTTTAAAGTATATAAAAGTGAATAAATAAAAACAATATAGATAATGTATTATAAAACATAAAAGAGTAAGAAACTAGTGTTTTAAATATAAAAAAATACTATAAGTAGACGATATAATAAATGATATCTTTTACAATTAGTTAGTATTAAGTAAATTAAGTTAGTTTTAAACATAAGAAAAGCTTACCTTTAGAAAAAATTTAAAAGGAGATATTACAATGGAATTTAAACATGTTTCAGTTTTATTAAATGAATGTATAGATGGACTAAACATAAAAGAAGATGGCATATACGTTGACTGTACATTAGGAGGAGCAGGTCACTCAAGTGAAATATTAAAAAAACTTTCAAGTAAAGGAAGGCTTATTGGAATAGATCAAGATGAAGATGCTTTAAAAGCAGCAAATGAAAAGCTAAAGGATTATGACAATGTAACTTATGTTCATAATAATTTTTACAATATAAAAGAAATATTAGAAAGTTTAAATATAGAAAAAGTTGACGGAGTATTAATGGATTTAGGTGTATCATCATATCAGTTAGATAATGCAGAAAGAGGATTTAGCTATATGAAAGATGCTCCTTTAGATATGAGAATGAATAGAGAAAGCGAATTTTCAGCTTACAATGTTGTAAATGATTATAGTGAAGAAGAACTTGCTGATGTTATAAAAAGTTTTGGAGAAGAAAAATTTGCTAAAAGAATAGCCAATTTTATAGTAAATAGAAGACCTATAAATACAACTTTACAATTAGCTGATATAGTAATAGCAGCTATACCTTCAAAATATAAAAGAGACGGTGGACATCCAGCTAAAAGAACATTTCAAGCAATAAGGATTGAAGTTAATAAAGAACTTATGATATTAAATAAAGCAATAGAAGATTCTGTAGAAATGTTAAACAAGAATGGAAGAATAGCAATAATAACATTCCACTCTTTGGAAGATAGAATTGTAAAAAATAAGTTTAGAGAATTAAACGATCCTTGTGAATGTCCTAAAGAATTACCAATGTGTGTATGTAATAAAAAACCAAAAATAAAATTAATAACAAGAAAGCCTATAGAACCATGTGATGAAGAAAGAGAAAATAATTCAAGAAGTAAAAGTTCAAAATTAAGAATTGCAGAGAAAATTTAGTTCTAAAAATACTATAGGGGGAGTAAAATGGTAGTAGAAAAAAACAATAACACTATATCTGGAAGTAATGCATTAAAATCCAATGTAGCAGTAGAAAAAAAAGTTAGACACCAAAACCCTGACAAAAATAATAGGGGAAAAGTAGACAAGCAAAGAATTGTAAAAAACAAATTGTGCTTCATTAGAAATATGGCAATAGGTTTTGTAGTTATAACTGCAGTTTTATTTCGATATTCTATTATTTATAACAATCAAATAAAAATTAATAATATTAAAACTGAGATTCATAATGTAAAAGCAGAAAATGAATCTATGAAAGTTCAATTATTAAAATTAAATAATTTAAGTTATATAGAAGATATAGCTATAAATAAATTAAAAATGGTAAAACCTGATGCGCAAAAAGCTATGTATGTTGGTTTAACTAATGTCATAGATAATAATGCTGAAAAACCAAGTTCTAAAAGTGATACTAACAAATCAAACTCTAATAGTATTATATCGAAAATAAAGAAAATATTATTTTAAAAATCTATAGTAAAAGAAGATGAGGCTCTATGAACAATTATTATATAATTTTATAGGGCCTTAATTATATTCTTAAAAATTGCCATAAAAAACGATGAAAGCTAAGATGAATTAAACATATAGAAAAAATTAATATTATCTACAAGTATAAAAATAAAAAAATGAAAATATTTGTAATGAGAGAGGATAAAAAATATGTTTAACGAATAATCATTATCGAATTTATGGGGGAATGATTATGGAAAAATCAGAATTAAGAGACTGGATAAAAGCAAGACGAAGAATAGTATTTCTTATTTCAATAGCTTTTATAGGGTTTATAGCTTTATCGTTTAGACTTAGCTATATTATGATAAATAAGAGCAATGAATACAAAAGCAAGGGAATTGTTCAATGGACTAATGATGTGAGAGTAAATGCAAAAAGAGGAAGAATATTAGATAGAGATGGAAATGAACTTGCAGTAAGTGCAAATGTATATAGAGTAGATTTAGATTTAAATGCACTTAGAAAATCATTAGAAGAACAAAAATTAACTATGGAAGATATAGCTAAAGATGTATCAGAAATATTAGAAATGGACAAAGAAAAGGTTTTAAAAATAATCACCCAAAGATTGCCAAATGGTAAGCAAATGGGAAGTGCTATTTTAAAAAGAAGAGTTGAAAAAGAAACAGTAGACAAAATAAATCTGTATAAAGAAAAAAAAGGATTAGTAGGTTTTGTAGTAACACCAGATACGAAAAGATATTATCCACATAATAATTTTGCATCACATATTTTAGGGCATACAAATTCTGATGGCGATGGACTTACTGGAATAGAATTATATTATAATAGATATTTATCAGGAGTTCCAGGAATAAAAGTAGATGAATTAAATGCGAAAACAAGTAACATACCTTATAGTATATCTGACTATTCAAAACCTGTAGATGGTAGGGATGTAATATTAACATTAGACGAGAATATTCAATTTTTTGCTGATAAAGCTGCGCAGCAAGCATTAAATGATAATAGTGCTAAGGCAGTATCGGTAGTTGTTATGAATCCTAACAATGGTGAAATATTAGCACTTGCGAATAAACCAGATTATAATTTAAACACACCTTGGCAAGAAGGATTAAGTGATGAAGAAACACAAAAATTATGGAGAAATAGAGCTGTAAGTGATACATTTGAACCAGGATCAATTTTTAAAGTTGTAACGGCTGTTGCAGCATTAGAAACAGGAAACGTTAAAGAAAAGGATAGTTTTAATTGTGGAGGTTCTTTGACAATTGGTGGTAGAAATATACACTGCTGGAAAAGATCTGGACATGGTCAACTTGACTTTGAAGGTATAATAAAGAATTCTTGTAACGTAGGATTTATGACGCTGGGTGAAAGACTTGGAAAAGATAATTTATACAAGTATATTAAAAAATTTGAATTTGGACAAAAAACAGGAGTAGACTTACCAGGAGAGGCATCAGGAATTATAAAAACACCAGACAATATGACAACCGTTGACGTTGCAACAATTTCTTTTGGGCAAAGTAATACATTATCAATAATGCAATATATGAAAGCTTTCAATTCCATTGCAAATGGAGGGAATTTAATAACACCTCATGTTATGAAAGAAATTGTACATTATGATGAAAATGGAAAAAAAGTTGTAGATAAAAGTTATGATGGGAAAGTAGAAAAAAATGTTTTTAAAGAAGAAACAATGAAAGAGATGAGAGAACATTTAGAACAAACTGTTTCAAATGGTGGAGGTTCTAAGGCATATGTTGAAGGATATAAAATTGGTGGTAAAACTGGAACAGCTCAAAAAGTTCAAAATGGAGTTTATGCTAGTGGCAAATATATAGCATCTTTTGCAGGAATGATGCCAGCGGATAATCCTAAAGTTACAGTTTTTGTATCAATTGATGAGCCAGATCCATCTTTATATTATGCAGGTCAAATAGCTGCACCTGTGGGTAAAATGATATTTACAGATTTAGCAAATTATTTATCATTAGATCCAGAGTATAGTATAGATTCAGAAAAAGGTAAATTAAAGGATGTATCAATACCAGAAATCAGAGGATTAAAAAAGGAAGATGCATTTAAAATTTTAAAAGATAGTAATTTAAAATATAGATTAGATGGAGATGGTGGTTATATAAAGGATATAAATCCTAAGCCTGGATATGTAGTTAAAGAAAATACAGAAATAATTATAGAACTAGGTGACGAGGGAAATGAGGGAGATATTGTAGTAGTTCCAGATCTTACTAAATTCAGTATTGAAGATGCAAAAAAAATACTAACAGATCTTGGACTAAAGTTCGAATTTCAAGGTGAGGGTGCTATAACTGATCAAAGTATTTCAAAAGGGAAAACTGCACAAAAAGGTACTACAATAACGATTCATTTGGCACCTAGCACAGAATAGGATCTGGATTTGTAAATAAAAATAGATCAAATTTTATTGATAACCTTGTATATATGGTGTATAAATATATATGTTAGTAAATTTATATGGTAGCATACAAGAAGTGTGTATGCTACCTATTGCCATGCTATAGATAAATAAAAATTAAATCCAATTAAAAAAGATAAATTTATTATCTAAGTAGTTATTGAAAGTTAAAAATATAAATTTTACATATAAACATACATAAGGGTTGAAGGAGTTGTAAATATGGAAATATCAAAGCTTTTAAATAATATAGAATTTAAAATTTTAAAAGGCGATGAAAACTGCTGTATAAAAAATATCCAATATGATTCAAGAAAAATTTCGAAAGATGACATGTTCTTCTGTATAGAAGGGTTTAATGTAGATGGTCATAAGTATATAGATTCTGCTATAAATAATGGAGCTTTAGCGATTGTTGTTCAAAAGGACATAGATATAAAAAATGAAAATGTTATTGTTATAAAAGTTGAGGATACTAGAAAAGCATTAGCTGTTGCAGCATCTAATTATTATGACAATCCTAGTGAAAAATTAAAAATAATAGGAATAACAGGGACTAATGGGAAAACCACATCTACATTTATGATGAAATCTATATTAGAAAAATGTGGATACAAAGTAGGTTTAATAGGAACTATAGCAAATTATATAGGTGCGGAAAAGCTAAAAAGTGAAAGGACAACTCCAGAGTCATTAGAACTTCAAGCACTATTTAACAAAATGGTAAAAAATGACGTTACACATTGTATTATGGAAGTTTCTTCACATTCATTAGAATTAGATAGAGTTTATAATGTGAACTTTAGTGAAGGTATTTTTACTAATTTGACACAAGACCATTTAGATTTTCATAAAACTTTCGAGAATTATTTCAATGCAAAATTAAAATTATTTAAAAAAAGTAATACTTCCATAGTTAACATAGATGATAAATATGGGAAAACTGTAGTGGAGAAATTAGGAAGTGAAGTATTAACATATTCTATAGATGAAAACTCAACATTTAAGGCTGAAAATTTAAGATTACATTCAAGAGGAATGGAGTTTACAGTTAATATAAATGGAAAAGATGAGAAAATAGAACTTAGTGTTCCAGGAAAATACAATGTTTATAATGCATTAGGATCAATAATAGCAGCATTAGAAGAAGGGGCTACAGTAGAAAATATTAGAGAAGGATTGAAAAATATACAAGTTCCAGGAAGATGTGAAATAGTTACATTAAATCATAACTTAGGATACGATGTTATAGTGGATTATGCGCATACACCAGATGGACTAGAAAATGTTTTAAAATCAGTTAGAGAATTAGCTAAAGGAAGATTAATTTCTGTATTTGGATGTGGCGGTGATAGAGATAAAACTAAGAGACCTATAATGGGGAAAATAGGATCAGAACTTAGTGATATAGCAATATTAACATCAGATAATCCAAGAAGTGAAGAACCATTACAAATAATAGATGACGTTAAAGCAGGAATAAAAAAAGATAATTATATAATTATTGAAAATAGAAGAGATGCTATAAAACATGCTATGAAAATTGCAAATGAGAATGATATTATAGTAGTTGCTGGAAAAGGTCATGAAGATTATCAAGTGTTAAAAGATAAAACAATTCATTTTGACGAAAGAGAAGTTATAGAAGAGATTATAAAGGAGTTGGAGTAATTCATGGAACACTTATCTATTAATGAAATTATAGATGCGACAAAAGGAAGTTTAGTTTTAAAAGGAACTACAGAAAGTTTTAATAATGTAACTATAGACAGTAGAAAAATTAAAAAAGGTGATATTTTCTTTGCATTAAAAGGTGAAAATTTTGATGGGCATGATTATTTAGAAAACTGTGCTAAAAGTGGTGCTGAACTTTTAATAATTCATAAAGAAAATTTTAAAAAAGAGAATATAAATGAAAATACTTCAATAATATTAGTTAAGGACACAAGAGAAGCTTTAAAAGATTTAGCTGAATATTACAGAAGAAAACTAGATATAAAAGTTGTTGGAATAACTGGATCTACAGGGAAAACTTCAACTAAAGATTTAATTGCTGCAGTATTACAGGAAAAATATAAGGTTTTTAAAACTAAAGGGAATTTTAATAATGAAGTAGGTCTTCCACTTATGGTTTTTGAATTAGATAAATCTTATGAAGTAGCTGTATTAGAACTTGGTATGAGCAATTTAGATGAAATTCATAGGCTTTCTAAAGTTGCAAGACCAGATATAGCAGTTATAACGAATGTAGGTATATCACATATTGAAAATTTAAAAACTAGAGAAAATATATTAAAAGCAAAAATGGAAATAACTGATTTCTTTACAAATGAAAATTTACTTATAGTTAATGGCGATAATGATTTATTATCACAAGTAGAAAGTCATGAATATAAAATTGAAAAAATTGGTATAGAAAGTGATTATAATTTTAAAGCTTGTGACATAATTATAGGTGAAGAAAATATAAAGTTTAAGATTTTAGAAAATAATTTACAAATTGATGAGAATTTTGAGGTTAATGCCTTAGGAAAACATAATGTTTTAAATTCACTATTAGCTATTGCTGTAGGAAAAAAATTAAATATGAATTATAAACAAATAAATAAAGGATTTAAGAATTTGGAAGCTACATCAATGAGGTTAGACATAGTAAAATGTGATAATTTTACTATAGTAAATGACGCATACAATGCTAGTCCTGATTCTATGGAAGCTGCTATTGATGTACTTATGAATTTAAATGGTTCAAGAAAGTTTGCGGTATTAGGTACAATGAAAGAATTAGGTAATGAAGCTCCTTCTGCTCATGAGAAAATAGGAAAATATGCAAAAGATAAAAAGGTTGATTTCTTAATTACTACTGGAGAATTTTCAAATGATTTTAAAGTTGGATTTGGAAGTGAGAATTTCTATAGCTTTGAAAATAAAGAAGATATAATAAACTTCTTAAATAACAATATAAGAGAAAATGATATTGTTTTAGTAAAAGCTTCAAGATCAATGAAATTTGAAAGTATTGTAAATGAAATCAAAGATTTAAAAATTAAGGAGGGGATATAGATGAGTAAAGTTATATATTCAGTATTAATAGCATTTTTAATTTCTTTACTTTTATCACCACTACTAATCCCATTATTAACAAAGTTTAAATTTGGACAGAGTATAAGAGAAGAAGGACCTAAAAGCCATTTGAAAAAAGCTGGTACACCAACTATGGGCGGACTAATATTTATAATAGCAACAATAATAACTATGCTTATAATACTTAAGAATGTAGAACCAGAAGCAACAATAGCACTTATTTCATTAGTAGGATTTGGTGTAGTAGGAATGCTTGATGATGGACTTAAAATAATTCATAAACATAATGAAGGATTAAAAGCGTATCAAAAAATGATATTATTAGTAGCTTTTTCAATATTTCTTGGATACTATTCATCAAGAACTATTGGAACAGATATAATAATTCCTTTTATTGGTAAAACTATTGATTTAGGACCTTTATTTATCCCATTTATAGTTTTATATTTCACAACTGCTACAAATGCAGTTAATTTAACAGATGGACTAGATGGATTAGCAACATCAATAACACTTTTAGTAATGACATTCTTTGCATTAGTTAGCTTTGGACTAGGTTATTATAATTTAGCAATATTCTGTGGAGTTTTAGCTGGTGCATTACTTGGGTTCTTAAGATACAATTCTTACCCGGCACAAATTTTTATGGGTGATACTGGATCTTTAGCACTAGGTGGAGCGTTAGGTGCAATTGCAATGGTATTAAAATTAGAATTTTTATTACTAATAGTTGGCGGAATTTATGCAGTAGAAGTTTTGTCAGTAGTAATTCAAGTTACATCTTTTAAATTAACTGGTAAAAGAGTATTTAAGATGTCACCATTACATCATCATTTTGAACTATGTGGATGGCATGAAAGTAAGATAGTAGCAGTATTTTCTATAATTACAGTGGCATTATGTTTAATAGGATTCTTATCAATTACACCTTAAAATCATATTAACTTAATTACGTATAACAATATATACAAATTGAGGAGCTACAGTTTAAAATTATCCTCAAATAATTATTTTAATATGAGTAAAATAGTATTGGGGGAAAAAATATGAGAAAAACCAAGAAACGACTAGGGGAAATTGATTTTGTACTTTTTGCTATAATTTTGACATTAACATCATTTGGTGTGTTGATGGTATATAGTGCGAGTTCTTATTCTGCAGCATTTAATAGTAATAATGCAGAGTTCTATCTTTGGAAGCAACTTAGTTGGGCGGTTATAGGAACTATAGCAATGATTATAACTATGAACATAGATTATCACATATATAAAAAACATACAGGAAAGTTAATGATTTTAACCATAATACTATTATTGCTAGTTTTTCTATTTCCACCAATAAATGGTGCGAGAAGATGGATAAGTTTAGGACCACTTGGTAATTTACAACCATCAGAAATAGCCAAATATGTTGTGGTATTATTTCTAGCTATGTATATAGATAGAAAAGGTGAAAAGATTAAAGAATTTAAACAGGGGTTATTTCCTTGTCTAGCTGTAACATGTGTTTATGCAGGATTAATTTTAGCAGAAAAAAATCTTAGTATTACAATGATAACTATTTTAGTTGCTACTACAATGTTAATAGTGGCAGGAATAGATTTGAAAAAAGTTTTTGCACTTGGAACAGTAGTTGTTTTGGGCGGAATTACAGGAATAATTCTTGAACCATATAGAGCTAGAAGAATAACAGGGTTTTTAAATCCATGGGAATCAGCTCAAGGTGATGGTTATCAACTTATACAATCATTACTAGCATTAGGTTCAGGAGGTCTTACAGGTGTAGGAATAGGACAATCAAGGCAAAAATGCTTTTATATACCTGAACCTCATACAGACTTTATATTTGCCATTATAGGTGAAGAACTGGGATTTTTAGGATGTTTATTTGTAATTGTATTATTTGTAATGTTTTTATGGAGAGGATTAGTTACAATATTACGTTCTAAAGATGTCTATGCAATGATGTTATCAACAGGAATAGTAGCCATAATAACATTCCAAGCATTAATAAATATAGCTGTTGTTACAGTATCTATGCCAACAACAGGAGTTCCATTGCCATTTATAAGTTATGGGGGTTCTTCATTAGTTATAAACATGGCAGCCATGGGAATACTTTTAAATATTACAAGACAGAACAATTATCAAGGAATATAATTAAATATAAATCTATATAAAATGAAACCTTTCTAAATTTAAAATAGAGAGGTTTTATTTATTTAAATAATAAATATAAAAAATACTAATACTAAGTTATATTTAAACTTTCATTTATTTAAAATATATAGTAAGATGATGTAATATAGCTTTGAATTATCATATATTTTAAATAAAGATAATGTTTTTAATTGGTATGTTAATTGATGGTAAATGTTTTGAATAAAAAGCATATAAAAATATAAATTTAAAGGAGAAAATTTTACAAATAGAATTTAAAAATACCCATAAATATTGTAATATATAGTTAAGGAGAATTTTATGTAAAATGTGTATATTAAAAATTATATAATAAGGTTTTAATTTTATTTTACTAAAAGATAGAATTTATTTATAATATTGATATACAAATAAATTTTAGGATGAGTGTGGAATAATGGTAAATGGAAATAAAAGTTCTATTTTAGAAAATAAAGAACAATTATTAATTAAAAAGAAAAGAACCAAAGCAAGAAAACGAATGATGGCTTGTATAATAATACTAGTAAGTGTGCTAGTAACATTATGCTTAAAGCTCACCATATTTAATGTTACATCATTACAAATTATTGGTAACAAAAATGTAACAAAAGAAGAAATAATAGCTTCGTCTCATATTGCAGTAGGTTCTAATATTTTTACTATAAAAACTAAAAATGCTATCAATAATATACTGAAAAATCCATATATAGTAAATGTAAAAGTAAAGAGAAAACTTCCAAATAAAATAAAAGTAGAAATTAGTGAAAGAAAGGCAACTTTTTATACTAATTTTAATAAAGAATTTTATATTATAGACAATGAAGGAAGAATACTGGAGAAAACTTCAGAAATAAAAAACAATAATTTAATTGAAGTAAAAGATTTAGACATTAGTAAGAGTAAGGTTGGAGAATTAATAACTTTTGAAAATGAAGATAGAATTAATCTGTTAAATGAATTATGTGATGAAATATATAATTACAACGAGAAAGAAGAGAGAAAAATAACATCTATTGAATTATCAAATTTTATAGATATTAAACTTTACTGTAGTAGTGACTTATATATAAAAATAGGAACTCAAGAAGATATAAATAATAAACTTATGAAGGCTTTGAACATACTAAAAAGTGATCAATTAAAAGGAATGAAAGGGTATGTTGATGTAAGTTTTAATGGAAACCCTGTAATATATAAAAAATAATAGGAGGATAAAAGTAAAGGTGAAAAAAATAACTAACCAACTTATAGTAGGAAGCATATGTATGGTATTGGCTTTTTTAATCACTGTTCAAATAAAAACTGTTAATAAACGAAATGTAGTAAATGATCAGTCACAAAATAATGGTGAAATTCTTGTAGAAAATGAGCATTTAAAAAAGCAAAAAGAGGACTTGCAAAAGCAAGTTGATGCATTAACACAAAAGTCAAAAGAATTTGAAGAAGCAGCAGCAGGAAAAAGTGAAGAAAGTACATTGATATTAGAAGAATTGCAACAAAGTAGGTTGCAGACTGGTAGTGTGGATGTAAGTGGTGAGGGAATAATTATATATATAAACCCTAAAAGTAATATGTTTAATAATAATATAGAAGCTATGCCTGTAAATGATATAGAACTATTAGGAATAGTAAATGAATTAAATGCAGCAGATGCAGAAGCTATATCTATAAATGATATAAGACTTACAGCAAGAAGTGGAATAAGAAATGCGGGAAGTAAGAGTATAGTTATAAATAATGAAAGAATATCTCCAACATCACGTATAGTAATAAAAGCAATTGGAAGTAAAAAGCTTTTAGAACAAGCTATAAATTTTCCAGGTGCTATACCAAGTACTCTTCAAAAAATATGTGATATAAATTACGAATTAAAGGATGAGGTTCTTATAAAGAAAAATAGTACCAATCAAAAATTTGATTATTTAGAAGAAGCTGAATAAGAATAAATAAGAGGTGATTAAATGATAGTATTTATAGGATTAGCTCTAGGAATAATATTGGGTGTTATATTTAATATAAATATACCAGTAAAGTTTTCGCCTTATATATCTGTAGCAATATTTGCTTGTATAGATTCAGTATTTGGGGCGTTAAGAGCAATTTTAAATAAGAACTTTAAAGGAGATATATTTATATCGGGTTTTTTTGGAAATGCACTTTTGGCAGGAATAATGGTTTACTTAGGAGAAAAATTAGGAATTCCTATATATCTAGCTGCACTTGTAGTATTTTCAGGAAGAATTTTCAACAATTTTGCTATAATAAGAAGATTACTTATGGACAAAGCTAAATTCCATAATTGAGGTGATTTAGGTGCGAAATAATGAAGCTACTATATTCATATTCATAGGATCCATAATTGTAGGAGTTTTAATTTCTATGAATATTGAAATAGGAGAAAATAGCAAATATTTAGATATGGAACAATATGAAGCTGCATATAACGAGAAGGCTACACTACACAGAGATATAATTGCACTTCAAAATCAAATGGATGAATTAAATGATAAAATAGAAAAGTATGAACAAGGATCTAAACATAATTATGAAGTGTTTAAAGAAATTGATAAGGAATTAGAAAATAATAGAGTGGTTTTAGGAACTACAAAAGTTAAAGGTGAAGGCATAAAAATTACATTAAATGACTCACCGCAAATGGAAAATAAAAATTCAATTATACATGATGCTGATATAGTTAAGGTTATAAATGAACTTAGAAATGCAGGGGCTGAGGCTATTGCTGTTAATGATCATAGAGTTATTTATAATACATATGGATTGTGTGCAGGATCCAATATTGATTTAAATGGAATAAAAATAGTAGCACCTTTTTATATAACTGCAATCGGTAATAAAAATGTTATTGAAAATTATATTGAAACTCAAGAAAATCACATAAAAGCATTACAAAGAAGAAATTGTTATGTAGAAATAGAAACATCATCTAATGTAGAAATACCAGGATATAATGGAATAATTACTTCTAAATATTTAAAAGATGCCACAGGAAAATGATATTAAAAAATATTTAAAATAAGAGGATTTTATATTTAAATGCAGAATATATTAAACAAGTTATTTTAAATTATTAATTATATATAAAGCCTATAGTTAAAGGAGGTTTGAAAATGTCAATTGCAGAAAATTATAACATAATAAAAAAAGAACTTCCATCAGAAATTAAATTAATAGCAGTATCTAAAACAAAAACTGTTGAAGATATTAAAAAAGTTTATGATGTGGGATGTAGAGATTTTGGTGAAAATAAAGTTCAAGAACTTTTAAATAAATACGATAAATTACCAGAAGATATAAAATGGCATTTAATAGGACATTTACAAACAAATAAAGTAAAGTATTTACCTAATTTAGTATATTTAATACATTCTTTAGATAGTATAAAACTTTTGAATGAAATAGAAAAGCAATTTTCTAAATGTAACAAAGTTGCAGATGTATTGATTCAAATAAACATTGGTAAAGAAGAAGCAAAAACAGGATTAAACATAGAAGATTTAGATAAATTAATATCTGAAGTTGAAAAATGTAACTTTGTGAAAGTTAAGGGTTTAATGGCCACTATTCCTAAAGGCAATGAAGAAAGTTGTAGATATTATTTTAAAAAAATGAAAGAGATATTTGATAATCTCACAAATAAAGAATTTAAAAATATATCTATGGAGTATTTATCCATTGGGATGAGTGGAGATTATGAATATGCAATAGAAGAAGGAAGCAATATGATTAGATTAGGATCTAAGATATTTGGTAAAAGAAACTATGATTTAAATAATAATTAGGAGGTAATTTAAAAAATGGAAGGAAAAATATGGGATAAAGTTACTAATGCATTAGGCATAGGAGTACAAGATGATATAGATGATGAATTTGATGAGGTTGCTGCAACAGAGGAACCAGTGGAAGAGTATTCTGAACTAGACATAGAGAATTTTGGAACAAATAAGAAGCAAAATAAAATAGTAAATATACACACAGCAACTGCAGCAAAAGTAGTTATAATAAAACCACAAAATTATGATGAAGCTAAATCAATTGTAGATAACTTAAAGAGCAGAAAAATTGTTCTTGTTAATATAAATGGTATAGAACAAAAAATAGGTCAAAGAATTTTAGACTTCTTAATAGGGGGAGTATATTCTCTAGAAGGAGATTTACAACAAGTAGAAAAAGGTGTGTTTATACTTTGTCCATCTAATGTAGAAGTTACAAATGATTTAAAAAATGAATTATCTAGTAAAGGCCTTTTTGGTTTACAAAGATAGTGGAGGTTTAAATGACAACACTTTTAATAAATATAGTAACAATGTTTTTTGAAGTAATAAAATTTGCTATTCTTATAGAAGTTTTATTAAGTTGGGTTCCAAATGGAAGAAATAGCAAAGTGTGGGACATTGTTAGAATGGTAACTAGACCAATTATGGAACCTTGTGAAAAATTAAATGATATGATTTTTAAAGGATTTGTTTTGGATTTTTCACCAATTATTGCTTACTTTTTAATTTATCTTATAGAACAAATAATAATTACTGTACTTTTTAAGATATTTTAAATTATGATTACGAAAGATAGTTTTTTTAGATATTTTAAAGATTTTGATAAAGATATTATAAGTAAGCTTTATGATAAAGTTATATTAGCACAAAAGACAAATACAGTAATCTACTTTAAGTTTTTTACATATTGTAGTCTTTATGAAAAATTAAAAAGCATTGAGAATAATTTAGATTTAAAAGTGTATTGTGATGGAGGTTTTGAAGAGTTTGATAGAGCAATGATTTCACTTTGCAATTATGAAACTTATGAATACTTTCCAATAAATATAATAAGAATAAAAAATAAATCTAAGTTTAAAGAACTAAAGCACAAGGATTATTTAGGTTCCATTATGGCGTTAGGAATAAAACGTGAACTTTTAGGGGATTTAATAGTTAAAGATAACTATGCATATGTTCCAGTAGTTGAAGATATATCAGAGTTTATAAAAAACAATTTAAGTAGCATAGGAAAATGTCCTTGTGAGGTTACTATCTTAGATGATAGGTTGAAAGATGTACCTAAGGTAGAGTATGAAGAAAAATCTATTATTGTTACATCTTTAAGATTAGATAATATTATAAGTTCTTTATGTAATATTTCCAGAAGCAATGCATTGGAAATGTTAGATGGTGGAAAAATTCTTGTAAATTATATACAAGAAAATAAAAAAGATAAAAATATAGTAGAAAATGATATAATAACTGTTAGAGGTTATGGTAAGTTTAAAATAGGAAATATTATTAATAAAACAAAAAGTGATAGGACAAAGCTTTCTATAAAAAAGTACAAATAATTAGAGGTGAAAGATATGAAGTTAACTGCAATGGACATTAATAACAAAGAGTTCAAGAGAGTTATGAGAGGATATAGTCCAGATGAAGTAGATGAATTTCTAGAAAAGATAGCAGAAGATTATGAAGCAGTTTACAAAGAAAATGCAACACTAAAAGAGAAAATATCAGTTTTTCAAGATAAGTTAGAGCATTATTCTAAAATAGAGAGTACAATACAAAGTACTTTATTATTAGCTCAAAATGCAGCAGAACAAGCTAAAACTACTGCTGAAAATGAGGCTACTTTAATAATTAAGAATGCAAATGAAACTGGTAAGAAGATTTTAGATAAAGCACATAATGATGTTCTTCAAGTAAATGATGATTTTGACAAAACAAAACAAGAGTTTTTGAAATTTAGAACAAAATTTAGAAACTTTATGACAAGTCAAATTGAGATGTTTGAAACTTTAGAGAGAGATTTTGATAAAAATTACAACATTTCAACAACTATAGATGAAGCCTTAGAAGAAACACCTAAGGAAATAGAAATGAATACTGAAGAAATCGCTTATGATTTAGAAGAGTTACAAGAAATAAAAAGTTTTTTTGCAAATGAGTAACATTATAGACTTTTAAGGTAAATTTACTTTGAAAGTCTTTTTGAATTATATGGAACATTTTTCAATGTAGAATTTTATTGATTTTAGATAACAATAATATAAAGTCTCAATAAAGATTTATTTAAAGAGATTATTTATGTATAATATAATGTAGATATTATAATTTAAAGGAGAAAGTTATGAAGGAAATCTCTGTAAATAGTAATAATAAAGTATATAAAGTATATATGGATAATGATATAAATAAAATATTTTTAGCATTTGAAGAAAATAAAGTAAGGAAAAATGGTAAAATATTTATAATAACAGATGATAATGTTTATTCAATATACGAAGAAAAGATTAAGAAACTAATGAAAAATTTAAACTATAATATTTTCATAATGCAACATGGAGAAGAAAACAAGAGTTATAATACTATATCTAAAATATATGAATTTTTATTGCAAAATGAATGTGATAGAAAGGATTTATTAGTAGCTTTTGGTGGTGGGATAGTAGGCGATATTACTGGTTATGTAGCAGCAACATATATGAGAGGATTAAAGTATGTATCCGTACCTACAACCCTTATTTCACAAGTAGATAGCTCTGTTGGTGGTAAAGTTGCATATAATTTTAATAATGTAAAAAACCTTATAGGAACTTTCTATGACCCTAGTTTTGTATTTATATCTGTTTCATTTTTAAAAACTTTAAGTAAAAGGGAATTTATAAATGGAATGGGAGAAGTAATGAAATATTGCATCATAAAAGATGCTAATCTTTTTAAATATATAAAAACTAATATGAAAGCAATATTAGAACTTGAAAATGATAAATTAATCTATATAGTTAAAGAATGTATAAAAATAAAGGCAGACGTAGTAGAGAGTGATTATAATGACCTAGGATATAGAAATATATTAAATTTTGGACATACAATAGGTCATGCAATAGAAATAGATTCAAATTACGAAGTATCACATGGAGAAGCTGTGTCACTTGGTACACTTGCAGCTATAAAGCTTTCAGAAATGAAGTTTTTTATAGATTCTAATATATATAAAGAAATAAAGAAAATGTACTCAAAGTTGGGTATGAAAATAAATTATGATATAGTTGATAAAGATAAGTTTTTGAAAACTATAAAGCATGATAAAAAAATTGAAAATAATAAAATTAAATTTACACTTCTAGAGGATATTGAAAATTGTCAAACAAAAGTAGATATTACAGAAGATGAAATAGAAAAAGCAATAAATGAAAGTATAGGGAGGAATTTATAAATGATAATAGGAATAATAGGAGCAATGAGTGAAGAAGTACAAGGATTAAAGGATGAAATGATTCTTGAAAGTAAAAATACTAAGGCTATGATGGAGTTCCATAAAGGTAGAATTTACGAAAAAGAAGTTGTAATAGTTACTAGTGGTATAGGAAAAGTAAATGCAGCTATATGTACTCAAATTTTAGTAGATGATTATAATGTAGATGCAGTTATAAATGTTGGAATAGCTGGTGGAACAGGAATGAATATATATCCAGGAGATATAGTTATAGCATCAGATTTAGTTCAACATGATATGGATGTTTCTGCTTTTGGAGATGAAATAGGACAAATACCAAGATTAGATGTTTATGACTTTAAATGTGATAAAGAGTTAGTAAGTCTTTGCACAAAAGCTTGTGAACAGTTAAAAGAAGTAAATCATTGTGTAGGTAGAATAGTATCAGGTGATCAATTTATTAATGATGTAGAAAAAATAAAATGGCTTAACACTAAATTTAATGCATTAGCTTGTGAAATGGAAGGTGCAAGTATAGCACATGCGGCTTATTTAAATCATGTTCCATTTGTGGTTATAAGATCTATATCAGATAATGCAAATAATGGAGCACATATAGATTATGAAAAATTTAAGGATATAGCAGTAAAAAATTCAAATAATATTTTAAGATATATGCTAAAGTCAATGTAGGTGATATTTAATGATAGTAGAGAAAAACTCTGGAGAAAATATAACTGTTAAAGTAAAAAATGCAGTTATTGGTGGAGAAAATAAGGTTGTAATATCTGGTCCTTGTTCTGTTGAAGATTATGACACTATGATGGAAATTGGAGAAAACTTAAAAAATATAGGTGTAGATATTTTAAGAGGTGGAGCTTTTAAACCGCGTACATCTCCATATGATTTTCAAGGTTTGAAATTTGATGGCGTAAAAATTCTAAGTGAAGTAGGTAGAGAATTTAATATGCCAGTAGTTACTGAAATTATGGATGCTAGAGATATTGAGCCATGTCTTAAATATATAGACATGATTCAAATAGGGTCTAGAAATATGTATAATTATACGTTGTTAAAGGAACTTGGAAATTATGATGTGCCTATACTTTTAAAAAGAGGAATGAGTGCAACTATAAGTGAGTGGTTAAATGCAGCTGAATATATTATGAGTAGTGGAAATAGCAATGTTATATTATGTGAAAGAGGAATTAGAACTTTTGAAACATATACAAGAAATACATTAGATTTAAATAGTGTTGCTGCAATTAAAGATAAATATAGATTGCCAATAATAGTAGATCCAAGTCATGGTACTGGAAGAAGAGAACTTGTAAGTACAATGGCATTAGCCGGAATAGTTGCTGGTGGTGATGGCCTTTTAATAGAGAGTCATATAAATCCTGATAAAGCAATTTCTGATGCAAAACAAACTGTAAATATAGATACTGTTAAAGGTATAATTGAAAAGGTTAAAAAATTACAGGATATAATATAGGAGATTTTTATGGATTTACATATAAAAGGTGGTAATAAAACTTTTAATATAGAAACATCAATACCAGGTGATAAATCAATAGGACATAGATCTCTTATTATAGGTGCTATTCCTAAGGGTAAATATAAAATATATAATTTTTCATTTAGTGAAGATTGTAATACAACTTTAGATACAATTAAAAAATTAGGTGTAGATGTAAAAGAAATTTTAGAAGAAGATAAGAAAGTCTTAAATGTTTTTTCGCCGGGATATGAAAATTTTAATAGAAATATATTGGAAATAAATGCCAACAATTCTGGAACTACAGCAAGGTTAATTTTAGGATTGTTATCTGGTACAAATGTAAATACAGTTATAACTGGAGATGATTCCTTAAGTAAAAGACCTATGAATAGGGTTTTGAATCCACTTATATCAATGGGAGCAAAATTTGAATGTAGCAATGGCTATTTGCCAATAAAAATTAATAACAATAATGGCATTAATGGTATAAAGTATGAAATGCCAGTTGATTCAGCACAAGTAAAATCAGCTATATTAATAGCAGGATTTTTTTCAAAGGATAAAACTATAGTTATAGAAAAAAATAAAACTAGAAATCATACAGAAAAAATGTTTAAATACTTAGGTAGTAACATAAAGGTTAATGAGAATAAGATAACTATAAGTAATTCAAAGCTTATATCTAAAGATATATATGTACCTGGTGATCCATCTACTGCAGCTTTTCTAATAGTTGCAACAATAATATCTAAAGATTCAAGTATTTTAATAAAGGATGTATTATTAAATAAAGGAAGACTTAAATATGTAGAAATTCTTAAAAATATGGGTGCAAATATAGAGATAATAGAAAAAGGCTTTAGAAATGAAGAGCCTATAGGAGACATAGTTGCTTTTAGTAGTAATCTAAGTGGAATTACAATAGAACATAGTGAGATAGCTAGCATAATTGATGAAATTCCTATATTAAGTGTTGCAGCAGCATTTGCAAATGGAGAAACAATTTTTGAAAATGTTGAAGAACTTAAATACAAAGAAAGCAATAGAATAAATGCAATGGAAATTAATTTAGCTAAAGCAAATATAAAAACTTCACTAGATAATGATTATAATTTTAAAGTAATAGGCAATAATCAAGATATTGAAAGTGATGTAAAATTTGATTCTTATAATGATCATAGAATAGCGTTAGCTTCTTTAGTATTAGCTATTAAAAACAAAGGAAATACATTAATTAAAAATTATGAATGTACTAATATATCATTTCCAAATTCACTAAAATATTTTAAGTCTATTATAAATATAGAAGAAATGTAAAAAAGACAGTGTAATAAATTTTAATTAAAAACAAACAATAATTAAGAAAAGTAAAGTTCATAATCTTTCTAAGGAGTGAGTGAAATGGATAATGCTAAACTTAATTATTTTAAAACTAGACTGTTAAATGAGAAAAGTAAAATTGAAAAAGTTATAGAAGAGAGAAATCCTAAAAGTGAAGTTAACACTAATGTACAAATGGCAAATGAATTATCTGTTTATGATGATCACACAGGTGACAGTGCTGGTGACTTATTAGACACAACAATAGATATTTCATTAAGTCAAAATGAAAAAACTATATTAAATAAAATAGACAATTCATTAAAGAAAATCGAAAATGGAACTTATGGATTATGTGATAAATGTGGTAAAAAAATATCTAATATGAGATTGGAATTTATGCCATATGCTGAAAATTGCATAGAATGTCAAAATGAAATAAACAATGTAATTGAAGTAGAAGAGCATAGCCTAAACAGGCTTGAAGCTTTAAGACAAAGTGAACAGCCATCATACTATGCATATAAAATTCCAGATCATAACGTATATAAATTCAATAATGGATTTGAAAATATTGCTGGATTTACAGACATAGATGAAGTATATGATGAATTTTATTACGATGACAATTATTATGTAGATCCAATAGATTCTATAAGTAATGAACAGTATAAAAATCAATTACCATATTAAAATAGAAAATAATTGAAATAAAATAATAAATATAGGAAACTATATTTATTATTTTATTAAAAGTTAGGGGGAACCTAAAATGGGATTAGAAATAATAATTATATTTATAGGTTTTTTTGCAGACAGAATAACAAAACTTTTAGCGTTAAAAAGCCTTAAAGGAAATGAAGGAATAACAATAATTAAAGATTTTTTTGCTTTTGAATACTTAGAAAATCGTGGAGCAGCTTTTGGAATTATGCAAAATAAAATTTGGTTACTAGTTATAGTTACTACTATAGTAGTTGGTGGGATTTTATATTACTTAATAAAGCATAAACCTAAATTTAAACTTACAAGAATAGCATTTTCTATGATAATAGCAGGAGCATTAGGAAATTTTTATGATAGAGTTGTATATAAATATGTTGTAGATTTTATTTCAGTACATTATCAAGATGTATACTATTTTCCAACATTTAATGTAGCTGATATATGTGTAACTTTAGGAACTATAGCTATAATATATTGTATAATAAAGGACGAAATTTAATGGAAAAAATGATTTTAGTAGTAGATGAAAAAAATATAGATAAAAGATTAGATTTATTTATAACAGATAATATAGAAGGAAAATCGAGATCTTATGTTCAAGGATTAATAGATGAAAAAAATGTAACTGTAAATGGAAAAGTAAAAAAGAGCAACTATAAATTAAAATTGAATGATGAAATTGAAATAGAAATTCCAGAACCAATAGAGCTAAAAGTAGAAAAAGAAAACATACCAATAGACATAGTTTATGAAGATAATGATGTGATTATAGTAAATAAAGACAAGGATATGGTTGTTCATCCAGCACCAGGAAATTATACAGGAACATTAGTAAATGCACTTATGTATCATTGTAATGATTTATCAGGTATAAATGGAGTTTTAAGACCAGGTATAGTACATAGGATAGACAAAGATACATCAGGAATACTTGTTATAGCTAAAAATGACAATTCTCATAATGAACTTGCAAAGCAATTTAAAGATCATAGTATAACAAGGACTTATTATGCATTAGTAGAAGGTAAATTAAAAAGCGATACAGGAAGTATAGATGCACCAATAGGGAGACATCCAGTAGACAGAATAAAAATGGCAGTGGTTAAGGATGGAAAAAGAGCAGTAACACATTATGAAGTAATAGAAAAATTTAATCATTATACTTTAGTTAAGTGTAATTTGGAAACAGGTAGGACTCATCAAATTAGAGTTCATATGGCTCACATTGGACATCCTTTAGTAGGAGATGAGATTTACGGATTTAAAAAACAAAAATTTAAATTGCAAGGTCAAGTATTGCATGCTAAGGATTTAGGTTTTATACACCCAACTACAAAAGAATATGTTGAATTTTCATCTAAGCTACCAATTTATTTTGAAGATTTATTAAATAATTTAAGAAATACAGATTCATAAATATTGAAGGAGGAGAAAAAATTGGAAGTAAAATCAATACTTTTAGATGATACCGCTATAAAAAGAACATTAACGAGAATTTCTCATGAAATAATAGAAAAAAATAAAGGTGTAGAAAATATAGTATTAGTTGGAATAAAAACAAGAGGAGTACCTCTAGCTAATAGAGTAGCAGAATTAATAGAAAAATTTGAAGGAAAAAAAGTACCAGTTGGAATGTTGGATGTTACTTTATACAGAGATGATTTAAGTGAAATATCAAGTGAACCTAAAGTTAACACTAAACATATTGATATAGAAATAGAAAATAAAAAAATAATATTAGTAGATGATGTATTATATACAGGTAGAACTGCAAGAGCTGCATTAGATGCCATTATAGATGCTGGAAGACCAGAAATGATACAATTAGCAGTATTAATAGATAGAGGACATAGAGAATTACCAATAAGGGCAGATTATGTAGGAAAAAATATTCCAACATCTAAAAAAGAAATAATATCTGTTAATCTTAAAGAAATAGATGGAGAAGATTCAGTAAATATAGTAGAAAATTAAACAAAAAGAATTGGAGATAAAAAAATATATGATGTATGATATAATTGCCACTACGACTTTTGGATTAGAAGCGATTACAGCTAGAGAATTAAAAGATTTAGGATATGAAGATTTAAAAGTTGAAAATGGTAAAGTAACATTTGAAGGTGATGAGATGGACATAGCAATTTGTAATATTCATCTTAGAACTGCAGAAAGAGTTTTTATAAAAATGGCTGAATTTAAAGCTACAAGTTTCGAAGAATTATTTCAAGGAACATTAGCTGTAGATTGGGGAAGTTTAATACCTAAAGATGGAAAGATGCATGTTATAGGAAAATCAGTAAAATCATTATTACATAGTGTTCCAGATTGTCAAAGTATAGTAAAAAAAGCAGTAGTAGAAAGTATGAAAAAGACATATAACACAGATTGGTTTACTGAAGATGGTCCAGTGTATAAGATAGAGGTTGCAATTCTTAAAGATATTGTTACACTATCAATAGATACTTCAGGTGTAGGATTACATAAAAGAGGTTATAGAGAAAATGCTGGTCATGCACCACTAAAAGAAACTTTAGCAGCAGCTATGGTTTTAATATCAAAATATGACGGAAGTAGATTATTGCTAGATCCATTTTGTGGTTCAGGAACTATTGCAATAGAAGCTGCTATGATAGCTAAAAATATAGCACCAGGAGTTAATAGACGTTTTGAAAGTGAAACATGGCCTACTTTCCCAAGTGATATTTGGGAACAGGTAAGGGAAGGTGCTAAAAGATCACAACACAATAAGAAAGAAGTTGAAATTTTAGCATCAGATATAGATGGAAGAGTATTGAGAACAGCTATGGATAATGCAAGAAAAGCAGGAGTTGATGATGTAGTTAAATTTCAAAAACTTCCAATGCAAAGTATAAGTTCCAAGAAAAAAAGAGGAATGATAATAACTAATCCACCATATGGTGAAAGATTATTGGATGAAAATGAAGTAAGAACACTTTATAAAGAGTTTTCTTCAGTTTATCATAAATTAGATGACTGGTCATGTTATGTGCTTACATCATTTGAGGATTTTCAAAGATGCTTTGGTAGAAAAGCTGATAAAAATAGAAAATTATATAATGGTAGGTTGCAATGTTATTATTATCAATATAATATATAAAAAATAAGAAGTATGTTAATCATACTTCTTATTTTTGTTCAATTTCAGGAACTTTAGGTGTAACATATATAGTTTTATTAGTATAATAAATTACCATTCCAGGTTTAGCACCAGAAGGTTTCTTTACATTTTTTACTTCAGTATAATCTACAGGAATATTTGAAGAAGTTTTACCTTTACTATAATAACCAGCTAAATTAGCAGCTTCTAATAAAGTAGAATCACTGACTTCTCCATTACATTTTATAATTACATGAGAACCAGGAATATTTTTAGTATGAAGCCATATATCATTTTTAGATGCAAACTTCAAAGTTAAGTAATCATTTTGAATATTATTTTTACCAACATAAATATCTATATTATCACTAGATAGAAAATGCATTGGTTTAGATGGCTTATTCTTTTTCGTATTTTTAGAAGATTTTTTAAATGCTATATAGCCTGTTTCAACAAGTTCAGATTTTATATCTTCAATTTCATGATAGTTGTCAACGTTAAGTATATTTGCCATAACTGACTCTAAGTAAGAAAGTTCTTCTTTAGCAATCTTAATTTGTATTAATGCATTTTCTTCAGATTTTTTTAGTTTATTATACTTTTTAAAGTAAATTTGAACATTTTCAGAAGGCGTTTTATTTTCATTTATAGGAATGTCAATATATTCTTCATTTTCACTATAATAATTTAAAACTTTTACAGACTTATCACCTTTTTTTATTGAGTAAATATTTGCAGTTAAAAGTTCACCATAAAGATTCAATTTTTGTTTTTCTTTACAATCATCTAGAGTTTTTTCAAGTATAGATACTTTTTTATTTACCCTATCTATATTAGTGTGTACAATTCTTTGAAGATCATGACTTCTATTATTTAGACGATCACTTTTATCTTTTTCAAAATAAAATGATTCAATAAGAACAGAAGGTGAATTAAATTCTTTTAGTTCAAAATTTTCATTTTTAAGAGAAAGTAAATCTGTACAATAGAAATCTTTTAAAATACTATTTTTACTATAAGAAACATAGTTAAAGTTAACATCTTTTATAGTATTAAAAGTTTTTATAATAAAGTCATAAAGTCCATCTAAGTTATTTAAAGAAAAGTCTATATTATTACTTTGTAATCTAAATAATAACTCTTTTGAAAAGTTAGAGCTTATACCGGTAAATATATTTGAAAAAAATTTATTGTCTAATTCTTTTTCACTATAAACATCCATTACTTTTTTAGTGAAAGCTTCTTTGTTAAAAGAAAATGTATTTAGTTTTAGTGATTCAGGTGGAAATTTATATGGAACACCTGAGTATAAAACTCTATAAGTATTTATGTCTGGGGTAATATGTTTTATACTGTCCATAACTAAATTGTCACGTTTTCTTACAAGAGAAATATTACTATGACGTCCCATAATTTCTACAATAAGAGAGTATTCACTATTAAATCCTAGCTCATCAGTACTTTCAAATTCTAAAATAACTAATCTATCACTTTGCACTTGTTTTATATCTTTTAATGTTGCAGTGTTTAAATATTTTCTTAAAACCATACAAAACATAGGTGCTTTTAAAGGGTTTTCTTTATTTGTATTTGTTAAATGAATTCTAGAGTAATTAGAGCTAGCACTGATTAAAAGTTTTTGGCTTTTTCTATTTTTCTTTAGGGTTAATATTATTTCATCTTTTTCAGGTTGATTTACTTTTTCTACTCTAGCATCTATTAATTCATCTTTTAATTCATTAATTAAACTATATAAGTAAATTCCATCTAATGCCATGTGAATCATCCTTTCCTATGGAATTTTAAAGTGTGATTATAGTACTAAACCACACAATGCCAATTTATTATAGTATAACATTAATATAAACATAAACAAATATAGTAGAAAAAATAAAAGATACAAACTATAATAATGTGTATAGAAGAAAATAAAACTTTAAGTTATTCATGTTTCAATTGAGAATTTATTCTCCAAAAGGAACTTTTTATGTATAAGTATTATGATTATTTTATTTGAAGTGCAAATATAATATTGTAGCGACACCATCATTATTAATTGGTTCCAAATGTTGTGATGGATATAAAAGGCAAATCTGGAATTGTCATTTGATAAAGATACTATTTTAAATTTGAGATTAGAACCCTATAGAGTGGAGGAAGATATATGAAATTTATAAAGATGCAGGGTGCAGGAAATGATTTTGTTGTTTTAGAGGATATAGAAAATAAATGTACTGATTTAAATAGTTTAGCGAAAAAACTTTGTGATAGAAGATTTGGAATAGGTGCAGATGGAATTTTAGTTCTAAGAAAGTGTAAAGAAGCAGATGTTGAAATGATAATAATAAATGCAGATGGTTCTTATGCTTCTATGTGTGGAAATGGAATTAGATGTTTTGCAAAGTTTGCTTATGAAAATGGTTATGTAACAAAAGAAAATATGACTATAAAAACAGGTGATGGGATAAAAGGGGCAGAATTAATTTTTAATAATGACAAAGAAATAACAGGAGTTAAAATTAATATGGGAATGCCATCTTTTAATTCTATAGATTTTAAATGTACATTAAACACAGAGATAATAAATTATGATATAACAGCTAATAACAAAAGTTATAAAATAAATACTTTACTTATGGGGGTTCCACATACAGTTATAATTGGAAACCTTGATGAGTATGATATAAATGAAGGAAAAGAAATAGAAAAATATGAAATATTTAAAGAAGGAACAAATGTTAACTTTTGTGAAATTATTGATAGAAACAATATAAGTGTAAAAACATGGGAAAGAGGTGCTGGACCAACATTAGCATGTGGAACAGGAAGTTGTGCATCAGTTGTAATATCCAATAAATTAGGATTTATAGATAAAGCTTGTAAGGTTACTATACCAGGAGGAGAGCTTTTTATAGAAATTAAAGAATGTGGAGTTATGATGACTGGACCTGCAGAAAATGTATTTGAGGGGAATGTTGAAGTATAATTATAAGATACGGTTAAGTTGAAATAAAATAATAAAAGAGAAGGTTCAATAACTAAAATTACTGAACTTTCTCTTTTATCATTTGTTATCATATTTAAATTTTAAAATTAAGGTCTATATATAACATATGTTTAAACCTGCAATTAATGGATTTAGTAATAGTGTTAGGTATTATTATTGCTAATTTTTACTTTTATAAAAAAATATATAACTCATAACACAAGGTACAAGTGAACAAAGTAAAATTGCAAAAATAATAAAACCAAGCAAAACATTACCTGAAAATATAAAAGGTGCTATCATAATTATAAGTCCTGATATTACATATAATTTACCACTTAATCTATGAGTTTTTCTCCATACATCATCATTACTAAGTGTCCAAGGTGTTCTTATACCAAAGAAAAATGTGCTTTTACATTTAGGTAAATAATTTCCTAGAATAATAAATAGCATACCTACAATTAATGGAATTATTTTGTCAACAGGTATATCATATCCTAATGATGCAAAAATAGTTACAAAACTGAGTAAACATAAGAATAGAACTAAGAAAAATACTATAACATCATATTGCTTTTCATATTTTAGATAATTTTTACTTCTAGGATCAATTTTAGGTAAAAATTTAAGTCCTAAGAAAGATAGTAAAGATAAGATAGGACCTAAAAAGATAAATGGTCTACTTCCATAATTGTCTATATCACCATTAACATTCCAATGTATAGGTATAGAATCTGGCAATTTATTATAAATCGCTACACAGAAAATAAATGTAACTAAAATTAAGCCAAAAGATAACATGTCTTTCTTCTTCATTTTTTAGTACCTTCCTCTTTCATTGTTAAGTTTATAAACCAATTCATTAAATCTTCAAACACAGAAGTATTTAATGAATAATAAATGAATTGACCTTTTCTCTCATCGTGAACTAAATCTGCTTGCTTTAAAATAGAAAGGTGATGAGAAATACTAGGTTTTGATATATCGAAGTAATTAGCAATGTCACCTGCAGTCATATCTTCAGATTTTAAAAGATCTAAAATTTTTCTTCTAGTTGGATCTGACAATGCTTTAAATACATCATTAAACAAAAAAATTCCTCCTTATTAAGAGACTATCTTTAAAATTTCAAAATGTCATATTAAGAAAAAATACATATTAAGTTTTAACATCTATTTTAAATTAAAATACAATAGGTTAAACCTTAAAATTTAAATTCTTAATTTAAAGAAAAATAATTACATTTTTAAACTATTAAATTTACTAAAAAAACTCTATTATATTTACATTATACAATATATGTTACACCTATAATAGACAAATTTAATTTAATTGAAATTATAGATACTAAAAAGTTAACATAAAATTAACTTCAATTTGAAATAAATCCATATAAAATTTGAAAAAATGGCAATTATTATAAATAAGTAGAGGTGATATAAATGAACTTTCAAAAGTTTGATATTGAAAATTGTGGGATAAATGTAATATCAAAAGATTTAGCATTAAGGTACAATTTAATTCCTTATAAAATGGATGAAAGTAATATATATTTATTTGTTTCTAGTAAATTAAGTAAAGAAATTATAGAAGAAATAGAATTTATAACATCCAGAAATGTAAGGGAGAATTTTCTAGATGAAATTAGCATATTAAATTTAATAAAATTCTATTACAATAAGGAAAGTTTAAAGAAAAATATAACTAAATTAAAAAGTAAAAAGCAAATAGAAAAAAGTAATATGAACTTTATAGATATACATACGAAAAAGGATGATTCACCAGCAGTTTTTATATTAAATTCCATAATTAAAGAAGCAATAACGAAAAATGCAAGTGACATACATATAGAACCATTTAAAAATAGTGTATTAGTAAGAATAAGAATAAATGGTGATCTTATAAAAATTGAGGAATTTCCAATAGAGATTTATGAAAATATAATTTATAGAATAAAAATACTTGCATCTATGGATATAAGTATAAAAAATAATCCACAAGATGGTAAGATAAGATTTAAATTTAATGGCGAAGAATTTGATCTTAGAATATCATCACTGCCAATAATATATGGTGAGAAATTTGTAATAAGAATACTTTATAAAAATAATATGAAGTACTCTCTAGAAAATATAGGCTTTGAAAATGAAGATGTAAAAACAATACGAAAAGTATTAAAGGCTAATAGTGGTATGATACTACTTACAGGGCCTACTGGCAGTGGAAAAACTACCACATTATATTCTATGATTCTAGAAATGGATAGAGATAGAAAAAATATAGTTACCGTTGAGAATCCTATAGAATATGAAATAGAAAAAGTAAATCAAGTTAATATAAATCCTAATATAGGTTTAACATTTAGTAAAAGTTTAAGAAATATTCTTAGGCAAGACCCAGATGTAATTATGGTTGGAGAAATTATTGATGAAGAAGCTGCACAAATTGCAATAACTGCATCCTTAACAGGGCATTTAATTTTGTCTACTATGCATTGCAATGATACATCATCATCAATAATAAGATTAATTGATATGAATGTACCAAAGTATTTAGTAGTAGATTCTGTTGGGCTTGTTATATCTCAAAGATTAGTTAAAAAATTATGTAATAATTGCAAAAAAACATATATGGCTACTAAAGAGGAAGTTAAAGACTTAGAAATAGAAAATGAAGAAATATTATTTTCAGCAGTGGGATGTGATAAGTGCAATTATACAGGATATGATGGAAGAGTTATGGTTTATGAGTTAGTTCTAATACAAGACAGTCATAAAAATATAATTATGAATTATGATGATATAAATGAATTAAGAAAATATAGTTTTAATGACAAAGGAAATTCATTAAAGGAAAAACTAAAAAAATTAGTTTTAAAGGGTGAAACAACTTATGAGCAATATATAGGTAACTTAAAATTAAACTATATGTCAAAGAGAGGATAATTTTATGGAGTATAAATATTTGGCTGTAAATAGAAATGGAAGTATCAAAAAAGGATATGAGTATGCAGAAAATAATTTAGAACTTTTAAGATTATTAAAAAGAAAAAAATTACTATGCATAAAGTATTCAAAAGTCAATAAGATTTTTTCAAGAAGAAGTGTAAATATTGTTTCATATAAAGATATTGCTATGTTTTGCAAATATATGTGTATAGCATTAGAAACTAAGCTAAGTTTTATTGAAGGTCTAGATTTAATAATATCTAGAATTAATAATAAACCTATAAGAAAAAGTTTGAAAATAATTAAAGAAGATATGGGAAAAGGTGAAAGTTTATATAGAGCTATGATGAAACATAGAAATATATATCCAAATAATTTAATAAACATGATTAAGATAGGAGAAGATAGCGGAAATTTAAAAAACATATTTAATAATATGGAAAGCTATTATCTACAAAAATCTAGATTAAGGAAAAAGTTTTTTACATCATTTATTTATCCAGCATTTGTACTTATAGTTGGAATAAGTATACAAATTGTATTTATGACCACGATACTTCCTAAATTTATAAATCAATTCAATATTGATTTAACTCAATTACCAAGCATTACAAAATTTTATTTGAATACTAGTGAATATATATCCGTAAATAAATTTAAAAGTTTAGTACAAATATTCATAATAGTAGCATTAGTTTTAATGCTGAAAACAAATAAAAAATTAAGAGAAAACATAACTAGATTTAAATTTAAAATTCCTTTATTAAGAAAGATACTTATAAAAAAAATTAGACAAGAATTTAGCAGTAGTATGTCTATGCTTCTAAACAGTGGAATTAATTTAGTTGAAAGTTATGATATTACAACAAGTACAATAAGCAATAAATATATAAAAAAAATTTTATATGAAGGATTAAATAAATTAATAACAGGGGAAACACTTTCAAATTCACTTAAATCTACAGAAATATTTGAAAAATTTTTTATTGAAGTTGTAGCCATAGGAGAAGAAGGTGGAAGATTAAATGAAAGCTTCAATACTTTAAAAGATATTTTAACAGAGGATATGGAAAGTTTTTTAGTTAAAGTTACAGAAATAACGCAACCAACAATAATAGTAATAGTAGGAATATTGATAACCACAATGATAGTTGCTATGTTAATACCTATGTTAAATATGATTGAGTTTATGGCTTTATAAATTTAAAAAAGTAAATAAAAGGCGTGATAAGTTTGAAAAAACATGGTGCAATTCTTATGGAGAAAGTTGTAGAGTTATCAATAATATTAATAATAGTTACAATATCGCTACTTTCATATAAGGCACTAAAAATATATAAAAGCAAATTAGATTTAGAGTATTCAGCAAATGAATTAATTGACATTTTAAATGTAGCCAGAAGCTATAGTAGAAATAATAATTGTGAGACAAGACTTGAATTACAATATGACAATAATAAAAATATCCAAAATATTTATTTTATAAGCAATACAAAAATTATTAAAGACTTTAAGTTAAAAGAGGGAATAAAAATAAATGAGAGTAGCTTTAAAAATATAATAATAGATAAGACAGGATACATAACCAAAGCAACAACAATATTGTTGCAAGATGAAAAAGGAAAGGAAAAGGAAATATCTATAATGGTAGGTACAAGTTATGTCAATCTTAAAAAATAAGCGAGGATATATAATTATAGAAGCAGTAGTTGCTATGAGTATAGTCCTTATTTTAATAACGTTAATTCTACAAACTATAATTGTTAATAGAAATATTGAAAATAAAATTAAAACTAAAAATGATATATGTAAATACATTCAAAAGTCAGAAAAAATTATAATATATAATACAGAATTTCAAGAGATAGAGTCGTTATTAGATAAGAAGATATATTTAAATGAACGTGATTTAAACAACTATTCAGAAGGTGGAATTTTAAAAATAGCATCTAAGTATGACAAGGAAAATTCAATTTTACAAATAAATTTAAAAAAAGAAGATGATTATGTAAAAGTAAAAATAAATGGAATTTCAAAAGGTGAGATAGTTGAAAGTTGTACATTTTATAAAGGATTGTATGAAAAGAAAAGAAAAATATAGGATGCAAAGAAATAAGGGATATATTTTATTAGAGAGTTTAATTGGGATATCATTAGGAATAATTATACTTACAATACTAATTAGTACATTTAAACTTTGTGATAAATTATTTTATGAAAAAATTAAATATAAAAGAAATATGGTAGACATAGAAGAGTGTTTACATTTCATTGAACATGAAACCATGGAAAATGTTATTAAAATAGAAATAATAGACAATAATATAATTATACACAAAGAAATAGAAGAAAAGGATAAAAATGGGATCAAAAGCAAATATAAAATTACTAAGCTTATAAAACAAATAGATAATAATTTATTTGTTTTAAACAAAGAAGGATGGAATACTCCAGAAGATACAACTTATAAAAACTATATAATAAGAAACATAAAAAATTTTAAAACAAAAAAAGTTGGTGATTTGTTTTGGGTAGAAATAGAAAGCAATGAAGGAATAAAGTATGAGAGGTGGTATTCATTAGAAAAAAGTTAGAATATAAAAACGGATATGTAATGATATCGGTTATTATATTAACGGCTATAATAATGATTTTAAGTACATACATGGTTGGAAAAAATCAAACTGTATTAGAATATTTTAAATCTAATAATAAGTACTTAATTACACAAAAAGAGGAAGAAGAGACAAAGGAAATTATATTAAGTAAATTATATAATAAGTTAAAAAATACAAGTGATGAAGAAGATGAAGATTTTATGGTTGAATTCAACAATAGCACAGGTATTTACTCAAAGGATAGTAAAAAGGTAACAGTTAAGTTTTTAAATAAATTTAAAAGAATTAAAATTTACAATTATAACGTTATAAAAGAAGGCGGAAAAATTTACTTTGAAAATTGAAAAAAATTATTGCTAAAATAATTGAAAGGAGTAAAAATGGGAATCTTCATATATGGTGATAATAAAAATATTAAGGGATTAGAATATAATAAAAAATTATTTAATAAAGTAAAATTTAAAAGAGAATATAAAAGTAATGAAGAAATTGAAGAGCTGTATTTGAAAAATAAAAAAATAATCTTAAACATAGAAGGGCAAGAACTTTTTATAAAAATAATAAAAGTACCTAAAGTGAAGAAAAAATATTTAAGAGATGTAATCCAAAATGAAGTATTGATAAGATACGGAGAAGATATAATTTATAATTATGATGTGCTAGAAGAAAAAACAAATTGCTTTAAAATTGTTTTGTACTGTGCACACGAAAGTAGTATAAGATCATTGCAAATCAATACTGTAAAGAATGGAAATTTAATTAAAATAGATTTTACTCAAAATAATATAATTAATTACTATTCAAAAATGATTTTAAAAGAAACGTATATGTTAATTATACAATATAGAGATTATATATATTTTTTGAAAGTATATAAAAATAAATTAATCTTTAATAAGGTTATACAAACTAAAAAATATAATGAAAATCATATAGAAATGGAAATAGATAATTTTTTGGATTGTAATATAAAATATAAAAATATATACTATTCAAATTTAGAAAACTTTAAAGAGAAATTAAAGGAGTTAAATGCAACACAACTTTTAAATATAGATATGAATACATTTTTAAAATATATTATATAACAAAAGGGTGAAAAAAATGATAGAAAAGTCTTTTGTAATGATTTCTAAAAAGAAAAAATATGAGATTAATCAAACTTATAAAAAGAAATTAATTATATATGTAGTATTATTAATTTTCATAAATTCATTTTTAGGTGTAAAAAATTTAGAGGCAGATAAATATAATAAAAAATTAAGTCAAGCCACTAATGTAAATGCAGAAAATAAAATAACAAAAGATACAAGTACTACAGATATGCTGAAAAAATTTAATAATAAGTTTCAACCAGAAAGATTAAACATAGAAAACATATTAGTAAATAAAGATAGTGTAGAAATGTTAATAAGAGTAGAAAATAAAAAAGAATGTTTAGACATTATTAGAAGATTAGAAAAAATATATAAAATAAATTCTATATCTCCAATCATTGAAGAAAATGATAAAAAATTAATAAAGGTGATATTATGCTAAAAAATAATACTATAGTTTTAAAAATAATTATTATATTTTTTTTACTTATTAGTGTATTTAATGTAAAATTATATGTAGATAATTATGTGAAATTAAAAGATGAAAGTGTTACAGTGACAAATACGATAGAAAAAACATATGGTTTTGTAGATGCTCTAGAGATATTATATTCTTATGAAAATTTAAATATAGATAATATAGAGGTGGAAAATGATAGATGTATTTATACTATTTCATTCAATGGTCAATATGATGAACTTTTATCTATATTAGAATATTTGATAGGTTTTGATGAAGTTATATCTATAGATAACATAAATATAAAGAATATGAAGGATGTAACATTTAATATAGAGTTTATAAAAAATAAATAGTAAGGAAAAAATATGAGAAATATAATTTTAATAGGAATGAGTTTAAGTGGAAAAACAACTTTAGCTTATGAAATAAGTAAGAAATTAAATTGTAACTTTATAGATACAGATAAGCTTATAGAAGAAGAAAATAAAATTACTATAAATGAAATCTTTAAAGTTAAAGGAGAAAAATTTTTTAGAGATTTAGAATCAGGTGTTATAGAAAAAATTAAATATGTTGATAATAGTATTATAAGCACTGGTGGTGGAATGCCTATATATAATAGAAATATAGATAAATTAAAAAATATAGGTATTGTAGTATATTTAAGAGTGCCTTTAGAAATATTACTAAAAAGAGCAAAAAATGTGGAGAATAGACCTTTAATAAAAGGGAATTATAAAGATAAAGTAAAAAAAATATATAATTCTAGAGTTAAGGTATATGAAAGTGCAGATATAATAATTGATCTAGGCAATAACTTAGAAGAAAATTTGGATAATATTATTAATATGATTGAAAAATTAAACAAATAAAATGTGAATAAATTTATTGGAATTTTATTCAATGTTTACAATTGCAAAGGGTGACTATTTTTGATAAAATACTATTGTTAGATTTTTTTATTGCAATAAGGTGGTTTTGTATTGTGAAAATTTTAGTTATTAATGGTCCAAATCTTAATTTATTAAGTATTAGAGAAACTAGCATTTATGGCGAGTTATCTTTAAATGATATCAATGAACTTATTTTAGATAAGTTTAAAAACACAAAAGATTTGACAATTGATTTTTATCAAAACAATTGTGAAGGGGAAATTATAAATAAATTACATAGTGCAATAGGTGTATATGATGGTGTTGTTATAAATCCAGGAGCATACTCTCATTACAGTATTGCTATTTTAGATGCAATAAAAGCGTATAACATCATAACTATCGAAGTTCATATTAGCAACATTTATAAAAGAGAAGAATATAGACGTAAAAGTGTCATAAGTGAAGGATGCTATGGCGTTATTAGTGGGCTAGGGTATTATGGGTACATCGCGGCAATAGATAGTATACTAAATGTATTAAAAAGATAAAATATTATCCGAATTATTACTAACTCCTTAGAAATTTTATAAATATATATCTTATATATTAAAATAATTATTTATAGCTAATATTTCTTCTAAGAAATAGGGAAAGGTGAGATTATTATGTTTAGTAAAAGAATAGAAACATTAAGAAAAGTTATGGCAGAAAGAGGCTTAGACGCTGTCTTACTACAAGGTGATGTTAATAGAAACTATATGAGTGGATTTAAAGGTGATGAAAGCTATTCAATAATAACTATGGATAAAGCTATATTTATTACTGATTCTAGATTTACAGAGCAAGCAACTCAAGAAGTTAAAGATTATGAAGTACGTGAATATCAAAGACCTTTTGAAGCTTTTTTAGATAAAATTGTTAAAGAGTTTAATATAAAAAAATTAGGATTTGAAGAAAATGTATTAACTTATGAATTATATAATTCATATAAAGAAGTAGTGAGCTGTGAGTTAATACCTCTTAATGGTGTTCTTGAAACATTAAGAGAAATCAAATGTGAAAAAGAAATAGAAATTATGAGAAAAGCTCAAAATATTGCCGACAAAGGTTTTGAACATATACTAAAATTCATAAAACCAGGAATGACTGAAAGAGAAATAGGTTTAGAATTAGAATTCTATATGAGAAAATTAGGAGCAACTGGACTTTCATTTCCTTCTATAGTTGCATCTGGAGTAAGATCATCACTTCCTCATGGAATGGCAACAGAAAAAGTGGTTGAAAATGGAGACTTCTTGACATTAGATTTCGGTGTAGTGTATGATGGATATTGTTCTGACATGACTAGAACTATAGTTATAGGGGAACCAAATGAAAAAATGAAAGAAATATATAATGTAGTTTTAAAAGCACAAGAAGCTGCATTAAAAGCTGTTAAACCAGGAATATCTTGTTATGATTTAGATAAAATAGCAAGAGACATAATAACAGAAGCAGGCTATGGTGAATACTTTGGTCATGGTCTTGGTCATGGCGTTGGTAGAGTAGTTCACGAGCTTCCAATGGTTAATTTCAGAAGTAAAGAAATATTAAAACCAGGAATGGTTATAACAGATGAACCAGGAATTTATATTCCAAACTTTGGTGGAGTAAGAATAGAAGATATAATATTAGTAACAGAAGATGGTTACGAAGTATTTTCAAAATCACCAAAAGAATTAATATGTTTAAAATAATTTATGCTAATTTTATTGCTTATGGTTATACTAAAATATAACAATAGGTATAACATTTATTATATTAGGAGGTAACACTAATGATTTCAGCAGGAGATTTAAGAAAAGGAACTACTTTTGAAGAGAATGGACAAGTTTATACAGTTATAGATTTCCTACACGTTAAGCCGGGAAAAGGAGCTGCGTTTGTTAGAACTAAACTAAGAAACGTTATAACTGGGGGAGTAACAGATACAACTTACAACCCAACAGCTAAATTACAAGAAGCAGTAATTGAAAGAAAAGAAATGCAATATTTATATTCAGATGGAGAATTATATTATTTCATGGATCAAGAAACTTTTGAACAAATTCCACTAAACCATGAAAAAGTTGAAGATGCTATAAAATTCTTAAAAGAAAATATGTTTGCAATCATAAAATTCTACAAAGGAGAAGCATTCTCTGTAGAAGCGCCAAACTTTGTTGAGCTAGTAATAACTCACACAGAGCCAGCAGTAAAAGGAAACACTGCAACAAATGTAATGAAACCAGCAACTGTAGAAACAGGAGCAATAGTTCCAGTACCTTTATTCGTAAATGAAGGAGAAACTATAAGAATAGATACAAGATCTGGAGAGTATATGGAAAGAGTTTAATCTACATATGCTAGGTTTGTTTGATTTAGTATAGCAAGCCTTAAGATAAGCATAGTAATAACAAAACTGTTATTACTATGCTTATTTTTTTTGTACATATAAAATAAAGTTTTGAAATTTTGTAATAATTTTACGTAGTCCTAAATATTAATGGAATATGAAAGGATGATAAAAATGACAAGAGATATACTTGAAATTTTACCTAAGAATATAAGAATGATAGTTGAAAATAATACTAAGTTAGATGAATTACAAGAGATAAGAATAAAAATAGACAAGCCAATATATCTATATATAAATAATATAGAAAAAAAATATGAGTACAAGCCTTGTGCAGAAGATATAAAATTTATATTACAAAAAATAAGTAGTTATTCTATATATGCATTTGAAAACGAAATAAAACATGGATATATAACTATAAGAGGTGGACATAGAGTAGGGTTGTGTGGAACCATAGTAACAGAAAAAAATGTGGTAAAAACAATAAAAAATATAACATCAATAAATATACGGGTTGCTAAGGAAGTTGTAAATTGTTCTAAGTATTTAATCCCTTATATTGTTAGAAATAAAGAAATACTTAATACAATAATTATTTCTCCACCAAAATGTGGGAAGACAACAATACTTAGAGATCTTTGCAGAATTATTTCTGATGGGGATGGTATAAATTTAAAAGGTAAAAACATAACTGTTATAGATGAAAGAAGTGAAATAGCAGCATGTTTTAAGGGGATACCACAGATGAATGTAGGAAATAGAACAGATGTATTGGATAGTTGTCCTAAAAGTGAAGGCATAATTATGGCAATAAGAAGTATGTCGCCAGAAGTAATAATTTGTGATGAGATTGGAACACATAGTGATATGGAAAGCATAATAGCAGCATTAAATTCAGGTGTAAATCTTATAACAACTATACATGGATTTGATATAGAAGATTTATATAAAAGACCTGTATTTAAAGAAGTAATGGAAAATGCTGTTTTTAAAAGAGCAATTGTACTTAGTAATAGAAAAGGTATAGGAACAATAGAATATATTTATGACTTTGAAAAATGCAAAGAAATAAAGGAGGTTTGTAGGTGATAAAGTTTATAGGAGCAGGTATAGTTTTAATAACTTCTTCTCTAATAGGATATCTTTATGGTGAAAATTTAAAAAAAAGAGTAAATAACTTAAAAGAATTTGAAAGATCAATGTATCACTTGAAAAATGAAATAAGTTATAGTCATTCGTTATTATATCAAGCATTTTCAACTGTAGCAGAAAGAAGTAAAGAACCTGTAAATAAAGTGTTCATACACATATCGAAAAGTTTAGAAGAAGGTGTTTGTGATAGCGTTTATGATGCTTTTTATAAGGCTTTTGAGAAATATAAACAAGAATTATTATTTTTGAAAGAAGATGTTGATATATTCTTAAATTTATCTAAAACCTTAGGAGAGATAAATTTAGATAGCCAAGAAGATATGTTTGAATTGTCCATAATGAATTTGAAGAAAAACATAGAAAATGGAGAAGAAAAATTAAAAAAGAATTTAAAAATGTACAGATATTTAGGTTTTACTATAGGAGCTATGATTACAATAATATTTATTTAGGGGGGCAGTAAAATGTTAGATTTTGGATTGATTTTAAAAATAGGAGCAATGGGGATGATTACTATAATATTAGACAAAGTTCTTAAAAGTGGAGGAAGAGATGATTATGCAACTATTGTTAACTTTGCAGGCATAGTAATAATACTAATGATGGTTGTAACACTTGTAGTAAAATTATTTTCATCAATACAAACATTAGTTAATTTTTAAGGGAGGGCATTATGGAAATATTGCAAATAGTAGGATTTGCTTTTGCAGCTCTCTTTATGGCACAAACATTAAAACATAATAGAAGTGATATAGCACTATTAGTAAGTACTTCAGCAGGAATAATTATTTTTATATTTGTGATTAGTAAATTAAACATAGTTATAAGCTTTTTACAAACTATAGCTAATAAAGCTAATATTGATGCTATTTATTTAGATGTTATTTTCAAAATTTTAGCAATTGCATATTTAGCATCCTTTTGCAGTGAAGTGTGTAAGGATGCAGGAGAAGGTAGTATAGCATCTAAAGTAGAATTTGCAGGAAAAATATTAATACTTACTTTGGCTATGCCAATTCTAATGGGTGTTTTACAAACTATATTAAAGATGTTGTAAAAGTGAAAAAAGAGGTATATGTATGAAAAAGTTTCTATTCATATTAATTTTAATATTATTTATACCAGTTCATGTACAAGCTGTACAAAATGGTGATAGTAATATAAATAGTAATGTTGAAATGACAGAAGAAGAAAAACAAAAGATAGAATCACTGTACGATTATATATCAAATATTCAAAATGATTATGAGATATTAAGAAATTTAAATCCAAGAGAATTTGTAGATAGTTATATAAAAAATGGAGATGGTGGTTTATCTATAAAAGATATTTCAAAGTATTTTTTAATGTATGCATTTAAAGAAGTTGTAGCTTCATTTAAACTTGTAGGCTCATTGATTATAGTTGCTATAGTATGTGCACTTTTAAATAATTTGCAGCAAGCATTTAAAGTTGACAACATATCGAATATTGCACACTTTGCATGTTACTCGCTCATGATAATAATTATAGCAAAAGGATTTTTTATAGGTATAGATGTTGCAAGAAATGCAATTAAAGAAATGAGTGATTTTATAACAGCACTATTTCCGGTTTTAATGATGTTACTTGCTAGTATGGGGGGATTATCTGAGGCAATGCTAATGGATCCTATAATTATGGGTATATGTAGCATAGGAGCAAAATTTTACTCTCTAGTCTTAATTCCATTAATAACAATGAGTTTTGTATTAAGTTTTGTAAATAATATTTGTGATGATTACAAAATAAGTAATTTAACTAATTTAATAAAAAAATCAGCTATATGGATACAAGGTATATTTTTAACGGTATTTATAGGGACTATAACAATAAGAAGTATAGCAGCTAAAAGTATAGATGTAGTTACTATGAAAACAGCTAAATTTGCAGTAGATAATTTTATCCCAGTAGTAGGAAAAACTTTATCAGATGCAATCTCAACAGTAGCAGGATATACGATGCTTTTGAAAAATGCTATAAGTACTGTTGGGTTGATAGTAGTACTTATAATAGTTTTGATGCCAATAATAAAGATACTAATAATGGCTTTAATTTATAAACTTACAGCAGCAGTTTTAGAACCAATAAGTGATAAAAAAATAGTATCAGTTATAGACTCAGCAGGTAGTTCCTTAATAACTATAAGTTCATGTGTAATAAGTGTAAGTATAATGTTTTTTATAATGATATCAATTGTGGCGGTTGCGGGGAAAAGTTCATTACTTATA
This sequence comes from Clostridium amazonense, assembly GCF_056431285.1. NCBI lineage: Bacteria > Bacillati > Bacillota > Clostridia > Eubacteriales > Clostridiaceae > Clostridium > Clostridium amazonense. Next base: position 309,406 of record NZ_JBWKMH010000033.1, on the reverse strand, counting down.
TAAAAAGAGATATTGAATTTAATCTTATTGGTACAAGCTATTAAGAATCTAACAAATTAAATAGAAAAAGGATGAGTTTTATGATAGAGGGGTTAAGAAATTTTATAATAATTTTAAGTAGTGCAGTGTTTTTTATTACTGCAGTACAAATGATACTTCCGGATAATTCTATGAAAAAATATTGCAAATTTGTATTAGGGCTTGTCTTAGTGGTTATAATGCTTAATCCGATAGTTAAACTATTTAATTCGGAAATAAATATTTATGATGAAATAGAAAAATCAACAGGGTATATCTTTGACAAGGAATATGAAGTAGATTATGAAAAGTACAAAGATATAAATATAAAAAATACAATTCAGAATTTTGAAAAAAACATGGAAAAGCAATGTATAGAGGATTTGCAAACAAAATATAGTGATAAAAAATTTACAGCAAGTGTAAAAGCATCTTTTGATGAAGAAAAGAAAATTTTCAATATTGAAAGTATAGAAGTTGCTTTGTGTGATAGTATTGTTCCTAAAATAAAAAAAATAGAAATAGGAAATGATAAGGCTATGACTGTAGATAACACAAATGATGAGACATCAAATGAAATAAAAAAGTATATAAGTAACAAATATAATGTATCAGAAGAGAGTGTATTGGTTTGTAGAAAATAAAATTAAGTAAAGATAAGAATTTAGTAAGGGGGTAGAAATGTGGATTTTAAGAAAATAAAAGAACAATTATTTAGTAATACAAAAGATAAAAGTAAAGAATGTATAAATGATGAAAAAGAAGATAATAATAAAACTAAAGAAAAATCAAATGGTAGAATTTATAACCTATCAGTATTATTGATAATTGGAATTATGTTGCTTATTATAGGAAGCTTTTTTAGTAAAAATACAAAACAAGCATCTATTCCAAATGACCTCAATGATTCTAAAAATATTAATAATGTTATGGTTACAGATAAAAATAATAATGAAAAAGCAGTTAATAGTTCAGTGAAAGAAAATCTTTCATATAAAGAAAAAATTCAAGGTGAACTTATTGAAATTTTACAAAAGATTGATGGAGTTGGAAAAGTTGAAGCAATGATTTATTTTGAAGGTGGAGAAGAACAAATACCAGCATTTAATGTTAATGATTCTAAAAGTAATACAGAAGAAAAAGATACAACTGGAGGACAAAGAAACATTACACAAGAAAATGGGGGAAGTACAGTAGTTATGGAGAGTGATGGATCTAAAACATCTCCACTCATAGTTAAAACATATAATCCTAAAATAACAGGAGTATGTGTAGTTGCACAAGGTGCATCAGATCAAATAACTGAACTTAGAGTGCGTCAAGCAGTTACAAATTTATTTGGTTTAAATGAAAGTGAAGTTCAGGTATATCCTATGAAAGATTAGCATATAATTAGTTAGAAATAAAAATTTTGGGGGGAATAAATATGAATAAAAAACAGACTCTAATCATTTCTACATTATTATTAGTTGTAGTATTATGTGGATATGCTGCTACTAAAGTAAACTCACCTTTATATGTAAATGACAACGAGGTTATAGGAGAAAAAACAGCTTTAAAGAACAACAAAACAAGTTTAAAAAATGAAAAGACAAAATCAACAAGTAGCACTAGTTATTTTACAGAAGCTAAGCTAAGCAGAGAACAATCAAGAAATAAAGCAACTCAATCATTAAAAAGCTTACTAGATAATGAAAATACACCAAAAGAACAAAAACAACAAGCTGCAGAAGAATATAAAACTTTAGCTTTAAGAGGAGATAAAGAAACTAACATAGAATTAGCATTAAAATCTCAAGGCTTTGAAGATGCAGTGTGTGAATTAGGCGATAAAAAAGCTAATATAGTTCTAAAAAATCAAAAAGAATTAAGTGACCAACAATTAAGACAAATAAAGGACATAGTAATAAGCAAAGCAAATATAAAAGACGTTCAAATAAAGGTAATAGAATAATGTTTGTAATCTAATTCTTTATCTGATATAATAAATCTAACAACTTTTACCTACGAGAAATAAGGGGGTACTAATATGGAAGAAAACAAACAATTTGAAGAAGTAAATGAAGAAATTGGAATTGTAAGAATATCTGATGAAGTTGTAAGTATTATAGCTGGATTAGCAGCATCTGAGATAAATGGCATTATAGAAATGAGTTCAAAGACAGGTGAAATAACGCAGTTATTTCCAATGAAAAAAAATGTATCTAAAGGCGTTAAAGTAACACTTGAACAAGATAGTGCTATGATAGATCTACATGTGGTTGTTGAGTATGGTGTTAATATATCTGAAATATCTTATAAAGTTCAAAATAATGTAAAAAGAACTGTAGAATCAATGACAGGATTAAATGTTTCTGCCGTTAATATATACATTCAAAACGTTATACTCCCTAAACCAGATAAAGAAGAAAAAAAAGAACAAGAAGTTTAATAAAAAGAAGCCTTCAATGTACGTTGAAAGGCTTCTTATTATTTTTATATAATTAAAATTAAAACTTAATTTCACAAATAGGTATATTTTATGATATAATTATTTTCGTTTGAAAATAATTGAATAATATATTGTCATATTAACAATAATTAAAAAAGAACTTAAATTACATATTAATTTTAATTGATAAATATTATTTCGAATGAAAAAGTATTATTTTAGTATAATAACAAATATTAATCATATTGAAGCCATGAGATATGGCTTATATATAGGAGGAAATTTATGAATAGAAGAAAAACTAGGGAAATAGCTATGAAGCTATTATTTGAAATGTCAATTAGCAAAGATAATTATATGGAGACTATAAATAATTTTAAAGAAAACACTGATACTAAAATAGATGATGTAGATTTTGAGTATTTAATAAGAATGCTAAAAACTGTTGAAGAAAATAAAGAAAAAATAGATGAAATTATATCTAAAAATCTAGTTAAATGGACTATAGAAAGAATTTCTAAAATAAATTTAGCAATTTTAAGATTAGCTACAGCAGAAATATTATTTGAAGAAGATATACCAGAGAAGGTTTCTATGAATGAAGGAATAGAACTTTCAAAGAAATATGGAGAAGATAACTCTTCAGCCTTTATTAATGGAGTATTAAACAGTATAATAAAGAATATATAGTATATATTGTATTAATAAAAGGGGGGATTTCAATGGGCATTAAAATAGACGGAAAAGAAATCGCTAAAGCTCATAGAGAAGAAATAAAAAGAAATATTGAGGAAAAGGTTGCTAAAGGTGTTAGAAAACCATCCATGGTAGCAGTATTAGTAGGAAATGATGGGGGATCAATTTCCTATATGAAAAATCAACAAAAACTTAGTGAATCTTTAGGCGTTAAATACACTTCAATAATATTGGAAGAAAGTATAACAGAAGAAGAACTTTTAAATGAAATAAAAAACTTAAATGAAGATAAGAATGTTGATGGAATAATACTTCAATTACCATTACCAAAGAAATTTAATGAAAAACTAATAACTTCTTCAATAAATTATGAAAAAGATATTGATGGACTTACAGATGTTAATATTGGAAAGCTATATAAAGGTGAAAAATGTTTTATACCATGTACAGCTAAAAGTGTTATAGAAATAATAAAATCTGTAGAAAATAACATAGAAGGAAAAAAGGCAGTTATCATAGGTAGAAGTAATATAGTTGGTAAACCAGCAGCACAACTTCTATTAAATGAAAATGCAACAGTTACAATATGTCACTCAAGAACTAAAAACTTAAGTGAAGTATGCAAAGATGCAGATATTTTAGTATCTGCAATTGGAAGACCAGCTTTTGTTACAAAGAATTTTGTAAAAGAAGGAGCAATTGTTATTGATGTAGGAACAACAATGGTAGAGGGGAAAATTAAAGGTGATGTACTTTATGATGAAGTTATAGATATAGCATCACTTGTTACACCAGTGCCAGGTGGAGTTGGAGCTATGACAACAACAATGCTTATAAAAAATACATGTGAGGCATGGGAGAAGAATGTATAGTAAAATAATAACAGTATCCACTTTAAACAATTATATAAAAAAGACATTAGATAATGATTTTATACTTAGAAATGCAAATGTAAAAGGTGAATTATCCAATGTTAAAATTCATAGTAGTGGACACATTTATTTTTCACTAAAAGATAATTCTTCAAAAATAAACTGCGTTATGTTTAAAAGTAATGCAAATTCATTAACATTCATACCAGAAAATGGTATGAATGTTCTTGTTAATGGGAGAATATCTGTTTATGAAAAAGAAGGTGTTTATCAATTATATTGTGATGGTATGGAAATTGATGGGGTTGGAAATTTATATATAGAATTCGAAAAGCTTAAGAGAAAATTAGAAGAAGAAGGATTATTTGACTTTGAAAATAAAATAGACATACCTATGTTTCCAAGAAAAATAGGTGTCATAACATCTAGTACAGGTGCAGCAATAAGAGATATAATAAATGTTACAAGAAGAAGAAATGATAAAGTAGATATTTTAATATATCCATCATTAGTACAAGGAATTAATGCTAAATATGATATAGTTAAAGGAATAGAAAAATTAAATTCTATTACTGATATTGATGTTATAATATTGGCAAGAGGTGGAGGGTCTATAGAAGAATTATGGGCGTTTAATGAAGAGATTGTAGCAAGAGCTATTGCAAAATCTAAAAAACCTATAGTTACGGGAATAGGACATGAAACAGACTTTACTATAAGTGATTTTGTTAGTGACAAGAGAGCATCAACACCATCACAAGCAGCAGAAATAGTAGTGCCAACAATAGAAGAATTAAATGAAAGATTATTAAATATAAGAGGAATGCTTACAAACAACATAAAATCTGAAATGTTGAAAAATAAAAAAAATTTAGAAATGTACGAAAAAGTACTTGAACTAAATAGCCCTAAAAATTTTTTAGTTAATCAATACAATATTATAGATAATAAAAAAGAAATATTAGGGCATAAAATGAAAAAGATATTGGAATATCAACTAAGAGAAGTGCAAAAAAACTATGAACTTTTAGGAGCACATAATCCATTAAATATATTAAATAAAGGATACTCTCTTATATATGATAATGAAAAACATGTAATATCTTCAATAAATGAATTAAAAGATGAAAAAAAGGTAAAGATTTTACTAAAGGATGGAAAAGGAACCTTTAAAATAGAAAGGATGAATGAAGAGTAATGCCAAGAAAAAAAGAAAGTTACGAAGATAAACTTTTAAAGCTTACTGATATTATAAATGTAATGGAAGATGGAGATCTTACATTAGATGAATCTATGAAAAAATATGAAGATGGTATAAAATTATGCAATGAACTTTATAAACTTCTTAATGCTTATGAAGGAAAGATAAAAGTACTATCTGAAGACAAAGAAGAAGAGTTTGAAATAGTAGAGTAATATGAGATTAGTGAGGAATTAATTATGAAAAATAATGATTTTAAAGTTTTAATAGAAAATTATATATTGGATTATTTTAATTCGAAACCTAGTGAAATTAAAGAGTATTTAAAGCCAATGGTATATAGTTTGACTATAGGTGGAAAGAGAATAAGACCAATTCTTTTACTTTTGACATATAGTTTATACAAAGAAGATACTTCAGAGGCACTTCCATTTGCTACAGCAATGGAAATGATACATACATATTCATTAATACATGATGATTTACCAAGTATGGATAATGATGATTTAAGAAGAGGAAAGCCAACTAATCATAAAGTCTTTGGAGAAGCTAGAGCAGTTTTAGCTGGTGATGCACTTTTAAATGAAGCTATGATATTAATGTTTAATGAATGTATGAATGCTGAAATGAGAAAAATAAAAGCTTCTAATATAATAGCTAAATCTGCTGGAGCAGAAGGAATGATATTAGGGCAAATCATAGATATTGAAAGTGAAGGAAAAAGCATATCGGAAGAAATGCTACTTATGATGCATAAAAATAAAACGGGTAAACTTATAAAAGCATCTATATTGGCAGGTGCAACACTTGGAGAAGCAAGTTCTGATGAACTAAAAATTCTTGAAAAGTATGGAGAAAATTTAGGGTTAGCTTTTCAAATTAAAGATGACATATTAGATTATACTGGTGATGAAAAAATTGCTGGAAAAAGTTTAAGTGATAAAGACAACTTAAAAACAAACTTTATAACAATGTGTGGAATGGATGAATGTAAGAAACAGTGTATTAAATTAACAAATGAATGTATAGAGTTATTAAACTCTCTAAAAGGGGATACAACGGAGTTGAAAGAACTTACAGAATTTTTACTGGTTAGAAATTATTAGTAAGTACAAAGCAAAATTATATAGTAGATAGGATGTTTGAAAAATTTTGAACTTATTTTATGACTAATGTGTCCAAAATGATAGTGATGACTTTAAAAAAATATCAATTTTGATATTTTAATATGATATGATATAATTTTACTTGCAAATAGCAAAATAAAAACTAAAATATACATTTATAATAAAGTTTAAAGTGATTTAATCGATAAATAAATAATTATTTTATTGTATAAATATATACTTTTATACAAATTTATATATTTATATATGAAATGGGATATATGATGGGAAAATTACTATTTATATAAAATTATAGATAATATATTTTTTATGGTTACAAAAATAATATATTTTGTAAAAGAGGATAATGAAAATGACAAAATACTTACATGATTATAAGGATTTTAATAGTATTAGGTACATGAATTTAGTAGAGCTAAATGAATTTGCGGGAGAAATTAGAGAGTTTTTAATAGATAAAGTTTCACAAACTGGAGGACATTTAGCATCAAACTTAGGAATAGTTGAGCTAACTATTAGTTTATTTAATGTATTTGACTTTAATAGTGACAAAGTAATTTGGGATGTAGGACATCAAAGTTATGTTCATAAAATATTAACTGGAAGAAAAGGTGACTTTGACACATTAAGATCATTTAATGGATTAAGTGGATTTCCTAAAAGGGAAGAAAGTATATATGATTTCTTTAATACAGGACATAGTAGTACATCTATATCTGCAGCAGTTGGTATGGCTCGTGCAAGAGACCTAAAAAAAGAAAACTCAAATGTTATTGCTGTCATTGGAGATGGTGCTTTAACAGGTGGAATGGCTATGGAAGCGTTAAATGATGTGGGAGATAAAAAAACAAAAGTCATAATTATATTAAATGATAATGAAATGTCCATATCTAAAAATGTAGGGGGAGTATCTTCTTACTTAAGTGAAATAAGGCTTGATAATGGTTATAATAGACTTAAAAATGACGTAACCAACAAGCTTGAGAAAATACCAAACGTTGGTAAAGGAATGGTAAATTCCATACATAAAATTAAAGATGGCATAAAACAAATTTTAGTACCAGGAATGTTTTTTGAAGACATGGGAATAAAATATTTAGGTCCTATAGATGGTCATAATATAAAGGAAATGAGTAAAGTTTTAAAAATGGCTAAAGAATATAATGGACCTGTAATTATACATGCTATAACTAAAAAAGGTAAAGGCTATACTTTTGCAGAAAAATTTCCAAATAAATTTCATGGTGTAGGTCCATTTAATTGTGATAATGGAAAGATGAATGGAAGTAGTAGCAAAAGCTACTCTTCAATGTTTGGAGATACAATGGTTGATATTGCAAAACAAATGCCAGAGGTTGTTTCAATTACAGCTGCAATGCCAGAAGGTACTGGTCTTGGAGAGTTTTCTAAGAAGTTTCCAAAAAGGTTTTTTGATGTTGGTATAGCAGAACAACACGCAGTCACTATGGCAGCAGGTATGGCAGTTTCAGGATTGAAACCTGTATTTGCAGTTTATTCAACTTTCCTTCAAAGAGCATATGACCAAATAGTACATGATGTAGCACTTCAAAATCTACCGGTTGTATTTGCTATAGATAGAGCAGGAATAGTAGGGCAAGATGGAGAAACACATCAAGGTATTTTTGATTTATCATATTTGTCACATATACCAAATATGACAATTATGAGTCCTAAATGTGTTGATGAACTTAAAGAAATGCTAAAATTTGCAGTGAATGCAAATTATCCGATTGCTATAAGATATCCAAGAGGTGGAGACAATCCTAATGTTCATTTATCATCAATGAAAGCTATAGAAAAAGGTAAATGGGAAGTGTTGCAAGAACCTAAAGGGAAAATAGCAGTTATAGCAACTGGAAAAATGGTTCAAAGTGCAGTTTTAGTAAGAGAAAAGCTATTAAATGAAAATATAGATATTACTGTTGTAAATGCGTGTTTTATAAAGCCTATAGATACTAAATTAATAGAAGATTTAATAGAAAATGGCTTTGAAAAAATAGTAACAATCGAAGATAATGTTATTAATGGGGGTCTTGGAACACTTGTTTTACAACACGTAAATAAAATTAATAATAATATAAAAGTTATTAATTTAGGATTTAACGATGAATTTATACCACATGGAAATGTAGATATTTTATATAAAACATATGGATTAGATTCTAATGGAATTTATAACAAAATAAAAAATGAATTGTAAACTATAGAGTTATAAACTAAAATTTAGTTTATAACTCTATATAGGGTTTTAAAGTTAAAAATTAAGTTGTTTATATTTTAATTAAGAATTAACGATGAAAAATTCATTCTCTAAAGTAAACTTTTTATGGAGAAAAATATTATATTAATTTTATTTGAAGTACAAATAAAACATTGTATTAATTTTATTTGAAGTACAAATAAAACATTGTAGCTGAGATTTCAATACCCGGTGATATTCACCATTATTGTTAACTGTTAATTGGTTACAAATATAAATATAAATATAAACATAGTAATAAAATTCAATACCGCTAACATAATTTGATAAAGAAATTATTTTTAATTTGAACTTGGAACCCTATAGATAAAAAAATAAAGATGAACATATTTAGAGTTACATAAAGGAGTTTATATGAGTGATACTTTAATAAGGGTAGATGTATTAGTATGTGATAAAGGATTTGCTACATCTAGAGAAAAAGCAAAAGAATATATAAGTGAAGGTAAAATTTATATAAATGGAAAAAAGGAAACAAAAGCTGGAAAAAAAGTAGATGAAAATTCAGAGATAGAATTTAAAGGTGAAGTTATTCCATATGTAAGTAGAGGTGGACTAAAACTAGAAAAAGCAATAAAACAGTTTGAAATTGAACTAAAAGATAAAATTTGCTTAGATATAGGAGCTTCAACTGGAGGATTTACACACTGTATGCTAGAAAATGGAGCATCTAAAGTGTATGCTATAGATGTAGGACATGATCAATTAGTTAGAGAGTTAAGAGAAAATCCTAAAGTTATATCAATGGAAGGTGTAAATATAAGATATGTAACTAATGATGATATAGGAGAACTATGTGATTTTGCTTCAATAGATGTATCTTTTATATCTTTAGAAAAAGTTATTCCAGCTGTTTCAGAACTTTTGAATGAAAATGGAACAGTAGTTGCACTTATAAAGCCACAATTTGAAGTTGGTAGGGGAAAAGTAAATAAAAAAGGTGTAGTAAAAAAAGAAGAAGACCATATAAATGTACTACTTAAAATAGTAGCACTTTTAGAAGGTTTAAATTTAAAGGTGGAAAAGTTAGATTATTCACCAATAAAAGGACCAAATGGAAACATTGAATACTTAATTAACTTTAAAAAAAGTAAAAATGAAATAGATAAGAGTTTTGATATATATAAAGTTTCAAATCTAGTAAAAGAAGCACACTCAAGATTATCACTGGAGGAAGTATGAAATTTATAGGTATAAACATAAATTCTACAAAGGATGTAGATGGGAAAATAATGACACAAGTAGAAGGACTTGTGAATAAGTATTTTAAATCTTGCAAAATTAAGAGGTTTTATGATTCAATAGAATTAGACAATGAAGAAAATAGAAAATTAGATTTTGTTATTGCTCTTGGTGGAGATGGAACTATACTAAGAGTTGCAAGAGCAGTAGAAAAGTTTGAAACACCTATTCTTCCTGTAAACATAGGACATTTAGGTTTTTTATCTAGTATAGAATTTTCAGAGATAGAAGAAGCAATAAAAAACATATTAGAAAATAAATATAGTATAAGTAAGAGAATGATGATTAAATGTTCATTGCCTAAAAGAGACAAAGAAATTTATTATTCTGCACTTAATGAAATAGCTATATTAAAAGATACATTAGCAAGTGTTGTAAGCTATGATATATATATTGATGATACATTTTATATAAACTATAAAGCTGATAGTTTAATAATAGCTACACCAACAGGATCAACAGCTTATTCGTTATCAGCAGGTGGACCTATTATTTATCCTACATTGGATGTTATTTCTGTTACACCTATTTGTCCAGTATCAGTAGGAATTAAAACAATAGTGTTACACTCAGAAAATATATTGAGGATTAAAGTTGATTCTCATAATGAGAAGGTTTATTTATCTGTAGATGGACAGTCTGTTATAGAAATAAATAATGGTGAAGAAGTTGTTATAGAAATTCTTCCAAGGAAGTGTAATTTAATAAAATTTGAAGACTATAATTATTTTAAATTATTGCGTAAAAAAATAATTTCGAGGTCTATAGAGTGTGAGGGTGATAATTCGTGAAAAGTTTACGTCATGAAAAAATTTATGAAATAATAAAAAATGAAGATATAGAAACACAAGAGGAATTGGCTGAGAAACTAAGAGAAGAAGGTATAAGCGTAACACAAGCTACAGTATCAAGAGATATTAAAGAATTAAATCTTATAAAAATTTTATCACACAATGGAAGATATAAATATGCTGCATCTACAAAATTAAAAGGATATAGTCCTAATGCCATGGCAACTATGTTTTCTAAAACTGCAATATCAGTTGAAAGAATAGATAATTTTTTAGTTGTAAAAACAATATCAGCATCAGCAGCTTTAGCGGCAGATGCATTAGATTCTTTTGAATTTGATGGTGTAATTGGAACAATAGCTGGAGATAATACAGTTTTAGTAATTACAAGAGGCCAAGGGAAAACAGATGAAGTGTTAAGAGAAATTGAAAATTTGATTCATAGATAGGATGATAGATAGATGTTATTACAATTAAATATAAAGAATTTTGCATTAATAGAGAATTTATCAATCGATTTTGAAAATGGATTTAATGTTCTATCCGGAGAAACTGGAGCAGGAAAATCTATTTTAATAGATGCAATTAACTATGTATTAGGTGGAAAATTTAATAAGAATTTAATAAGGGTTGGAACAGAAAAAACAGTAGTTGAAGCTATATTTACTTTAGAAAATGAAAAAACCAAAGCGATACTAGAAAACTTGGAAATTGATTGTGATGATGTTGTAGTAATAACAAGAGAAAGCTTTAACACAGGCAAATCAATAGCAAAAGTTAATGGGAAAACTTTAATATTATCTAAAGTTAAAATGTTAAGTGAAACTATATTAGATATACATGGACAACATGAAAATCAAAATCTGTTAGATAATTCTAATCACATAATATACGTAGATTCTTTTGGAAGTGAAAATATTGAAAAGCTTTTAATTGAATATGAAAAAATGTATACAGAACTTGCAAACATTGAAAGTAAAATTAGAGAACTAAAAGGAAACAATAACGATAGAGAAAAAAATATGGATTTCATAAAATTTCAAATTGATGAGATAAATGGAGTTAATCCTAAAATTGGAGAAGACGAAGAACTAGAAGAAAAATTTTCTTTTTTATCAAATGCTGAAAAAATAGAGAAAAGTTTAGTTTTATCTTATAACTATTTAAAATTAGGTGGAGATGAAGTACCTTCTTTAATAGACAATTTATCTTATGTTATTAGAGAATTGAGAACTATAGAAAATAATAAAACTGAAATAAAAACTATAGCAGATTCATTAGAAAGCTCATATTATCTTATAGAAGAAAATATTGATGAAATAAGAGTGTTAAAAGACAATATTTATTATGATGAAAAAGAATTAGAATACATAAATTCAAGAATATATCAGTTAGGCGTTTGTAAGAAAAAGTATGGAGAAACTATAGAAGAAGTTTTAAAACATAAGAAGCAATTAGAAGAAAAATATGATGAACTTTCTAATAGTGGAGAAATAATAGAAAAATTAGAACAGAAAAAAGAAGTAATTCAAGAAGAAATGAAAAATAAAGCTTTAGAAATTCATAATATTAGATTAGAAATAAGTGCTGAACTTGAGAAAAAAGTTAAACACGAATTAGATTACATAGGACTTAATAAAAGTGTTTTTAGAATAGATGTTAAACTTACAGAGCAGTTTTATATTAATGGAATGGATAAAGTTCAGTTTAACATAGCTACAAATCCAGGACAACCACTACAGCCCTTAGAAGAGATAGTATCTGGTGGAGAACTATCTAGAATAATGCTAGCACTAAAAACAGTTTTTGTTGATAAGGATGAAATACCAACAGTTATATTTGATGAAATAGACACTGGAATAAGTGGTAGAATAGCACAAAGAGTTGGAGAAAAAATGTATTTAATATCTAAAAATCACCAAGTATTTTGTGTAACTCACCTTCCACAAATTGCAAGTATGGCAGATCATAATTATTTAATAGCTAAAGAATCAACTGAAAATACTACAGTAACAAATGTAAGGAAAATGAGTAAGTGTGATAAAAAATATGAAATAGCAAGAATGATTGGTGGTAGTGAGGTAACTAAGCTTACATTAGAAAATGCAGAAGAAATGATTGAAATGGCTGAGATATTAAAAAGAAATATAGTTTAAAAAAATTTTTAGCAATAATTATTGCTAAATTTTTTTTTATAATAAAACATACATATAAAAAATAAAAAATCATAAAATAATGCTATGACTTTTTTGCAAATTAAAAAAATAATTCTACAATTACATAAATTAAAATTTAAAAACAATAAAAATATGTAAATATAATGAAAATATTACAAAAGGTTAAAAATAATTTAAAATTTAAAAAGATATAAAGAATATACTATAATATAAAGCATTTAATTTAAGACTAAGAAAAGTCTAATAAAATAAATATCATTACAAAAAGTGTATATGAAAATAATACAATTAACTAATTATTTTAACTTTTAAAGAAATATAATATCAACATAATATGAACAGAATGAGGGAAATTTAAAATTATAAAGTTGCAAGGAGGTATAGCATTATGAACAAACATAGAAATACTATATTATCATTTATTACAGCTATAATGCTATTTGTTAGTATAAATATATATAATAATGTATATGACAAGATAGAACTAGCATTTAAGCTAAATAAAGATAATGTTTGTGCATTGGATGAAAGTAATAATGCAAAAGAACATGACATTGATTTAAAAGTAAGTAATATTAATAATGAAAGTATACCTACAAAAAAAGATTTATATGCTACAACTTCCGAAATAAAATTATATCCTGGAGGTCAGCCATTAGGTATAAAATTAAATACAAAAGGTGCTTTAGTAATTGCTATTTCTGATATAGAAACTGAAAAAGGTATAATAAGTCCAGGAGCAAAAGCTGGAATACAAATCGGTGATAGTATATTAAAAATAAACAATGAACAAGTACAAAGCTCTGAAGATGTAGCAACTTACATTAATAGATGCGATGGAGAAGAGGTAAAAATTACAGTTCAAAGAAAAGATGAAGTATTGCAATTAGAATTAAAACCTGTAAAAAGTTTAAATGATGATAAATATAAAATAGGATTGTGGGTTAGAGATTCTACAGCTGGAGTAGGAACATTAACTTTTTATGATGCAAAAAGTAAAAAATTCGGAGCGTTAGGTCATCCAATTACAGATGTAGACACGGGAAATATAATGTCTATTGCTAATGGTGAAATTTTGTCTTCTAATATTGTGTCAGTAAGAAAGGGTACTAAAGGAAATCCAGGAGAATTAAGAGGAATATTTATAGAAGAAGAAACTTCTCTTGGAAAAATTGAAAATAACACAGAATGTGGAATATTTGGTCAAGGTAAAGATACATTAAAAAATCAAGTTTATAGTGAACCTTTACCAGTTGCAAAAAGAGAAGAAATAAAAGTAGGACCGGCAAAAATATTAACAACCGTAGAAGGAACTGAACCTAAATTTTATGATATTGAAATTGAAAAATTATTAACACAAAGTTCTCCAGGATCAAAAAGCATGGTAATAAAGATAACTGATGAAAAATTTTTAGAAGAGGTGGGAGGAATAGTTCAAGGTATGAGTGGAAGTCCTATAATACAAGATGGTAAAATTGTAGGTGCTGTAACTCATGTTTTAATTAATAAACCGGATACTGGTTATGGAGTTTATATAGATTGGATGTTAAAGGATGCAGATATTTTATCAAAATAGATAGATTTTTTCAGTAAAAAATAATAGAATGTATAAGAGAGGGTTCTTATGCATTCTATTATTTTTAATTTAAAAATAAAATTTTTATTTTTTTTAGTTAAAAAAAAGGATTTGAAACACTTTTGTCGAAACTATAAAATGTTAGAAAATGGTAATAAGTGAGAAAAGGGGAGTATAACAATATGGAACAAAATAGTATAAGTGTACTTATAGCAGATGATAATAAGGAATTTTGTAATATTCTTAATGACTATTTATTAAGTCAAAAGGATATAAATGTTGTAGCTATAGCAAAGGATGGGCTAGAAGCGTTAAAACTTATTGAAGAAAAGAAACCTGATTTAGTAGTTTTAGATATAATAATGCCACATTTAGATGGATTAGGAGTTTTAGAAAAATTAAACAGCATGAGTTTAGATCCAATGCCACAAGTTATAGTTTTATCTGCAGTTGGACAAGACAAAATAACACAAAGAGCAATAACATTAGGAGCAACTTATTATGTTGTAAAACCATTTGATATGGATGTATTTACAAAACGTATAAGACAAATGTTCAATAATACAATCAATACAGATGAAAATGTAAAAACAATTGTAGCATCAGAAGTGCCAGCAGTATCTAAAACATTAGAAAGTGGCCCAATAAACCTAGAAACAGAAATTACAAATATTATTCATGAAATAGGCGTGCCAGCTCATATAAAAGGTTATATGTATTTAAGAGAAGCAATTACATTAGTAGTAAATGATATAGACTATTTATCAGCAGTTACTAAAGAATTATATCCAACAATTGCAAAAAAATATAACACTACAGCTTCAAGAGTTGAAAGAGCTATAAGACATGCTATTGAAGTGGCATGGTCAAGAGGACAAGTTGATACAATAAACAAACTATTTGGCTATACAGTACACAATGATAAAGGCAAACCTACTAACTCAGAATTTATAGCAATGGTAGCAGACAAATTAAGATTAAGAAATAGAGTAAGCTAATTAAAGAATTATTAAGGAAATTAGCGTGAAAAGGTATACTTTTGTCGAAATGCTCTAATATTGTTTTGAATAGTATGAAAACAAGGAAAATTTATTATCGATATAAGTATTATAAAATCAATATTTTAAAACCAATAAACATAGTTTGAAACCAATAAACTTCATATAAGAGTTTTAAAAAGACCTTTAATGTAAAAAAATAACATTGGAGGTTTTTTTAATGCTCAAAAATAGAAATATTGATTATGTGATAGATGATTTTATGATTTATTGTGTAAATAAAGATTTAACAAGAAAAACAATTGATAATTATGAGAAATGTTTAAGGTTGTTTGCTAAATATATTCAAGATACTTTCCATGTAACAGAAGTAAGCAAGATAACAGAAGATATGTGTAGGGATTATATAAATTATACGAAAGATCGTGGAAAATATACTTTTACATCAGATGTCAACAGAGAGTATATAAACAATCCTAAAAATCGAGAAGATTATGCAAAAAAAGTTAGTATAACAACAATTAATAACTACATTAGAAATTTAAAAGTATTTTTTAATTTTTTAGAAAATGAAAGAATTATAAAGAAAAATCCAATCACTAAAATTAAACAATTTAAAAATAAAAGAATATCTAAAAGTCAATTGACGGATGTGGAGTTTAAAAGATTATTGCAGAATTTGGATACAACAAAGTTTAGCGAATTTCGGGATTATGTAATAATTCAACTAATAATTGACACAGGAATGAGAATTGGAGAAACTTTAGCAACTAGTGTAGAAAATGTAGATTTAGATAGAAGAGCTATACTTATACCAGCAGAAATTAATAAAGGTCGTAGAGATAGATACGTATTTTATTCAAATTCTATGTCTAGATTGCTTAGAAGGTGGATGCAATATAAAGATAGATATGCTGAATCAGATTTATTATTTTGTACAAATAGAAGCACTCAGTTAGCGATAAGTAATTTTGAAAAAAACTTTAAAAAATATTGCGATAGAGTAGGACTTAAAAATATAACACCTCATGTGCTTCGTAATAACTATGCGAGAAGGTTTTTAATGGCTGGAGGGGATATTTATACTCTTTCAAAATTATTAGGACACAGTAGTGTTACAGTAACGGAAAAGGCATATCTGGACTTAGCAACAGAAGATATAAGAAAAAACTACCAAAGATTTAGTCCTTTGGAAAACATGAGGATGTAATTTTTAAGTAGATATGTTTTATTTATTAAATATTTAATTAGTGGTTATATGTAGCCAGTTAGGTTATACATTAGGGGATTTATGGGTAGTTAGGAAACTGTTATCAAAAGGATTAAACAGTAAATGAAGGTAAAAAAGGTTAAAAAATAAGTAGGTACTCGCAATACCTACTTTGACTAATAATTTTTTATTTAAAGTAATCAAAACTGAATATAGAAAAATCTATAAACTGTTTCTACTTCTATTGTATCAAAAAAAATTAGAATTGCAACAGGTGTGTTTCTTATACCCTTTTTTAAGTAATGGTTTATAGTAGATGAAATGCAGTAACATCTATAAAAACTAGGTTAGTTAAGCCAATGCAGCAAAGTTAACTGTTATATAAAGTGCAAGTGAATTACTAATATTATAGCTTGTAGAAGGTGTTTATGTGACGTAAGGTGAGCAACAACCAATACCCTGAAATAATAGTTGTGGTGGTAGTTTGGCGATATAATTATCGGGTAGAACTTAGTAATATAATACATTTAGGACAAGCTATAAATGGTAAAACTAAGCATTAGCAATATTAGTATTAATAAAACTCAACAATACTCAACCAAGTATTAAAAAATTAATAGTTATCTACTTATGTTCATAATTAATTAATTTTTTTTATGAATATAGGTAGATAACTATATGCCAAAATCTAACAAGCCTAACCAAGTAATAAGATTTTAAAATTATAGTATAGAATAAAGATAGAGTTAGGGTGTAAGAAAAATAGATAAGATTGGGTAAGAACCTATGGCATAATAGAAAATAGGGTAAATGGAGGATAGGACAATGGATAAAGATATTAATAAAGAAAAATTAGAAGAATTAGAAAAAGAGATGAAGGAACTAGAAAAGGATAAGAACAAGAGATGGAAAGGCATAGGAAAACGAAAGGGAAATAATGATAAGAGTGAAACTAAGAACAAGGTAAATAAAAATAAGGAAAAGGATAATTCAGAAGATGGAGAACAATTAAAATTAAATATATAATTGTTATAAAATAAAAATACTTCTACATTTAAGTATATCATATGAAATTATGGATATAATTACAAAAAAAGCGTAGAGGTGATTGAATGCGAGATAATGAAAAAGTGAGTCAATTATTAAAATATGTAGAGAATGGAGAACTGGTATTACCAGATTTTCAAAGAAGTTTTGTATGGAATTCAGAAGACACTAGAGAATTATTAGTATCACTAATAGGCGATTATTTTATAGGATCAATGCTTGTTATTGAAGGTGTAGGTAAGACAGAATCTGATTTTGCATTAAATTTAATAGAAGGTGTGAAGGAAAAAAATAGAAAGGCAGAAATATCTTCATTTGTGCATATAGTCTTGGATGGACAGCAAAGAATTAGCTCTTTGTATTATGCTTTAAATGAACCTAATTTCAATTTAAAAAACAGTAGACATCCAACTAAATTTTATTTTGATGTAGACAAATACATAGATGGAGATATAAATGGGTCTGTTATAGCTGTAAATATAAACAATAAAAGTAAATTGAATACTATAGAAAATAAAAGCAGAATTATACCCTTTTCAAAAATGAAAAATGATGATGCATATATTGTTGATTTATTTAAAATGGATAGCAATTTTAATACTATAACTAACATAGTTAAGGATTTTAATAATAGAGAAATTAATATAGTTAAGTTAAATAAAGACACACCTATGGAAAAAATATTAGAAATTTATGAACGAATAAATAGAACTGGTAAGCAATTATCTATATTTGAATTAATGATAGCTAAAATGTATAAATACGGAATAAATCTTAAAAACTTATTAGAAAAAGCTGAAAGAAAATATGAATTTTTAAGTTCAAAGCACATTAAACCAGAGATGATACTTAAAGTTATGGCTTTAATAAGTATAGGTGAATGTAAAAAGAAGAATATATTTGAATTAGATAATGAAAATTTTGAGCTATATTGGAATGAAGCGTTGGATTCGCTGGACGAAGCTTATTGTAGAATAACAGACTTAAAAAATGGATATGGTGTTTTTAACTATAATAAATGGATGCCCAATACAACAGTCATAGTACCATTAGCAGCAATGCTTAATTTTGTAAAAAAACATAAACTTGAAAAAATAATAAATTATGAAAAAATAGACAAATGGTATTGGTGTACAGTTGTAAATTGTAGATACGACCAAGGGGCAGATTCGAATTCATCGAGTGATTACAGGGCTATTAAAGAATGGATAAAATATAATAAAGTTCCTGAATTTCTTAAAAAAATGGACTATAAAAATGAGATAGATAAATGCGATAATGGTAATTCAGCACTATATAAAAGTATAATGAATTTAATTGTATTGAAAGGTGCATTAGATTTTCAGACGGGAAATGCTCCACAGTTCAATTTTAATAATATACAACAAGATCATATATTTCCTTCATCCCGATATAAAGAGAATAGTATTTTAAATAAGACAATAATATCATCATCTAATCAAAAAAAAGGATACTTAAAACCATCAGATTATTTTTCAGGATTAATAAAAGAAATGGGTGAGGAATATATGGCAAAAATATTAAAAACTCATTTGATATCTGAAAAAGGATTGAAGTGTTTATTAAATGACGATTTAGAAGGATTTATGACTTATAGAAAAGGGGATATATTGAAGGAAATAGATAGATTGCTAGAATATAAAAAAGCTACTGAGGTTTAATTTACCCAGTAGCTTTCATACTTTTTTATCATCCATTCAGATCCCACCTATTTTTAACAAAAAGAATTGAATTTATCGCAAAAAACTAAAAAAGACCTATTCTTGATCTTCATCTTCCATTATCATAAACTCGTCTAATTTACAATCCAATGCTTTTATTATTTTTAACATAGTCTCCAGTTTTATTTGTGTACTTTTATTTTTATAAATCTTAGTAATACTATTAATATCAATTCCAGTTTCTTTGGCTAACCAATATCTTGTCTTGCCTTGTTCCTCAAGTATTTCTTCAAGTCTAAATTTTATCATTTCTTAATACCTCCAATAAGTTATCCACAATTTCTAAATTTCTTTATATTTATTATATCATTATTGTGGATAACTTCAATAGACCGATTAAGTAGTTAACAGATTGTTTACAAATAGACTATTTACAACTAGTGTAGTGAGTGCTATACTAGTAATTGTAAGGGAGAGATTAGAAGATTGTTAGAAAAACAGAGATTAGAAAAAACAGAGATTAGAATGACCCAAATTATTTAAACTAAGGGTGTATTATCTGCATCCTTAGTTTAAAAACACCAAATAAAAAATCGAGAAGGAGAGATTAGAATGAATAAAATAGTAAATTTAGAAGAAATAAGAGAGATGCTAGAAGCAGATGAACAACACATAACATTTGTAGATGAAGTAGATAGAACTGATGATTGGAAAAATAACCTTGTAGAAATCAAAATTGCTGGACATAACGAAATACCTTGCAGAGTGGCAACGTTAAAAGAAGCAGTAGCATTAAATTTAAATTATAAGTTCATAAGAGTAGCAGAAGGCATATATATGCAAGAATATAAAGTAGATCAGGACTATGAATGCTTAGAAAAAATTTACGTAAATATTAGTTGGGCTAAAAGTGTAAGAGAGAAAGAAGTAAAATATCATGTGTATTGCCCTATGTATTGTTTGAATTCAAAAAAAAGTTTGACCATTTAATAGAAATGTATGGACAAGCTGGAAAAGATATGATAGTCTTAAAGGGAACAATAAAACTCAAAAAAAATAAACATAGACATCCGACTGACTATGTTTATATCTTCGTATATTTTTATATCAATATACATTTATATCCGTTTATTGTTTTCTTTTTACATGTTTTCTATTGTTTTAGAAAGTAACCAATACTATTCTAAATGGTATTTAATAACTAGATTACTGTAATATAATAACTATTATCTACAGTAATTCTTTCATTAACTAAATTATATAGTAGGGTTAATGATAAGTCAAGGGTTTTTGTGAAAAAAATTGAGTTCCAACGATTCCGGGTGTTTCATTGTAACTATTAAATTTATAAATATATATTATAAGAATTATTAATAACTTAAAAGAAGGGTAAAAGGTGAGAAAGAATGAACAAAGAAATTAAAATTAAAGTAGCATGTGAGAAAATAATGCAATTAGAAAATGATAGTGTTGAAATTGTAAGAGAAAATGATTTGCAAGGATTTTATCACTTAACACAAACATTTGCAAAACCATATTTAAAAATTGAAAACGATGGAATGGTATTAATTAATAATAGAGAAATATGTAAAGCTGAAGAAATAGAAGATATAGAAAAACATAATTTAGAAAATGGAATTGAAAGCATTACTATTTTTCATCAAAAATTTAATGATGTAAATGAAGATAAAACTGTATGGATTATACGTAAACATATTAATGAAAATAAAATAGATGTTCAAAAGGGATTTTAAACAATAACATAATAAAAGATTAATTTTAATAGAATTTTAAAAACATATAACAGGTTTAGGTGAGGTTGCAACAGTACCTCGCTTTATTCCTATCTATAAAACATATTAAGGGGAATGGCACTTGCTTGGTCTACGACACTCGCTGTGCCGAAGTGGTGCAATTAAAATAATAAATAAAAATAATTTAAAAAAATGGGGAGGAAATTATGGAGAATTTACAGGCATTAAAAGACTTACAAAAGGAAGAGAATGAATTAATAACAATTTATAATCTAAACGGAGAAGTAACGCTTAAAAATCAAGGTGAGTTTGATGAGGATGTATTAGAAACTTTTAAAATAAAAGTAAACAATAACTTCTTATTTAGAATGTTTTTTAATTACAAGGGAATTCAAATAACCGATAAAATTTTTACAGATGATATTATAAAAGTTAATTTACCAAATAAAGAGAAAACAGCTTATAAAATACTTACGGAAGGTTTGATATTTAATGATACTGAGTATTTACCACTTATAACAAGCCCTACACTAATGAAGCAAGAAAATACAGAGTGGGAAGAAGATAGTAAAATAAGCACTAAGTGTACATATTTATTTATTAAAAAAGAATACATAGAATTTAAAGAGATATTTGAAAATTGTATTTCGTTCGGAAAGTTAACTGACAAAAGAAATAAACAAGAAAAGTTATGTATAAACAAAGACATAATCGCACGTTTAAGTTTAGCATTATCAGGATCTTACAGAATAGCATATCAGCCTAACATAGTGATATTGAAAGAGAAAAAATATAAATACACAAGTAGATATGTGACTTTTAACCAAGACTTTGAATTAACACCAGTAGCAGACGAAGAAAAAGACACACTAACACAAGAGCATGCTTTTGCTGATGGAGCTGGTTTTATGAGTCCAGGCATGGCTAGAATAATTCAAAATGACCTACATGTAGATTATCCTGTAGATTTTGCAGTAATTAGACACTATGCAGGTTTGGCAGTCAAGGGATTGGTAGTAAAAGCAGACTTTGTTAAATACTTTAATGATAATTACACTAAAGATACAGATACTTTTTGGAAAGATGAAAAGGGGGATTTTTGGGTACTTGATTATTTCGGACAATCTAAAAATATAAGTAAAGCTGATTTAATTTTAAATGAAAGTCAAGTTAAGTGGGCCAAGTGGTGGAAAGAAGACAATAAAATAGTTGATATAGATAAAGAAATAAATAGATGCTTAGAAAATCCATACTGCGATAATTACAGAGGTCTATTAAATAGCTTATATGTTACTAAAATAAATAAGAAGGAACCTAAAAAATACAGTAGAACAAACTATCAGTTAATTTCAAACTTAGCACTTACACCAGCAGAATTAAGGCAATTATCAGAACCAACAGAACAGTATTTTAAAGATATAGTAAGTAATCAAGATATAGATAAAATGAGATTATTCCTTGGTGATATAGCAAGAAATGAAGAACAACAATTAAGTGCATCAACTAAAATTCACTATTTGCTTCAAGCTAATGAAGATTTTGCTAAGACTAAAATTTGTAATAACGTGATGAATAAATTAACTAGAAAAAAAATAAAACAGATACAAGGTGGTAAGTTCTATGTGCGAGGTAATTTTAAAATATTAGCACCAGATCCCATTGCATATTTAAACCTAATTATGGGAAATGCAGAAGAATATAAATTACATGGAGCATTAAAAGAGCATGAATTTTATGTACCACAAGAAACAGGAAAAAGAACCTTATCAAGAAATCCATTAAATTCATTTTCAGAGATTCAGAAAGCAAATTTAGTTAAAAATGAAACTTTAGATAAATATTTTGGCAATCATACAAGTGAATTATTGTTTTTAAATGCAGTAGATGATACAGCAATGTTGATGTCAGGTGCAGATGAAGACGGAGATATGGCACTTTGCGTAGATAATGATATTATTTACAATGCAGTGGTACCTAAATTAAATATAGATGGAAATGAATATGATTTTATAAATCCTGCAGATGGAGATAAAAAAGAAGAAATATTCACAGAACAACAATTATTAATAAGTTCATATATTGCAAGTGGAAATAAAATCGGCAAATTATCTAACCTGGGGATAGTTGTATCTAATGCAGCACAGGAATTTAGTTATAAGATAATTAAAGAAAATGGTGATATTGAATTTAGAACTTATAATCAGATGTATAAAAAATATTTGGAAAAACATGTAGATGATACTGATTATGATAGTTATAACAATGAAATAAAAAAATTAGCAAAAGAAATGCAACAGTATAACACTAAAGATGAAATAGAAAGATACACGGATAAAATATGTGATATTAAAGAAAAACGAGATAAAAAAATTAGAAAAGCATTTAGTAATAGAATTGAAAAATTAGTTGAAGTGGGAAGATTACATCAAATAGACACATTGTCAGATGATGAATATAAACAACAAATAATTAAACAATTCCATAAATATGCACCTATATCATATTATGCTTTAAAATTACAAATGATGGCTATAGATGCACCTAAAACAGGAAAATTCGATGAAGTAGCTGAAGGTGAAAAACTATTAAGCAATACAATTAAACAAGCCTTTGAAAAAATAACTAAACCTACTTTCATTCAATACAGTAAAGCTAAAAAAATATTAGATGAAAAAGAAAAAGAACGAGATAATAGAAAATACAGATATACACACTCTTTATTAAATATGAATATACCACAAGTAAGAAAAAATATTTATAATGCGGATATAACAGATGATGTTGCGGAAAAAATAAACAAAAAATCTAATGATACTAAAACAGAATTACATAAAACACTTCTATTTAATAATGCAGATATGGATTTTACTTGTTTAGCAGAAGTAAGACAAGCATTTGATAATTGGAAAAAGGCTAGAAATAAATGGACAACTAAACCAGTAAAATATAGAACTCAAGAAGATTTGGATAAAATTAAAGAAATAAAGGACAAGTATTTAATAGAAGATAGAAGCCAATACTTGGATATAATCGATTTGAACACAATAAAATTAGTTGATGCATTGCAAGAAAAATACAATATAAATCAAATTGCGAAAGGTTTAATAAATGCAGATGCAGATTCACAATTTATTTTAAATTGTTGCTGGGATACTTTAAAACCAAAAATAGATGAACAATATGATATTATTTCTCAATACATTGAAGATGAAAATGGTAAGTATGAATGGCTATTTAAAAAGTATAAAAAAATAGATGCAACTAGAAAAGGGGTAGATTTTACGAAAGAACAAATAGAAAAATTAGAAAAAAGGCTAAGTATCAAACTAAATTTTAAATTAAATAGCAATAAAGAACTTACACAATTAGAAAACATAACAGTAAAAGCAGAAGATGATAATTACAATGTGTATGTAGATTTAGAAAACGTAGGCACATTGTTTGAAGATCATAAGAAAAAATTCAATGTTGAATTACTAGACACCGAATTACAAATAAAAGAATTTAAAATGCATGAAAGTGTAAGTAGAAAAACAAATAAAAAATATTACTGGATTGAATGCTATTATTTATTATTAGATCAAGTAGCTTAATTGATATAAGGGGGTGTTGATTTAATGCCCCTTGCTAAAAATAAAATTGGTGATGGAAATAATATCCTTTTAGCGAAAATACAAATAAAAAATGGAGGATTATTAATATGGAAAATAAAGAAAGAAAATATTGTTGGATAACTGATAAATACCTAGCCGATTGTATAAAGTATATATCAAAAGAGAATTATTTTACTTTTGACGATAGGTATAATAAAGGTGAAAAAGTGTATAGTTTTAAAAATACATTTAAAGTTAAAAAAGCATTAGAAATAATATTAAATACAAAACAAGAATTAAATAATTAAGAAAGAGAAAGGATAGAGAAGAATTATGAGAGAAAACGTAACTAAAACAGTTGAAGTAGGTTTGAGTGGACATACAATAGTAACAGCAAAGAATACAACTTATAATGAGTTAATAACTATGAAAGAAATTGAATCATTTAAAAAAGATAAAGTACAAATTTTAATAGGTGGTACTGGAACTGGAAAAACATATTTTATAAATAATAAATTGGTTAATTTTTGTAGAAAAAATGATTATAAAATATTGTACTTATGCAACAGAAGAAGATTAAGAAAGCAAACAGAAGAAGATGTGAGAATGACTAATAATAGCGATATTATAACAGTTGTAAGTTATCAATGGTTAGAAAATAAAATAAATAATAGTGAAAGCATAGAAAAATATGACATAGTAGTTGCGGATGAATGTCATTATTTTACAAGTGATAGTCAATTTAATGATGTTACAGATTTAAGTTTTAACTGGATTTTAAATCAAACTAATTCAATTAAAATATTAATGAGTGCTACTTGTGAAGAATTACATAATAAGTTATACAATAAAGGATTAATTCAATATACATATAATATTAAAAAGAATTATAATTATGTTACAGAAATAGGATTTACAAAAGGTAAAAATAACATACAATATTCACTTGAATCATTATTATTAAATGCACCTGAGAATGAAAAAATAATTTATTTTTGTAGGACTAGCCAAGATGCTTATGATTTATATAGAAAATATGAAAAAGATGCTTGTTTTTATGTAAGTGAAAGTAATAAATATTCTAAATATAATACATATGTAAACAAAGAAAATAAAGACATATTTATAAGAACTAATACTGAAGATGGTAAGCAACTTATAACATTTTCTAAAAGACTTTTAATAACAACTTGTGTTTTAGATAATGGAGTGAACATTATAGATAGAAATGTTAAGCATTTAATAATAGATTTAGTTGACATAGAAAAATTAATACAATGTTTAGGAAGAAAAAGACCAATTGATAAAGAAGATACTTGTAAATTTTATATAAGAAATTGGAGCAAAGGAGAATTAAATCAATATAAAGGTGGACTTTTAAAAGATTTTTTACCTGCTGCTTGCTTTAAAAAAGATAAAGAAGAATTTTATTCTACATATTTAAAAACTGAAATACAAGCAAGAAAATTTAAAAATAGTTTAATGTATAACAATAAAGATGGTTATCAATTAAATGAAATGAAATATGATAAATGTAAACAAGATATAATTAATATATGTTTTATGACAAAAGACGATGAACATCATTCCTTTAAAAAAACTTTAATCAATACAATGGACAATGAACTATGGGATAGAGTTGTGGATTTTGATTTTATAAAAGATAAGGAAAAAAATGAACTGGAAAATTATTTAGAATCAATCACAGGTAAAAAATTATTTAAAGAAGAACAACAAGAATTGAGTAATTTAATAATAAAAGAATTAACAACTATAGGAAATAATGTTGATTACAGGACTAAACTTTTAAAACCTTCAAGTATAGAAACTTTATTAAGAGAACAATTAAAATTACAATATGCAGTAAGTAAATCAAAAAAAGAAAGTAAAGGTGAAAATCGTGGAAAAAGATATATAATGATAACAAAAATAAACTAAAATGTTCCACTTTTACTACAAAACTATATATAAGGTAAAACAGTAAAACTGGAACAAACTATAATTATAACATTTTAAATAATAATAAGTCAAGTATAATGAAGTTGATTAATAAAAAAAAGAAAATTAAATCAATATACGCGGGGGTGTGGGGGGTGCGTTGGTAGGCTATAATTTAGAGATTGTAGGAATGTTAATGACGTACAAGCTCTTTATAGGCTAGATGGTCAACCCCCCACTATATAAGTAAGCAAGTAAAAAAATAGTTTAAGAAGTGACAAGTTTTATTTAATAATCTAAGTCGATTTAAACGACCGAAATATTTCGTTTGATAGGTTTTTAAAGGAACTATCAAATAATAAACTCTTATAAATGGCTTAGATTGGTAGGGCAATCTCACGTACAGACGATATTAGAGTGCTTCAGTAATAAATACTCATAAAGGGTTAAAAGAATGGCTGTAAATGAGATATATTTTAATTGGTAACGGTGGTTTATATTCACCGTCTTTTAAATATATTAATTAGTCTTAAACCTTCCGAGGGTTTTATAGTCGTTTTAAAACGAACGCTTCATTGTATATTAGATAGATGGCACACCGCTTACGCTACGCTGCTAAGTGCCGTTATGTGAAAGATTATTGTGATGTTAAATTCTTTCAAAAATTATGTTGATATGATTGTCGTATATGAACTGGTTACGACTAATAAAATACTAGTTCTTTTTTTATTTATTTGTAAAAGCTTCAAAATATAATGGTATGCTTGTCCTTAAAGCACGAAAAGGAGAATGAATATGAAAAAAACAACTATTACAAAAATGACTAAAACAATTGAAGAATTAAACGAATTTTTTGATGCATTAGAAAAGCAAGAATTTACCAATTTTATAACTGTTTGCGATTATAATAAAAAAAATAATATATTTGAATTTGCAACTGCATATGATAGTGAACATACTTTTAAAACTGTAATTGAAAATGCGAATAATATGAACTTATATGAAATATTAAAAGAAATTATAAGTGAAATATATGATAATGAAATTAATATATTAAATAGATCAAATAAAGGTTATAATGCATTTTTAAGAAGAAAAGCTAAGTCATTAATTCTATGGAATAGTAGAAATAATCAAATTAAGGTATCTGGAATATTGACAGAAATAACTGAAATGACTAATAAAATAGAAGAAAATAAATCTGAAATTTGCATATGGAAAGATATTGTAAGATTATTATTTAAAACAATAGATGGATTTTGTGCTAAAGAAAAAATAGCAGATAAAAAATTAAAAGTGCAAAAACAAATAGATCAACTAGAACGTATAAAAGATAATGATGATATATATTTCGTAGGATAGGGTGTATCTTGATTGGTACATCCTTTTTTATTTGTAAAATTTTATAGATTAATTAAGATGGGGAGTGATTAATAATATGACTTATATATATGGAATAGTTCAATCAGGAAAAACAATTTACATAGGTAGTACAAATGATGTAGATAAAAGATTTAAACAACATAAAAAGGCATTAGAAAATGGAAAACATACAAATAAAACACTTCAAAAAAAGTTTGATGAAAATAATAATATTAAATTTGTTGTGCTTTATGAATTAAATACAGATAATACTTTAATTAAATTTTTTGTGGAGAGTTTAGTTAATAGTGTACATAAGCCAGTTTGCAATAAATGTATAATCGCACAAGGTAGGAACAGAGTTATATTGCAGAGATTGGAAATTAAACAAGCAAAAGAAATATTAAATAAAATTGTTAGTATGTATTAGATAGAAGGCACACCGCTACGTTACACTTCGCTTTCGTGCCGAGGTGTGAAAGATAATTATTATTAATTGTTATTTTTCATTTTTACAACATTCCTTTTTAAATTATTTTTATACAAGAGAGATTAGAACAGAGAAACAAGCTGATGAGTGAGAGAGTAATCAGCGTATTTTATGTATGCTTAATCAAGAATCTAAATTGATTTTTGAATTTATTTCATGATTTTCCTCCTGGGTGGTGAGTGATTATACTTGCCACTCTATTTCAATTATTTGGATTTTTAAATAAGTATATATACAGTATTTAACACTTTTATAAAGGTAGATTTCACCGTCTATCTTACCTTTCACATTCACTTTATTTTTGAGCGAAGGTAGGTAGGAGACATTTGAGCAGTTTCAATACTGCCTATCTTTATAAGAGTGTTATTTTAATGCTCAGAAATAAAAAATAAGAAAGGGTTCGATAGAAAATCGGACAAAGGTGAATTATTATGATAAACAAATTTACTAAAGGACATTTAATTAATGCATTACTATTTAACGAGGATGAAGCAAAAATAGTAATGAAAGCTCAAAGACAATTTCCAGAAACTTTAACACTTGATGTTGATATGGAAGGATTTATTGTAGATGCAAGAACATTATGGGTACAATTAGGGAAACCACAAGGTGAATTTAATAAGTGGAGTAAAAGAAAAATAGTTGAAAAAACATTCTTTGAGGAAAATAGCGATTATTTACGTGTAGACAGAATTGTCGACATGCCAAACAACGCTAAAAGATTAGATATGAATTATACACTTACATTAGATTGTGCTAAAAATGTATGCATGATGGAAAATACTGAAAATGGACAATTGTGCAGAAACTATTTTATTTTGATGGAGAAAGCTATTAGAAAAGGTATCGACTGGGAGAAGATAAGACATCCAGAGAAACAAAGTTATAAGGAAATGTGTAGAATATTGGATAAACAATACTTAGAAACACATCCCAATGTACAAAAAACACCACCATATATCTATTCAAATGATGCAGATATGATAAATAAAGCACTATTTGGATATAAAGCTAAACAGATTAAGGCAATATTTGGTGAAGAAGTTGGTGTTTATGAGGATGCAACTAGAGATAATTTACAACTGGAAGCAAATAAGGCTATTAATTATATACAAGAAAGAAACATTGATATGATTTTAGATGGAATTGCATTTACAGAAAGAAAAGAAACAATTGAACGTACTTGCAGAAGAAGATATGAAAATTTAAAAATGAATGTTATAAAAGAATTTAATAAAGAATTAAAAGTAGCTTAATTCATATAAGCTACTTTTTAATGATAATTTTATAATGTATATGTATAGTTATGTTATTTTCTACTTCGCAACTAGATTATAACATAACTATTTTTGGTATTCAATTTATTTTAATAGGATGGAGGAATGGTTATGTGTAAAAAAGCAGAAAATGGAACAAAAAGAATTGATGGAATTTATTTAATTAAAAATAATGTAACTTTAAGATGTAGAGTTGGTAGTGCTAAAGATATAAAAAAACGTTGGAGTAACTACTTAGCCAATCTGAGAGCAGGAAACGGAAATAAACTAATGCAGAAGGATTTCAACGACTGGGGAGAACAAAGTTTCGATTTTATAATTTTAGAAGAATGTAATGTAAAAGATTTACTAAGTAGAGAGAAGTATTGGCTAGAACAGTATTCAGATGTAGCTATGTACAATTCAAATAAAATACATAAAACTAAAAAATCATATAGGACAGGCAAAAAAGCTAAGGATTATAAAGAAAAGAGAAGTCAAATAACTTCTGGAGAAAATAACGGAAATAATACTAAACTGAGTGTAGAAGATGTAAAAGAAATTAAAATGTTATTGTTAAAAGGCTGTAGTATAAAAGAATTAGCAGATCAGTATTGTGTAAGTAAAACGTTAATTTACAATATTCAAAAAGGTAAAAGATGGGCTAGTGTAGAAATTGAGGAGGTGCAGTAATATGGATATGGAGATTTGGAAAAACATTAAATTATTTAATCCATCAATTTTTTGGGTGGCTTTTGTATTATTAGCATTTAACTTTACAATATTGGAAGCTGTAGAGAATAAGTATTATAAAAAGAAATAAACATACATAAAAGAAGAATAGTTCTAAATTGAATTGGTAAAAATATATATAATATTAGAATTAAATATATTTTTATTTTTGGTAATGAAGTTTGACAATAATAAAGAAAAGTGTATAATATATAGTAAGAAATGCAATTAAGCATTTTGATTATAGTAGATAATTACTATAACAATTACGCTTCACAATGTGCGACAAAGAAACATTGTTAGATACAATTACGTTTTTCGGTGTACGCCAATAAACACAGATTGACACAATTACGCTTCACAATGTGCGACAAAGAAACATTGTTAAACCTTATGTTTTTACATAGGGTTTTAATTTTGTAAAGGGGTATAAAATGGATAAAAATGGGATTTATTTTGCTAAAGCAGATATTTATAAAAAAATACGAGATTGCGATGGCAAATGGAATGATAGCAAAGAAAGACCAATTGTTTGTCTAATTAAATCATTAGAAAATGATAGATTATACTGGGCTATTCCTATGGGCATGTTAAGTCATAGAGATGAAAAAGCAATTAATAGAATAAAGTCTTATATGAATAAACCCAAGAGTTCAATAGAATCTTGCTATTACCATATAGGAAGAACAGATAAAAAATCTATATTTTTTATAAGTGATGCAATACCAATAACTGATAAATATATAGAAAGAAATTATAATATAAATGGCGATAATCATTTTATTATAAAAAATAAAAAACTAATAGATGAATTAGAACGTAAATTATTGAGAATATTAAGCTATGAAAATTCAAAACCAAATCATTTTAGACAACACATTACTAGTATAAAAAATGTTTTACTTAATGAATTAGAAAAGGATGCTAATTCACAAAATGAAGCAGCAATAGAAGTAGAATCAAATAATGAATAATACATATGAACTTAGTGGACAAACTAAGTTCTTTTTTATTGTCCAAAATTAGAATAAATATAGAAAGGAAAGTAAAAATTATGAGTTTTATGGGAGTGCTAAGTTTAATACTTATTGTTTTAAAATTATTAAAGGTTATTGCAATCAGCTGGTTATGTGTATTTATGCCTGTTTTAATTGAAGTAGTATTGTCTATTTTATTAGTAATAATAGCAGCGGTTGTAAGTTATAAAGTTAATCGATAAATATACATAATTATCTATTTAAACCTATTTTTTGAAGAAAATAAGTGATATAATATAGATATAAAGATACAGAAGTATAGAGATAATTTTCAATTAGGAGGTGGTAGTTATGGGATTACGATTTAATAGAAGAGTTAAAATCTGTAAAGGTGTTACATTAAACTTGGGTAAAAAGGGTGCTAGTGTATCAGTTG
This sequence comes from Clostridium amazonense, assembly GCF_056431285.1. Lineage (NCBI taxonomy): Bacteria > Bacillati > Bacillota > Clostridia > Eubacteriales > Clostridiaceae > Clostridium > Clostridium amazonense. Next base: position 277,519 of record NZ_JBWKMH010000033.1, on the reverse strand, counting down.
GAACTAAAGGTGCGAGAATGACGTTTGGGAAAAATGGAACTAGAACGACTGTGGGAATTCCTGGAACTGGCATTTCATATACAGACTATCAACCTCGAAAAAAGAAGTATAAATCAAAGAATAAAAATAGTTTAAAAAATGATTATGAAAATATTAAGGCAAATAGTAAAGAAATAAAGGCAACTATAGATAAGAAGATAGATAAATTTGAAACAGAAGCAAAAAGTCTAAAAGATACTACATTGCTAAAAGAATATAAAGTATTTTTAGCTTTAATGTTTAGTGGATTTGCTTGTGTAATACTTGGATTATTTAAAGCACAATTTGAACTAATAGCAATGTTACTATTAGTTGGTGGACTTATTTATATGTTAGTTAATAGACAAGTGTTGCAATGTCAATGTGCTATTTATTATTATAACTATAACAAGTTTGATAAGAGTTTGAAATATTGTAATAAGGTATTGAATCATAGAAATAGCAAAGAAGAATTAGTGAATAAAGCTAATGAGGTAAAAGATAAAGTAATTTTATTAAAAAAGAAATATAATTGTTAGAATACTAGGTGAATAATTTCATCTGGTATTTTTATATGTTGTAATAAGTTTTTATATGAAGAAAGTTTATCGATAAACGATAAAAAGTGTAATGTTGTTAACTGCTAATAAATATAAAATTTAATGAAAGTGAGGTGCAAATTTATGTTAGATGAACGTAAACGAAAAGTGTCTGAATTGGTTGCAAATGGTGAAACTATAATGAATGTAAGCAAGATAGTAGGCGTAAGTAGAAACACAGTTTATGATTGGCTTAAAGATAATGAATTACAGGCTGAGGTGGACAGGTTGATTGGAGAATTTAAAAAACACGCAGAAAGAAAAATTGATAGTAAATGTGACTTGTACCTCGGTGAATTAGAGAAGTTAGCATTAACAAGTAAGAGCGAAAAGATACGACTTGAAGCTACAACCTATTTAATTAATCGTATATATGGAACTCCTACAACTAAAACACAAGACATAACAGAGAATAAAGAAGGTATTAATAAAGTAATAGACTTAGATACTATAAAAAATGCTATCGTTAATGTAGAAAAGAAAGAGATCGTAGAAGCAGAGATAGTACAAGATACAGATAATAACCCAGCTGATAATAATAAGACTGAATAAAATGTTTGTTTTAATTCTATTACTTCATTAGTGTATTGCAATAGGATATATCTTAGTGAAATACTTTTAACTTATACTTAATGTATGTCAATAGAGTTGATTAATAGTAATTGAAATATTTCAAATAAAATAATAACTTCATTGACATACTTATGAGATTAGATTATAATAAAATTATAGATAGGGTGGGTATACTTCTAAATCTTAAAATGGCAAATACCAGTTTTTCGGTTCTATAATTTTTTTTATAATTTTTTAATCTCGGAGGTATGTTAAAAATGAAAGTAGGATATGTTAGAGTTAGCACAAAAGAACAGAATACTGCAAGACAAGAAGTTCTGATGAAAGAACTAGGGGTAGAAAAAGTATATATTGATAAAGCAAGTGGTAAAAACACCGATAGAAAACAACTAAATGAAATGATGAATTTTATCAGAGAAGGCGATGAAGTAATAGTAGAAAGCATAAGTAGATTTGCAAGAAATACAAAAGATTTATTAAATCTAGTAGAGCAACTAACAGAAAAGAGTGTAAAATTTATATCCAAAAAAGAAGCAATTGATACAAGCACAGCTAGTGGTAAATTTATGCTAACTGTATTTGGAGCAATGGCAGAACTTGAAAGAGAATACATCCTAGATAGGCAAAAAGAAGGTATAGAAATTGCTAAAGCAGAAGGTAAATACAAAGGTAGACAAAAAATAGAAGTAAATAATGATGAATTTGAAAAAGTTTATAAAAAATGGAAAAGTGGAGAGATAACAGGTCGTAAGGCTATGGAACTTTTAAACTTAAAACCTAATACTTTTTATAGAAGAATAAAAGAATATGAATCAGATAACGAATGTTCCATAAAGATGTAGAATAAAATTCTATGTCTTTTTTTTATTGTCTATAAATGGCTTAAAAACTATACCCAATCTCATCTACAGCCATTCTTTTAACACTTTACTTATAAATACTCATTTAGACCAAAAAGAATGAATTAAAACACACTTGTACGAGAGGAGGTAATAACATATTTGAAATAGATAAAAATGAATTTAATACTAATGATGAAATGAACTTATATTTGCTTTATAAATACTTACTATTGGACTTTGAAAAGCAAGGATTAACAAAAGAACAAGCACAGCAGGCAACAGATTTAACTATTAATCAATATAGTAGTAATTTGTGGGGAATGAATGGTGTAGCTTTTGAATTAGGTAAAAAGAACTTAGAATTTTTCTGTATGTATTTTTTGCAAGATACATTTATTCCTAAGCCTAATAATACCGCAAGACAACTAGGACAACTACACTTTGATGTATGGAAAGAATTACAGAAAATGTTTATACATGATTTATATGATAAAGAAGAATTTATTCAACCTCGTGGAAGTGCTAAAAGTACAGTTATAAATAAAGCTTTAAGTTGCTATTTGCATTGCTATAGGAAAAGTATTTATACAATTGTTCTAGGCAATAAATCAAGTGATGCAGAGCAGTTTATATTTGATACTAGAAAAATGCTAGAGAATAAATATATAAAGCAATGTTTTGGAGTCTTAATTGATAGAAAAAATAGGACTTTAAATAAACAAGAAATAGAACTTACAAATGATACTAAAATACAAGCATTCTCATGGGGAAGTTCTGTAAGAGGTACTACCTATAATGGAACTAGACCAAGTACAGTTATTTGTGATGATATTTTAAGTGAAGAAGACATTTTAAGTGATGGAGCTAAAGAAAAAGTAATAAATAAATTCTATAAGGAAGTTGCAGAGGTTGGAGATACAGAAGTAATAAGAAATGGTAATAAAATTAAAAGTGCTAGTAAATTTCTAATCTTAGGAACTCCACTTGCAGCAGATGATTTTATAAATACTATAAGACAAGATGCTACATTTAAAGTATTCCATAGGAAAGTTTGTGATTTTGATGTTGATGAATACTTTGAGAATAACCATCATTGGCAACACTATAGAAAAATTCTATTGAATAATAAAATTGATAAAGAAGAAAAAGATATAATGCTTAAAGAATACTATTCAACACATAGAACAGAAATGGAATTTAAGACAATATGGTCTAAATATAAATGTGATGAATTAGCACAGAAATATTTCACAAAACGTACTGCATTTATGCAAGAGTTAATGTGCGACTGTGAAAATATAGGTGAAAAGTGGTTTAAATCTATTAGAACCATGAGTGTTGAAGAAATTGAAAAAATTGCATTTGATAAAACTATGTTATGTGTCGATGTAGCTACAACAGTAAGTGCTAAATCTGACTATACTGCAATGGTAGTAGGTTCTGTTAGTAATTATACAGGCTTTAAATATGTAAGAAATATGGTGCTTGATAAACTAGAATTTAATGATTATTGCAATAAAGTCATAGAGTTACTTATAAAATATGAGGATATAACTCATATTTACATAGAAAAAAACAGTTATCAAGGTGCTGATGTAATTAAGATTAAAGAATTAATTAATCAAGAACCACTTCTAAGAAAAAGACGATTTGAATTTATAAATGAAATGCAAAAGAAAAATAAAGACAATAAAATAAGCATGATAGTGGATGATGTTAACTGTGGAAGAATTATTTTTGCAGATAATAACGAGGATTTTATACAACAAATACTTGATTTTAGTGGGCAATTGTATTCACTTCACGATGATGCTCCTGATATTGTAGCTGAGTTTATTGCACGTATTGATGATATTAACGTAATAAAAAAGATAACTTTTTTAGATAAAAGATTATTATTTTAATGAAAATTAACATTTTAGTTAGAAAGAGGTGATAATAATAGATATTGAATTGTTAAAACAAGCATATCAGGATTTTAATAGTAAAAAGGCTGAATATATAAAAGCATACAATTATTTTAAGGGCGATACTGACGCACTTAGAAATTACAAGATGGTAACACAAAGAAGTAATAATAAATGTAGAGTTAATTTTGTAAAAAAGTTAGTTAATGAAGAAGTATCCTATTGTTTTGGAAATGATATAACGTACATAAGCAATAGCAACGATAATGAAATATTAAATAGAATAAATAATGGGAATAAAAATATAAATGAAAACATAACAACAGATTTAGCTAAGTATATGTTAATTTGTGGTATTGCTTATGAAATAGCATACATAGATAAGAACGGTAATTTTAATCTTAAAACTATAAAAGGACATGAAGGTTATTACTATGCTGAAGGTGATGTTGAATTTTTCTTACATATATATAAGAAGAAACTAGACAATAAAACTTACATAGATGTTTACACTAAAAATGCAATATGCCACTATGATGAAGAGTTTAAAGAAATAGCACCAGCTTCAGTACATATTTTTAGTAGAGTTCCAGTAAGTGTGGCAGTATTAAGTGAAGAAGAAATAACTGATACTATTTATTGGGATATAAAAGGACTTCAAGATTCTTACGAAACTAATCTATCTGACATAAGCAATGAAATATCTGATTTTAGAAATGCTTATTTAAAAGTAATAAATGCACAGTTAGATGATGAACAATTACCCAAGATGAAAGAATTAGGAATTATACAGGCTGAAAGTGCAAACAACAATGTAACAATTGAATGGCTTATAAAAAATATAAACGATACTTTTATTCAAAACACTTTAAATACAGTAGAAGATAAAATATATCAAACTTCTTGCCATATTAACCATAACGAGAAATTACAAAGTAATCTTAGTGGTGTGACTTTAAGAAATAGGCTTATAAGTTTAGAAAATAAGTGTAAATTAATAACTAAAAGTTTAACCAATGCAATAAAAAGTAGACTGCAACTAATGATAGAATATATTAATCTAACAGAGAATAAAGAATATGATTGGAAAGACATTGATATTAAATTTACACCGAATATTCCTTCGGATGATCTCATGACAGCTCAAATAATTAGCCAATTAAACGGTCTAATAAGTGAAGATACTGCATTAAGTCTATTAAGTTTTATTAATAATCCAGCAACTGAAAAAGATAAAAAATCTAAGGAACAAGAAAATGATATAAATAACATAGGAAAGCAATTATTAGATAATGTAGGTGTAGAAGATGAACAAGCCGAAGATTAATAAGAAACTACAAGAATTATTACTATCTATAGTTACTGATAATGTGGCTTTAACAGAAAATCTGATGCAAGAAGTTTATAAACAGTATAAGATTACTAGAGATAATTTATTACAACTAATGTTTGAATTATATATGGAGTATGGCAAAGAAGGTTTTATTAACATAGCAACTAAGGATAAGAAAAAAGTAGATAATCTTATAAATGATACACTTGCAAAAGAAGTTAAAATCATAGGTATGCTGGAATTAAAGAAAGTAAATGAATTATTAGAGCAGGTTTATGAAGATACTTATTATAAGACAAGCTATATTTTAAAAAATGGTATTAAAAAAGCTGATAAATTGAAATTAGTTAAAAAAGAACATATAGAAAGTGTTGTAAAAACTAAATTCCATAATGAAATGTACTCAGATAGAATATGGAAAAATAAAGAACAAATGATTACAAGTCTAAAAAAAGAATTAGATAGTGTAATGACAGGTAAAAAGAATTTAGACCAAGTAATAACGAATATAAAAAAAGAATTTAATGTGAGTACGTATGAAGCTAGTAGACTTGCACGTACTGAAATGGCAAGAGTACAAACACAAGCAAATGAGGATATTGCTAGAGCAGAAGGTGTTGAATACCAAATGTATGATGCAACATTGGATGGAAAGACTTGTGATAAGTGTAGAGATTTAGATGGTAAGGTTTATAAAATTGATGATCCTAATAAACCTATTCCACCATTGCATCCATTTACGAGGTCACATTTACTTGATTTACCTTCTAAAGAATGGCGACCTACTGCAAAATGGGATAATGAAAACAGAAAAATTATTAATTATAAAAATTATAAAAACTGGTTAAAAGAGCAAGGTGTAGAGTAATTTATTCTATGTCTTTTTTTTATTACAAAAATTTAAAAAATATTATGTGTCGTGTGTCCAATATTGGGTACATGGGAAAGGAAGTAAAAACATGACAAAAAAAGAATTATTAAATTTATTAGAAACAGTAAAAGAGGAAGAAAGTATTGATGAATTAATTAAAGGCACAGATTTAGCTAAGTCTATGCTAAGCTTAGACAATTTTAAAGGATTAGTTGCAACTGACACTAATTTTAAATCTTTTATGGATAGTGAAAAGGATAAACACAGTAGTAAAGCATTAGAAACTTGGAAAGGTAATAACTTAAATAAGTTGATAGATGAAGAAATTAAAAAAAGATACCCTGAAAAATCTGAGAAAGATTTAGAGTTAGAGAAATTAAAACAAGAAATTGAACAAATGAAAACTGAAAAATTAAAAGAACAATTAACAAATAAGGCTTTAAAAATAGCAAATGAAAAGAAATTACCAGGAGAAATAATTGAATTTATGCTAGGTAATGATGAAGAAACAACAGTTAAAAATATAGAAAAATTTGAAACTATATTTAATAATAGTTTACAAAATTTAGTAAAAGAAAAGGTTAAAGATAATAGTTATACACCACCTAAAGATGGCGGTAATACAGGAGATAATCCATATTCAATAGCGACTTTTAACTTAACTAAACAAATGGAACTTGAAATGAAAGATCCAGAAAAGGCAAAACAATTAAAAGAACAAGCAAAAATACAATAATAAATTAAAATAAGAAAGGGTTCACATTGAGGATGTGGACAAAGGTGATTTAAATGAAAACTAAATTAGAAAATATGATAATTCCAGAAAATTTTACAGCTTATACATCAGAAAAGGCTACTGAAAAGAATGCATTTTTTAGAAGTGGAATAGTACAAGCTAACCCACAACTAGCAGAATTGTTAAGAATAGGTGGTAAAACAATAGTTATGCCATTCGTTAAGCCATTAAGTGGAGATTCTGAAATACCAACCGAAGATGGAGATTTAACAATAAATAATATTACTACTTCTGAAGATATTGCAAGAAGACAATTAAGAGCGAAAGTATTTGGAGAAAATCAACTAGCTTCTTTATTATCTGGTGATAATGTAATGGATAGAATAGCAGATGGAATAGGTGATTATTGGTCTACTGAATACACTAAAATATTATTAGCTACTTGTAAAGGTGTGTTTGCTAAATGTACTGGAAAAGTAAATGATATAACTGGTAAAACAGGTAATGCAGCTTTATTTAACACATCTGATGCAATAGATACTAAATTTTTATTAGGTGATGCAGCAGAAAACATAGGAGCAGTTGCAGTAAATAGTGCAGTATATGCTTATATGCTAAAACAAGATCAAATTGACATTGTTCCAGACTCTATGGGAAATGGAACTATAAAAGTATATAAACCATTGATGGCAGAAGTTATAATCGATGATGCTATACCATTTGACAATACTTCTAAGGTAGCAAGTATGTATATGTTTGGTAAAGGTGCTTTTGGATTCGTTGAGGATTTAACTGGAATAATTGGACATGAACTAGGTAGAGAAAAACTAAAAGGATTAGGTGATAATTACTTAGTTACTAGAAAACAATATGTATTACATCCATTAGGAATTAGCTGGAAAGAACCATCAACTAGCCCAGTATCTCCAACTAATGCAGATTTAGGTACAGCTGCTAGATGGGACATGGTTAAAGATGCTAAGAATATTTATTTAGCTGAATTTAAATTTAAAATTGCATAGTACATAAGGAAGGGTTAAGTCCCTTCTTTTTTGATTGGAGGGATAAAACTTGTTAGAAAAAATAAAGATTTTATTAGATTTAAATACAGATAAACAAGATAGTAAATTAAATTTATACATTGATATTGCAGTAGATAGTATTAAAAGCTATTTGAATAATTCTAAATTTGATAGTGATTTTATAAAAGAAAACTTCCAAAGTGCAATTATAGAATTGACTTGCAAGGCTTATATGAGTAAAAGCACAAAAAATATAAAACAAATGAGTCAGGGTAGTAGGAGTATAACTTATAGCGATACAAATTCTAATTTTAAAATAACAGATGATATAGCTGAATTACTTCCTAGTCCATATATAAAGTTGAGGTAGGTGATGCTATGTTTTACAATAAAGAAATTGAAATTTACAACAAAGGTAAGTATAAAGATGAATTTGGTATAACTCATAATGGTGGTTATAAACTTGCAGATACATTAATGGTAGATGTACAGCCTTATAGTTCAGAAAAATTAAAAAAAGATTATGGGTATGACCTAGAATGTACTAAAAGAATATTTTGCGATATGAATGAAAATATAAAAGAAAGTTCCATTATAAAATATCGTGATAAATTTTTTGATATTAAAAAGATTGTTGAATGGGATGATTATTTAGACATTGCAGTTATAGAGCATAAAGGAAGTGTTGAAATTGTCTGATAGTGAAATATATGGATTTGATGAAATATTAAAAGCATTAGAACAATGTGAGGTTGAATTTGATAAGGAAAGTGATAATTTATTAGATAATACTGGTAAGAAAATGAAGTGTGAAACGCAAAGTAGAACTGCAATAAAAAATAATAATTTAAGACCTAGTTGGGATTATGGAGATATAGAAGGTATTGGATTAGATAAAAAAGTGGAATTTGGATCTAATATAAATTATGCGATTCTATATGAGGAAGGACATAAAACTAAAAATGGTGGATTTGTAACTGGAAGATTTCCTGTGAGAGATTCATTTACTATTGTAGAAAAGGATTTTAAAAAGAGTTGTGATGATTTAATAAAACAAGTAATGGGAGGTTTTAGACTATGACATATGCAGATATTCAAAATTGGATTTGTAAAAAGTTATATGAGAATTTTCCCAATGCCGAGATAGTAGTTGAAAGAAATACAGAAGAAATTATTAAAAATAGTTTTTATGTAAGTCTAAGACCACTAAAATCTTATAACTTTAGTGAATGTATTCAAAATAAATTAGTTAACGTTGATATTTACTATTTTAACCAAAATAATACACACTTAGAAAACTTAGAAATGACTGATAAACTAGAAACTATTTTTAAGTCTGTAAAAGTTAATAAAGATGTATTTACAATTAGTGATATTACAAGTAAGGAAGTTGATGGAGTATTAATTGTTAGCTTTACATTAGATTATTACTTAGAAACTAAAGAATTAAATAAACCTAAAATGGGAGATTTAAATTTCAAATTAAATTAAAAAATAGAAAGGAAAGTGATATTTATGGGTATGCCTGAGATACTAGTAAACTATACAAAAAAAGCTATTCAAATAGCAAATTATAAGGGTACAGTTTGCATAATCGTAAAAGAAACAGAAACTAAATATAAAGAATATAGAAAGACAAAAGATATAAAGGAAAATGATTTCAAACCTGAAAATATAAAATATATAAAAATGACAATGGAAGGTAAAGTAGGTAAATGTATGGTAGTTGGTGCAGTTGATTTAGATACTGCCATAGGAATTATAAAAGATAAAAAATTTAGATACTTAGCAATGCCACAAGCTGAAGAGGGTGATATTACAAAATTAGTAGCTTTTAATAAGAAACGTAGAAGTGAAACAAGTAAAAAATTTAAATTCGTGATAGCCAATCAAAAAGCTGATTATGAGGGTGTGATAAATTGGACTGGTGAAGGTACTATTAGAAAAGATGGAACTGTTATAACAGCTCAAGAGTACACTTGTAAAATTGCTGGATTATTAGCAGGATTACCAGTTAATGAGTCTGCTACATATTATATTTTAGATGATTTAAAATCTTGTACAAATAAAGAAGATATGGACTCTTGCGTTGAAAATGGAGAGTTTTTTTGTTTTGATGATGGTGAAAAAATTAAATTAAGTAGAGCGGTAAATAGTAAAACTACTTTAAAACAAGATGAATCTAAAGAATTGAAAAAGATAAAAATTGTAGATGGCATGGATATATTGGAGGATGCTATAGTAACTAATTTTGAAGATTTTTATATTGGAAAAGTTGAAAATAATTATAACAATAAAATGCTTTACTATAGTGCAGTAACTAATAAACTATTGAAAGATTTAGCAAGACGTGGAATTTTAAACAAAGATGTAGAAAATATTTGTGAAATGGATTATGAAGCACAAAGACAATATTTAGAAGACAACGGAATGGACACAGATGAAATGGAAGAAATTCAAATAAGAAAAGCAGATACAGAAACTAACGTATTTGCTAGTGTGCGTGTTAGATTTATAGACTGTATGGAAGATTTATATGTAAATGTAAATATGTAAGAAAGGATAGTGATATAAATGCAAGATAATAGAGATGTATTAAATTTAATAAACGATCAAAAAGCTGTAATTTGGATTAATGGAGAAGAAATTGCAGAAGCTGTATCTTACGACTTAGAAGCAAGCGAGGAAATAGAAGATATCGATACTTTCGGTATGCACGGGGCAGTTTCTAAGGGTGTAAAATGTACGGGTAAATATAAAATATTAAAACGATACAGTAGAAGTTTAAAAAAAGAAGTAGAGAATATGAAAAATAGAAGACTTACATACTTCGATATAACTGTAAAAGTTGAAAATGATGAAGGAAAAGAAGAGAGAATAGTTGTTACTGATTGCTGGATGACAAAGCACGATTTAGCAAATATAGAAAAAGGTAAGGGAAAACAAGAGAAGGAAATTGCATTCGGCTTTATAATCGATAACGTAAGGGTAGAAAGTACAATAGATGCTTAATTAAAGGGTGTGTCCAATTTGGACATGCCTTATTTTATTAAAATTAAAGAATTAAAGAATTGAAAGGAAATGATAGTATGACAGATAAAAAAGAATTAGAAATAATGAATAAACAAAATAAAGAGAGTAAAAAGGATAATAGATTAACATTAGATTATTTTATTAAGAATAAAACAGATATTTTAAAAAGTAAAGAAAATGCCATTGAGACAGTAGAATTGGAATTAAAAAGACTAGGTAATAGAAAATTAACCGCAGAGATTCCAGATTTTGAACTTATGGAAGAAATACAAGAAATGGAGGAAGAAGAAGCACAAATACATATACTTTACAATTGTATAATCGAACCAAGCGTAAAATCTAAAGAATTACATGAAGCATATGGAATAGGAAAATACGATGGCAAAAAAATAATTAAAAAATTATTTAAAGATATTGAAATAAAAGCAATGGCTAATAATTTAGTTAGTAAAAGTGAAATTTTTAGCGTTAAGGTTGTAGAAGATATAAAAAAAAATTAAAAACAGATAATGATTTTGCACTTATAGGATGGATGATTAAAAAAGGACATAGTAAAAGCGATGTTGAGAATTTAACATATACAGAAAAACTAATGTACAAGGCATGCATGGAAGATGAAATAAAACAAGAAAATGAAAAAGTAAAGCTAATTATGTCCTGCCTAGGTGTAAAAGTAGATGAGTAAACTCCGATAGAAGGGAGGTAAATAAATGGCTTATGAATGTGGAGCTACGTTTAAATTAAAAGATGAAGTTACAAGTAAAATGACTGAGATTAAAAATAGTTTTAGTAATTGTAAAAGTGGAATAACTGATTTTAAAGGACATTTAGGTGGATTAACTGGAAAGTTTAGAGAACATAAGACGAATGCAGATAGCAGTAGCAGAAGTAATAGAGAATTTAATAATAGTTGTAGTGTAAATAACATAGATGCTTTAACAAGTAAATTGAAGGATTTAGCTAAAGGATATTTGGGAATTAAAGCTGCAACAAAAGTATTTAGAAGTGCTGTAGATGGTGCAGCATCATTTGAAGGTATGAGAAATACTTTAAATATAGTTATGAAAGACAGTAAATTAGCTTCTGAAAAGTTTAGAGAAGCTGTTGAATTTGCTAATGCTACACCTTTTGAAACAGAAGAAATAGTTAATGGGTTTGTTAAGCTTGAAAGTTATGGAGTTAAGACCACAAAAGAAGTAACTACAGCAGTAGGTGATATGGCTGGTGTTATGGGAAAAAGTTTCGACCAGGCAGTTGAAGCAATCGCTGACAGTCAGACTGGCGAGTTAGAAAGGTTAAAAGAATTTGGAATAACAAAAAATCAAATTATCGAGCATGGCAATAAAATTATGGCAGATAAAGAATTAGTTAACCAAAAAGGACAAATAGTAGATCAAGAAAATTTCAATAAAACATTATTTTCTTTAATGAAAGAACGTTATTCTGGTGGTATGGAATTACAGAGTAAAACTTTTAAAGGTGCTATGTCGACGATGCGTGGAGAAATTAAAAATACTATGGCAACACTTGCTGGAGTTGATATAGAAGGTAATGTAATAAGTGGTGGTCTATTAGATAAACTTAAAGATGGGGTTCTAGGAATTACTAGCGTAGTTAGAAGTTTTGCTAAAAGTAATGTATTTAATGTAATAGGAAATGGTATAAACAAGGTATCTAATATTGGGGCAAGTGTATTTAGTGGTATTAAAAGTATAGGAGTACCAGCTTTAAATACAATTAAAAGTGGTATAAATGCTTTATCGCCTTTTGTATTATCATTTATGCATTCTCTAAAAACAGGAGCTAAACAAATAAAAGGAACTTTAGGAGTTGAAGGTGTACTAGCATTTTATAAAATTAAAGAACATGCTAAAGATGCATTTAGTGTTATAAAAATAGAATTAGGAAAAGTTACTGCAGCTTTCGGAAAATTTGTTGCCAATGGCGGTATGGAGAAAATCGGAGAAGTTATAGGAAAAGCTATGGAAATAGCATCTAAGGGAATTGATTTTTGTTTTAAAAATATGGATAAAATAGTACCTGTTTTAAAAATAGCATTAAAAGGTTTTTTAGGATTTAAAGCTTTAGAGAAAACAGGAAGTGTATTTAACAATGTTTCAAATGGGATAAGTACAATGACTGGTGCTTTTAAAAAGGCACAAGGTGCTAGTAGGTTTATACATAGTGCATTTGATTTTAAAGGAATTAATATTGCATGTAAGGGACTTAGAACAGCAATAACCGGAACAGCTAAAGTAAGTAAAACAGCAATAATTGGAGCAACTAAAGGTATTAAAACTGGAGTAATAGGAACTGCAAAAGGAATTAAGATAGGAGTAGTGGGAGCGGCTAAAGGTATTAAAGTAGCAGTAACTGGTGCTTTTAAAGGTATCAAGTTAGCGGTAACTGGAGTTAAAATTGCATTTTCTATGTTAACACCTACTAAGCTTATTATAATGGGAATTGTGTTGGCTGGAGTATTGCTGTATAAAAACTGGGATAAAGTAAAAGAAATATGTAAACCCGTTACAGATGCTATAGTTAAAGGCTGGGGTAAAGTAAAAGAGTGTTGGGATTCCGTAAGCGAAGGTGTGAGTCATTTTTGTGATTTAGCGGTAAAAAGATGGGGTGAAATTAAAACTGCATGTTCGAATATAGTAGATTCTATAGTTAAAGGATGGAATAGTGTAACAGATTGTTGGGATAAAGTAAAAACAACGGTTGGCGATATGGTAGATAAAGCATTAGGAAAATGGAACGATATGAAACAAGCATGTAAAGATGTTGTCGATGATGTATTGCAGAAATGGCAATCTGTTAAAGATTTCTTTTCTGAGCCCATCGTAGGGACTATTAATTTTGTAAAAGATAAATTAGGTTTTGGTGGAGATGACACAGGTGGAAGTAAAGTAGATGGTATACATAAAACTGGATTAACAAGAGTTCCATTCGACAATTATACTGCTAAATTACACGAAGGCGAGAGAGTACTAACTAAACAAGAAACTAATTTGCTAGACCAGGGTAAACTAGGTGCTAACAATGGTGGAAGTTCTCCAACAATAAATCTAAATATAGCAAATATGACTGTTAGAGAAGAAGCTGATATAAATAAAATAGCAACTGCATTAGCAAGAATAATAAAAAATGATGGATTGAATTATGCATAATGATAAAAACTTAATAAAATTGATTATAAGACTAGGTAATTTGCAGAGATGTAATTATATTACTTAGTCTTTTATATTGCATTTAAAACGATTTTGTGGAGTTGATTTTAAGGAAGGGGGTGTCGAAAATAGCAAAAAGAGAAGTTTGGTTAAAAAACAATATTGAAACGTTCCAATTTCCAATTATAACTGGTGAGTTTGATGTAAGTTTTGGATCTATGAATAAAACTATAAATCTTTTAAATTTTGGTGAAGTAAATATAACTGGACAAGGAAACAAATTAAGAGAATGGTCTATACCTGGTATATTTCCATCGCAAGAAAGCCCAGCTTGTGCTTGTACACCTAAAAGTGATCCATACCAATATTGTAAATTAATCGACCAACTAAAATATAATAGTGAAATTTGTAGATTTATTATAACAGGAACTCGTTTAAATAATGCCTGTACCATAGAAGATTTCAACTATGGAGAAAAAGATGGAACGGGTAATGTTTATTTTACTATAAAATTTAAAGAACATAAGCTGGTAGGACAAAAGAAGGTGACTGCAATATGATTAGAATTTTTAATAATTATAAAGGTCAAGTTCAGGAGTTAACACAATTTTGTACCAGTGTGAATATAGGTGGAAGTCTAAGCGAGGTTGCTAGGAAACTAGAAGTTAACATGTTCTATAAAATTTGGGATAAACATCAGACAAACAAACAGGTTGGAGTTGGAAACATTGTTTGGGTAACTTTAGATAATAAAGAAATATTTCGAGGTGTTGTTATAGATAGAAGTATCGGTGCTAATGAAGAATTAAATTTTACTGCTTTGGATTTTGCTTATTATCTTACTAAAAATAAGGTAACTCGTAACTTTAAAAACACTACTGTAATGAGTGCAACTAGGGATATTTGCAAAGAAGTAGGTGTAAAAGTTGATAGTTTAAGCAATAGTAACATTAAAATTAATAGGTTAATAGCACAAAAAACGGCATATGATGCAATTATGGAATTGTATACCCAAGTAAGCAAACAAACAGGTAGACGTTTCTATATTCTAATGACTGGAGTAGGTCTTAATGTACCTGATATTGGGACTTTTAAAGCAGATAAAGTTATAAAACCTTGTCGTGATATTTATACAGCTGATGGAAATTTATTAAATCTACGCTTTAAAGACACGATGGGTGATATGATAAATCGGATTAAAGTCTATGATGATAAAAATAATTTAATAGATACTATTCAAAATGCCAATATGATAAAAGCTTATGGGATATTGCAGGAGAACTACGTAAAAGAAGAAGATAAAAACTATAAAATCGTTGCAAATAATATGATACATGGTGTTGATTATGAAATTGAATGTGAGGTGCTAGGAAATTATGAATATCTTACAGGCAAAGAAGTAACAGTACAAGTTCCTTTTATAAGTACACTCGCAAATAGAAAAATGTATATAAATGCTGATTCTCACACCTGGGATATTGAAACAGGTACATTTACAACTAATTTAACTTTAAGTTATACAAAGGATATGGATTTAAAGGAAGGTGATTAGATGAATGAACTGAGTAAAGTTTTATTTGAAAACATGAGAAGTAAAGGTGCTTTAGATAATCCATCAAGTTTACAACTAGGAGAAGTCATAAGTGTAAATCCATTGGTTATAAAAGTTGGTGAATTGCAACTAGATAAAGATAATTTATTGATTGCAGAGCATTTGTTAACACATAAAAGAAAATTTGCTTTAAATACAACAAGTGCAAGTGGTAGTGTGAGTTGTAGCAATGGAAGTGGAACATTAAATAACATATCTATACAAGATGGAGAATTTGCATTTCAAACAAATTTAGAAGTCGGAAATACAGTTGTTTGTTATCCTGTTTTAAAAGGACAAAAATATTTAGTTTTGGAGAAGGTGATATAGTGAGCATATTTCCAGAGTTGAACGCAGAAGAAATTTACATAGAAAACAATGAAGAATTACCAGTATTTCGAGAATATGCAATAGATTTCTCAACTGGTTCTTTTTTATATACTGAAGATGGAAAAAATATAATAGTTGAAAAAAATGAAGCACTTAAAGTATGGATATGGAAGGCTTTAAAAGTTAAGAAAAATAGATATGAAATTTACAGTAATGAATATGGACAAGAATTTGAAGAATTATATATGAGTAAAGAATATAGCAAAGATTTAATTGATACGGAAATGTTGAGGCTGGTTGAAGAGTGCTTGTTAATTAATCCTTATATAAAGTCAGTTGATGAACTAGAGAGTAGTTTTGATGATGAAATATTAACAATAAATTTAAAAATATTAACAATATATGGGGAGGTGGAACTAGATGTATAAATTTAAGCAGAGTAAAGAAGAAATTTTAAAACGTATGATTTCTAACATTGCCAATGAAGTAAATTGTAATGAAGGTACTTATACACAAGATGTACTTTCAGCAGGTGCTTGTGAATATGAAAAGCTACGGGAGGATTTAGATAATATACTTGATATAGTATTTATTCAAAATGCCTATGCAACTGGAAATTACAATGCAGTTGAAATGCGTTGTGCAGAGCAAGGAATATATAGAAAAAAAGGTAATAAAGCAATTGGAAATATAGATTTTAAAACTGTAGTTGGTACACAAATACCTAAGGATTTTATTGTACAAACCAAAGGTGGATTGCAATATAAAACATTAGAAGAAGTTACTACAACAACAGAGATAACAACAATAAAGGTAGAAGCTATAGAAGTTGGAAGTAAATATAATGTAATGGCTAATACAATTGTAGAAATGCCTATACAGTTAGTTGGCATATTGGAAATTAATAATGCTAATAACTTTACTAATGGAATTGATAAAGAAAGTATTGATGATTTATATGAAAGATATTTAGTTAAAATACGAACTCCTGCAACTTCTGGGAATAAGCATCACTATTATTTGTGGGCTATGGAAACTAATGGTGTAGGTGGTGCTAGAGTGCTGCCTGAAAAGGGAAAAGTAACAGTTGTAATAATAGATGGGAATAAAAGAAAACCAACTGAAGAAATTATAGAAAACTGTAAAAATCACATCAATGAAGAAAGACCAGTTCTTTCAGGACAACTTATTGTACAAGGTGCAGAAGAAGTGGCTATAAATTTAAGTGTACAGTTAGCAATAGATGCTAGTAGAAGTCTTGAAGATGTGAAAGAAGATATAGAAAACAATGTTAGTGAGTATATAAAATCTTTAGCATTTAAAGATAACACTATAAGATACAGTAGAATTTGCAATTGCGTATTAAATGTAACTGGTGTAAAAGACTATAGTAATTTAACTGTTAATGGTAAAACAGAAAATATAGTTATTACAGATATACAAGTTCCAATACTAGGTGAGGTGGTAGCAAGTGTTTAATGTTAAAATACCTCCATTTATAAGTGAGGAACGAGAAAATTTAGCAATTAAAAAAGCTACAGATATAGAAGATAAAGAGTGTAGGGAATTTATACAAGATATAATTAACCAATGTTTCATAGATACGGCTACATGGGGACTTAAATATTGGGAAGAGGTGTACGGTATACCGACAGATATAAACAAGCCTATTGAATTTCGTAGGACAGTAGTAAAGGCAAAAATAAGAGGTGCTGCAACAACTACAAGAAGCAATTTTAAAAATGTATGTGAGAGTTTTAGTAATGGAACAGTTGAAGTAATAGAAGATGAAACAGGGAATTTTGAATTAACAATTAAATTTGTAGGTACTGTTGGAATACCACCAAACTTAGAGGATTTAAAAGATGCAGTAGAAGAAAATAAACCATGTTATTTACAGATAAATTATCAATTTAAATATAATACTGTAAAAGATTTAAGAGAATTAGGAATAACTGTAAAGCAATTAGCAGATATGAATATAAGAGTTAAAGATTTAATAGAAACTAATTTACTAGAATTAAAATTTCAAATAACACAGAAAGAAGGTAGATAGAATGAGTAAAACAACAAATTATGGACTTGAAAAATATGATGATAATATGAATTGTGATTTTAGATTTATAAATGGTAGTTTAGATAAAATAGATGAAGAATTAAATAAAATAGATGAAAATTTAAAAGATGCTATAAAAATAATAAGAAATGTTACCTTAACATCATCAAATTGGACTTTAAATAGTTCAAGTAGACTTTATGAATACACATATAGCAACTCTAACATTACAAGTAATAGTATTGTAGATATAAATATACAATTAGATAGCTTAGAAATTGCTAAAAAAATAAAGCCAATAACAAACAGCTACACTGGATATATTAAATTATATGCAAAAGAAAAACCAACTAATAATATAATGTGCGATATTAAAATAATAAAGGAAGTGATCTAATTGGCTACTGGTAGAATTAATATAAACAATAGTGATTATAGTATTGGCGACATTGTAATAAATGAAAATTTAGAATCTTATTATGAAAAGAAAATTCAAGATTCAGTTCAATTGGCTAAAGACTTTAATATAGAAATATACTCTTCAATAAGTGATGAAGAAAATTTCTATATATCGACACAAACAAATAATTATTGTATTGATACTAATACAATGAATATTAAATGGCAAAATGATGCATCCATAGGAAAATTAAAATTATATGGAAATTATCTTTATTCAATTGCCGATGATAAAATATTAAGAAAATATAATAAAAACACTGGTAGCATTGTAAGTAGTTATGCATTAGCATCTATTATTACTGATTCTATAACTGATTATGTCATTTTGAATGAAAGCGAACTAGCTAAAACAGGACCATATAATTTTCAAAAAGTAAATTTTATAACTGGCAAAAGTGAATGGAGTGGGAGCCAAGGCAATTATACGGGATATTATATAGAATATCTTAATGGTTTTATTTATGAGGTTAGTAGAAAATCTTCCGGAAGTAATTATATAAATCGAATAACTATAACTAATGAAAAAGGTATTGATTTATATAATGGTAATCCATATGGAGAAATATCACTATATGTCACAAGTATTCAAGCTATAGATAACAATTATATTTTAATTTCGATTGGCACAACTTATTCAGGTTCAAGAGGAATTATTTCAAAAGTATATATTGAAAATGGTGAATTTAAATTTAATAATAAAAATATTCAACGTGGATATAATCAGATAATAAAAGATAGCAATAATAATATGTATGGTATATTTTTATTATCATTATATAAATTAGGCACTTTTGAATCTATTAATGAAGTTTTGTTGCAAGAGAGTGATTCCGATTTTAATAGAATTATAATTAAAGATAATGGAGCAGCTTCAATTGACCGAAAAGGTAAAATATATTCAAAATACAAAATTAATCAAATAGGATACAAAATATTAAGATAAGAAAAGAAAGGGTGATAAAATTGCTAATTATATATGATGAAACAGGAAAGATAATAACAGAACAAACAGAAAAGCATAAAATAATAGGACAGCTTAAAGCTATGGAATTGCCTGATGATAAAGATAAAATAGTACAAGCTATAGATGTAAGTGATGAATTGCATAAACCAATATATGTAGATGCTCCACCAATAAAGCTAGAGAATTTGCAGGAACAATTAAGTAGATCTACGCAAATGTTAGTGGCTAGAGATTTAGCACATGACAAATTAATAACTGATTTGCAATATAAATTAGAGCAATTAGATTTATTTATAAAACAGAATATAAAAATAGAAAATAAAGAAAGTGAGGTTAAATAGTATGGATTATTCAAATTTAGCATATTATAAATTCTTTTATGACATGGGAATTTTACATGACCAAGAGATTTATGATGCAACTAGAAATGGTGTATTAACTAAAGAAGAGTATAAAATAATAGTTGGAAAAGATTTTGTACAATAGAAAAATAAGACGACATAAAAAAGAATAAATTAAAAGGCAAAGTAGGGACTAGAGATTTTCAAAGAAATGATAGTCTTTTTATTTTGCCTTTTTTAAGATGAAAGCGAGGTAATGTTAATGGAAGAATTATTAAAAATGGCAATGTCACAAGGAATATGGTGTTTAGCATCGGTTTTATTGGTGGTGTATGCGTTTAAAACTAACCAAACCAGAGAAGAAAAGTATCAAAATACAATAGAAAATAATCAAAACGTAATATCAAACTTAACCAAAAATATAGACGTTGTGACAGAAATAAAAACAGATGTAGAAGAAATAAAAGAAAAATTAAATGTAAGTAAATAGGGGTGAGTAGATTGAAAATAGGATGTAGAAACGGACACAATGTAAATGTAAGTGGAGCAATTGGAATTGTATCTGAGGTAGTAGAAGATACTAAAATATTTAATGCTAGTAAAACATACTTAGAAAAATATAATGCTATTGTTGATTGTTCAAACACGATTGCAGATGTAGATAGTGAATTAATGTGGGGAATAAATAAAGCCAATGCAAACAATGTAGATTTATTTTATTCAGTTCATTTAAACAAAGCATATGATAGTTATAATGGTGCAATTGGTTCTGAAATATGGCTGCATCCATGTGCTAGTCAAGATACTAAAAATAAAGCTAATGCAATATTAAATAATTTAAATAAGCTAGGATTTATTAATCGTGGTATTAAATATAGTGATGGATTGGCAGAATTAAACTCTACCAATATGGAAGCAATGATAATTGAATGTTTTTTCTGTGAAGCAACTGGAGATGTAAATTTATATAAAAAACATGGTGCAGATAAAATCGGACTAGCAATTGCTAATGGTATAGATAGTAGAGTTAGTTTAAATAATAATGAGGTGAAAGTAGATATGAAAACAATAGTATTATATTTTGGAGATATGGATGCAAATGCAGCTATATATGTAGCTCAAAAGAATCAATGTCCTATGATGAAAAAAAGTGATTTTGAATCTAGTGAATTGAAAGCAGAAAAGATTATTCAAATAGGTGGAAAAGCTGGTAGTACTAGATATGATAGTTTAAAAGATGCAGGAAAGTTAGTATAGATTATAAGGTGAGGTGTAAAAACCTTGCCTAATTTTTTTCGATTTATTGGTGGTTAAAGTTAAGTCTTATATTTTCATAAATATTGAATATAAAAGGATAAGTTTACCAATAATTAAGTTATATTACTTGGAAAATAATACTAAATATAATATTGAAAATAAATTATGAAAATATAGGAAGGTTAGAATGATAGAATATTTAAATGAAAGTTTACTAGTAGAACAACGATTAGGTCAAATAGGAATTACCAATAGCAATGAAAAGGTTATAATTTTTGTATATAATAATTCATCTGATATTTATGTAAAATTTATACATAATTTAAAAGTAGTACATACAAATTATAATGCTTTTCTAAGAGGAGAAATAGCGAATCCATTATATTACAAAGAAAAATATGAAGGACAAATAAGAACCAATAATCAAGGACTATTAATACAATGTATTGAATATAATCAAGCGAGTAATATCACGGTAAAATTTTTAAATGATGGTACTATAATTCAGAATCGACAATTAACACACTTTTTGCGAAAATCAATTAAGAATCCAAATTATAAAAAACCTTCAGACAATGAATTTTATTATAACGGTAATTTAAAATGCTGGATAGGTATAACGAATAAAGGTGAAGAATTTATGTTTAGTCATCCTAATGAAAAGGTTATTGAAGAAATAAAAAAATATACATGGAGAATTTCAAATATAAATGGATATGTAATAAATGGTAAAGGAAGATTATTACATCGAGTTATAATGAACGAACAAAACCCATTTATATATATAGATCATATAAATAACAATCCTTTGGATGACAGATATGAAAATTTAAGATATTCCAATGCTATGCTCAATGCTAAAAATAGAAGTAATACAAATGGGGATATTGTTGGGTTAATATATAGGAAAAATAGAGAATCATGGTTAGGAAAATGTAAGGAAATTAAAACTAAACATTATAAAGATAAACAAGAAGCATTGATTGACTTACTTATATTACAAAGACATTTTAAAGCTACCCATAATGAGCATTTATTTTATATATTAGATAATATATCTCAAGAAAGAATTGATTATGTTGAAAATTATATAAAAGAAAAGATAGAAAAACAGAAGAACATTAAACATATAGTTAATTGTCATAACACTTTTGAGAGAATAGATGATGACACATATAAAATGTATGATTCTAAAGGTAGATGGTGTTTAGTTGATGCTGATGATATTGAAAAAATTAAATTAGGTAATTGGAACATGAAATTAAAATCTATTAATAAGGGATATGTTAGGGGACAAATTATCATAAATAACAAATCAATGGTAAAATTTTTACACAGATATTTATTTGATTTAATTGATATAAGATATAGGTGTGTTGTGATAGATCATTTAGATGGAAATGGGTTAAATAATAAAAAAGAAAATTTGATTATAACAGATAAAAGAGGTAATAACATAAATAGAGCACATGCTAAAAAGTATAGAAAAATACAAAGAAATATAAAAAAATACAATGGAAGAACCCTTATATCAAAAGAAATTTCACGTTCATTTAATAATGAAGAAGATGCTATTAAGTTTTATCTTAATTGTAAAAAATATCTTATGAATGGTCGTTTGCAATGGAGAACAAAAGAAGAATTAGACAAATGGTTAGAAAATATTGAAAAACAAGGATTAGATATTAATGATGTTATAAAAGAACATTATGAAAAATTATATAGACATGCTAGAGAATTAATTGAAAAAGAATATCCTAGTAAATAAATAATGAGAGATAGGGTTTAAATTAACTCTATCTTTTTTAGTTTTGAAAATATTTTATAAAATTATAGTTGAAATTATAATAATAAAGTAGTATTATGAATATATTAAAATATGAGAAATTACAACGTATATATATCAATAAACATTAAAGGTAAATAACGAAAATTATTTATACTGAAGTGTTTGGAATCAAGTTGTTTCAATGGTTATAAAATATTAAGTACAATACTAACTCAGAATTTATAGCAATGGTAGCAGACAAATTAAGATTAAGAAATAGAGTAAGCTAATTAAAGAATTATTAAGGAAATTAGCGTGAAAAGGTATACTTTTGTCGAAATGCTCTAATATTGTTTTGAATAGTATGAAAACAAGGAAAATTTATTATCGATATAAGTATTATAAAATCAATAAACATAATCTTAAAATAATAAACTTCATAAAAAGTTTGAAAAAAACCTTTGATGTAAAAAATAGCATTAGGGTTTTTTTTATTATAATGAAAAATAAATATGAAATATTGAATATGATTAATTAGCTACAAATTTATAACAAGTTTTATATATTTTATTTTTTTATATAAATTAAAATTTTATTATAGGGTTTCAATCTGAAAAATGAAATTATTCCAATATTAAATGAGAATAATGTTATTCCAAGAAACAGAAATTATTTAAAACGTTATTCATAAAAATTTCAAAGAAACTCTAATGAATTTGCCATTTTATTTCCAAGACTAAACGGCTATAAGTGAATTAAATTCTAGCCTATTTTTCATAACTCTTTGTCAGTAATTCACATTAATAAAATACCATTATTAATGTGAATTGCTTCCTTGATTTATAAAAAATATACATTGAATTTTTAATTTCATATTTCTAAATTTAGTTCACACGACGTCCTGTCTAGGCAGTCGCTGAACCCATTCTTGGGATCATGTCTTTAAAATAAAAAATAAATTAATAAGATTTTCTAAATAAACTTTTAAAGAAATAATTATTTAAATAATTGCTTTTAATGAATTTATGACAACGAATTTATAAACATAAAGAAATATAATTTAATAGAAAATACATGTATTATATGGCCATAAAATATTACATAAGAATATAATAATTAATTAATTAATTTTAATAAAATATTTGAAAAATAATTTTAAAAATGTTATGATTTAGTAAATAATATCAAAATTTAGGAGATGCAATAATGAAGAAAAAACAAATTAGTATAATGCTTACATCTGTAATTATGATGAATATGATTACTTGTATTAGTGTTTCAGGTATTGAAAACGATATCAAAAGCGATGTAAGTCAAACATCAAAAAGTCAAATAATTGAAAATATTAATGAAAGTAAAGCTATTAATAGTGTAACAGAGACTTATGTATCAAATGGAGCAAGTGAATCATTAAGACCATATGTGAAAGATATAAGTAAATCGATGATTTCTATGGGGGGGTTTTATAGAGCAAGTATAGGTATAGCAGGTAAAGCTATGCAAGGAAGTACTGTTTATATAAAATTAGGTGATGAAATTGCAGAACAACATATAGATGAAAGTAGAGACTTTGGCTTTAATATAAACACAGTAAGCAAAAGTATAACTGTTGAAATATATGCTATAGACAAAAATGGAAATCAATCAGATAGTGTTCTTGTAACGGTAACAGATGAAAGTGATGATATAGTTAACAATGGAATTAATCCTAATAGTACACCAGTAATTGAAGCAACTGACATAACATTAAATAAAGGAGATTCTTTTGATCCATTAAAAGGTGTAACAGCTTATGATGAAGAAGATGGATACATTACATATGATATAGAAGTAGTAGAAAACACAGTAAATGTAAATAAAGCTGGTAAATATAAAGTAGTATACAAAGTTAGTGATAGTGAAGGTCAAGTTACCAAAAAGGAAATAAAAGTAACTATTGTAAGTAATGAAAAGCCTGTTATAAATGCAAAAGATATTAAAATTACAGTTGGAGATTATTTTGACAAACTGAAAGACATAACAGCTTACGATGAAGAAGATGGAGATCTTACAAAGACAATAGTAGTATCTGGTGAAGTAGATTCAAATAAAGTTGGAAATTATACTTTAAATTATAGTGTAAAAGATAGTGATGGAAATATTGCAAGTAAAGATATAGTTGTATGTGTTGCTAATAAAGAAATAGTAGTTAAATCTGTGAGTGGTATTAATAGATATGAAACATCTGTTGAGCTTAGTAAATTACAATTTGAGTCAAGTGACACTGTAGTTATAGTTAATGGAGACTCTTTGGCTGATGGATTGGCAGTAACTCCACTTGCTGCATATAAAAAAGCTCCTATTTTGTTATCTACAAATGGAATTATACCAGAATCAACTAAAAATGAGATTAGAAGACTAGGTGCAACAAATGCTATTATAGCCGGAGGAATAGGAGTAATTCATAAAGATGTAGAAAATCAACTTAAAAAATTAGGAATAGCTAATATTGAAAGACTTGGTGGTAGCAATAGATATGATACATCATTAAAAATTGCTCAATATATAGATAAAAATTGTTATAGTGTAGAAAATATAGTCGTAAGTAATGGATTGGGAGAAGCTGATGCATTATCAATTTCAGCAGTAGCAGCAAGAGATAAAATGCCTATAATTTTGACTCAAAAAAATGCACTTGAAAAAGAGACTTATAATTGGTTACAATCAAAAAATTTAAAAAGTGCGTATATTATTGGTGGAGAGGGAATTATTAGTAATAGTGTGTTAAATCATGTAAATGAAATCACATCTGAAAATATATATAATAATAGATTAGGTGGAAGTAATAGATATGAAACTAATGCTATAATTATAGATAAATTTTTCAAAAATGATTTAAATAATGTATATGTGTCAAAAGGAATGCCATTAGTTGATGCATTATCAGCAGGCGTTGTAGCAGCTTTAAATGATGGACCTGTAATAATTGTTGGAAATGATTTAAGTCCAATGCAAAAAGATATAATTAATAAAAGAAGTGGTAACACAATAATTAAATCTGGTGGTGGAATTTCAGAAAAATCTATAACATCTTTAAAGAAAGGTCTTGAAAAGAAATAATAATTATAAATGGATTGATATTAAATTATCAATCCATTTTTTTATATAAATCAAAATTTTATTTTTGAATCATCAATTCATAATTTGAAATTAACATATAAACAAGCAATTCAAATTATTTTAAGAATATAAATAAAAAATGAAGTGTTGAAGAATACTAAGAGAGTTAGAAGTTTTTATTAAAGGAATATTGAAAGTTATGTAGAATGGTATAATTACTAATGTTATATGGAGGGATAAATATGTTGGTTAAAGATGTTATGGTTTGGGGCAGTAATTCTTGTAAGCCTAAGTATTATGAGTGTATTAATGTTAGAGAAGGAAATAATAATTATTTTGTAACTATTGAGAGTAATGGAAATGATGATTATGATTTAATTAATTTAGATACAGATGAATGGGTTCAATTAAAAAGAATGGTTAGTTTAGAGTATAAACAATTAGATGAGTGTAACATAAAAAAACCAGAGATTAGACATGATAGTCAAGGTGCTATATGTAAAAAAGTTTGGACACTAAATGTTAAATAGTAATATACAAAAGCTACTGAGTAAAATTTAAACTTAGTAGCTTATATATTTTATAGTATAAATTATTAATTGTTTTAAAAAATAATATTTATGTAAAGTCTAGTATTATTTGGATCAAAAAAATTATTGAAATAATTAAAAATGTAAAAATGATAATAGAATAAAGAATTAAGAATTTGAATTAACAATTTATTATAAATAGTACATGTAGAGAATTTAAGGTGAAATTCAGATTATTTAGGAGGATATGATGAATAAGAAAAAAATTGCTGGAGAAAAGGCAGTAGAGTATATAAAGGATGGGATGATATTAGGGTTAGGAACTGGTTCAACAGCATATTATATGATTAATAAAGTTGGAGAATTAGTTAAAAAAGGCATGAAATTAAAAGCAGTTGCAACTTCAAAAAGTACAGAAATTTTAGCAGAAGAGTTAAAAATTCCATTAGTTCCAATAGATGAAGTAGATAAAATTGATTTAGCAATAGACGGGGTAGATGAAATTGATAGAGAATTTAATGCTATTAAAGGTGGTGGGGGTGCATTGTTCAGAGAAAAAATTGTTGCTAATTTGGCTAAAAAAGTGATATGGATTATGGATGATAGCAAGCTTGTTGAGAATATTGGTGAATTTCCACTACCAGTTGAAATATTGCCATATGGCTGTAAACATACAATTAAAAAGTTAGAAAATTACTCTTTAAAGCCTATAATAAGAATAAAAGAAAATAAAATTTTTATAACTGATAATGGAAATTATATTGTTGATTTGCATATAGGAAAGCCTATAAATATTAGTGATATTTATAGTAAAATTAGCAGAATACCTGGAGTTTTAGAAATAGGATTATTTATTAATATGTGCAATTTTATTATAGTTGGAACTAATAACGAAGTAAAAGTTATTGAAAATAAAATTTAAAATTGATATTAATTATAAATTATAAGTAAAATAGAAAAGAGCTATTGCTCTTAACTAATTTCTAGTTATTGTGCAGTAGCTCATGTTTATATTTAAGTGCTTCTTTAGAGGTATTTACTAAGTAAGTCATGGCTTCAATAGGATATTTACCTATTGCAGTTTCCCCAGTGAGCATAAGTGACGATGCTCCATCTAAAGTTGCGTTGAATATATCTGATATTTCAGCTCTTGTTGGAACTGGAGAATTTATCATTGAGTGTAGTAGTTGAGTTACAACCATAAAATTTTTATTATGTTTATTACAAAGATTAGAAATGTTTTTTTGAGCTTTTAATAATGAGTATAGTCCAAGGGAGTTCCCAAGATCACCTCTTGCAATTATGACTTCATCTGTTAGGTCTAAAAAGCTTTCTAAATTATTTATTCCATCTTGATTTTCAATTTTAGCATGTATTGTAGTTTGGTTAGCATTAGCATCTTTTAGAGCTGATTTTAATGTAATTAAATCATGTCTGTTTCTTACAAAGGGAAGCATTATTCCTGTGATACCATATTGGTTGATTTTAGATATGCTATCATAGTCTTCTGATGTAAGAGTTTCATTATCTATATCTACACCAGATAATGCAATGCTTTTTCTTGAATTTAAAACACCGCCTCTAAGAATTTTACATTTAGCAGAATTATTATTAAAAGAAATTACTTGTAATAGTATTAGAGAATCATCTAAAAGAATTTCTTGGTTTTCTTTTAAATATGAGAATATAACTTTTGGAACAGGTATACCATTAGTACCTAAGTGTATGTAATCTTGACTTTTAAGTTCTAAAGGTTTACTTAAATCTCCAATTCTTAATTCAGGTCCTTGAATATCAATAAGAATTTTTTCTTTAATACCACAATTTTTAGAAGCCTCTTTAATATTTTTAATATAGCATTCACAGTCATCTATAGTTTTATGAGAAAGATTTATTCTAACACCGGTCATTCCTGCTCTAAATAATTTTTCTAGAATTTTAGTATCTTCGCAAGAAGGTCCTATAGTTCCATAATAATCCATAAAATTCACTCCTAACACAAGATTTATATGTTTATTTCTTTATATTCAATATTACTATTTAATTCATTAAAATACAATTTATGGCGATAAATTTGAATTTAAAAAATTATTATAATAATTTTTTTATTTATTCTTGAAATTTAATTATAAAAGAGTTATAATTAATAAAAAATATGAGAATCAGCAAAGATGAAAGCTACGATTTATAAATTTCTTTAGAGAGCCGATGGATGGTGCAAATCGGTGAAAGGTTAAATCTTTCCACTTTCGGAGCTGTCAATGATGAATTGAGAGGTTGGTAACCTTTATATTACTATTTGAGTGGTCAGCTTTATTTAAGTTGGCAATTTGGGTGGCAACACGGAATCTTTCGTCCCATATATAGGGAGTGAAGGATTTTTTTGTTATATAAAAATAAATTAAAGTTTTTTACTTATAGGAGGAGCAAAAATGTTAGATTTAAAATTTGTAAGAGAAAATCCAGAGATTGTTAAAGAGAATATTAAAAATAAATTTCAACTTAAGAAGTTAGAATTAGTTGATGAGGTAATTGCTTTAGATGTTGAAAATAGAGATGCTAAAACAGAAGCAGAAGCATTAAGAGCTAATAGAAATAAGCTTTCAAAACAAATAGGTGGTTTATTAAAAGACGGAAAAAAAGAAGAAGCAGAAGAAGTTAAGAGAAAAGTTGCAGAAAGTGCAGAACGTCTTGCAGCTTTAGAAGTTAAAGAAGCAGAATTAGAAGAGAAAATTAAAAAAATAATGATGGTAATACCAAATATTATTGATCCTAGTGTTCCAATTGGAAAAGATGATAGCGAAAATGTAGAAGTAGAGCGTTTTGGAGAACCTGTAGTTCCAGAATTTGAAGTACCATATCATACTGAAATAATGGACAAATTTAATGGTATTGATTTAGATGCTGCTAGAAAAGTTGCTGGAAATGGTTTCTACTATTTCATGGGAGATATTGCAAGACTTCATTCAGCTGTAATTTCTTATGCTAGAGATTTCATGATTGATAAAGGATTTACTTATTGTATTCCACCTTTCATGATTAGAAGTGAAGTTGTTACTGGAGTAATGAGCTTTGATGAAATGGAAGCGATGATGTATAAAATTCAAGATGAAGATTTATATTTAATTGGAACAAGCGAACACTCTATGATTGGTAAATTTATAGATACAATAGTTCCAGAAAAATCTTTACCACAAACATTTACATCTTATTCTCCATGTTTTAGAAAAGAAAAAGGTGCTCATGGTATAGAAGAAAGAGGAGTATATAGAATTCACCAATTTGAAAAACAAGAAATGATAGTTGTATGTAAGCCAGAAGAAAGTAAAGAATGGTTTGAAAAATTATGGCAATACACAGTAGAATTATTCCGTTCTTTAGATATTCCAGTTAGAACATTAGAATGTTGTTCAGGAGATTTAGCTGACTTAAAAGTTAAATCTATAGACGTAGAAGCATGGTCTCCAAGACAAAAGAAATATTTTGAAGTTGGAAGTTGTTCTAACTTAGGAGATGCACAAGCTCGTCGTTTAAAAATTCGTGTTAATGGAGACGATGGAAATAAATATTTTGCACATACATTAAATAACACAGTTGTTGCACCACCAAGAATGTTAATTGCATTCTTAGAAAATAACTTAAATGAAGATGGTACAGTGAATATACCAGTTGCATTACAACCATATATGGGTGGAAAAACTATAATTAAATAATTTCAATAAAAAGGCTATAAAAATTTATAGCCTTTTTTATATGCAATGGAAATTTCTCTATAGAAAATATAATTAGAATGTAAAAATTAATTTTATATAAGAAACTAGGTGAATACATACTTTGTTTTAAATTGAAAATTTAATTTGAATATTGAAGTATATTTTTTGTTAAAGTAGTATAGATGAACAACGAATTATATTATAAGAATGAAACAACTTAATATGTAAAGTAATTACTAATTTATGGTTGAAAGAAATTTTAATATAGTAGTATAATCATATTGAAGAATTAATAATGTTATAATTATTATTATAAATTGTAAATTTATTAAGATTAATTTTGCACAATATAATGTTTTGAAGAGAGGTGTACCTTTAGGCAGAATGTTTTTATATTCTTTTTAGGTATACTTTTTTCATATAGATTTTTAAAAACACATAAATATAAGAATATATATAAATAATTTACGTGGAGGGGAATTATTAAGTATGGAAGATATGAAACTATTTGATAAAACAGAGAGTTCTTTAGAGTTCTCTAGTAGTTTGGAAGGCGTTTTAGAAGTTTTAATTAGCAACAAGTATTTCTACGAAGAACAAATAAATATATTAAAGGAAGCTCTTATGAGTAGAGTTAGTGCTTCAGCAATTGCAGATCCAACTTTAGAACCTAAAATGATGAAATTGATGTTAGAAGGTTTAAAAGAAAACATAAATCTTTCAGAATATGTTAATGATGGATTTAAATTTGAACAGGTAGAAGAGTTATATAAAGGAATAAAAAAAGGAATAGATGTAAAGGCGTATACTAATGTAGAGTATAATCACTTTCAAATGTCAGTAATAAGAAATGCAATTGAAATGGGATTAAATATAGAACCTTTAAAAAATGCAGAATTAAGTCATACTCAAATGGCGTTAATATGTTATGGAATTATAAACAATTTAGATATATCTAAGTATTCTAATCCTAAAATAAGTGCAGAAAAGGCATTAGAAGTAATAAAGTCTTTAGAAAACAAAACATCTTTATATCTTGTTTTAAATGAAGAAGAAATTGCCAGTGAGTATAGTTTTTATCAATTACAACAAATCAGATTAGGTATGTTAAATAGAATTAACGTATGGTTATATAAAAATCCTAACATTAAATTAGAATGTATGAAATACATAAGATTTTGTTTAGAAAACAACATAGAAATTGATGGTATAAAGAATTATGACATAACTGGTGATGAAGGAGAAGCTTTAGTTAAAGATAGTGCATTAAAAATTGCTATGAAGAAGTTAAGAGATAAGAGAAGAGACATGAAAGATATAGATATGAGCAATGTAACAATAGAAGCTGATAAAAAGTTATGTACTGAATACTTAGAAATGCTTTATTCTAAATGGGAAAAACAAAACTTAAAAGTTCTTATGAATGAGGGAAAAGTACCTAATTATTGTAGATGTTTAGATTAAGTATTTTAGAATATTAACTTAAACATTTGTAAAAACTTTAAATATATAATATAAAAATTTAATTATTGCTAATAAGGGGTGTTTTTATGGAATTTTATGAAGAAACTTTAAATAGTAAGTGTATATATGATGGCAAAGTTATAAAAGTTAGGGTAGAAGATGTAAAGTTACCTAATGGGAAAGTAAGTAAAAGAGAAATTGTAGATCATGTAGGGGCAGTCGCTATAGTAGCATTTAAAGATGAAAATACTATAATTTTAGTTAAACAGTTTAGAAAAGCGTTAAATGAAATTTTAACAGAGATACCTGCTGGAAAACTAGAACTAAATGAAAATCCTAAAGAGGCTGCTATAAGAGAACTAGAAGAAGAAACTGGATATAAAGCAAAAAAACTAGAGTTCTTAGGTAAAATAGCTACAAGCGTAGGATTTTGCAATGAAATAATTCATATATTTAAAGCTACTGAATTATATGAAGGTAAACTAAATTTTGATGAAGATGAATTTATAGAATTAGAAGAAGTTAAACTAAATGAAGTTAAAACAAGAATTAGAAATGGCGAAATAATAGATGGAAAAACTGTTGCAGCCATGGCTTTAATCTAAAGATTTAAATGGAAGTAGATTTTGAAATTTACTTCCATTTTTCTATAGCTAAATAAATAAAATATTCATAGAATTAAACATTATATCATAACTATAGATAAGACTTATAAAATGATTATTTAACTAATTATAAAAAGCAGTTAAATTTTTAGGACAAGTAGTCCGTGATAAAAGGAGGATATCATGATTAACAAAGGTATATCAAAAAGTTTAGATGATAATAAAATATTTTATTTATTAAGTGCTATATTTATTGCTATTGGTGTAATTATGGGGATATATTGTGTTAAATATTTAAGCGCAAATGAAAATGAAAGTATTGCTAAATATATAGATACGGTACTTAAGGGATCTAGTGGTGAAATAAGAAATGCTTCTGTATTCTTTGAGGCATTAAAAAATAATATGATGTTTTTATTAGCTTATTTATTTTTAGGTATAACAGTAGTAGGAATTCCAATAATTTTAATTATAAATATAATTAAGGGGTTTACTATAGGCTTTTCATTTAGTTTTTTTATTTCTAAAGTAGCTGAAAAAGGCATTAGATTAGCAATATTTGCAATGATTCCACAAAATATAATATATATATCATGTATAACAGCAGCATCAGCAATAGCTATGAAATATTCTATAAATCGCATAAAAAGAAAAGGAACTGTTTGTGATTTAAGTATAAAAAAATATATAGGAAATATGATTGTATTTACTGGAATAATAATTTTAGGAGCAATTTTTGAATCTTTTCTTAGTCCATTTTTAATAAAAGTTATTTTGAAATAAAAGAATTGAAAATATAGACAAGTTTCTATATTTTCAAAGAATTATTTGTTATATACAACTAATTTATTTTGTAAAGCAAATTTAATGAAATTTTAATAAAAAAATGTACAATAATATTTAAATAATGAGCAAAAATCTTGATAAGCAGGATATGTTGTTATATAATTACATTTATAAATTTAAACTTTTTAAAAAATTTTTAATTAGAGGTATTATTATGAATAAGTTACTAAAACTATATGTAGAACAAATGCAAAATAAAAATTTATCATATAATACTATTGAAGCTTATGTTAGGGATATATCTAATTTTATTTCCTATTTAGAAGAGAGCGAAGAAAGTTTAGAATCTATTAACACGGATGCAATAATATTGTATGTTGAAAAACTAAGAAAAGAAGGAAAAGCTAACACTTCAATAATCAGAAATATTGTTTCAATAAGAAACTTTTATAAATATCTTGTTATAAATAAATTTGTAGATGAAGATCCTACTTTAGCATATGATTTGCCTAGAAATAAAAAAGAAATTCCAGAAATTTTAACTATAGAAGAAGTTGAAAGGTTATTAGAAGCACCAGATGATGATTATAAAGGGCTTAGAGATAAAGCAATGCTCGAGATAATGTATGCTACAGGAACAAAAGTAAGTGAACTTTTAAATTTAACTATGTATGATAAAAATTTAGAACTTTCATATATAAGAGTTAAAGAAAAACATGATGAAGAAAGAATAATACCACTTGGTAGGATAGCAGTTAAATATTTAAAAAAATATTTAGAAGTTAGAGATGAATTAAATATAAATAAATTAGATTATATATTTTTAAATAGTAAAGGTCAAAAGATGACTAGACAAGGATTTTGGAAAATAATAAAAAAATATGCAGAAGATGCAAGTATAAATAAACATGTAAATGCAAATACATTAAGACATTCTTTTGCAGTACATTTACTTCAAAATGGTGCAGATATAAAATCTGTTCAGGAATTGCTAGGACATAATAGTATGACGGCCACACAAATATATTCATTTATTTCAAGGCAAAATAAACTAGAAGAAGTATATAAAAAGGCTCATCCAAGAGCTTAATATACTATGAAATAGGACAGATACTGGTGTTATTTTAAAAACACAAACATTATTCGATATTTTTAAAATAATGTACTGTTCAATTTGGTTATTATTTGTATTAAAATAAGGGTATATTAAATATATTTTAAGAAAAATTAAAAATATATAACTTTTCAAATTTGTACATTATTAAACTAAAATGTTAAGATAATTTTACCTGTTTTACAAAATGTTAAAAATATAGGCAATCATATTAGTTTTAGTTTAAGGATAAATTAATATAAATTTTGATAACCATTTTAGAAAGGAGATATGAATGATGACAAAAAAAGTAACACTTGTTGTTTTAGATAGTGTTGGAGTAGGTGAACTTCCAGACGCTAAAGAAT
Organism: Clostridium amazonense; assembly: GCF_056431285.1. Taxonomy (NCBI): domain Bacteria; kingdom Bacillati; phylum Bacillota; class Clostridia; order Eubacteriales; family Clostridiaceae; genus Clostridium; species Clostridium amazonense. The sequence continues at coordinate 242,988 of NZ_JBWKMH010000033.1, read as the reverse complement.
ATGGAGATGTAGGTAGCAATACACTTGCTAACATTTCTAAAAAAGTAGAAAAATTTGAGTTACCTAATATGGAAAAGTTAGGATTAGGTAATATTATAGATATACATAATGTAAAACCAGTTGAAAATGCTTTGGGATGTTACGGAAAAGCAATGGAAAAATCAAAAGGAAAGGATACAGTTACTGGTCACTGGGAAATTGGAGGAATTGTTTTAGAAAAACCTTTAAAAACATATCCAGATGGATTTCCTAAAAATATTATAGAAGAATTTGAAAGCAAAATAGGTAGAAAAGTTTTAGGAAATAAGGTAGCATCAGGTACAGTTATTATTGATGAACTAGGTGAAGAACATCAAAAAACTGGTTACCCAATAGTATATACTTCAGCAGACAGTGTATTCCAAATAGCTGCGCATGAAGAGGTTATACCATTAGATAAACTTTATGAAATGTGTCAAATTGCAAGAGATATGCTTGTTGGAGATAAAATGGTAGGAAGAGTTATTGCAAGACCATTTTTAGGTTCTGAAAAAGGAGATTTTAAAAGAACTTCTAATAGACGTGATTATGCAATAGATCCATTTGAAAAAACAATGCTTGAGTATATAAAAGAAGATAATAAAGCTGTAATGGCTGTAGGAAAAATAGAAGATATATTTAATAAAAAAGGTATTACAGATGCAGTTCATACAAAAGATAATATGGATGGTGTTGAGAAAACTTTAGAATATATGAAAACTGATAAAGAAGGTTTAATATTTACTAACTTAGTTGATTTTGATATGAAATTTGGACACAGAAACAATGTAGAAGGATATGCTGAAGCATTAATGGAGTTTGATAAAAAATTACCAGAAATTATGGAAGCTATGGGTGATGAAGATATTTTAATATTAACAGCAGACCATGGATGTGACCCAACAACACCTGGAACTGATCACACAAGAGAGTACACTCCAATACTTGTATATGGAAAAAATTTAAAAAACAATGTTAACTTAGGAATAAGAAAAAGCTTTTGTGATATAGGAAAAACTGTATTAGATTTATTGAATGTGAGCAATGAATTAAATGGAGAAAGTTTTTTAAAAGAAATAATAAAATAATAGGTAATAATAAAAATTAATAATATTTAAAACATAAAACTGTTTTAGGAGGCAACAATAGTATGGAAATGAACAAAATAAGAGAAAGTGTTAGTTATATAGAAAGCAAATTAAACTTCAAACCAGAAATAGGAGTAATATTAGGTTCTGGACTTGGAGATATGGCAGACACAATAGAAGAAAAAACAGTAATAAAATATAGTGAAATACCAAACTTTCCAGTGTCAACAGTTCAAGGACATAAAGGACAATTTGTAATTGGAAAATTAAAAGGTAAAAACGTAATAATGATGCAAGGAAGATTCCATTTTTACGAAGGATATGATATTCAAACATTAGCATTACCTATATATGTTATGAAAAACTTAGGTGTTGAAACACTAATGGTTACAAATGCAGCAGGTGGAGCTAATACTTCATTTAAACCAGGAGATTTAATGATAATAAAAGATCATATAAACTTCAGCGGAGATAATCCACTAATAGGTAAAAATGATGAAGAAATAGGACCAAGATTCCCAGATATGTCAGAAGCATATAACAGAGAATATGCAAAAGTTGTTAAAAATATAGGTGAAAAACTTGGCTTAAAATTACAAGAAGGTGTATATATGATGTTCTCAGGTCCAACATATGAAACACCAGCAGAAGTAAAACTAGCAAGACTTTTAGGAGCAGATGCAGTTGGTATGTCAACAGTTCCAGAAGTTATAGCAGCTAGACACTGTGGAATGAAAGTAATAGGAATATCTTGCATAACTAACATGGCAGCAGGTATATTAGATCAGCCATTAAATCATGAAGAAGTTATGGAAACATCAGCTAAAGTTAAGAAAGACTTTACAGCTTTAGTTGAAAATATAATAGAAACTATATAATATATTTAAAATCAAGGTTCTAAGTTGACTTTTTAAACTTAGAACCTTATAAAATTAAGTTTAAGTTATAAATGAAACTGTAAATCAGTTTCTTTTAAATTTTAATATAAAAAATTTAAAGCTATTTTAAAATCAAAATAGTTAGCAGTTGGAGGAAATGCTTTATGAGAATGTATGATTTAATATTAAAAAAACGTAATGGAGAAGAGTTAACTACAGAAGAAATTAACTTTATAATAGAAAACTATACTAATGGAAGTATACCAGATTATCAAATGTCAGCATTATTAATGGCTATATACTTTAAAAAAATGAATGAGAGAGAAACAGCAGACTTAACTATGGCTATGGTTAATTCTGGTGATGTAATAGATTTAAGTAAAATAGAAGGAATAAAAGTTGATAAGCATAGCACAGGTGGAGTAGGTGATACAACTACTTTAATATTAACACCAATGGTAGCAGCAGTAGGAGTACCAGTTGCAAAAATGTCAGGAAGAGGTCTTGGACATACAGGTGGAACTATAGATAAATTAGAAACTTTTGAAAACTTCTCAGTAGCAATGAGTGAAGAAAAGTTTATAGATAATGTTAATACACATAAAATAGCTGTAGCAGGACAAACAGCTCATTTAGTGCCAGCAGATAAGAAAATATATGCACTTAGAGATGTAACTGCGACAGTAGATAACGTATCATTAATAGCTTCTAGTATAATGAGTAAAAAGATAGCATCAGGTGCTGATGCAATAGTTTTAGATGTTAAAGTTGGTGATGGAGCATTTATGAAAACAGTTGAAAATGCTCGTGAGCTTGGAAACGAAATGGTTAAAATAGGTAGAAGTGTTAATAGAAATACTATAGCAGTTTTATCTGATATGGATCAACCTTTAGGATTTGCAATAGGAAATGCCTTAGAAGTTGAAGAAGCAATAGAAACTTTAAAAGGAAATGGACCAAAAGATCTAGAAGAATTATGTTTAACATTAGGAAGTCAAATGCTAATTTTAGCAGAGAAAGCTTCAACTGAAGAAGAAGCAAGAAAAATGTTAGAAGAAGTTATAGAAAATGGTTCAGCTTTAGAAAAATTAAAAGAATTTGTAGAAGCTCAAGGTGGAGATACTTCAGTTATAGATGATACAACTAAACTTCCAAAAGCTAAATATGTAGTAGAAGTTAAAGCTACTGAAGAGGGTGTAGTTAAGAAAATACATTCTGATAAAATGGGAATTGTAGCTATGGAACTTGGTGCAGGAAGAGCGACTAAAGAATCAGAAATAGATTTAGCAGTAGGTATTGTTTTAAATAAGAAAAGAGGAGATAAAGTTAAAAAAGGAGATGTTTTAGCATATATTCACTCTAATAATGAAAGCAATATAGAAAAAGCTAAAAAAGGAGTAATAGAAAATTACGTTATAGTAGAAAACTATGAAAACAACATACCATTAGTGCATGACATAATAAAATAATTTAAATATGAATGAAAGCTATAAAACATGTAGCTTTCATTTTTTTATAGAAATTTTAAATTTTTAAATATAAAAATAATAGTATGACACTTACTTAAATTTATGAAATATTATATAAAAAAATACAGTTTAATATATATACATTGCATTAATAAATTAATTGATAATATTATAAATAAATTTTTCTTTTTAGGTAAAAATAAGCTTAAATAGTTAATCTTTAAGGAGGAGAAAAATGAAGCAAAGAGGAAAGATTATAAGTTTAGTTTTAAGCTTATTGCTATTATTTCAAATAACAATTCCAGTTAGCGTCAGTGCATTAGAAGATGGAAAAGAACAAAAGAAACAAGAAGCAACTACATCACAACCAATGGAAGTTGATGCAAGATCAGCACTACTTATAGAACCATCTACAGGAAAAGTAATATATGAAAAAAATCCTGATGAAAAATTTGCTCCAGCATCTGTAACAAAAGTAATGACAATGTTACTCACTATGGAAGCTATAGATAATGGAGATTTAAAATTAGATGATAAAATTGTTTGTAGTGCAAAAGTTAAAAGTATGGGCGGAAGCAGTATGATACTAGATGAAGGCGAAGTTAGAAGTGTAGAGGACATTTTAAAAGGAATAGCAGTAGCATCAGGAAATGATGCAGCAGTCGCTATGGCCGAACATCTTGGCGGAACTGAAGAAGCTTTTGTGGAAATGATGAATAAAAGAGCACAGGAACTTGGAATGAAAAATACAACCTTTAAAAATTGTACTGGTCTTCCAATAGAAGGACATTTAAGTACAGCAAGAGATATTGCTACAATGTCCCTAGAACTTTTAAAACATCCTAACATCCTAAAATATTCTTCAATATATATGGAAACTATAAGTGAAGGACGTAAAACACCAATTGAACTTGTAAATCATAATAAACTTGTAAGATTTTATGAAGGCTGTGATGGTCTAAAAACAGGATACACAGAGGAAGCAAAATACTGTATATCAGCAACTGCAAAGAGAAATGATGTAAGAATGCTTGCAGTAGTTATGGGATCACCTACCTATAAAATAAGAAATGCAGAAGCAAGTAAATTAATGAATTATGGATTTGCAAGATTTGAAAGTAAAAAAATAGTAGGAAAAGATGAAGAAGTAGAAACAATTCCTTTAAATAAAAAAGGTGATAAATTCTTTATAGCAAAATCTGTTGAAGAATTTAACTTAACTGTAGAAAAAAATTCACAAAATGAAATAAGCAAAAAAATAGTGTTAGATATGGACAAAAAACATTATAAAGAAGGCGATGTAGTAGGAGAATGTGAATACTATTTAGGAGATACACTAATTGGTAAAGTTCAACTATACACAGATAGAGAAATAAAACAGTCTCACTTCTTTAGAAATTTAAAAGATAACATAAGCAATATATTCGAATAAACAAAAAACTACCTTGAAAAATATTTTCCAAGGTAGTTTTTCATTATAAATAAATATAATAAAAATATAACTTTTGAGTTAAACCCTACAGTTCACTAAAGGACTTTACTATGATATAATAAAATGTATGTAAAAAATGTGTACATGCTAGAATTAAAATTAATTTTGAATTACCAAAACTAGAGGGAGCTTGTTATGTCATTAAATATAAAAATAACAAATTTTGAAGGTCCTTTTGATTTATTACTTCATTTAATAAAGAAAAATGAGATGAGCATTTATGATATAAAGATATTAGAAATTACAAATAAATATTTAGATTATTTAAAAGAAATGAAAGAGATGGATCTTGATATAACATCAGAATTTATAGTTATAGCTGCAACATTAATAGAAATTAAGTCAAAACTATTATTACCTAAACCTAAGGTAGAAGAACCAAATGAAGAAGATGCAGCAAAAGAACTTATTGAAAAATTAATTCAATATAAAAAATATAAACTTGTAGCTTCATTTTTAGGTGAACGTCAGTTAGAAACAGGTGCTGTTTTTAGTAAAAAACCAGAAATTATAGAAGAAAGAACTCCTAAAAAAGAAAATATTAAAGACATTTTAAAAAATGTAACAATGCTAGATTTATATAATTTATATAATGAGCTATTAAATAATTTTTTAAATAAGATGAATGAAAGTGAAACTTTCTTTGAAGATAAAATAAAAATAGAAACTTTTAAGATAGAAGATAAAATGACAGAGCTTACCACATTAATGAGAAGTTATCCTAAAATTCATTTTACTAAACTTATAAAGAAATATAATTCTAAGGGAGAGGTAATAGTTACATTTTTAGCACTTTTAGAATTAATAAAAATAAAAACTGTAAAGGTTACTCAAGAAAAAAGTTTTTCGGATATATACATAGAAAAAATAGATGAAACTGAAGGGGAAGATTTAGATAATGAGTAATGAGTATAGAGAACAAATAGAAATAGAAGAAGTTTCACGAAAAAAAATATATTATTCAATCATTGAATCATTATTATATGTAACGGGAGATCCTGTGAGTATAAACACAATAGCATCAATAATAGAATGTTCTATTGATTTCACTGAAAGCATAATGAAAGATATGATAAAGCTTTACAAAGAAGATGAAAGCAGAGGACTTAAGATAATAAAGAATAATAAGGAATATCAATTTGTTACTAAGCCAAGAAATTCAAAATACATGGAAAAACTATTAAAAACTAATGTAAGACAGTCATTATCACAGGCTGCATTAGAAACACTAGCTATAATAGCATATAGACAACCTATAACGAGAGTTGAAATAGAGGAAATAAGAGGTGTTAAGAGTGATAGAGCAATCTACACACTTTTAGATAAGAACTTAATAAAAGAAAGTGGAAAAAAAGAAGTAGTAGGTAGACCAAATCTTTATTCAACAACTGATGTATTCTTAAAATATTTTGATTTTGGAAATATTGAAGAATTACCTGACTTAGAAAGTTTTAATATAGAAGAAGATGCTCCAAATGAAAATATTGAGAAAGAAGTAGAGAATAATATTACTAATTAGTTTATACATGAATACAGAATGAAAATGAAGTTATTTATTAAATTTTTAGAGTAATTTAGTTGAATATTATATATAAAATAAGGGAAGTCACATGACTTCCCTTAAGTTTTAATAAAATTATAAGAAAGTAGATTTATAAATTAAATATCTAAATCCTCTTCTGTACTTTTATACTCAGGTTCTATTTTGTCGGCACAACAACATTCACTTTCATGAGAGTGAGAAGAAGGCTTAGATTCTTTTTCATCTTTATTAAAGAAATCTTTTATCATATCAAAAAATTGTGGTACACTTTCGATAAGTTTGTCATAGTTATCTGTGTGTTCAACAGACAATAATCTAACAGATTCACCTTTAACAATTAAAAAACTTACTGGTTTTATACTTATACCAGCACCAGAACCCCCTCCAAAAGGATGAGTTAAAGAATCTTTTGAATTTTTAGATTCAAACTCAGAACCCCCAGAACCAAAACCAAAAGATACTTTAGAAACAGGGATTATAACTGTTCCATCATATGAAGTTACAGGGTCGCCTATTATAGTGTTTACATCAACCATATCTTTAATATTTTCCATAGTACTTCTCATTAAATTTTCTATTGGATGTCCATTCATTTTAAATATCCTCCTTAACGGTATGTAAATTTGTTACTTGTTTTTTATCAGTTTTAGTGCTTTTTATTGCTAAATAACATATATAGATAATCTTTGCAAAACTTATAAAAAATATACCCTCTATTTCCACATTAATGTAATTTTTATTAAACTCGTAATTTACATCATATTTAAAATCATTAACATTAAAAAATAATTTTAAAAGACCATAAATTAAAACAAAAAGTTGATGACTATAACCAAATGCAATAGCGGTAAATGCAGCATCGGGAAAAGAGTAATTTAAATTGCAATTAAATCTAAGGTTTATTTTAAATCTGTTATTTATAAGATTTTTAATAAATGATTTAACATCTATATTAGAAAAAAGTTTTTTACTCACTTTTTCATCTTTAGATGTAGATTTATGTTCAAGTTTTTCTTTATTTAATTCTTTCTTTTGATTTAATTTATCTAAATTCAACTTCTTTTTATATATGTAAATTTCTAATTTTTTATTTATATAATTTAGTTTTATTTTTAGAGGAATAGGACAAAATAATATCAGTATGATAACTAGTAAGATTAATAAAAAAATTTTCATTATACTCCTCCAATCTTATTAGTAATAAGACTAACCATATTAAAGTAAAATATTCATAAATTTTTTATCTTTATAAAATAATTATTGTCATTTTGAAGAATAATAATCAATTATAAAAAAGTATTTAGAGGTGAATTTAGATGAAGAAAAAATACATAAGAATTATATCTATTTTTATGATATCAATGATGATGTCCATAAATTTTACAAAAGTTGCTTATGCTAAAGATTTAAGGGTAGATGCAGTAAGTGCAATTGCGATAGATAGTATAAGTGGTAGAGTGCTATTTGAACAAAATGGGTATTCTATTGTACCTATGGCCAGCACAACAAAAATAGTAACTGCATTAGTTGCATTAAATTGTGGTAATTTAGATGATGAATTTACAATATCTAAAAATTCAGCATCGGTTAGAGGTTCTACTGTAGGATATAAGGCTGGAGAGAAGATTAAGCTACATGAACTCTTATATGGACTTATGTTTAAATCAGGGAATGATGCAGCCATAGCAATAGCAGAAGGAATTGGTGGTTCTGTAGAGGGATTTTGCAAATTGATGAATGAATATGCATTAACCATTGGAATTTTAGATTCACATTTTGAATCACCTCATGGACTAGATAGTCAAAATCATTATTCCACAGCATATGATTTAGCATTAGCCACAAAAAAGGCTAAAGAAAATCCTAAATTTCATGAAATAGTTTCATCAAAAACAATTTCAAAAGATAAATATGGTTTTACAAGAGACTATCAAAATATAAATAAACTTTTATATCAAATGCCTAATGCTAATGGTGTAAAAACAGGATATACAGGTGGAGCAGGAAAATGTTTAGTATCTTCAGTTAATATGGGAGAGGGAGACATAATAATAGTCACATTAAACTGTACACCAAGATGGGAAGAAACACGCAAAATATATGAATATGTAGAAAAAAATTATGACTATAAAAAAGTAATATCACAAGGAGAAACATTAAAAAATCTTCAAGTGGAAAATGGAAAAGAAGAGTTAAAGCTAGTATGTCAAAAAGACATAGTACTACCTGTAAAAGAAAATGAAAAACTAAACATAGAAGTTGATGCACCAACAAATTTAAAAGCGCCTGTAGAAAAAAACAAAAAAATAGGTAGTGTAAAAATAAGTGATGAAAAAGGAAAAATACTATATGAGGAACTATTATCAGAAAATGAAGTAAACAAAAACCCATTATTTAAAGTAATAAAAGATAAAATATTTAAGAAATAGACAGAATTTAATCCAATGTCATTAGTTTATAAAATGACATTGGATTTTGTTTAATTTGTCTTTATTAAATAAAATTAAAAGTATAGTCATCTAAAACCCATTTATCAGTTAAATCACGAGGATGTCTATTTTTTTTGCCGTGATCATCTTTAAAGCATTTTAAATTTATCTCATTATATTGAACGAGAATTTTTTCTAATTTTCTTTTTTCAGTAATATATTTTTTATTATCGCTTCCCCAAGCAATTATAACTGTATTACATTCTTTTAATGATCCGATTATATAATCTATATTTTTCAATTCATACTGATTTTCACGTTTTGAAAGCTCAGTGGTATAAGAAGACATGTATGCGAAAAGATTTAAAATAATTAATCCACCATAGTCATGGTCTACTAAGAAATTAGTTACGTTAGTCACAGTTCTATCACTCTTTAATTCACTAGCCTTACTTGGATTTACCATTATAATTATAGCTTTCTTTTTATGTTCATCCCAAATTTTAGTTAACTTATACCTATATTTTTCATTATCAGAAAAAATAGCTTCATTACAAATAATAGATTTTTTAATTTTCATAATTATCACCCCTAATTAAATTATAATTTATTATGTGATTTTATCAAATTTAAATTATTGTATATTCTTTTATTAAAGTAAATTATCATAGTAAATTAGTATAACACTTATAGAAAAATCTCTTAAAAGTTTGTTAATTTGAAGATAGAAAATATAAATTATTATTTAAGGTATAAAATGTAACAAAATACTTCTATTGTAAATATTCTAATAGTAGAGTATTACAGGAGGTTTACCGTATGAGTTATGAACCTTATACTTGCATAGACTGCGGTAGTGAATTTTGTCCTTGCCATTTAGCTGAATCAGGAAATTGTATTCTTTGTTCACATTTGGATGGTAAGGATTTTTGTGACTGTTGCAATTGGAATGGGGTTTGTATATACCATGAATTTGTTACAAATAATTTTGAAAGCAAACCAGGCAGAAAATATCAAAAGTGTAACGTTGTATCAAAGAAAATAATAGATGATAAATTATTAATTTTAAAAATATCTGCTAGTGAAAAATTAGTTAGTGAACTTGTTAATCCTGGAAGTTTTGTTTTCTTAAGAAAGGAAGATACTGAGAGCACTTATAACACACCAGTATCTGTTATGGAAAATGACCCTATAAATGATACATTAACTTTTGCAATAGAAATAAAAGGACTGAAAACAAAAGAGTTAGGCAAAATAAATGAAAATGAATCACTTTTAGTAAAAGGTCCTTTTTGGAATGGAATATTGGGACTTAATCCAATTATGGAGTGTAAAAATAAAATATGTTTACTTATAGCTCGTGGAATTGGTCAGGCACCATTATTACCAGTTATGGAGAAATTAAAACACAATAATAATAAACTTATAGTTATGATAGATAAGGCTCCTTTTGAAAATATATTTATAAAAGAGGAATTAGATAAATATGCAGATGAAGTAATAGAATGTAAAACTATTATAGATGGTGGTTTATTAAGCGGAAAGTTTAAAAAAAGTTTAGAACATGTATTAATGGAACATGATTTTGCCATTGTTCATTGTGATGCTGCAGATATTTTAAATTATCAAGTTATGAGAATAGTAGAAGCTCACAATAAAGATATAAAATTTTCTTGTTGCAATAATGAAAAAATGTGTTGTGGAGAAGGCGTTTGTGGATGCTGTACTATAACAAACAATGATGACAAATTAAGAAGACTTTGTAAACTACAAGCTGATCCTAAATACATTTTGGAAGGGAGGAGAAATCTGTGAGGGTTGTCGTAATTGGTGGTGGATGGTCTGGTGTAGCTTCTGCTATAACTGCAAAAAAAGCTGGAGCAGATGTAACATTAATTGAAAAAACTGATTTATTATTAGGTCTAGGCAATGTTGGCGGTATAATGAGAAATAATGGAAGGTATACTGCTGCTGAAGAATTACTAGCACTAGGTGCTGGTGATTTAATCAATATAACAGATAGAAATACTAGACACAAAAATATAGATTTTCCAGGTCATAAACATGCCTGGCTTTATGATGTTAACAAAATAGAACCTGATGTTAGAAGATATGTTAAAAGTTTAGGAATAGATGTAAGATTAATTACAAGAGTCGTAGATGTAGAAAAAAGTGAAGATAAAATAACAGGTGTATATATAAGTGATGGAAGTTTTATAAGTGGTGATGTATTTGTTGAAACAACTGGTTCAACAGGACCTATGGGTAACTGCTTAAGATATGGTAATGGATGTTCAATGTGTATATTAAGATGCCCATCTTTTGGACCAAGGATTAGTGTAAGTTATAGAGCCGGTGTTGAAGATATTAAAGGTGAGAGAGATGAAGATGTATTTGGAGCATTTAGTGGTTCATGTAAGCTTGCAAAAGAAACATTATCTGATGAAATTGTAAAACAACTAGATGAAACTGGAGTTGTAGTGTTAACAGTTCCTAAAGAAGATGTAAACTTAGATAAATTAAAACAAAAAGTATGTCAACAATATGCACTAAAAGAATTTGCAGAAAATATAATTCTTTTAGATACAGGACATGCAAAACTTATGACTTCATACTATCCATTAGAGAAATTAAGAAAAATTAAAGGACTTGAAGATGCTAAGTTTGTAGATCCGTATGCTGGTGGAAAAGGAAACTCCATAAGATATCTATCAGTTGCTCCACGGGGTGATGATATGAAAGTTGATGGAATATCCAACCTATTCTGTGGTGGAGAGAAGAGTGGACTATTTGTAGGTCATACCGAGGCAATATGCACTGGTAGTCTTGCAGGTCATAATGCTGTAAGAAGTTATCTTGGAATGCCACTTTTAATACTTCCAAGAACTATTGCTATAGGAGACTTAATTGCATATGCAAATGAAAAAGTTAAAACTAAAGAAGGTAGAAGAAATAGATACACATTTGCAGGTGCAGAATATTTTAAACGAATGGAAGAAACAGGACTTTATTCAATTGATAGTGAAGAAATTTATAATAGAGTAAAAAAAGTTAATTTGGATGATATATTTAATCAAAAACTAATATAGAAATAAAGAGCTGCTTTAATTAAAATGTACCCTTTGTCAAGGACAGTTTAAAAAAAGTCTAGGCAGAACTAAGAAGATGATTTCTGTATTTAACAGGAGTCATCTTTTTTAAATGCCATTGGCCTCGATAATTATTATAGTAATTAACATAATCATCTATTTCACATAATAATTCCTCAAATGTATTACAATTTTTAATATTTGTTTCATCTTTAAAGTGTCCCAAAAATGATTCCTGCGGAGCATTATCCCAGCAGTTTCCCCTTCTAGACATGGATTGTCCTATATTATAACTTTTTATTAGTTTCTGAAATATAGGACTAGTGTAATGAACTCCTTGATCTGAATGAATAAATGTATCTGACGATAATAAATTATTAGTTGAAGCCATAAGTTTTTCAATAGTATCTGTCACAATTTCTATCTTGAGACTCTTTGATAAATTATAACTTAATATTTCATTGGTAGAAGCATCTAAAATGGTGGACAAATAAGCCTTTTGACCATTATTGTAAAATAGATATGTTATATCTGTAAGCAGCACCTTTCCAGGTGTTTCTTGCTTAAAGTCTCTATTTAACAAGTTTGGCAAGACTGAATGTTCTTTAGTAGATTTCATCATTCTTCTATATGGATTAGGTTTTCTATGAGGACAAAATATATTATACTTTTTCATTATTCTTCGAATGCGTTTTAGATTGTAAATAATATTGAATTCATTTTCTAAAGTCATCTTAATCTGTTTGGCACCTTTTCTACGATTTTTGAAATTGAATGCCATTAATATATTATTATAACTTTCTAAATCATGCTCTTCGCATGATACACGATTAGTGTGTGACTTTGGAGAAAAATAGCTATAGTATCCAGAACGAGAAACATTAGATAATTCACATAAATAACTAACCATATTTTTAAGTTTATATTTCTCAATTATTGAATTTATAATGATATATTTTTCTTGAGTTAGCAATCTTACTTCTGAACACTCACTCCCCTCTCTAGCTGTTCTAACTTTTTTAACAATTCATTTTCAGCTTGTAATAGTTTAATCTTAGCTTGTAACTTTTCATATTTTTCTTCAATAGATAGATTTCGCTCACTAGGCCTTCCAGTATTGAACTTTCGAGTATCTTGGAGTTGAGACACCCCACTTTTTTGATAAGTCGTACGCCATCTATTTGCTGACGATTTAATACGATTCATACCTATAATATCTATATCAAATCCACATTCTTCGAATATTTGTCTTGGAAGTTTTCCTTTTTCATTTTCAGCTATAAATAATCTTTTAAATTCATCTGAATAAGTAATTCCTTTAGCACTAATCTTTTTTACAAATATATTATTAGATAGTATTTCTATTTCTTCTTTAGTAAATAATTTTTTGCTCATTATATTTCGCCTAATTTAAGACATTCTTAATTAATTATACACAAAAGTACCCTATAGGATAGACTTTTTTTATATTGTCTATCCTATAGGGTACATTTTAAACACTTATAATCTACCTTTATTTTTTATTTATTCAGAATCAATTACATCAACTCTATTAAGCATGTAATGCCCTTTCCAATGTACTCCAGGTTGTAGTGCAAGAGAAAATCTAGGATTACCTCGTGGATCTATTTCAGCTTTTAATGGTTCATTTAAAGAACCACAATCAATAATTATTGTTGTTGTTTTGCTTAAATCTAATTCTGCAATTTGTCCTAATTTACCACTCCAAAGTATATTTCCTGAACTATCTGATATTTTAGCTGATGTAAAAAATATAGTATCAGCTTGTGGCAATTTAATTTTTACATGACCATTTGCTTTTTCCATTTCAAGTGGACAGCCACAATTTATACATACTTTTGCTTTATCAGATACATCATTGCTACAATCGGGACATTTTATTAATGCCATCTTCATCCCCCTTAAATCATACATTGTTATATTAACATAATATTTAATAAATTGTAAATATTAAAATTAAATGTAATATTGAATTTTATTCTAGGATTGTAAAGTAAAAGCAAGGTTATTTTATATGTTGAAAAAGAAAAGATGAACTAATATTTGTACTTGATATAAAAATAAGTCACATTAGCTAAACTATATGATTTTTATAGAATATATAGTTTGTCTAATAATAGATATTTAATTCTAAGTTTGTCGAATTTGTGTACATTAATATCCTAAAGAGTTAAAATTTTCATGAGAGAAATAATTTTTTACATAAAGGGGGAGACAACTTGGAAATAGATATAATTTGTTTGTGTATTGTAATTCCAATTAATGGAGTATTAGCAATTTTACCAGCTAATGTTGCAAAAAGAAAAGGAAAGAAATTTAGAACTTGGTATATATATGGATTTTTCCTTTGGATTATAGCAATGCTTCATGCTATATCATTACCAGAAGAGAATAATATAAATTATAATAGTAATACCAATATAAGCAATAATAATAGTGTTGCAAAAAAATCAGAATATAAGATTGTAAGTAGCAATTCTTTTGAGGGTATTTTTGACTTAAATTCACCAGTTGAAATTTTGAGATATGAAATACTATCAAAGGACAATGAGAATGTATATTTCAATATTTCATTTAGAAATTTAAATCAAGGTGTAATTTCAGCTATAATATTAGAGTTACAGGGATTTAATTCATTTAATGAGTTAATAAAGGTTGATGGGAATGATAAATTTACATGTTGTATACAAGATTTGAATGGACAATTAGGAAGTAGTTTTAAGAATATGTATCCTGTATTGTTACCTAAAAAGGATATAAGAAAATTAGATATTACAATAAAAGAAGTTTCCTTTAATGGAGGAAAATTTATTTATAAGAATGAAGCAAATAAAATAGAAGTAGAAGTTGAAAACATAAAAGAAGAGGATGAAATTAGAGTATTAAGAAAACATACACAGGATGGAATTTGTTATGCTAAGGAATATAATAACTTATGGGGGTGTGTATGTGGAAGACCTAATCATGAAAATGTAAAAAAATGTGTTCGTTGTGGATTAGATAAAGAATATGTATTTACAGCATTATCTAGAGAAAAAATTCTAGAAGAAATTAAAGAAGAAAAAAGGATTGAAGAAGAAGAAGAAAAAGAAAGAGTATTAAGAGAACAAGAATTAGAAGAAAAACAAAAGGAGCATCAAGAGAAACAACGAAAAGTTAGAAAAAAGCATATGATATTTGGTAGTTTTATAACAATAGGAATAATTGTTGGTATAGTAGGATTAGTTGATATAAGTCAATATAAAAATAAACCATTATCATATTTTATAATAGAAGGTGATGTAAGAAAAATAAAGAATTCAATAAAATTTGGAGCTGATATTAATGGTATATATGGAGATGGAGAGAAGCTATTTGGAGAAACACCATTAAATATTGCAGTAAAAGAAAAAAATATTGAAGTAGTTAAATTATTAATAGAATTAGGAGCGGATGTTAATAAAAAAGATAATTATGCAGAAACACCTTTTCAAATCGCTGACAGATTGAAAGAAAAGGAAATAGTAGATATATTGGTAGAGAATGGTTCAAATGGATTGAAGGAAAAAGAGCAAGAGAAAAAAGATGAAGAAGCTAAAAGACAAAAAGAAATAGAAAAACAAAAACAATTAGAAGCAGAACAGGCTGAGCAAGAAAGACAACAACAAGAACGAATAGAACAAGATCAAAAACAATATCAATCTTCAATTATTTCAGATGAACAAATTAAAGAAATAATATTAAGAGCAGTATATAGTTATAATGATCCTCCGTTTATACGTACATTAGATGGAATGCGTAAAAATGGAAATCCGAAAGTTGAAGAAACATTAAATGGATGCTTACAAGCTGTAAAAATGACATATGAATATCAAAATAATCAATTAGAGGCTTTGAAAATGTATATATATAACCAATCACCGGCATATTTCATAACTAATCTAAACTAAAATATAATTAAAGTGTAATGAGGAGAATTAATTAATGAGTATTATTTTAATATAATATGTATATCAGTTAGGATAAAACATCCTAACTGATTTGAAAATTAAAAAGTAAAAATTATAATTGTATATATAATGTATAAAAAATAGAAGGTATTGTAGAGTTTCTTTTGTATAAATAAAATTTAGTTTAATTTAAAATAGGAAATTTATATTTTACTATTGATAAATATTTTTAACATATAAAGAGCCATTTGATAGAGTAAATTTGAGAATTTAAGGGTTACTAATAAAGGAAGTTTAAAAATGAATAAAAAAACAAAGATATTAATAATATTTATAGTTATTGCTGTAATTATAATTGGAGTGATAAGTTATGGTGTAAGTATATATGTACAAAATGCAGAACGAAAAGCCATTGAAGAAACTAAAATAGCAATGCAAAAAGAACAAGCAGAAAAAGCGAAGCAAGAAAAGAAGAAAGAGGAAGAAGTTAAAAAGCAACAAGAAATTGAAAAACAGAAGCAATTGGAGGTAGAACAAGCAAGAGAACAAGGATTGCAAGAGAATCAAGAAGAAGAATCACAACTTGTACAGGATGAAGAAGAAAAAAGAGTTATTGGTGAAGAAATAAGAGAACAGATTAATAATGGATATTTTCCATCTGATGAAGAATTTAAAAGTTTTATATTAAATTCTTTTGCAAATTATATGAGAAATAAAGAATTACAATTTGCACAAATAGCTAAAGCAAATAATAAAACAATTACAGATAGAAGTTTTGATGATTTAGCTAATCAGTTTTTTCAAGAAATTAAAAGTACGGAATATTATAAAGCAAGAAATGTGAAACAAATTATGGGTTATATTCTAGAGCAAACACCTAATTTTATCCTAAATAACTTTTTAGTAGATAAATATTAAAAATTATAAACACGTTGAGAGATTATGGTAAGAAATTATAATAGAGTAAAAAGGTTAATTTGAATGATATATTTAATCAAAATAATAATATTTTTTAATTATATGCAAATAAATAAATGTATATTCGTATACATTTGTAAGCATTCAACCGAAGTTAAGTGTTTCGCAATTTATGGTATATTTAAAGGAGGAAAAGTTTGGAACTGGTGATATACTAGTAATGAAAGATACAACTAGTATTGTATCGACATATGGATTAATTTATTGCTTTAATAAAGGGTATGTACCTGATTTGGAGGTAATATATGCATAGTATTATAAAATGGTATAATCAATTAAAGTATAAAAGAAAGAAAATAATAACATTCATAACAATTTCAATTTTAATTTTAATTTCAATTATAATATGGATTTGTACAAGAAGGTATATTGCTAAAAAAGCTATTTTTGATTATATAGATAATCAAGGAATATCTAGGAATGACATTGTAGTTGAAGATTTTGGTAAAGATTGGAAAAATGGCGGGTATAATTATATGATTTCAATTAGAGATGAAGACCCAGAAATCTATTATAAGTTTGATTATTATAAGGGTAACATTGGTTTTTCGGCTTCTAAAATGAATGCTCAGTGGATAAAAGAAAAAACCTGGGGTGGAAATTTTTTAAGCGAATATGAGGAAAAAAATTTAAAATACCCACCATTAAAAGATTAATATACATTAAGTCGCATTAGCTAAACAAGGTAACTCTCAGTAGTTGCCTTTTATTTTTTGTAATAAATTATTTGAAGCAATCACTATTTACTACGATATGTATAATGTGGAATGAATTTACATAGGGGGCGTTAATATGACAAATCTAACCATACCAAGTTTTTTAAGAAGTTTAATTGATACAAACAATAATAAAAATATAAGACCTAAAGGAAAGATAAATAATATAAATACAAATAATCATATTCAAACTAAGAATAATATTAAAAATAAAAATTTTATAGGTAGAAGTGTTGCTTCATTCTTCAAAGGGGGATTAACAGAACTAAAATTTGAAAATAATGTACTGAATATTAAAGAGGGTGTTAATTATAAAGCCAAAACCTTTTTTAGTGGAGATGCAGAATTTACAATAAAGGATTATAAACTTACTAAGCTTATGCAAGTTATTGGAATTGATGATTCAGAAATTTTTTCCAATCAAGAATTAGATGATATAGGAAGAACAGAGCAATTTATTGAGCTTTTAGCAGGAGAGTATCCAATTGATAAAAAGCTTATGCTACTTAGAACATTTTATCCTAATCCATTAGATAGGAAAATTAGGCTTGAAAAATTAGGAGCAGAATGTAATAAGGAAATATCTTTTAATGGCTGTAGTGAAAACTTATATTTTGATGAGAGTGGATGGTTATATACTAAAGAGGAATTAAAAAATCTTAGAGGTGCTTATTTAGAAAGAAATTTTTTTGAATATGGATATAATGAAAATTCTGAAATTATAATAGACGGCAAGGAATATAAATTAGATGAAACAGGACATATATCAGGAATACCAGAAGATGCTATATGTATTCATGGAAAGGTAAAATTAATAAAATAATTTCATATTAGCTTAAAAGATAGTTCTTAGGAGTTACCTTTTATTTTTATTATTAGAATCAATACAATCATTTAATAGATTCTTTTCATATAAGTATGTAATTTCGTCTTGATAATTCTTAGATTGAATATCAGTTAAAAAATAAACAGAAAGATAATAAATAAAAAAATAAGCAAACCTAAGTGAGTTTGCTTATTTCTTAAACAATTTATTTGAAAGATAATGTGACAACATTATAGATATAGGCAATAATACAAGCATTATTAAAAGTACTGATAATATACTTAATAAAGTTATATACTTAGGGAAAATATTCATTAATACATCTTCAACAAAGAAACCTGTAATTTTATATAAAATGTACCAAAACAGTAATGTTGTTAAAATAAAAAATATGTTAGATTTTACTTTATTCATAAAACACCTCATAATAATTTTTAAAAATTATATGCACATAAATAGTTGTATATTCGTATTATCATTATATTTGATAACAGAATTATACGGTATACATTAATGCTATGGATTTTAATTCATTTAAAATAAGTATATTCTAAAAAAATGTATTAGATATTAATTCATAGTTAATATATTTTTTTAGATGTATTAATTATATATACACGTCCAAATTAAGAGGATTTCGAGATAGTACTACTCTTGAGTGGGTCCAAGTTTTGAAATTAATGATTTTGAAGGTGAATTTGGAAACTTATATAAAATACAAAATCAAATTCTAAGAAGATTTTATAAATCAATGAGTTAGTTAAAGTATAATTTTAATAAGCAATAAATTGAATACATAAGAAGAGGATTATTAATATTTATACAGAATATAAATGTTAAATAAGCAATTTAGAAAAAGTAGATAAGAAATGTCATGAGTAGTACCTATTTTTATAATGAGAAAAGGGGAATATTAATGAAAGAAAATTTTAAAAGAGTATGTTTATCAATTTATGATAGATCAGTTTATAAAGAGGCATATCTATATATAAGACAATTTAAAACTTTAAGGTTTATATGAATATATTAAAGAAAAATAAAAAAGTTAAATTATTGATTCTAACGTTCTTAATAGTTATAGTGTTAGTTTTTGTTCTTCCATTTTATATGCCTTTTATGCCACAATATTCTATAAGATTATACTTCAACAGTTATAATACAAAAAACTATGAATTATATAAAAAAGTTACTGCTAGAAATATGGCTTGTGATATAGATACGTTTAATGAAAAAGGTAAATCATATGTATTTTTTACTAAAAGAACTAAAATGGATAAAGAAACTTTAGAATCAAATATATATGAAATTAAAAGATATAATGATATTTTAAAAAAGTATACAGACAAAGATATACTTTTTTATAACATATATGGTATAAGTAATGACATTGATGAAGTTGTTGGTCCATATATAACATTAATAAGATCTAATAACAAAAATAAAGCAAAGTGGATTGTTCAAGGAATAGGATATTAATAGAGAAAATTATAAAATCTAGAATAATACATTAAATATTAATTTATAAAATAGGGATTACACATATACTAATTTGTGTAATTCTTATTTTATATTTAAAGAAATTATATAAATTTAAGAACTAAATTACAATTATCTTAAAAAATATAAAAGTAGTTGGTATAAGAGTATAGTTTTCAGGTGTTTTTGAAAGTATAAAGTATAGATGAAAAATTATTATTAGGAGGAGTATAAATGGAAAATAATATGGCTATGGAATATCCAATGTTTTGTTATCAATGTGAGCAAACTGCAGGGGGAAAGGGATGTACGAAATTAGGAGTTTGTGGGAAAACACCTGAGGTTGCAGCATTACAAGATTTATTGATTTATCAGATTAAAGGAATTAGCTGTTATGCTAATAAATTAGTTGAAAAGGGTGAAAATGTAGATAAAAATATAGTGAGTTTTATCGAAAATTCACTGTTTACAACATTAACAAATGTAAATTTTGATGCAGATGTTCATATTGAAATGTTAAAGGAATCTCAAAAAATAAAAGAAAAATTAAGGAAAAGTGTTGGTAAAATTGGAAATGACACTGAACATGCTACATATAATTTAAGTGATACTAAATCAGAAATGTTACGAGATGCAAAAAAGGCAGGAATAATGTATGACCAAAATCTTGATCCAGATATACGATCATTAAGACAAACAATAGTTTATGGATTAAAAGGAATAAGTGCTTACGGACATCAAGCAAGGGAATTAGGATATTACGACAATCAAGTTGATAATTTTTATATAAGAGCATTAGAAGCAACTACAGATGATACTCTATCAGTTGAAGAGTTAATAAGGTGGACGATGAGAACAGGGGATATGAGTGTTGCTGTGATGAAAAAATTAGATGAAGCGAACACTACAGTTTATAAAAATCCTTCACCACATAAAGTAAATGTACATATTAAAAAGGGACCATTTATAATTGTATCAGGACATGACTTAAAAGATCTTGAAATGCTATTACAACAAACTGAAGGAAAAGGGATAAATATATATACACATGGAGAGATGATACCTAGTCATGGTTATCCTGAATTAAAAAAGTATTCTCATCTTGTTGGAAACTTTGGTGGAGCTTGGCAGGATCAACAAAAAGAGTTTGATGATATTAAAGGCTGTATACTTATGACAACTAATTGTCTTATGAGACCAAGGGATTCTTATAAAGATAGAATATTTACAACAAGTGTCGTTGGCTGGGATGGAGTTAAACATATAGGAAAGAATAATGATGGTAAAAAGGACTTTAGTGAAATAATTAATAAAGCTTTAGAACTAGGGGGATATGAAGAGGATCAAGAGCCATATGAAATATTAGTTGGATTTGGACATCATGCAACTTTGAGTCATGCAGAAGATATAGTTAATGCAGTAAAGGAAGGAAAAATAAGGCACTTTTTCTTAATAGGTGGTTGTGATGGAGCAAGACCAGGAAGAAACTATTATACTGAATTTGCTAAGAAGGTTCCAGAAGATTGTATAATATTAACATTAGCTTGTGGAAAATATAGATTCAATAAATTAAAATTTGGTGAGGTTGCAGGACTTCCGAGGTTATTAGATATAGGACAATGCAATGATGCATATTCTGCGGTGAAAATTGCAACAGCACTTGGAGATGCATTTGGAACAGATGTTAATGGATTGCCATTATCAATTATTTTATCATGGTATGAACAAAAAGCAGTTGCAGATTTACTTGCTTTATTATCATTAGGAATAAAGAGTATATATCTTGGACCATCGCTTCCAGCATTTTTAAGTCCAAATGTTCTTCAATATTTAGTTGATACATTTGATTTAAGAGCAATAAGCACAGTTGATGATGATCTAAAGTCTTGCTTAAAACAGAATATTTAATATAATAAGTTAACTTTTAAAATGAATGTTTAAGTAGAATTGTATTAAAAGAATAAGGTGATTTATTTACAACAAATTGTTTTGATTTAAGTAGCAATATTAAATAAATTAGATAGTTTAAATTATTTAATATATAAATAAATAGATTTTAGAGAATGTAATTACAAGGTGAAAAAGATGTTTTATGTAATATTGATTATTAAATTATGGAAGTTTAAGAAATATTACTAAATTAACATGTATAATTTACACAAGTAATAACAATTTTTTGCGTCACATGATCCAAAGACCCTTAAATATTAACTTGGACAATAAAAAGATGTATCACCCTTTTTATTGTCTTTTTTTTATAATTGTAATTAAGATTTTAGATTGAGAAAATGCAATTAAATTTATATTAGTATAATGATCAAAAAGCTTTTTTGATAAAGAAATTATTTTTAAAAGAAAATCTTCATTCTAAATTTAATATTTATATGTGCATATAAAATAAGCAGTAACAAACAATATATTTGAAATATATTATTTGGAGGTGCTGTTAATGTTTGAACACAAAAAACAATTACTACACGATGTTAAAGTTGAAAAGCCTAATCCTCAATATGCAGTTTTAATGCAAGAGCAGTTAGGTGGTGGAAATGGTGAGCTTAAAGCAGCAATGCAATATATGGCTCAAAGCTTTAGAATAAAAGATCCAGAAATAAAAGATTTATTTTTAGATATAGCAGCAGAAGAGCTTAGTCACATGGAAATGGTAGCGCAAACGATAAATTTATTAAATGGTCATGATGTAAATATTAATGAAGTTAATAGTGGAGAGGTGCAAACACATGTTCAATGTGGTTTATCACCAGTATTAATTAATTCATCAGGTGCACCATGGACTGCTGATTATGTCACTGTGACAGGTGATTTAGTTGCAGATTTATTATCTAACATAGCATCAGAGCAAAGAGCAAAAGTTGTATATGAATATTTGTATCGTCAAATTGATGATAAAGAAGTTAAAGCAACTATAGATTTCTTACTTAATAGGGAAGAGGCTCATAATGCATTATTTAGAGAGGCATTAAATAAAGTACAAAATACTGGATCAAATAAAGATTTTGGAGTTACTGAGGATTCTAAATTATACTTTAATTTATCTAATCCAGGACCTTCTCATGAAGCACCTAACCCTACTCCGCCTTCATTTGAGAATCCACGAAGATAAAAATATATACGAAATATTTAAAAGCTGTTTATATAATCTAATTAATGATATATAAACAGCTTATTTTTTATATGATGTTTATGAAGTAATTTTATAAAAATGTGTTTACATTAATATATAAGATTATAAAAAAATTGAACTGATACTTAATAAGTATATTGTAAAAATACGGAGTGCTTTAAAATATATCAATTTATACTTTTGTTATTATAAATAAAAAAATATTTAGAAAAATTGATTTAGGTTTAATTAAAATGGTATTTTATACAAATAATTTTAAAAAAAATTAACAAATGTAAAATTTTTTTAAAAATATAGTAAAGTTTTTAAAAAATAATACGAAAATAATGTTGTAATTATATGTTTTAAGTAGAATAATATATAAAAAATAGTAAAAAATATATTAATTGGATTATATTATATAATCATTATTTAATGTATAAATTGATATGAGGGGGACTTAAATATGTATGGAAAAACATTGAAAAAACATATACGTACAACGATATTGTCTATTATAATTGTAGGTGTTTTAGTGTATTTAAAAGGTTTTATGATAAACTTTGTAGATGCTAAAATTATTAATCTTTTAATATTACCTTTTTTAGTTAGTGTTGTTGTAAATGTTATAAAATGGGTGGCCTTTTTTGCTGTGCCATTTATTTGGAAATCAAGTACAATTTCATTTGAAAAAGCTATCAATAAAAATATTCACTTTAAATGTACAGATGAAATTTCTCAATTTATAGTTAAAGTGGGAGCATTATTTTCAATTAGTGAAGCAACTGTGGATAAACACAACAAAAATGAAAAAGGTAAAAAAGGATTTATTAACTGTTTAGAAGTAAGAGATTATGAAAGTAAAGAAGAGAAGGAAATGGTTCTTGCATCACTTGGTGCTAGTTGGAATATTCAAACTAAAAATGAACTTTATGAAACATTAAATCAATTAATAGATGAAAATAATTTTTCAGATGTGGAATTTGATATAAATAACAATAAGTGGTTTGTAAAAATGTTAGAAAAAGAAAATTTAAAGTTTGAAAATCTTAAAAACAAAAGAAGTTCAAAGCATCAAACAGCTTTTAATCTTCAAAGGGCAGTCTTATTATTAAGAGAAGCATTAACTTGTGATTTAATAACTATAGAAGAGTTTGAAGAATTTAAAGCTAATATATATAATCTTATTAAAAAAGAATTTAAGTCAATGGAAGATTTGATTATAGATTATTTAATTGGAGTAGCTTATTTCTATGAAGAAAAAATAATTTTTGGACCTGTAACAATAAATGATAGAATAAAAGGTATAAAAATTTTAATTAAAAACAACTACTTTGATAAAGATTTAAATGATATATAAGATTAATACTTAAGTAGTTTCGGCTATAATGTATAATAAAATAATGAAAAATAATAAATTATAAGAAATACCATATTATTTAAAAATAATATGGTATTTCTTATAATTTAAAATGAACCTTTTATTAAATATATGCGTCTAATTAGTGTAAAGCAAAAAAGTAGCGCTACAATTTGCAAGGAAAGGTAGGAAGTCAATTGAATAAAGAAACGTTTAAAGAAAAAGTTCTTGAGACTGAATCTACTTTGTATAATGTATCTAAATCAATTCTTAGTAATGATAAAGATTGTGAAGATGCAGTTCAAGAAGCAATCCTAAAGGCTTATAATAAATTGAAAACATTAAAAGAAGAAGAATATTTTAAAACATGGCTAATTAGGATATTGATAAATGAATGTTATAGTTTGAAACGCAAAGAATTGAAAACATTATCTTATGAAGAATGTTTTGATATTACTGCTGATAATAATAAAGATGAATATAGTGAATTGTATTTTGCAATTCAAAAATTACCAGAACGCATTAGGATTACAATTGTTCTTTATTATGTAGAAGGGTACTCTATAAAGGAAATTAAAAAAATTTTGAAGATACCTGAAGGAACTGTAAAAAGTAGATTAGCAAAAGGGCGAAAATTGTTAAAAATAAAATTAGAATACATGGAGGAAATCTATGAATAATTATAATTGGAATGATGCCTTTCCAAATACACCTAAGAATTTTAAAAGTAAGGTAAGTATGACATTAAATAGCTTACCAGATGAAAGGGAGCAGGGTATAATGAAAGGTAAAATGATAAAAAGCAAAATTATGGTTGCGTTAGTAGCTACTATGATATTAGGAACAACTGCATTTGCAGGAGGAAAAGTAATATCTATAAATTCAAGTTCAAGTAATATACCAACATATACTAAAATGCCTACAGCAGAAAAAATAAATAATGATTTTGGATTTAATCCTAAATTAGTTGAAAAGTTTGAAAATGGGTATGTATTTACAGGTGGGTATGTTGTAAATAATGAAGGTAAAGATGAAAAAGGAAATTCTATAATGAAAACCAAATCTCTTGATTTTGATTATGAAAAAGGTGATGATAAAATAGGTTTTTATATGGAAAATAAAGAAATAGATGAAGAAACAGAAAAAATACAAGCTGTTGATACGTATAAAAATGTAGAGTTATATTATAATTCTTATGATAATAAAGTTGTTCCAGGAGATTATGAGATGACAGAAGAAGATAAACAAGACAAATTATCTGGAAAATATGTTTTTAGTTTTGGATCTGACGATGTGAGAATTTCCAAGGTTCAAGGATTAAGTTGGAAAGAAAATGGAATTAGATATGGATTTACAGCTATTGACTCCGAAATATCACAAGATGAATTAGTTGAAATGGCTCATCAAGTTATTGATAGTAAATAGAAATATATCATAGATAAAAAATGCCACAATATTTATAAAGAATTTTGTGGTATTTTTTTGTTTATAGAAAATTTAACTATTTAAATAAGAGGTAATAGTTAAATATTAACTAATTGTAAAATAAAACATAAAAATACAAAATAATGCAAATAAATAAATGTATATGATATAATTTTATTGATTTATTAGGAATGTTTAAGGGGGAATAATTTTGGGGTATATTAAAAATCAATGGGAAATTATTAAGATTAATTTTAAAATTAATAGATTATATTGTTTAATATATGTTTTTATGAGAATGATAATTGCATTTATTCCAGCATTTTATGTGGTAGCGTACTCAAAGTTTATTGATAATGTACTTAATTTATATGAAGGTTTATCAAATTATAAGTCATTATTATCATCTTTTATATGGATTACAATATTGACTTTTATAAAATACTTAAGCATAAGTTTTAATGAAGTCATTTCTAATAAAATAAAAATCAACTTATTAAAGGCATTAAAACTTAAAATAGTTGAAAAAAAGGCAAAGCTTAAATATGAACTTATAGAAAATAAAGAAGTTTGGGATTTGATTTATAGAACTTCAAAAGGAATTCCAGATAAGATAAATGTAGGGTTTGTAAGTTTTTTTGATCTTATGGAAATTACTATAAAGATTTTTTCAGTTGTTTTAATATTAGGGAATTTTTCTAAGACAATTGCTGTAATAGTATTTATATGTTTTATTCCTGTTATCATTGTATCTATAAAATCAGGGAAAAATGATTATAGCGGGTATGTAGATATAGAAAAGATTGAGAGAAAAATTGGAAGTTATGAAGAGATTCTTACATCAAAAGAATATGCAGAAGAAAGAAAAATATTTAATTACACTGAATGGTTTTCAAAAAAATGTAAGGATACTTATAATACTATGATATCTATGTTTTTAAAATTTAAGATTAAATTTTATATGAAAGTGAAAATTACTAGCTTTATTATTACATCTATATTATTTATTATAATTTTTCTTCTTATGAATTTAACAATTAATAAAGTTATAACAATAGGGTTATTTACATCTATGGTTGCACAACTTATGGAAATATCTAATAACATAGCTTGGCAACTTTCAGGTATTGTATATAAACTTACTAATAGCAATTTGTATATGAATGATTATTTAAACTTTTATAATCTAGAAGAAACAACTTGTAAATCTTTTCCTAATAATTATTTTGATAGAATTAAAACTATTGAATTTAAAAATGTAAATTTTAAATATCCAGGAAATAGTGAGAATACTCTTAAAAATTTAAATTTAAAACTAGAGAATAATGAAAATTATGCTATTGTAGGAGAAAATGGAGCAGGAAAATCTACAATAACTAACTTTTATTAAAACTTTATGATAATTATGAAGGAGAAATTCTTATAAATGGTATAGAGTTAAAGCAAATAAAAAATGTAACATCGTTATTTGCAGTAGTATTTCAAGATTATGCTAAATATGAAATTAGCATAAGAGATAATATACTTTTTGGTGATAATGATAAAGTATCAGAAAAGATTTTATACGAGTATTTTAATTCTGTAAACTTTAATATAGACAAGAAAAGGTTTGATGAAGGTTTAGATACCGAATTAGGAAGACTTACAAATAAGAATACAGATATGTCAATAGGACAGTGGCAAAAATTAGCTATGATTCGCTCCTTATGTGAAAAAGGAAGTTTTTATATATTGGACGAGCCAACATCTGCATTAGATCCTGTAACTGAAACTATTATATATAAGGATTTTATTAAAATATTAAGTGAAAATCCTGCAATAATAATAACTCATAGACTAGGAGCTGCTAAACTTGCAGATAAAATTATAGTAATTAAAGATGGAACTAATGTTGAATTTGGAAGTCATGAAGAATTGATGTCAAAAGAAAGTTTATATAGAAATATGTATGAAAATCAGAGCAGGTGGTATAGTGATGAAAAGTCAGAATGCATTTAAAATAATGTTTAAAGAAGTAAAAAGAATAGGTTATAAAAACCCAGGTATTACTATAATGATTCTTGTAGCAAGTTTTATTGAAGCTTTATTACTTCTAGGGAATACTATGGCTTTAAAAAACTTTTTTGAAAAAATCACATATGCAGTAAAAAGTAATGCAGGAGTAAGTTACACATTAAGAGCATTTATAATATTATTTATCATTGTAATATTAAGTGATTTTTTTAATGCTTTAAATAATTTTCTTGCAGATAAACAAGCAATGATATCTAGAAAAATTATAATGGAAGAATTTTATATAAAAATGAAAAGTATGAAGCTGTTATATTTTGAAAATCCTAAATTTCTCGATACTTTAGATAAGGCAAAAGCAGGAATGGATGGTAGTATAAATGCAGTTATTTCATTGGAATTTATTTTAGGAAAGCATATTATTTATTTTGTGATAATAACTATATATTTATATAAACTTCATCCACTTTTAAGTTTAACAATTTTTTGTACATTTATTCCTACATTTTTTAGTTATGTACTAAGAAATAGAATTAAAAGTAAATTAGAAAATAGTATTGCATTGCAAAGAAGAAAAGTTAGTGCTTATGAAGATTATATAGGACATAAAAATTATTTTAAAGAAAGAAGACACTTAGGTGCAGTTAAGTTTTTTAAACTGAGATTAGAAAATTCTTTAAATGAACTTACTAAATTAAGTATTAAATCATTCAAAAAAATAAGTATTATAAAATTAATTATTAATTTTATTTATTTTTTAGGTTTTATATTAATAATAGGAATCATATATTATCTTACTTTAATAAAATCTATTTCAGTAGCAGAAACAGGTGCAATTTTAACTACAGTTATTACTATGTATAATCAAATGGATAATCTATTTAATTTTCAGATAGCAGGTGTTTCGGAAAGTTATAATAGTCTTTATAATCTTAATAAAATACTAGATTATGAAGAGGATAACAGTGGAGAACAAATTTGTGAAGACGAAAAAAATATTAATATATCAATGAAAAATGTAGATTTTAATTATCCTAACTCTGAAAAAAAAGTTCTAGAAAATATATCAATAGACATAAATTCTGGAGAAATAATTGCAGTAGTAGGTGAAAATGGCTCTGGGAAAACCACATTATCTAAAGTTATAACAGGCCTTTATGAACCTACAAAAGGAGATATATTTTATAATGGAAAGTCATTTAGAAATATAGATATGACGTCTATTTATAAGAAAATTTCTATAGTATTTCAAAAATTTAATCATTATCCAATAACTGTTAAAGAAAATGTTGCATTAGGAAATATTGATAATTTAGATGAATTAAAAGTATGTAAAGAACTTGAAAAAGTTAATCTTAATTATATTAAGGAAAAGCTTCATGATGGTATAAATACATTACTCTCAAAAGAATTTGGTGGTACAGATTTATCAATTGGACAATGGCAAAGAATAGCTATAGCAAGAGCAAATTATAAAGATGCTTCATTAATTGTATTTGATGAACCCACTGCATCACTAATCCATTACAAGAAATGGATATAATGAAAAACTTTATTGAGACTACAAAAAATAAAACTAGAATACTTGTAACTCATAGAATTGGTGCAGCAAGACTTGCTGATAGAATTATAACTATGAAAGATGGAGAAATCATTGAAGTGGGAACTCATGATGAACTTATTAACATGAATGGAGAATATGCTTATTTATACAATAGTCAGAAGCAATGGTACAATAATTAACTAAGTTATTTAAAATGAATAATTTTTATGAAAAATATGTTATTATTATTTAAAAGATAAAGAAAATTTACAAAATGGAGGAGCATATATCATGATTGAATATAAATTTGATACTCAGTTATTAATTGAAGGAGAAAATCTTTCAGAAGATGGAATTAATGAATATATAAAAAAAAATATTGAAGGGGATTGTTTACTTGCTGTTGGAGATGATGAACTTATTAAAATTCATTTTCATACAAATACTCCATGGAAAGTACTTGAATATTGTGCTTCATTAGGGGAGATTTATGATGTTGTTATTGAAAATATGGAACGTCAAGCTGAAGGACTTAAAGGTTAAGAAATAGATTGTTATATAAATATCGCATTATTCAAGATTTTTGAATTTGCGATATTTTTTATGTGCTTCTATTTTTAGATATTAGGAATAAAGTGAGTAATAACTATTCACTCTTACTTTTTACTTGGTTCCAATATAAAAATAGCATGTAACTTTAGTAGTATCATTTGATAAAGAGATTACTTTAAACTCAAATTCAAAATAACATCTTTCTCAAATAATAATACTAATCTTAAAGTTTATTGCTATATTTATATTTGGAACCAGTTGACAATTGAAAATTGACAATTGACAGTTATGGTTAATATTACTCATTTCATTCCTAATATTTAAAATAGAAATATATAAAAACTACGTTTTTATATTGTTTTCAACTAATTTGCTAGCAAATTTAATAAAAAATCATTCTTTAAAATTGGAAATCCAATTTTCACATCGGATTGGCCCCATAAAAGTAGACTCTAAATGCTAATTACTAGATTATTCTTAAAATTACTATTTTTTAGATTATAGAACTCATTTGGGGTTCTATAATCAACCGAAGAATGTATTCTTTTAAAATTATAGTTATCTACGTATTTTTCAATAGTGTTAATTGCATCTTTTAAATTTTTAAACAGCCTGCCGGCAAGGCATTCTTGTTGTAAATATCTATGGTATGACTCTATATGAGCATTGTAATTAGGACTATGAACAGGTATTCTTTCATGTATTACATTCTCTTGAATACACAATTTTTCAAATTTACTAGCTATGAATTGTGAACCATTATCAGTACGAATTGTTAATTCAGATGTTTTTCCTTTAATACCTCTATTATAAAGAGCCTTTATTAGCACAATCTTAGCTTGCTCTGCATTAGCAGAAAGTGACATATCATATGCTAATATACTTCTATCAAATACATCAATAATAGATGTTAAATATCCTACTTCCTTTGTTTCAGCTATATAAACATATTTCATATCCATTTCCCAAAGTTGATTTGAATCTGTAATTGTGTGATTTTTGCATATTTTAGAATATCTCTTAATACCTCTTCTTTTAACTTCTAATAAATTCATAGCTTTCATTAATCTATAAACCTTTTTCTTATTAATTTTTAGGCTATATTTATTTTTCAAAAGTGCACTAACCTTCTTATAACCATAAAACTGTCCTACTTCATCTTTTTTTATTTGTATTATATGTTTTTGAATTTCTAAGTCAGAAATTTTTTCACCATGTACATTTATACTATATCCTGGAATGTTTCCTTCGGATTGATTTAATGGTTTATTTCCACTTTTAATTAATAACTGTTGTTTATAATAAGTAGATTTTTTTAGTCCTAATATCTTTAATATAGTCTTAGTAGGTGCTCCTATAGAAATCCATTCGGATGCATAAGAGTATAAATTAAGGTCTTCATTTATTTCTTTTTTTTTAATAAATCCCGAAGAACAGCAACTTCTAATTCAAGATCTCTACACTTTTCTTGGGTTTTTTTATACTCTTTTTTGTAGTCTACAATTATTTCTTCATTTTTAAATTGCGTAGCATTCTTAGGTTTTAAAGTTTGTTTATATCTTCTATAATTACATTTCCAATTAGATATTAATCCACTATTTATATTATACTTTGCTGCAACTAGCGAATTGCTTCCAGATGATAAAGCCTCTTCCACAATTTTCACTCGTTCTTCTTCAGTATATTTTCTAATAAAATTTCCACTCATAATGCACCCCTCCATTCATTAATCCTAGTATAATTCCATTTGAATTATGAGTCTACATTTCTATAGGGGCCTATGAGACATTCACTGTCCACCGTCAATTGTCCATTGTCAATTTTTAAAAATATAGATTAAAACTTAAAATTAAAATTCTCAAATAAAACATGAATAACTTAAAGTTTTAACTTGGATTCCTATAGTTGTTGACAACTTAAACTTATAAATGTATTATATGAGTATAAACGCATATACTCATATAAGGCTGGTGATAAATACAATGGATATAATACAAATGTTAAAAGTTTTAGGTGATGAAAATAGAATTAGAATATTAAATTTATTGAAAGATGGGGAACTATGTGTATGTGAGATTGAATATATATTAGGAATTACACAATCTAATGCATCAAGACATCTTACTAAGTTAAATATATTTAACTTAATTATAGCTGACAAAAAAGCTCAGTGGGTTTACTATAGATTAAATAAAAATACATTAGAAGAATTCCCTTTTATAAGAGAACTTTTAGATAATGAATTAAATAAAATGGAGATATGCAATAGTGACAGAGATAACTTAATAAAATATAAAAAAAGTGGAATGAATTGTGAAACATTAAGAGAATATAAAAATGATATTAAAAGCAGTTGTATATGTAATAAATAATTAATGGAGGCAGAAAATGAGTGATTTTAAAAAAGTAGATGTTAGAGATGCTGTACGTAATAGTTATGGGAAAATAGCTATTGAAAATGTAACTAAAAATGGATGTTGTAGTGGTGGAATTAAGTTAAAAAAATCCTCAATAGAAATATCAAGTAAGATTGGATATTCTGATGAAGATATGTCAAATGCCCCTCAAGATGCTAATATGGGCTTAGGTTGTGGAAATCCACAGTTAATAGCTAATATAAAAGAAGGAGAAACAGTTATAGATCTTGGAAGTGGAGCTGGATTTGACTGTTTTTTAGCTTCAAAGAAGGTTGGAAGCAATGGCCATATTATTGGTGTTGATATGACACCTGAGATGATTAGTAAATCAAGAACTATGACTAGAAAATATAAATATAAAAATGTAGAATTTAGATTAGGTGAAATTGAAAATCTTCCAATTGCAGATAATACAGCAGATGTAATTATTTCAAATTGTGTTATAAATTTATCTCCAAATAAACAAAGAGTATATGATGAAGCTTATCGTGTATTAAAAAATGGTGGTAGAGTAGCTATTTCAGATATAGTTCTTATTAGAGAACTAACAGAGGAAATGAAACAAGATGAAAAACTTTACTGTGGCTGAGTTACAGGGGCATCTTCAGTTGAAGAGTTAGAAATATATTTAAAAAAAGCTGGTTTTAGTGAAATTAAAATTGAAACTAAAGAGGTATCAAAAGAATATGCAGAAAAATGGGCACATAATTTAAAAGTTGGTGAATATATTATGTCTGCATCTGTAAAAGCAGTAAAAATTAAAAAATAAAAAACTTATTAAAACATCACAGTGTGGAAGTTAAAGTTCTGTGATGTTTTTTATTATATATGAATTTAAATTTTGTTTAATTAAAAATCATAAATTATAAGCAATATTGAAAATATAGCTAAAACGAAAATAGTATTTAATAATCAATATTTAGAGTTTAAAACTTATCTTTTTGAAGTTTATAAGAAAGAATTAAGTAGAAAAATATATCAGAAATGATACAAATTTATATTTAAAAAGAATCATATACAATATATAACATATATGATACAATTTTCAATAAATATGCAGAAAAATCAGAAAATAAGGAGGGGGAATGTATATGTATGATTTTAGTGTAATAATTCCAGTTTTTAATACAGAAAAATATTTAAGGGAATGTATAGATAGTATTTTAAATCAAGATAATAAAAATTTGGAAATTATTTTAATTGATGATGGATCTACAGATGAAAGTGGTGAAATATGTGATTTATATCATAAAAAAGAATCAAGAATTAAGGTAATTCATCAAATAAATGGAGGACCTTCAAAATCACGTAATTGTGGGCTTGATATTGCAAATGGCAAATATATAATGTTTGTAGATAGTGATGATTATCTTGCAAATAATAATGTTATATCTAAGTTTTTTAGCATATTTGAAGAACATGATTGTGATATTATATACGGAGTTTATAAGGGTTTTATAGATAAAAATTATAAATCATGTACATATGAAATTTATCCAAAAGTATTACGAGTAAAAAATGAAGATATAAAAACATTAAGTACAGAAGAAGTTATACAATTGTTATTTGACAATGAAAACTACTATGTTTCTCCAACAATTAAAATTTATAAAAAGGAATATTTAGATAGAAATAACTTTAGATTTAAAGAAAATGTGTATCTTGAAGATGAAGAATGGACTCCAAGAATACTTTTAAACTGTAAAAAAATATATTTATATAATGATAAATTTTATATGAGAAGAATTAGAGAAGATTCAATAATGACAACAATTAAAGATGAAAAGAGATTAAAAAAAATAGAAGATTTAATTGAAATTTCTAAGGATATGACAAAATATATAGAAACTAATTGTAAAAATAGTAAATTAAAAAATACATTTGAAGATTATTATAAATCATTTAAAAATATTTATATAAGATTATACAATGAAATTACAGATAATAATATTAAAGTTAAAGCAAAAGAGATAATAGAAAACGATCTAAAGGGAAGTGAGTTTTTTGAATAGCTTTGATGAAAGATAAATGAAAAAACGGATTATGTTAAAGAATATTATAAGATTAAGTAATTTGGGGTGGGGGTATGGAGAAAAACAATAGTTTTTACTGGCTTGGAAGTGATGATATGTCTCTTAACAAAGATACAATTAAAAATTGTGGGGAAATAGTTATTGGGTATTATGGTGGTAACACTGAGAGTGGTGCAGATAAGAATGAAGATGCTACATTTTTACTTTGTGATAAAAATAGTAAATGGAAATTTGCCGTCTTACTTGATGCACATGGAACAAGTGAAAGTGCTAAATTAGTTATTGAAAATATAAAAAAAGAACAATGTTCCATAGAAAAAAATTTAAATATGTTTATAAAAAATGCTTTTATACAGTTACATAAATTGTTTTTTGATATGTTTAACAATGAAGATTTTAAAGAAAAGTGTAAAAATGTAAATGGAGAAACAGCATGTTTAATAGTTGCTCAAAAAGAGGAGTATCTTTGGTGGATGTCTATAGGTGATAATCGTGTGTATTTATTACATCCTGAACTTATGGAGTTAAATCAATTTGCATTAAATGAAAGACAATTTTATGAATGGATTGGAAAAGTTAACACTTTTGATTGTGATATTCCTTGTTATACAACTGGAACTAGATTACTAAGAGAAGGAAAAAATTATATATATTTAATTACTGATGGAGTATTAGAGTGTGGAAATAGAAAATTTGAAGATGATAGAGAGTTATGTAATATGTTAGTGGATAATGGTTATATATCAGGAAATATATCAAAAGTTCTTAATGAAGTTCATAAATTAAAGGGAAGAGATAGTGCTACAATGA
Source organism: Clostridium amazonense (assembly GCF_056431285.1). NCBI lineage: Bacteria > Bacillati > Bacillota > Clostridia > Eubacteriales > Clostridiaceae > Clostridium > Clostridium amazonense. Next base: position 207,765 of record NZ_JBWKMH010000033.1, on the reverse strand, counting down.
TAGGTTGGAGTTATTTTAATAATAAAAAAGCTCCTAGGCCAACAAGATAAATTTAAATTACAAAATATAAAAAAGACTAGGTTATAGAGATAGGAAGGCAAATTTTATGATTAGAAAAGTTAAAAAGGAAGATTTACAAACTATAAAAGATTTAATGCAATCAATACCTTATTTTTGGCATGAGTGCTGGAACGATGAAATATTAGAGAAGGCATGTAGTTCTGCTAGTGCTCTTCCATTTGTATATGAAGAAAATGGTGAAATTTTAGGAGTAATATTTGCATATGACTTTGGATTTAGAGGATATATTGCTAAACTTGCAACTGCAGAAAAGGCAAGAGGACGAGGAATAGGAAAAAGTCTAATTAAGCATGTTGAAAATATTCTAAGGGAAAATGGATGTGAACTAATAATTACAGACGTATTAGAATCAGCAGAATCATTTTATAAAGAATTAGGGTTTGACTATCCTAAAGCAATATTATTAAGAAAAAGGTTAATGAATTAAATTTTATATAGTAGTTATTTAAGCTAATAAAAAAGAAAGAACTGTTTGCTCTTTCTTTTAGTAATAATCATCCATTTACAATTTCGCCACCATTAACATGTATGGTTTGACCTGTTATATATGAAGCTTCATTACTTGCTAAAAATACGTATGCACCAGCACATTCTAATGGTTGCCCAGGTCTTTTCATAGGTGTCTTATTGCCAAATTGAGAAAGTTGTTGAGAGTCAAAACTACATGGTATTAATGGTGTCCATATAGGACCTGGAGCTACAGCATTAACTCGTATTCCTTTAGGAGCTAATTGCATAGATAGTGATCTTGTAAAAGATACTAAAGCACCTTTAGTCATAGAATAATCTATTAAAGTTTCATGTCCATGATAAGCAACAACAGAGGCTGTATTTATTATACAATCACCACATTTTAAATGAGGAAGAACAGCTTTAGTTAAATAAAATGCTCCATAAACATTGGTTTTAAAAGTTTTATCAAATTGCTCATCAGTTATGTCAGTTAAGTTTTTTTGGACATATTGAACTGCTGCATTATTAACTAAAATATTAATTTGGTTGAACTCACTTAAAGTAGAATCTACAGCTTCTTTGCAAAAAGTACTGTCTTTTATATCACCTTTTATTAAAAGACAGTGTGCGCCTTCAGCTTCTATAAGTTCTTTTGTATTTTTAGCATCTGTATCTTCATTAAAATAAATTATACTAATGTTACATCCAGATTTTGCAAAGGCTATAGCCACAGCTTTACCAATACCACTGTCTCCACCAGTAATTAAAGCTACTTTGTCTTTTAGTTTGTTGTTTGACTTATTATATAAGGGATCATCATATATAGGATTTGGTTTCATTTCATACTCAAATCCAGGTTGATGATTTTGATATTGATTAGGAAATGAATTTGGAAAAATCATAAATTAATGCTCCTTTTTTTATATTTTAATTATACAGTTATGATTTCCTTGTAAGGTGAATTTATACTTTTTATTAAGGGGGTTAAATATAAAAAGTAATGAAAGTATAGGATAAGTGGATTATTTTCAATACATAAAAATGTTTAAGGTTATTATATAAATAAAGTAAGTTGTATAATTTAGTAAGATGGTTAGTTTAAAGAGATAGGGCGATAAAATACTAAGGGGGTATATTTAATGATAATTTTAAATGAATGTGAATTTGGTAATGTTGTTGAATTATTAAACCAAGAAAAGGTACACTCTACATTTGCATATGCAGTTGTAGAAGGAATTCAAAAGGGAAAGATTTATGTAGATACCAATATGAACCCTAAATGTTGTTTGATAGTTTGTGAAAGTGGAAAATACTTAGTGGCAGGAGAAACAATTAATGATGATTTTAATGAATTCATACAGGAATATTTATTGAATAGAAAAAATCATAGAAACTACTTCGATTTATATTGTTCTTCTACAAAGTGGATTGTTAAATTAAATAAAATGCTTGGTAATAATGCAGCTAAATTGAGTAGAGAATTATTTGTATGGGATTATTCAAAACTATCATCAATTTTAAAATGGAGTGAAATAAAAGAAAATGGAGATGGATTTGAAGTAAAAAAGATGAATTCTACATTATTTGAAAAATATATAAAAGAAGTAGATTCATCATATAAAAATCTATGGGGATCATCAGATAACTTTCTTAAAAATGGATTTGGATTTTGTGTATTAAAAGATAATAAATTTGTGAGTGTTTGTAATATATATTATGTAAGACAAGGAGTTGCTGAAATTGATATTATAACAATGGATGAATTTAGAAGCAAGGGATTTGCATTATTGGCTTGTTCAGAATTTATAAAACATTGTGTAAAAAATGATATTAAACCTGTGTGGGATTGTGATAAGGGCAATGAGAATTCTAAAAAGCTGGCTCTTAAACTAGGGTTTAAGATAGTGGAAACTTATGAAATGTATTGGTGGCATGAAAATAGAAAGTTTGTTGAAGAATATCTAAATAAATTTAATTATAACACTAAAAAATATGAAGGAGAGATTTATGAAGTTAATTGATATTACTAAAAACAATTGGGAAAAGATTGTATGTCTAACTACAAATAAGGAAAATATGCCTACACTTTGTGAAGAATATGTTGCATCAAATGCTTTCTCAATTGTACAAGCTAAGTATGAAGAAACATGGATAACTAAGGCAATTGAACATGATGGAGAGATTATTGGATTTACAATGTATGGATATTGTGAAGAGCAGAAGTTTTATGAGCTTTGTAGGATTATGATTGATAAAAAATATCAAGGACATGGTTTTGGAACAAAGGCAATAAAAATGGTATTGGAAGAAATGAAAAACATTAAGAATTGTAAAGAAGTTTTCTTGTCAACTGACTCTGAAAATATGAGAGGAAAGCATATTTACGAAAAGATAGGATTTATTAATACTGGAAAAAAGATTGATGATGAAGAGTTATATTATTATAAATTTTAATGTTTTTGATAAAAGATATTAAAAATAACTATATTAATGGCATAGGCCTAATGGAATTATAAATTAAATAAAGGAGATAGAATGAAAAGAGAATTAGGAATTGCACGTTGTGGACTTGCTTGCTCATTGTGTTCTGAAAATACAAAATGTTCTGGATGTGACTCAGGAAACTGTACAGGTAAAGAATGGTGTGAAAATCGTAAATGTTCTATAAAAAAATGTATAGATGCTTGTTATTCCTGTAATGAAGAATGTCATAAAGGATTATTAAACAAAATAAAGCCTTATGGATTTACGTTGTTTATACAAAGGTATGGAATAGAGAAACTTCTTGATTGCTTAGAACAAAATGAAAAAAATGGTGTTGTATATCATAGAGATGGGATAAATGGAGATTATGATGATTTTGATGATGTAAATAAATTAATAGAGTTTATTAAATCAGGCAAGAAATAATATTTATATAAGGTTGGAAATTGTATGAGAATAGAAGCAAAAGAAATAGTAATTAGAGATTTTGAGAGAAAAGATGCAGATAATCTTTATAGAATTGTTAGAGAAAATAATATTTTAAGATTTATGCATGATTGGTCAGAAGCTGGAGATTCAAAAGAAGCATATTTTGAGTATATTGACTGGCATCAAACTCAAAAAAATTCAATTGATATTTATGAGAACAAAAGATATGTGATTGCGTTAAATGACACAGATGAGATGATTGGTATGGTTGGCATGGGTATGGAAGACACATTAAATGAAGTTGAAGTAGCATATTTTATGTCAGAGAAATATCAAAGAAAGGGTTATACATTAGAAGGAGTAAATCAATTGGTAAAGTGGTGCTTTCAGGTATCAGATATAAAATACCTTATTCTAACTATAGACTGTGCAAACATAGCATCATGTAAACTTGCAGAAAAATGTGGCTTTGAGCTTTTTGAAAAAAGGACTCCTATTAGTCATAAACAACCTAATATGGAAAGTGACAGTTATTTTTATTATAGAAAATATAGAAAGGGGATGAATAAGAGTGAAAAATGAAATTAAAAAAGAGGGTGTAATAAATAATGAGAAGTTAATAATAAGACAAGCTGTAGATGCTGATTTAGAAGAAATTAAATCTGTAGTAAAATCAGCTTTTTATTGTGATGGAGACAATGATGAGTTTAATGAATGGGAATTTGTAGATAAGGTTAGATGTGATAAAGGATTTGTAAAAGAATTATCAATAGTAGCTGTGATAGATAATAAAATAGTGGGATATATTTTATTATCAGAAGCTCATATTGGAAATAATAAAGGATTATCTTTAGGACCATTAGGGATAGAACCTAAACATAAAAATATGGGTATAGGAAAAGAACTTGTAAAAAATGGGCTAGAAAAGGCAAAAGAATTAGGTTATGAATGGGTAGCATTAACAGGGGGAAATTATTATCTCCAATTTGGATTTGAGCCTGCATTAAAGCATAATGTAATATTGTCAGAAAATAATCCTGAAAATGATTATCTAAAAATTATATTTTTAAGTAAGAATAATATAAATCAAATCAATGGAATTATGAAATTTTGCGATTCATTTTATAATGAAAAAGGAGAATTACTTTAAAATCATATATATATAGGCTGGAGAAAATATAATGAAAATAAGAAGAGTTATGCAAGATGAAATAAATATTTTTTATGAACTTATTGGTGAAATAGAATATAGTATTTTCAATGTGAAAAATGAAGAACATCTTGATTGGTTGAAAAAGAGGATTGATAGATTTTATTATAGTGGAGCTGAATTTTTTGGAGCATTTAGTGAAAAAAATAATATATTAGGTGTTATTGCTATATTAATAGATGTACCTCCAAAAGGAATTAATGATGGTTATAATAGCTGTGAAGTTATAGAAATGGGAGTACAAAAAGACGTTAGAAATAATGGATGTGGATCACAGTTATTGAAATATGCTGAAAATTATGTAAAAGGTCACAATGTATATTGTATGTACATGCATACATATGCTGGTGATTATGATGTAATAGCGTTTTATGGTAAAAATGGTTTTATTCCAGTAGGATGCATTCCTGATATATATGGTCCTGAAAATGAAGGTATGTTATACATGAGAAAAATAATAAAATATAATAAATAATTTTCAATGTGAATTTATTTACATTAAATATATAAAGATTATAAGGAGGATTTATGATAGAAAGCAGTAGATGCAAAATGCACATACTGAAAAAGAATGATCATGACCAAGTTAAGGAATTATTTATAAATGAAAAAGTAAGAAAATTTCTTGGGGGAATTGTTAACTCTGAAAATTTTGATAGAAGTTTTCATAATATGATTACTTGTAGTAATGATTCTTTTTACTGGATTGTACGACTAAAGTATACCAATGAAGTAATTGGATTGGTATCTCTTGATAAACATCATGATGGATTTAATACAGAGTTATCATATCAATTTATGCCTAAGTATTGGGGATATGGTTATGCAGAAGAGGTTATTAGAAAAATTATTGATTATGCATTTTATGAATTAGATCTAAATAAGATTGTTGCTGAAACACAATCTGCTAATACAGCATCATGCAATCTTCTTAAAAGGGTTGGTATGCATTTAGAACAAATACTTTCAAGATTTGGAGCTGAGCAGTATATATTTGGAATTAATAAACCTATTTAACAATAAAATAAAAGTTTATTTACAATGAGGGGGAAATGATGGGAAATAGAGTTGAAGTTTTAAGAAAGTATATTGATGAAATAATTTTAAACATGACAGATGTTGAGGAAAGAAGATGTGCTTATATGCATTTATATGGGGTGTCACAATTTTGTGTATTAATTGCGTTAAAACGTGAAGAAAATTCAGAACTTGCTACAATGGCAGGTATGTTACATGATATATATTCATATGCAACTATGGATTCAAATAATCATGCACATAAAGGAGCTACAATGGCAAAGGAAATTTTAGCAAAACTAAATTTAACAAGTGATGATGAAAGTAAACTAATTTGTGATGCAATTTACACTCATAGTGATAAAAATTTAATTCATTCTAATTTTAATGAAGTCTTAAAAGATGCAGATGTACTTCAACATTGTTTATATAATACTATGCTTGAAATAAAGCCACATGAAAAAGAGAGATATGAAAAACTAAAAAGAGAATTTGGTATTTTATAAGTTAAAAATGAAGGTGATGTGCTAAATGATTTTAGAAACAGATAGACTTATTATTAGAAAATTTACACATGAAGATATTGATTTGCTTTATGATATAAATAACAATCCAGAATGCATTAGATTTAATAGCTGGGATTCTATGAGTTATGAAGATTGTAAAAGTGATATAAAAAAGTGGATTAATCAGTACTCAAAGTTTCCAGGAACAGGAGCATTTTGTGTAGAGAATAAAGACGAAAAAGTTAAAATTGGTATGGCTTTTATAGTTCCAACTGATAAATATGGAGAATTTGAAGTTGGATTTAGATTACGTAGAACATATTGGAATAGAGGATATGCAAAAGAAATCACTTGTGGATTTATAAATTATTCAAAACAGAAATTAAATGCAAATACTATTATTGCAGAGGTTTATGTAGATAATTTAAGATCCAGAAATGTATTTGAAAAATTAGGATTTTTAAAGTTTAAATATCCCAATAGTGAAGATGGATTAATTTATAAATATGATATGAGAAATGCATAAATTTATTTGTAAAATATTGTATATTAAAATATAATCTTGAGGTGAAATCATGGAATATAGAAAACTTCAAACAAGTGATATTGATGCTTTTGTTGAAAATAGAATTGAATTTGTTACACTAATAAGAAATATTGAGAATGTGGAGTTATTTAGAGAGAAAACAAGGGAATATATTGAAACTTATATAAATAGTGATAATTTGATAATATACATTGCTATGGAGAATAAAAATATAGTTGCATCTTGTATGTTGTGCATATTTCAAACAATACCGCTTCCATCCAATTATAGTGGTAAAGTAGGTGAACTACTAAATGTATATACTAAGCAAGAATATAGAAAACAAGGGCATTCAAAAAAATTAATAAAATTATTAATGGATGAAGCAAGAAAAAAAGGAGTTTCAAAAATTATTTTGAATTATACAGATGAAGGTTATCATTTATATAAGTCTTTAGGTTTTAAAGAAATATACACACAAATGGAATATAAATTATAACTTTAAATTTTATTTTGTAGTAAAACAGTAATTTATGTAAGAAATGACTACTTTATATAGAATTTAGATAAAATATATATAAATAATATTTATAATAATAATGTAGAATTTTTAAGCATCACATTATTTATTTTTAGAGATAAATCTCATAATTTTGTTTTAAGCAATAAGGATTGGAGTTTTTATTGCTTATTTTTTATATAATTTTTAATAACTATAGGAGATTATTATGGTAAATGTAGAAACAATTTTAGCAGATAAAGATAATATAATTAGAAATATATATCCATTATACTTGTATGATTTGTCTGAAATCTATGGAAATATTCCCAATAAATATGGAATTTATGAATATGAATCGGTGAAAACTTTAGATGAACAATATCATATATAAGATGTATGGTTTAAGAAACAAGGAGAACTATTTCCATTTATAATTTTTGTAGATAAAAATCCAGCAGGATTCATATTAGTGTCTACTGGTAAGTTTGCACCAAAAATGTTGAATACTATGTACATGAGTTCTTCTTGATGCGACCATATAGGAGAAAAAACATTGCTGAAATTGTAGCTAAACAAGTTTTTAATAGATTTCAAGGCAAATGGGGAGTTTATACAAATGGTACAAATTCAAATAAAAAAGGACAGGCATTTTGGAATAAAACTATAAATAATTACACATTAGGAAACTTTGAAAAAACATTTGATGGGAAAAAATTAATCTTTAAATTCGATAATAAGAAATAAAAGTAAAATATGCTCTTTAAAAATTGAATAATGAGTATTATAAGATATCATGATTTATATAAAATTATGAAAATGTAAGTATGTTATGGTATAATTTTATATTAATTAAATAATAAGCTTAGTTCTATAATAAACAATGGAGGTATGTTTTGAAATATAAAATATTATTCTTAGTTGGGTTTCTTATGTTTATTCTTGGAATATACTTTTCAAGCAAATCTAATTTCATGATTATAATAGGAATATTAGGTGGTGGTATAATAGGGTGCATGTCAGCATTTATAGGATATTCATTAACAAGAGAAAATAAAGGTAAGAAAGGTCGTTCATAATATTTATAAAGGAAACAATTAAATAAATTATTTATAATACTGTATTATTCAAAAGTGAATATACGGTATTTTTTATATTGAAATATAAATATATTGATGAATAGGGGGAAAAAATGAAAGTATCAATTTTAACAAGTGGTTTTCCTAATGGATTCACAGAGGAATTTATTCAATATATAAAAAAATATTATAATAATAATGGTGTATTTGTATTTATTGCATCTGACTTTAATATGCACTCAAAAACAGATAAATATATAAATGTATTTATAAATATGTTTAATGAATATAACATTACATTTAAAAAAGTATATTGTATAGATAGTAGAGTTACAAAGAAAGAGGCACAACAATATATAGAAAAAGCAGACATTGTATGGATTTCTGGAGGGGACACACTTAAACAAATTAAACATATAAATGAATACGATTTAATTTCTGATTTGCAAAATAGAGAAGGTATCACTATAGGTATGAGTGCAGGGTCAATAAACATGGCTAAAAAAGTTATTCTTGCAAAAGACATAGAAGACAACATCCCAGAACTATCTATATATGAAGGCATAGGACTTGTAGATATAAATATTGAACCGCATTTAAATGAAGCAACTGAAGAACATATTAATGAAATTTATAAAGCTGCAAAATATAATGATATTTATGGAATCCATGATAACTCATTTATTACAGTTGTTAATAATAAAACTGATATTTATGGTAATTATTTTAAATATAAAAAACATTAAAAGTTCATTATATTATAAGCAAATTTATAATAATGTCATTATATTTAAATATTGTGCCACATGAAAGATATTAGCATAAAGTATATATTGAGATAAATAATTAAAAAGTTTAAAGAAGAAAATAAAATTTAAAAATAGGGAGAGAAAAGCAATGGATGAGACAATGCGAGACTTCCTAAAAACTTGTTTAGAATTAGGAAAAGAATTACTAGAGAAAAATAAATTAAGTGATAAAGAAAAATTATTCTTAAAAAAGTTAGATATAATTGTAAATAATTATGTTAAATAATTTAAACTTGCCTTTATTAGGTGACAGTCATAAATAAAAGATCAATACAATAAAAGGTGACAGTCACTAATATAAATGACTGTCACCTATATTTTATTGCTATTTAATAGGGGAATATCATGAATGATGATTAATATGTGAAATGTACTATATAAATATATTTTTATTAGTGATTAATACAATGCTTGTACAATATCTTAATACTAAAAAAGAAATGAGAAATTAAATTTAAAAAATTTTGATTTTATTTAGCTTGATTATAAAATTTTTCAATTATATTTTTATAATCTAATTTATTGAGAACTAATGAAATTCCATCATTACATAAAGAACTAACTTGTTCAATTGATATATTACCTAGTATATGACCTATTTCATAACTGCTTTTTCTTGTGTATATTCCCATTAGTAGTGCAAAAATGGCTTTGGGTATTTTTACCTCCCTTGAATCTTTAATTAAAAATGAATTTCGTGATATACCAGTTTCTTGTTCTATAAAGGCTAGGATTTCTTCTACTTCAAAGTTTCTTTTTAAAATACTGCGAGTTACTTCAAATTCCATATCATCAATGTCTAATTTTATGTATTGATTTTTGATTTTTATTGGTATGGAAATGTCTAAGTCTTTAAAATGAGTTGCTTTTTGTTCTAATGTATATTCAAATAATTGTGCATATGATTCAGTAGCATATAGTATTTTTTTGGATAAAATGCTAAGGATAAAACTTGTATCAATTATTTCAAGTTCATCTTTTTCACCTAAATAAAACCTTATACTTGAATATTTATATGAAGCTAGATTTGTGCTATATCTAATCATATCCTTAGGATTAGCATGAATGTATAATGAGGCTTTTAATAAATATTCATCTGAAGTTATAAGCTCACTAAAAAAACGTTCTTTTAATAATTTACCATCTGTATTGTGTTCTTTATTGTAATATTTAGAATATCTAAGGTTAATATTTTTCATTATATCTGAAATTTCTTCTCCATTAGAGTCAATTATAAAATGAGCATGGGTATCCATTAAACAATATGAATATACTTTGAATTGATATTTTGTTTTACTTTCTGTTATTTTTTCTAGAAGTTTCTTTTTATCAGCTTCCTTAGGAAACAATGGTTTTGATTTAGATTGTTTAATAACTATATGATATATTCCATTTATATCAGTTATTCTTGCATGACGTGACAAGATAATCTCTCCTTTTTTTATAATATTATCTGTAATTATTGACTGTTAAGATTTATTTAGACAATATTTATAAAAACAAAAAATTTAGGTGACAGTCATGTAAAAAGTGATGTATATAAATTTAAGGTAGGTGACAGTCATGTACAAAGCATTATACAAAAATATGTAAAAAAAACCATAAAGTGATTTATTGTGTGATATAATATGTTTAAAAATTAATTTCAATTATTGGGGGGAGCTATGTGGGAAAAGTGTGAAGAAGTTGAAAAAATGTGGAAAGATTATTTATTACATATAGGTGAAAATGTAAATAGTACTAATAAAAAGTATGACTCATGGTATTTTTGCGATAATGAAGAGAGTGCTAATGATTTAGCAGAGTTGACAAAGAAAGGCATAAAAAGGGGAACAACATCTCTTTATTTTTTATATGAAATAGAAAATGAGAAATTGCCCAAGGTTAATGAGTATAATGTAATTACAGATTGGTATGGAAATCCCAAGTGTATTATCAAAACTAAAAATGTAACTATAATACCTTTTAAAGATGTAGATGATGAGTTTGCAGCGATAGAAGGGGAAGGAGATAAATCCTTAGAGTATTGGAGAAAAGTTCATATAGAGTTTTTCTCAAAAGAATTAAATAGGTTAAATCTTAAGTTTACAGAAGATATGTTAGTTGTATTTGAAGAGTTTGAAGTTGTTTATAGAGATGTTGAAAGTAGTAGTTAAATATTAAAACAAATAAAAAGACAGAATGTTTTGAGAAAGAAGATGTGAAAAATGTCGGATTTAAAGTTATCGGATATTATAACTATGCAAAATGAATTACAAGAGAGATATAAGGAAAAATGGGCACCGCTTACACCTGAAAATGGCAGAACCAGTTTGTTATGGATGATTGAAGAAATTGGAGAAGTCATATCTATAATAAAGAAGCGTGGTGAAGATGACATTATGGATAATGAGAAAGTTAGAATGGCATTTATTGAAGAACTATCGGATGTAGTAATGTATTATAGCGCTGTTTTAATTTCTTATGGAATTAGTTCAGAAGAGTTATCAGAAATCTTTATTAAAAAACATTTAAAGAATATGGAAAGAGATTTTGAAGAGGAGTATAAAAAAATGTTTACATAGTATGTACTGATAATTAATTGTTGTTTCATAATATTATAAGAATTTCAAAAGGATGATGATATAAAATGAAAGTTCCAAAATTAATGTTAGTTATAATGTTAGTCTGTTCAATGGTTATAGTGGGAGTTGGATGTTCTAATAGTAACAATACCTCTAGTAAGGAAGAAACTAGAAGTTCTAAGGCTATAGAAAAAACTGAAAGCACTAAGAAAACTAAAGATAATAATAAGGTTGTAGCTACACCAGATAAAACTAATACTGAAAACAAAAATGAGACTGAGAGTACATCTACAGAGGATAAAAAAGTAGTAGTAAATAATACAAAAAAGGTAGAAGAAAATAGTAAATCAAGTGAATCTTCTAGTAATAGTATGAATGATAATATTGCAGAAAAAGTTAAAAGTTATATTATTAGTGGTCAAGAAAATAAGTCAGAGGCAGAAAAAATAAAATGGAGCAATACATTTTTAAATAAAGTTGATATTGAAGGATTATATAAAAATTATATAGCTAATGGAGGAAAAGCAGATGATGTAGAAAGTTTTGCAAAATATATAACCTCAAATGCAGCTATCTCCAATGATTGGAAAGATATGTTTGGAAAAGACTTATATAATGCATATGGTGAGAATGTAGTTAGAGTAGAACCATTAGAAGGAGATTTATATCAAGCATATATTAAAAAAGATGGAAAAGAAGTTCCTTTTGTTGTAGTTTCAGCAAGAACTGGGTATTTTCATGGTTAAATAAACTAATATCGGTATTAATAGTAATGCCGATATTTATTTATATAGTATTTTATGAAAGTGGTGATAAATATAAATTTAATTATAAGTAACAATGATATAAGAAACTTAATTAGAAAGATTTACGACATTTCTGAAATAATAGACTGTAAATTTATTAGAAGAAGTTTTAATGATCATTATTTAATAGAGACTAAAGATAATAAATATATTTTAAGAGTATATTTAAATAATAAGTATTATATTAATGATATAGATGATTTTAAGTTGGAATTAGATTTATTGAGTTTTCTTAATTTAAAAAAATTACCAGTTTCTTACCCAATAAAAAATATAAAAGATGAAGTTCTAAGCAAAATAATTTATAAAAATGAAGTAAGATTCATAACTATGTTTTCTTTTGCACAAGGTAAGCCTGTTGATACTAAGTTAAATAAGGATATAGCTATAAAGTTTGGACAAGATATAGCCAAAATACATAAAGAATCTACTGAATTTAGAAGCATTTATAAAAGGTACAAAATAGATGCAGATTATCTTATAAAAGAACCTATTGAAATGCTAAGAAAATATTCAAAAAAATATAATTTAAATTCAATTAATTTTTTAGACTTAGATATTAGATATTTATATAAGAAAATAGAGGAAATACCTTTAAATGATGAAACATATGGAATAATTCATGGAGATTTGAATCCATCAAATATACACTTAGATAATGAAAAAAATATAACTATATTTGATTTTGATCATTGTGCATATGGATTTAGAATACATGATTTAGCAGTTATAAAGCTTTGTTATGAGAATATCACTTATGAACATATATTAAAAGGATATAAATCTATAAGAATTTTATTAAATAATGAAGAAGAAATGATTGATTTATACTCAAATATATTGCTTATAAGAAAATATAAAGATGTATTAAGTATGTTAAAAATTAGTGATAATGAAATAAATAAAAATTTTAATGAGCAAGAATTTATTACAAGTGGAATTAATGAATTAAATTGTTTAATTGGAAAGATTAATTAAACAAATTTAAAGATAATATTACAAATGTGTTTTTTAGTTTTGGGGGATAAAAGTGATTATTATACGTGAGTTAAGAGATATTGATATGAGACAGGCAATTGAATTAAAGGCTTTATGTTGGCCAGAAGAATTAGGTGGTTTATCAAATAATAAGATAAATATAGATAAAGAAATAAAATTTTGGTTATCATGGATGCATGAAGGCGTAGAAAATAATGATGTTAGAGTAATATTAGGAGCATTTGAAAATGAAAAATTGTTAGGGGTGGCGTTTACAAGTTTTGCTGAAATAGATGATATTTTAGAGCGTGGGATTGAATTAAATGGATTGTGGGTATATCCAGAATATAGAAATAAAGGAGTTTCTTTAATGCTTGTAAACAGGCTATTGTCATATTATAAGAATTTAGGAATGAAACAAATTGTAATTTATAATCTTCATTATTCATCATCAAATTCATACTACAGAAAATATGGTGCAACTGTTATGAGAATAGATAATCAATTAGAAGAAAAGCTTCCAGTGGATGTTTTTATTTGTAATATAGATGAAATGAATAAGAATATAATGAAAGTATTAAATAAATATGACATTATATAATTGAAATAAAGTTAAAAAAGGTGGGGAGTAAAATGAAAATAGGGGTAATTGGACCTAGTGATAAAGAGATAATGGAGTTTATAAATAAAATATGTGATGTAAAAATAGTAGAATATGCTATGTTAAAGTTCTATGTTGGAAATTATGAAGGTGTTGAAGTTGTAGCAGTAATTTGTGGTGTATGTAAGGTAAATGCAGCAATAACTACTCAGATATTAATCGATAAATTTGAAGTTACGCATGTTATCTTAACTGGAGTAGCCGGTGGATTAGATAAAAAGCTTAAAATAGGTGATACTATTATTTCAAATGATATTGCACATCATGATGTATCAAAGGAAATTTTAATAGAATATCATCCTTATATGAAGGATATATATTTTAGAGCAAATAGTCAACTTATAAATATATGTGAGAAGATTATGAAATCAAAAGATATTTCTAACAAATGCTATGTTGGAAGAATTATTACAGGGGAGAGGTTTATTACAAATAATGAAAGAGAAGAATTAATAGAAAGATTTAATCCATTATGTGTGGATATGGAAAGTGCAAGTGTTGCACATGCATGCTATGTAAATAATATTCCTTTTGTAGTTATTCGTTCAATTTCAGATAATGCAGATGAAGATGCATCTAATTCATTTAAAAACAATGTGAATATAGCAGCTTTAAATTCTATGAAGATAACAGAAGAAATTATAAAAGAATTGAAATTCATAGGGTGTAATTAGGAGGGAAGATTTTGAGAAGTGAAAAAGAGATTATGGATTTAATACTTAATATTGCAAGGGAAGATGAAAGAATTAGGGCTGTATATATGGGTGGATCTCGCACTAACCCTAATGTGGAAAAGGATATTTATCAAGACTATGATATTGTATATGTGGTTACAGAAACTAAATCATTTTTAGAAGATAAGAATTGGATTTCTATGTTTGGAGATATAGCAATTGTTCAAGAACCAGATTTAATTGATGTTGCTTTTGGTAAAGAAGGAGATTTTAGTCGTTCATATACCTGGTTAATGCTTTTTAAAGATGGAAATAGAATTGATCTAGGTATAAAAATCAAAGAAGAAGTATTAAAAGAATATAATAATGATAAACTTAATTTGAAATTATTAGATAAAGATAATATTATACCTAATTTATCCAAGCCAACGGATATAGATTACTGGATAAAGAAGCCTACAGAAGCAGAATTCAAAGGTTGTTGCAATGAATTTTGGTGGTGTTTAAATAATGTAGCAAAAGGTATTGCTAGGGATGAACTTCCATATGCTATGTGGATGTTTAATGTGCCAGTAAGAGATATGCTTGTAAAAATGATAGAGTGGCACATTGGTGTTAATACAAAGTTTTCGTTATCAGCAGGAAAAATGGGTAAGTACTTTAAGAAATATCTTTCAGATGATTTATATGAAATGTATGCAAAAACTTATTCCAATAGCGATTATGATAATTTTTGGATTTCAGTATTTAAAGCCTGTGAATTGTTTAGGATTGTGGCAGATAATGTCTCTAGTAAACTTGGATATAAGTATAATCAAATGGAAGATAAAAATATGACAGATTATTTAATAAAGGTTAAAAATAACACTTTAGAATAAATTATACAAATGAGAAGTGAAATTAGATAGACAAAGGAGAAAGTGAATTTATGAAAGAAGAATTGAATCTAATTATAAAAAAATGG
This sequence comes from Clostridium amazonense, assembly GCF_056431285.1. Lineage (NCBI taxonomy): Bacteria > Bacillati > Bacillota > Clostridia > Eubacteriales > Clostridiaceae > Clostridium > Clostridium amazonense. The sequence continues at coordinate 192,025 of NZ_JBWKMH010000033.1, read as the reverse complement.
CCTAAAATAGTAGGATTGTTTTATTTATTAGTATTTGTACCAGCAATATTTGTAATTATAACTGCATATGAACTTTTAAAGGCAATTAAGGATAAAGACAGTAAAAGAGCATTGCCACTTGTTTTTGGTATATTTATGATTATAAATTGTAATTTTTTTAGCTTTAGCAATTGGTTTAGATTAGATTATCCAGTGGCTTTGTTTATACAAAAACCATTATCAATAAGTGAAAATATGCAACTTAAAACAGTGGAAGTTGATGGGTATGAGAAAATAAGTAAATCAGGAAAATATGGCTTAGTTAAATATGATAAAGATAAGTTAACTGATAGAGAATTGAATAAGTTTTATAAAGAAGTAGTGGACAAGCATTTTGTTACCAATGAAGATGGGCTAGAGTGGATTACACTTATAGATGAAAGTGATAATACAGGAATTTGCTTTTATGCATGTACAAATGGATTTATTACAGGGAAAATTTCAAAAGAAACAGGAAGACTGATAGATGGATCTGAGGCTAAACAAGGAATTTTAAAAGTAGATAGAAAAATTAAATATTATGATTATAAAGAAATTCAAGATAAATGTTATGATGGGAAAAAATTTTTTAACTGTTCTAATGAAGAGATTTAGAGATTGACTTGGCTCGTGCAGTTTTTTACTTAATGTAAATATTTTTACATTAAGTAAGCACAAGAAAATGCAATATATTTTGCAAATATAAAATAGTTTGAGTAGGGAGGTTTGAAGAATAATGGAATGTAAGATTTATCCACTAAATGAGTTGAAAGAGTATAAACATGTGGTAATTCTTTCTAAATATAAGGGTGAAATTATGTTAAGTCGCCATAAAGAACGTTCTACATGGGAAACTCAAGGAGGACATATAGAAAAAGGTGAGACCCCACTTGAAGCAGCAAAAAGAGAATTATTTGAAGAGTCTGGAGCTGTAAAGTTTAAAATAACTCCAATATTTGATTATTGGGCAGGTGATGATAATTCTGGTGGAAATGGAATGGTATTTATGGCTGAAATAAAAGAGTTAGTAGATATTCCTAATAGTGAAATGCAAGAAGTTAAAATTTTTAAGGAATTACCTAAAAACCTAACATATAAAGATATAACTCCTGTATTATTTGAAAATGCTAAGATTTGGAACTCACAAGATAACCATTAGATTTTTATAAGAATAAGGAGGAACTGTAATGTTTTTATTGCAAATGGCTGGACATCCAGGGAGTGGAAAATCTGCCTTATCAAAAAAGATTGCTAAAAGAACAGGTGCAATTGTAATAGATAGAGACATAATAAAAAGTTCAATGATTAATTTAAATATTAAAGAAGATATTGCAGCTAGTGTTTCATATGATATAGTTTTTGATTTAGCTGAATTCTATTTAAATATGGAACTAAGTGTAATTATTGATACACCATGTTTTTATGAAGGAATTTTAAAAAATGGAATTTCTATAGCAGATAAATGTGGTGTAAATTACAAGTATATTGAATGTAGAGTAGAGGATTATTCGATTATTAAAAATAGAATTCAAACAAGAGATAGAGTTGTAAGTCAGATTGAAAGTATAAACGAAGAAAAATTTAATAGTGTTCTAAATACAACAATTAAACCAGTTGATAAAGAAATTTTAGTTTTAGATACAAGCACAGAAAATAGTTATGATATGAAATTAATTTATGAATATTTAATGTAAAAAATATATTTAAAGGTGGTAATTTGAATTTGAAAAAAATAATGATATATGTGAAAGTATAAATTATATAGAAAAAATAGAAGAGAACTTTGAGGATATAGTAGAATTATCAAAAAGGTGTAAGTTTTCTAATTGTACGCATACAAATGAGCTGAAATGCGAAGTAGGAGAAGCAATTGATGATGGAAGTCTTTCAGAAGAAAGATTTAATAGTTATTATAGTCAAAAGAAAGAAATTGAATATGTTTTCAAAGAAAAAAATAAAACTAAGGCAATAGATTATATGAAACAAAAAAGGCTTTTTCAAAAGTAAGAATATAAAACTTTAAGAGTATTAAAACTAATAAACATAAGATATGAAAAGCTTAAATATAAAATAGAAATATAATTAAAGGATGTGTTATATAATGCCATTTCAAATGACTCATTTAGAGATTGCATACAATATAGTAAAAAATACATCAGAAATAAAAAATCCAGGTGATTTCATTTTAGGAGCTATAGCACCTGATTCAGTACATTTAAGAGAAGGTTATAATAGTGATATGAAAAAGAAAAGTCACTTATGTTTTGGAACTGAAAAATGGGGTGAAACAAAAGATAATAAAAAGTGGTTAAATGATGTATATAAGTTCTTAGAAGAAAATAAAAATCAAGAAAATTCAGATTTTATAAAAGGATATTGTTGTCATGTAATAACTGATATACAAAATAATATAAAATTTTGGACACCATTTTTATTAGAAAATAGCATTGATTTAGATAGTAAAACCCAACGTGATTATAATAAAGAATCTTATAATATGGATTATGAGTTATATTTAATAAATAAAAATAAAAAAACAATATGGAAAATGCTTAAAGACGCAAAAGCATATAACGTTACTAATATTGCATTTGCTAGTGATATAGAAAAAATGAGAAATGATATATTATTTAATAATTTTGTAAATAGAAAACATCATGCAGATATATCTTTAAATAAGTACATTACATTGCCTAAAATGCAAGAGTTTATTTGGGAGGAATCTAAATATATTAAAAAGTTGTTATATAAATAGAATTAAAAGTATTTCCAAAGAAATATCAGAAAAAATAGAAAAATAAAAAAACGAATTTAAATTTATTATAATATTATTAAAAGGAAGATTAAAGATGAAATTATTGAAAGAGCAGATATTAAAATTAGAAAATGATTTATTAAAGTCAGATACTAGGAAGTCAGCAGAAAAAATAAGTGAAATAGTGAGCAATGATTTTGTAGAGTTTTGTAGTTCAGGATTTGAATACCATTATAAATATGGTGATATTTATCAGGATAAGGAAGACAATACAGAACTGAACTGGGAAATAGTAAATTTTGAAATAAAAAAGTTATCTGATGATTGTGTTTTAGCAATGTATAAGGTAATAAAGCATAATGAATTAAATGAAAATAAAAAGTATACATTACGTAGTTCTATATGGAAATGTGATGATAAAAAGTGGAAGATGATTTTTCATCAAGGAACATTAACATCTAAGTTTTGAAATTGATAATTATGAAAAAGACAAAAAGTTATTAAAAACGTAATTTATATGTTATAAAGGTTTTGTAATGGAAACAAAGTTTAGAGAAATTAAAAACAAAGATGAAGAATATAACGCAAAAAAAGTTATATCAAGTATTGATAGAGGAGAAAAAGAAATATTTGAGAATAATGAAATAGAAAATAAAAAGTGCTTGTATTACTCAGAAAATCACACTATAGGTGTGTATTGTGAATATATAATTAAAGATGAAATTCACATACAAATAGGATTTAATGAAGATATGCCAGAAGAAGTTAATGATGAAGTGTTAAATCTTATTAAAAGTGACAGTCATGATAACTATAATATAAGGATTTGGTATTCACCAAGAAATAAAAAGCTTGAAGAGTTTTTACTTAAAAAATTAATATATAAAGAAAAAGGTGAAGAAATTTATGAATTTACACTACAAAAGAAAATGTTAAAAAATGAAGAGTGTACTTATATAAATAATTTAGAAATTGTGCCATTTAAAGAAAAACATATTAATGATGTATGTAATATGTTTAATAAATCGTTAGCTCATACATTTGATAATCCTAATGAAAAAGTATTTTTAAATAGCAAAAATACTTTTTTACATGAATGGATAGATAAGTCAAATCGTAGTGAGTTTTATGTAGTTATAGAAAAAAATAATATTATAGGAGCATATATATTAGATGGATTAGAAATAGATATACTTGCAGTTGCAATAAATAAGCAAGGTAAAGGAATTGGAAAATATATGTTAAATCATGCAATGAAACATATATTAGAATTAAATAGAGGTAATCCTTATTTATATTGTATGAAAAGCAATTTAAATGCTGTGGAATTTTATAAACATGAAGGCTTTGAAATGACAGGTTATTCTAGTTATATAGCACTAAAATAAAAATATATATAATTAATTTATAGTAAAATGGAGAATTTTTATGAAGAATTTAATACTTAGTGAGCCTAATAAGATATATGAAAAAAGTTTTAAAGATTATGCTCAATCATATAAAGATATAAATGATCATCATTATTTCCATAAATATAAGAAATCACTAGAAAATTTTGATGAATATTTAAATGATTTATGTGATCATGCAAATGGAATTAATTTATTAAAAGATGAAGTTACAACTTCAACATTTTGGATGATTTTTGAAAATCAAGTTGTAGGAGTTGTTAGAATTAGACATAAAGAAGTAGATTGTGCTGGACATATAGGTTATGATATATCACCATATTATAGAAACAATGGATATGGATATGAAATTTTAAGACTTGCATTAGAAAAGGCTAAAAATATAGGAATAAGAGAAGCAATTTTAACTTGTAATGTAGATAATATATCATCAAAAAAAATTATAGAAAAGAACAATGGAAAACTATTAGGGACGATTTTTGATAAAGATGAAAATGAGTATTTATTTAAGTACAGTATTATGATTGAGTAGTTTAAAAAATGGGGGATTTATGAATAGTGATTTTATTGAAGCATTAAAAAATAAGGATTTAGCGAAAATAAGAAAAATATCTAAAAGTGATTTGCATAATCATGCTCCAAGAGGTGGAAATAAAAGATATATAGAAGAATGGAAAGGTATAAAAATACCAGATGCTCCTATTTTTAAAAATCTTAATGAAATGAATGAGTGGAATTTAAAAAATATAAAACCATTTATAAAAGGTGTTAAGGGTTATGAAAAGAGGATAGAAGCAGCTTTTGTTCAAGCTAATATGGATGGCGTTAGATTGTTAAATATGAGCTTTAATATAGATGAGGTTTCTGAATATGCAAACTCTGTGGAAAATATGATTAATTCATTAAAAAAAATTCATCTTAAATTTGCACCTAATACTGTTTTTATACCTGAAATTGCACTTGGTTCATATATGGATATTGATGAAGTTAATGAAAAATTAAATGAGTTTTTACACTATGATTATTTTAAATCTATAGATATTTATGGTGATGAAAATAATTTATTTAAATTTAAAAAAGTGTTTAAAAAGGCAAAGAATAATGGATTAATTTTAAAAGCACATGTTGGTGAGTTTGGATGTGCTGAGTTAGTTCAAAGAGTTGTAGAGGAATTAGAGTTAAATCAGGTTCAACATGGCATTTCAGCAGCCAACTCTAAAAGCGTAATGAAATGGCTTGCAAATAATAAAATTCAACTAAATATCTGTCCAACAAGCAATATTTATCTTTCAAGGGTAGAGAATTATAGTAATCATCCAATCAGAAAATTATATGATAATGGTGTTAAAGTTACAGTAAATACAGATGATATGATTATTTTTGATAAAAGTGTATCAGAAGAATTCTTAAATCTTTATAATGCAGGTGTTTTTAACTGTGAAGAATTAAATGAAATAAGAGAAAATGGTTTAAAACTACTTCACAATGTATAGGTTAAAAATAGGACAAGTCTTAAAAATTATATTAATATTTTGAATATTAAATATAATATATAGTTTTGAATGTAAAATCATTTTGTTATTTTAAGTATGAGGAGGAATAAATAAAAATGATAAAAGAAGTTAAAGAAATTAATGAAGTTTTAGATTTTGCATGGAATATATGCCAAGATAATACAAAAAGTAGTTATCCTAAATATAAGACAAAAGAGGATTTAAAAAGTAACATTGAAAGAGCAATTAATTCAGATATACGAAAAATTATTGCTTGTTATAAAAATAATGAACTTAAAGGAGTTTGTATTTATTTTTGGATAAATGAAGATAAGTATTCGCAAACTGAAGCACTATTAATAGAGGATGATTATGATGTAGTTGCTGATGAATTTATGGATTATATTGGTGATGAATTGAAAGAATATGATTTTTTTATAGGAATAACAGCATATAATGAGAAAGCAATTCAATATTTAGAAAATAGAAAGATGGAATGCATAGAGTCGAGCATAGTTACTTTATTATATAAAAAGAACTATAAACCACATCATATTAAAACCTCAATAAGTTTATTAGATTTTAATGAGTTTGATGAATATGCTAAATTTCACGATAAATATGCAGGGAATATGTATTGGGACAGTAAGCATATTAAAAAAGATTTTGATATATTTGATATTTATATATACAAAGAAAATGGAATTATTAAAGGAAGTATATTTGTCAGAAAAATTAAAAAACAAAATCAGAAAGAAGTAGTTGGATTATTTCTTGATGATGATGTAAGAAAAAAGAATATAGAAAGTGACTTAATTAGTGAGATGCTTAAAGATGTCTATAAAGAATATTCTGGTATAGATAGTGTTCTTTATTTTATTGAAGAAAAAGATGAAGATGAACTAAAAGCTGTAATAGATTGTGGATTTGAAATTCAGGATAGATATAAATGTTATAAGTGCATCTTATGATAAAAGTCTGGAATTTTTATCTAAATATAATATCCATCAATTTTAAAAGAAATACTTATTTAAATAATTCCTGTTCTTTGATGAAAGAAAAAAGTTTTTTAACTGATGATAAATTTATTATTTTAAATTTGAAATTGGATACCTTTAAGAGTGAGACTAGCTCGGAATCGTTTTAAATTCGAGCTTGTTTCACTATATGAATTTTGTTGTAGCATTGTATATGAAGGTATTAGTTGAATTTTCAAAGTTATTAAAGTGAAGGGAGAAATATAAATGACTTATGATATTAAGATAAATTATAATTTAGATGGAATATATGATTTTATGGAGATTTTTAGTTGTAAAGATAGCATAGACAAAGGTAAAATAGAAAAATTATTTGAGAAAAATTCATATAAAAAATTAGTAGGGTGTGTTGGACAAGATTTTGATATGGAAGAGAGTTATAAGTGGGTAGATTTATTTTATGAAGCATATGAATTATTGAAAAATGATAAGGAATATGAAGGATTCAATCCAATAAAGAAAAACGTAATAAATTCAGTGATGAGTGCTATAAAAAATGTTGATAAATTAGAAGAATATTGTGAGAATATTATAGAAGTTATTAAAACCAAAGAATTTATAAAAAAAGCTATGTACTATTTGCCAAATTTAAAAACTAAAACTATAGAACTTAATATAAATTTTTATGTATTTATGTACAATGCTGCAGTAGAAAATTTACAAGTATTTATAGATATAATGTTTGCAAATTTATTAACAGTAGAGCAATGTACTGATTTACTTGCTCATGAAATGCATCATTATTTACAACGATATATAGACAATGAAGAGCTCATTTTAAAAGATGATTATAAAGATATAAAAAGAATGCTATTTGTAATTTCTAATGAAGGAACAGCTGATATGTGCAACTTTATAAGTACGAATGAAATATATGAAAAGTTTGGGTGGATGGAAAAGGGATGTCTAGATAGCATGATGGAGAATGTAGAGTTTCATATGAAGAAGTTAAATAATCTTTTAGAAAAAAGATTAGATGAAAGAAATAAAAATGTTGACATTATTAGCTTTATAAATGAAAATCACAAATATCATGTATTGGGGTATCATATGGCCAAAACTATAGAAAAAGGTATAAGTATAGAAGAGTTGAGGTCATGTATAGGAAAGCCTTTAAGATTTATTTTGAGTTATAACGAAGCATATAAAAAATTATATAAAGAATATATGTTAAGCGATTTTGTTGTAGATAGATTAAAAAATGTATATTAAATTTAGAAAATGTTAGGAGGATTAATGATAATGATTTTGTATTTTAAAATAGAGGTGGGAAGTGATGAGAGATATTATATTTAAAACAGAGGAGTATGTTTTTAGTTATAGAGTAGCAGGTATATTAATATATAATGATAAAATTTTATTGCAAAAAATTGATGATGATACAGCTTATGCAATTCCAGGTGGACATGTAAATTTAGGTGAAACAAATGAAGAAGCATTAATACGTGAATTTAAGGAAGAAATTAATTCAGATATAAAAGTAAATGATCTTATGTGGATGGGTGAATTGTTTTTTCCATGGGGAGAGAAACAGTGTCATCAAATATGTATTTATTATAATATATCTTTAAATCAAAACACCAATATTCCATTTGATGGTGTATTTTATGGAAAAGAGGAATTAGAAGAAAAATCATTTGAACTAAAATTTTCTTGGATTAATATTAAAGATATAGAAAATATAGATTTGTATCCTATTCAAGCCAAAAAGTATATTTTAGAAGGAATGAATAAAACAGAACATTTTGTTTATAAGGAATGATAAGAATTACAAGTTGTAACTCTTCTAAGTTAATGAATAACTTAAGAATGGGGGGAAGGCAAATAACATGATATTAAATGATGAAATTATTGTTGATTATCTAAAAGAACCAAGTTCAAATAAGTATCGTAATCATTGGATTTTTTATAATATTGAACCTAATAAATATATGTATGATACGCCAAGTAGAGAAAATGTTGAAGTTGTTAAAGAAATATATATAAAAATAAAAATAATTTTAATGAACTTTAAGCCAATAAATGAAGATATATTTAAAGTGTTATTTCCTAATTATAAAAATGTGTTTGAAAGCACTAAAGTTTTATTAGTAGTTGGATGTCCCAAAATGTATGATGCCATGTTTATAGAACATGAAGATGAAGAATATATAATATTTGATTTGATTAATTTAGTTAATTATATAAAACATGGACATGATATAGAAAAAGTTTTAAAAAATTTACTAACACATGAATTTGTGCATAGATGTGTAAAAGAAAAATATCCTTTAAAAGAGAACTTACCTTATGTGGAGAAACTAAATTATATTGTTTTTAATGAGGGTTTTGCACATCTTTTAGCATATAAAGATAATATTAAAGAATACGATTTTAATTCTAAGTTCTATTTAGATAAATATGAAAATGCAAAATTAAAATTAAGGAATGCAATTAAAGAAAAAAATGAAACAAAGCAAGAAAAATGCCTTAAGGAAGCAGATGTGGGAAATTATTGGGACAAGTTTGGAGCTATAAGTGGCAAATTGTATTTAGCACAGCATATTGACTTATTAATTGAAATATATACAAATGGATGGAGAAATATAATCTTTAATATTATAAGGGAATAAAAATTCAGAATATTAAATTAAAAAAGTTTATTTATTATGGTATAATTACTAAAAATAGGTAAAAGGGGTGATTGTTTTGAATATTTTATTAGATAAGTTAGATTTTAATGAAAGCTGGGCTTATGATACATTAAAAAATATAATTAAACCAGAATATAAAGTTTGTATAATACCTTTTGCATTTCATGATGATTGGATAAAAAATAAAGTTGAATGGGATGAATGTTATAACAAATCCTATGGAAAATATTACAAAGAGATGATGATACCTTTTTATGATTATGGAATAAATGATAACAATGTAGAATTAATAAATTACTTTGAAGATAGTACAGATAATGCTAAAAAGAAAATAAATAATAGTAATATAATCCTTTTTACAGGTGGATTTCCAGAGAAAATTATGCAAAGGTTAATAGAATTAGATTTAGTTAGTATTGTAGAAAATTACAAAGGTATAATAATGGGATGGAGTGCAGGTGCTATGATTCAGTGCCATGATTATTATATTTCACCAGATGAAAAGGATTATTTTAAATTTGTTTATGAAAAGGGATTAGACTTTATAAGGAATTTTGCAGTTGAAGTTCATTATAAAAAGTCAAATGTACAAAATGAAAGTATTGAAAAATATATAAATGAAACAGGTAAAAATGTTTACACTACAGAAGCTAAAAGTGCAATAATAGTTGATAATGATGAAGTTATATTACTAGGAAATGCAAAACAGTATAAATTGAAATAATAAAAGTGAGTTAATGAGGGGGCAAGTTATGAAAATAGAATTAAGAAAGATTACATCTAATAATTTTGATGAATGCACTAATTTAGAACCAAATGAAAATCAAAAAAACTTTGTAGCAACAAATGTATCTAGTTTAGCTGAGGCATATGTTGCATTAACTAACAATGAGTGCATTCCAATGCCATTTGCTATTTATAATGATGATAATATGGTTGGTTTTATAATGCTTTCATATATGGATTCCAATGAAAAGGATTATCCAAACACTTATTGGGTATGGAGATTAATGATAGACAAGCATTATCAAGGAAAAGGTTATGGAAGAGAAACAATGAACAAAGCAATTGAACTTATAAAAACTTTTCCATATGGTAAGGCTTCAGCAGCATTTATTTCTTATGAACCAGAAAATATAATTGCAAAAACACTTTATGCATCATTAGGATTCATAGAAACTGGTAAGATTGAATATGGTGAAGCAGTAGCAAAATTAGATTTGTAAATAGGAGAAATATTTTATTATGAAAATTGAAATAAATTTAGCAAATGAGAAAACTGCTAATATAATTAGAAATATATATCCTTTATATCTACATGATTTATCTGAATTTTCTGGAGAAACTCCTAATAAATATGGAATTTATGAAGATGAAGAAATAAGGACTTTAGATGAACAATATCATATACAAGATATATGGTTTAACAATCCAGAAGCATTATTTCCATTTATAATTAGTGTAGATGAAAACCCGACAGGATTTGCATTGATATCTACTGGAAAGTATGCACCTAAAAGCACAGATTATTATATATATGAATTTTTTATACTTAAACCATATAGGGGAAGAAATATTGCAGAGCTTGCAGCAAAGGAAGTTTTTGATAGATTTAAAGGTAAATGGGAACTTGATACTCATCCTTCCACATTGAATCAAAGAGCACAGTCATTTTGGACTAAAACTATAAAAAATTATACTTCAGGAAATTTTGAAAAAGCATTTGGGACAAACTTTAATGGAGAAAGGTTAATATTTAGATTCAATAATAATTAATAAATATTTAATGTATAAGTAGGTATTTTATGTATATAAATGAATATTTATTATTATGAATATATGCACATAAAAGCAAGTAATGACACATGATTACTTGCTTTTATATAGGGTTTCAAGCTCAAGTTTTAATTGTAAATTGTTAAATTCAACAATAATATTACTAGTTAATAATTGTATAAACTAAAATATTAGCTTGTAAGTCTATATTTTTCTATTAACTTCTTATAAAGAAGGAGGAGTATATGAATATATTAAAATATAATGAAGATTCATGGAATAAAAAAGTTGAAGATGGATGTATGTGGACTAAGGCTGTTAGTAGTGAGATTATAGAGAAAGCTAAAAATGGTGAATGGTCTATTGGTGTTACTGCTGGCAAAAGTATACCTAGAGAGTGGTTTCCCGATTTAAAGGGATTGAAGGTTCTTTGTTTAGCATCAGGTGGTGGTCAACAAGGACCAGTTTTAGCAGCGGTAGGTGCTGATGTTACGGTAGTTGATATTTCAGAAAAACAATTAGCAAAAGACATTTATGTTGCAAAAAGAGATTATTTGAAAATTAAAACTATCAAAGCTAGTATGACGGATTTGAGCATGTTTGAAGATGAAAGTTTTGATTTAATTATACATCCAGTATCTAATTTATTTGTAGAAGATATTATATCAGTTTGGAATGAAACTTTTAGAGTTTTAAAGTATGGAGGAACTTTAATTTCAGGATTTTGTAATCCAGTTTTATATTTATTTGATGATGATGAAAGTAATGGAATTTTGCAAGTGAAAAATTCCATTCCATATACCACTATGAAAGCATTATCAAAAGAAGAATTAAATAGGTATTTGGAAAACAAAGGACCAATAGAGTTTGGACATACTCTTGAATCACAAATTGGTGGGCAAATAGAAGCAGGATTTACAATTACAGGATTTTATGAAGATGATTTTGGTGGAGGAAGATTGATTGATAAGTATATAAAATCATTTATTGCTACAAAGGCTTTAAAGATTAAATATTAAATTTATTTTTAATAATATGGGGGTTAGTAGTATGATAATTTTAAGAAATATGACAGATGAAGAATTTAAAGAGTATTTAGAAGTAAGCATCAAAGAATATGCAGAAGAAAAAGTTAAAGCTGGTAATTTAAAAAAAGAAGGATCATATGAAAAAGCACTAAAAGAATTTAATGGATTACTTCCAAATGGTAAAGAAACAAAGGATAATTATTTATTGTCTATAGTAGAAGAAGATAAAAATGTAGGAATATTTTGGCTAAGTAAAAAAGATGAACATACTGGTTTCATCTATGATATAAAGATTTTTGACAGATATCAGGGCAAAGGTTATGGCAGACAAGCAATGGAGTCAATTGAAGTTTTTGCTAAAAAAATAGGTATAACAGAAATAGGGTTGCATGTATTTGGTCATAATAAACGAGCTTTTAATTTGTATAAAAGTTTAAAATATGAACCTATCAATATAGTGATGAGTAAAAAATTATTAGATTAGGAGATTTTTATATGACTTATAAAGCAATATTTTTTGATAGAGATAATACATTAACATATGCAAATGAAGAAATTAAAAATAGAAAAAAGCAGTTAATTGAAAGTTGGATAGGAAAAGAATTTAAGTTAGATTATGATAGAATGATGAATTTGTTTGAAAAAGCTAATTATCCTAAGGATGGACTTAAAAGTGTAGAAGATGAAATAATATTTTGGAAAAGATATTATTATGAGCTTTTAAAAGACGAAGGAGTATTAGAAAATATTGAAGAAAAATCTGAAATAATTCATAATGAATTATGGCTTAAGGAAAAAGCACTTTTTCCAGAAGTTATTGAAGTACTAGAATATTTTAAAACACATGGATATAAGATTGGAGTAATTTCAGATACATCACCATCACTACAACTTACATTAGAAACATTAGGGATTGGGAAATATTTTGATTGTTATATATGTTCTGATTTAGTTGGAGTTATGAAACCTGATGAAAAGATTTATAAGGCAGCATTAAATGCTTTAAATGTAGATGCTAAAGAAAGTATATATGTGGATGACTATGATGTAGAAGCTGATGGGGCAAGAATATTAGGATTTACTTCATTTCATATTGATAGAAAAAATTCACCTAAATCTCAGTGGGATATTAATTCACTTAAAGAAATAATAAATTATGTAGAAAGTAAATAGATAATTTGCAAATCAAATTAATTAATTAATTACTTTATATAAATTATACTATAGATGATAGATACCGTAGTATTCTTGAAAAGAATTTTACGGTGTTTTTTACTATATAGAAATTTAAAGTTTTTTATAAAGAATTATATTTTGCAATGTTAGGAAGGATTTATCTATTTTATATAGAAATATTACTATAACTTAATTATTTAAATAAGTTAAAAATATAGGTTTGAACCTTACAAAGAGGTAATGTTAATGAGGGGAAAGACAATAAAGATAATAAAAAATGATTTTGAGAGAAATAAATGTAAGAAATTCAATAAACTTTTATATTCTATCAAAAGTGACTATAAGGTTAACTTCAAAAATGATTTAGAAAAGATACAAATTGAAAAAGAAAGATTAGAAGTAGAACTAGAATGTATAAAAAGTCCAAGTACACAATATGCATTAACTATAGGACTTTTTGCAGTAGGTACTGGGTTAGACAATTTAATTGAAACAATGGCTAAAGACTTAAGATTTATTGTTGCCATAGCTTATTGTTTTATAATAATTGTTGTACTAGGAAAATTATTTATTAGTGAAGCTAGAAAAGAAAAAGCATATAGATGTGCATTAGTAGCATTGAAAAGATTAGAAGAAGAAATTAGAGAAGAAGAAATAGAAAAGCAGTTAAAACCTAAATTAATTAGAGTTCAAAAAATATAATTTAATTTTTTAGACACTTACAAATGTAAGTGTCTTTTTAGTTTAAAAATGCTTTTACATATAATAAGTTTATGTAATAATTATTATATTAAATAATTTACATTGAGCAAGGGGGAATATGATGAAGAGTAAAAAGAGCAAAGGGCTATTAGCTTTTATAGTTGCAGGAGCATTATCATTTAGTGCCATTCCAATAAAAAATGTTAATGCAATTCATAAGGTAGATAGACTTTATGGGAGTGGAAGGTATGAAACAGCAAAGGCAATTTCAGAAAAATTTACTAAAGCTGATATTGCTATTTTAGTTACTGGTGAAAATTATCCAGATGCATTAGCAGCAACACCATTAGCTAAAAAGTATAATGCACCAATATTACTTACAGAGAAAAACAATTTAAATGTAAACACTTCAGAAGAATTACAAAGATTAGGTACTAAAAAAGTATTTATTGTAGGTGGAGTTGATGTAATAACTGAAAATGTTGAAGAACAACTAAAGTCTATAGGTCTTGAAACAGAAAGATTACAAGGAAAAACAAGATATGAGACATCTGTTAAAGTTGCAGAGAAAGTTGGCTTAACTAAAGGAATTTTTTTAACAACAGGAGAAGGATTTGCAGATGCATTAGGGGTTGGACCAATAGCAGCAAATTTAGGCATGCCAGTAGTCTTAACAACTAAGGATGTATTAAACTCAAGTACAGAAAAGTTATTAAAGGAAAACTCAATACCTAAAACTTATGTAGTAGGTGGACGAGGTGTTGTAGCAGATAGTGTTGCAAATAAATTTTCAAATTCAGAAAGAATAGAAGGATTGAATAGATATGCTACAAACAAAGCATTAATAGATAAATTTAAAAATAATTTAAGTTTTGATAATACATATGTAGCTACAGGTAACAATTTTCCAGATGCATTAGCAGGTGGAGCTTTAGCTGCAATAAATAATAATCCAATAGTTTTAACTGACTTAAATCCAGCAAATGAAACTATGACTAGTCTAGAAAATGTTAAAAAGATGACTATCTTAGGTGGAGATGGGGTTATAACTAAATTTACTGAAGATAAATTAATTGGAAAAAATGTAACCGATTTAAAAATGCATTTTATAAATGTTGGACAAGCAGATGCTATTTTAATAGAAAACAATGGAGAAACAATGCTTGTAGATGCAGGAAATAATGATGATGAAACTGTTATAAAAAATTATTTAGAGAGTCAAAATGTGTCTTATATTAATTACTTAATAGGGACTGATCCACATGAAGATCACATAGGTGCAATGGATTATGTTATAAATTCATTACAAATAGGAAAAGTGTACATGCCAAAGACAGTTTCGAATACACAAACATATAGAGATGTTATAAGTGCTATTAGCAATAAAGGAATGGAAATAACTCCACCTACAATTGGAGAGAGTTTTTATGTTGGTAGTGCAAAATGTACTATATTAGGGCCTAGAAGAGAGTATGAAAATACTAATGATAACTCTATTGTAATCAAAGTTGAGTTTGGAAATAATTCATTTTTATTGATGGGTGATGCAGAAGCTACATCAGAAATGGATATGGTAAATGGTGGAGCATATTTAAAATCAGATGTTATAAAACTAGGTCATCATGGATCAAAAACATCAAGTGTTCCCAATTTTTTAAGTAAAGTTAGTCCTAAATATGCAGTTGCAAGTGTTGGAAAAGGAAATAGCTATAAACATCCATCACAAAGTGTTATGGATAGATTAAATAGTAGTAAAGTTCCAGTTTATAGAACAGATGAATCAGGAACAATTATCTCAACAAGTAATGGAAGTATTATATCATTTAATACAAAACAAGGAAGCTATGTTGGTGGAGATTATGTGAATCCAACACCACCAAGTACATCAAATCCTGATAAACCTCCAATAAATCCACCAACAGTTGCACAAACTGTATATGTAACTAATAGTGGTAAATCATTTCATAGAACTTCTACTTGTAGCAATATGAAATCACCTATTGCAATGAGTAGACAAAATGCTATAAATAAAGGTTATAAGCAATGTAGTAAATGTAAACCATAAAATAATTTTGGAAGATAGTTTTAGCTAATAACTAAAACTATCTTTTTTTATGAAGGACTTTGAACTTAAGTTATAGAATAATTGAATTTAAGGATATTATGAATAAAAAAAGATTAGTAAATGGAAGTTTTAAATTTGATATGGAGGAAGTTTTTTTATGGAAGTTATTTTAAGAAATTTAGTAGATTCAGATAGAAGTTATTTCTTTTCATGGGTAAAAGATAAAGAGGTTATAAAATACTCACGATCAATATTTCAAAGGATTAAAACGGATGAAGAAATATCTAGGTGGTTTGATAGTATTTTAAAGGATAATACTTCTTATAACAAAGCAATTATAGATAAGTCAACTGGAATTTTAATAGGATATGCAGGCATAGCTAACTTAAATGAAACAAATTTATCTGGTGAGTATTTTATATTTATAGGAAATAAAGCTTATCATGGAAAAGGCATAGGGACATTTGTAACTAAGAAAATTGTTGAATTTGGATTTTCAGAATTGAAGCTTAATAGAATAATGCTTACAGTTTCAGAGGAGAATACTTGGGCAATTAGAGCATATGCAAAGGCAGGATTTAAAACAGAAGGTATAATGAGACAAGGGTTCTGTAGAAATGGAAGTTTTCATGACAAAGTTATTATGAGCATTTTAAGAGATGAGTGGACTGAAATGAAAAATGATGTTGTTAAAATACGTTTAGCAAATATTGAAGATGAAGATAAGGTGTCAATTTTAATATCTCAGTTTAGAATGGAATTAAAAAAGCTTAAAAATATAGAAATTACGCCCAATATAGAAAAATCAAAAGAAGAATTCAAAGAATATTTAGAAAAAAATTATCCTATTTTTGTTGCTGAAGATTACTATAAAAATGTTTTAGGATATATAGTTTGTAGAATTGAAGAAGGCGTTGTATGGGCTGAATCTTTATTTGTCTTAGAAGAGGCAAGAAGACAAGGAATAGCATACAAATTATATGAAAAGGCAGAAAATGTTGCAAAAGGATTTGGAGAAGATATGGTATACTCTTTTGTTCATCCTAATAATGATAAAATAATAAATTTTTTAGCTAAAAAGGGATATGATGTACTAAATCTTATAGAAATAAGAAAACCTTTTAAAAATGAGATGTTTAATGGAAAAATACAAGTAGGAAATTATAAATATAATTATTAAATTTATAATTTATAAATCAGATATAATTAAAAACAAATAGTATATCTTAATTACTATTTGTTTTCTAATTATAGTAGAATATTTTGAATAATATTCAATTAATTATCACTATTATTATCAGAAACATATTCTAAAATATCACCTGGTTGGCAATCTAATATTTTACATAAAGATTCTAAAGTTGAAAATCTTATGGCTTTCGCTTTATTGTTTTTTAAGATAGAAAGATTGGCCATGGTTATACCTAGTTTTTGAGATAACTCAGTAGAACTCATTTTACGTTTTGCCATCATCACATCTAAATTCACTATAATTGACATATTACACCTCTAAATATTTATATTGTTGCATCATTTTCATTTTTTATCGCTGTAGCTTCCTCAAAGACATTAGATAGCACTAAGCATAGGAAGCTTATAGCTAAACATATAAATGATACTATTATCATAGACATCACAGTAAAAGCATATAAAAATAAATCATGAAAATACACAAGATATAATGAACATCCATTAAATAATAATAGTTCAAAAAAGGCACAAAATGCAATGCTTTTAAGTAATTTACTTGTATTTGTAGAAAATGGTGTATTTTTTATAACTAAATTGCTTAAGCTTTTCAACTTAAATAATGCAATTATATAAGGTATTGAACAAAGATATATGCATGAGCTTATAATTATAACTAATTTACGATTGATTATAGAGTATGTACTTTTAAGAAATGCTGTTAGAACTAAGGGTGTACATAATAGCATTAAAACAGTAACTATGATAGCTAATATTGTTAGAAATTTTAATGTTTTAGATGTTCTATTTATTGTCATTTAAAATTACCTCAACTTTCTTTTTAAAGTTATGCTTTAATTTTAAATGCATATTTATTGTTTGTCAATAAATATACATTATTTAAAAATAAAAATGCAATGGGAAAAGATAAAAATAGAATTATAAATAGAGAGTGAATATAAAAATTAAGTATACATTGAAATTTTATGATAAAACGTAACATATAAAAATATATATAATACAAGTAAAATATTATTAAAAGGAGTGATTTTTTAGTGGAGAAGAAGTTTAAAGTATCAATAATTTTCTTTACTTTAGCAGTATTACTAGAATTTATAAGTTTATATCATTCAGAGTTTTTTATTAATAATTTCAGTGTTAATAAACCTGCAATATTTATTATGATTTTACAAATGATTTTTGCTATTGTAAGTTTAATATTAGGTGGAATAGGATTATTTAAAGCGAGAAATGAAGGTATGAAGGTAAAACATATTGTTGTTATAATTTTTTTAATAATGAATTGTGCAATTATATTTAGAGGAGCTACTGGGATTGTTCTAGTTTTGAAATTTTTAAATATGTAGTTTTGAATGATTAAACTAATAATGATTATGCAGAAAATAAACATAAAACATGAACTAATAAGAAAAAAGTGATATAATACATGTATAGTATAATAAAATTATTGCTAGTTAATGAACAAATTCAATAAGTTTTTTAGAAAAAATTAGCATTAAATATTCTTTTTAGAAAAATATTTAATTATATTAAACACAATTTAATATAATTTTTCAAGTGAAATATAAATAATTTGAACGTGCTTTCCTATATTTATAATTTTTAAATTTAGCCAGCTTAAGACATTATTTTATATTTAAAAGTATATTAACTGATTATAAAATAAAAATTAAAAAGCAAGATTAAAAGTATTAGTATCTTTAAGTTTTAGGAGGCGTAAGATGAAGTTAGTATTAGTAGATATATGTGATAGATTTAGCAGAGATGTAGTTGTTCTTAATTCCTTTGCAAAGATATTAGATGGATTAAATATTGAAGAAGAAAAATATTATAATCATGTAAAAGAAATAAGCGATGATGTATATGGAATTGCAAAGCAATTTAGGGATTTTAAAAGAAAATATGATATTATTAGTTATAATATAGAAGTAGCAAAGATGTATGAGAGTTTGTATGACAAGTTATGTGATATATCAGTGGCTTGTGCTAGATTTAGTAAAATTAGAATAGAAGAAAGTATTCATAAATTTGATGTTGCGGTAAATGATTTTAAAATAGCAATATATGATTTATAGATAAGTAAAGAGAGTATTAGACTGAAAATCTAGTACTCTTTTATAATTTTATAATTTTAAATTATTTAAAAAGTTATTCATAAAAATTTCAAACAAACTCTAATAAATTTGTAACCCTATATAGGAAAATTATATGTATAATATTTATATTTAAAATAAATATTGTAAAAATATGTGTTATAATTTTATTATTAAAATGGTTAGAAGGAGAGAATAAAAACTTATGATATTATCCTTACTAGTAGGAATAATTGCAATACCGATTTTTTTTATTAATTTTGTTGTCATATTGAAAAGAATTAAAGAAGAAAAACCTATATTTAATAATACGTTTGTATGTTGTATATGTTTAATATATATTTGGGTTTTCAGTATTATGGTATGTTCTAATTAAAATGCAAACAATAAAGAAAATTTCGACAAAATACTTTACAAAAGTATAATTTGTGATAAAATATAATTAAACCAAAGCACAATATTAAATTAGTAATTTTAGATTAATCAAAAGAAAAATATAAAGGATTAATATCTTTTATTAGAGAAGTAAAGATACTTTAATACCATAGAACCTCAAAATATAACTATATTGCACAAAAATAGGAAAGATATTTTTTATCTTTCCTATTTTTACATATAAAAGTATTGAGATTTTAATTAAGGATAAAAGGTTATTGTTTAGTTATTTATATTAAAAGGCTTAAATATTATTGTAATAAAAGATACATTAAAAAATATATTTCAAGTATGTTTTTTAGGATTTTAAGATAATTTATTTTATATTAAGATACTAAAATTAAAAATGTTGTCTTTTTTTGAAAATGTCACTAAAGTGTCATTAACAAGACATATATTTGACACATTAGAGTATTATTATATAAATATAAAGTTAATACCAATAACTAAATAAAAGTTTTTAAATTGAGTCCCCCTTAGTTTAAAAACAAGAAAATCCTTAACTTAGTAGAAAATATATTAAACTTAACATCGCACATGAAAACAAGGTAGTAAATGCTATCTTGTTTTCTATTTTTATAAGAATAAAATAGAAAGCTTAGATAATAATAAGATATGTAAAGAAAATATATAGCTACTAAGGAGGAATTTTTATGTCACCAAAAGAATTATTGTACATTGAAGATACTTTAGGTCATCTAAAATTTATGGAATCAAAATGTAATGAGGCTTCAAATAGCTTACAAGATGCAGAACTTAAAAAATATGCAACAGAATTAGCACAGAAGCATAAGGAACTATTTGATAAAATCTATGGATTATTAAATCAATAGGAGGGACTTTAATAATGAATGATAGAGATTTAATGGAATGTTTATTAATAATATCTAAAGCACAAGCTGGATTGTGTTTGCATGGAACTATAGAATCTGCAACTTCAGATGTACATTCTACATTTAATGATGTATTATGTGAAGTATTAAAAGTACAAAATGAAATATATAATAAAATGTCATCTAAAGGATGGTATCCAACAGAACAAGCTGAACAAGAAAAAATATCAAAAGTAAAACAAAAGTTTTTAGCTCAACAGTAGATTATATTAAGCTGTACTTTAAAAAAAAGTACAGCTTTGAATTTTTTATATAATAATATATACTAATGTATAATGAGAATAAAAGTATGGAAAGGAAGTGAAAATTAGCTTTTTTATAGGGAAATAATTAAAGTTTAAACTTTAGGTTATTCATGTTTTAGTTTAGAAAAAGTATAGAATAATTATTATTGTTATTAAGCAATAAACGTATAAATTAGAAACTTGGTTTGAAACCCTATATAGGCTAAATTTATATGAGTATAAAAAATGTTCATCATGTATGTATTCAAACAGAGTGCTATAAAGAGTCTTTAGAATTTTATACAAAAATATTAGGATTTGAAATAGTTAAGGAAACTAAAAATTTCCATAATAGGGAATATAACACATGGCTTAAACTTGGAGATTTTATGATTGAACTTCAAACTAATAAGTTAGGAGATAAGCTTAATAATTGGAATTCTTTAAATGCAGGAATAGTACATATGTGTTTTATGAGTTCTGATGTAAAAGAAGAATATTTAAGAATAAAAGGAATGGGATATAATAATTTTAAAAATAAAAATGGTGAAGATGTGTACAAAGTAGAGGATGGATACTTATTTAAAGTTAAAGCTCCAGAAGGTACAGAAATTGAAATAAGAGATTTACAAATATAAGTTATTAGATTTTGATTGAAACATGAGCAACTTTGAAATTAACTTTTTAAATATGTGGAAATTCAATACGAAAATTAAATTACTCTTATTTCAAATTAATTAACAACTAAATTTATGATTAATATAAATATTACAATGGGGAATGTGTTCTCAAAATACAACTTTTATGGATAAAAAGTTGTATTGATCTTATTTGAAGTACAAATAAAATGTTGTAGTGGGGATTTCAATCCCCGGTGATATTTAACATTATTATTAATCATTAATTAGTTCAAAATATTATTTTAGGAGTGAAATAAATAATATTAATTATAAATTCATAAATAGTATTGACACATATATCGTAAAAACGTAATATATAAATATAGAGTAAAAATTTTTAAATATTATTTTAAGTTTTAATAAAAATCAAAATAATATTTTTCTTTGGAGGGGTTAATTATGATAAATAAAGTTAATAAAGAAGAATTTACAAATAAAGTTATTGAAAATGAAGGAGTAGTATTAGTCGATTTTTTTGCTACATGGTGTGGACCTTGTAAAATGATTGCGCCAGTATTAGATGAATTAAGTGTTGAGATGAAAGAGAATGTTCATATGGTAAAAGTTGATATAAATGAAAGTATGGAACTTGCAAAAGAATTTAAGGTTATGAGTGTACCAACAATGGCCATATTTAAAAATGGAGAGATGGTTGATAGAATAATTGGTTTTACAGATAAAAGTGATATTAAGAGTAAGTTAGAGTCATATATTTAAGTGAATTATAAACAATTAACAATGAAGGATAAAAGTAAATTTCTATATATTTAATTCTTAAATATTAGTAACAGTATAAGTAATATAACCATCATTGTTAATTGGTTTAAAAAGAAGTTTATATATTGAATGTGAATTTAGGATTATGAATTAATTAGATGTATAAACTAAGAAATGGCTTACAATTCTATAATTTGACAGAAGTTTTGTAAAAATATAATATATATATGATTAAATTTTTAACTAATAAAAATATTATTGTAAAGGAAGAGATTAAAATGTTAAGAGCATCAGAATATCATAAACAAGGATATAATTGTGCAGAATCAATGATAAAAGCATATAATGAAGAACATAATACTAATATACCAGTATCTTTAGGAAGTGGAATGGGTACAGGTCTTGGAGTAGGAAGTCTTTGTGGGGCAGTAAATGCTGCAGCTCTTATAGTGGGATACTTAAGAGGCAGAGAAGATTCAAATGAAGCAAATGAAGCTAGAAAAATAGCAAAAGAGCTGATGCAAGAAATTAATGGTAAGTATGGTACTAGCATATGTAAGGAATTAAAGCAAAATAAAGTTAGCTGTGCTGAAATTATAGATAATTCCTATGAGGCTTTAAATAAAGTTTTAGAGATAAAATAAGGTGGGTAGCAATACCTACCTTATTTTTTTCTAAAATGACTTTAAACTGTAACTTAAAATTAATATAATTATAATATATAACTAATGAATAAAGAAATATATAACTAATGAATAAATTTTTAGAAGCAAAGAGGAAAAAAGAATGAAAAAAAAGATAGGTATTACTTTAATAGTAATTGTAATTTTAATTATTTCAACATTTTTAGGTATTAGACATTTAAAGTTAAAAGACATAAATTTAAATAGCTTTGATGTTATAAATTATGTCAAGTACGTAGATGAAATAGGTGAAGATAAGTTTCAATTAAATTGGAAAAATATAACTAGTATATTGGCAGTTATGAATAATAACAACTTAAGTAATGTAGGAGAAAATGACATAAAGGAAATTGGAAAAAAGTTTATAAATAAAGATACTGAAAAACTTTTCAAAGTAGAACATGTTTTAGAAGAATTAGATTTTAGTAATACTGAAAAGAAAAGATTTTATAATTATATGAATCAGTTAGAATATTATGGAATAGTACCTGAAAGTTTAAGTGAGGGTTCAGAACAAATGAACTTTATAAATGATGTAAAAGAAGGTGCAATAGAGAATTATAAAAAATATGGGATTTTGCCATCTATAACAATAGGACAAGCTATTTTAGAGTCAGAATGGGGAAGATCTAAGTTGGCAACAGATGGAAACAATTTATTTGGAATAAAAGCTTCTGAGAATTATAAAGGAGATGTTATAAATTTAAAAACTAAAGAATTTTATGATGTTACTATAAATGATAACTTTAGAAAATATAAAACTAAGGAAGAGTCAATAATAGATCATGGAGAGTTTTTAAAGAATAATAAAAGATACGAAGAAAATGGAGTTTTCATTGCAAAAACATATATAAATCAGGCAAAAGCTTTAGAGAAGGCTGGATATAGTACAGCTGAAAATGAAAATGGTGAAAAAATATATGCTAAATCATTAATTCAGCTAATAAGAGAATACAACCTTCAACTAATAGATAGTGAACTTCAAACTGAACAATAACATAAAATTTGTATAACAAAATTTAAAATATAAATATAAAGAAAAGGTGGGGGAGTATTATGAAAGTTGTAGCATTTATGGGAAGTCCTAAAAAAGAAGGAAATACAGCTACTTTATTAAATCAGTTTTTAAATGGAGTTAAGGAAAGTGGAGAAAATGTAGATGTAAAAAATATTTATCTTAAGGAAAATAAAATATCTCCATGTATGGCATGTAATTATTGTAAAAGAGAAGGTAAGTGTATACAAAATGATGATATGCAGAATCTTTATGAAGTATTTAAAGAAGCAGATATTTTAGTATTTGCTACACCTATATATTGGTGGAGTATGTCTGCTCAATTAAAGACATTTATTGATAGAACATATGCTTTAAGTGAAGAGGATAGAAAAGGTAAAAAAGCATATTTAATAATGACTTATGGTGGAGAAGCACCTAATTTAGGACCAGAGCTTACTAAAAAAACATTTGAAGAGATATTTGATTATGTAGGTATTGAGTATTTAGGTTCATATGGTGTTTGCACAGATGATTATATGCCAGTAAAAGAAAACACTAAGGCATTAGAAGAAATATATACTATAGGAAAGAATATAATAAAATAAAAATTTATATAAAATTAAATAGTATATATGGATAAAACAGAAAAGCATCAGGATTTCCTGATGCTTTTTTAAAACTTATTAAGTTTTATACCAATTATTAAGCTGTTTTAGAAACTTCTTCAGCATTTAATCCTTCAGCTACAGTGTTTGCTAAATCTACAACTCTAGCAGAGTATCCCCATTCGTTATCATACCAAGAAGCAACTTTAATCATTTTACCATTAACCATAGTTGATAATGCATCAACTATAGAAGATCTGCTATCACCTTTGAAATCAACAGATACAAGTGGTAATTCACAATAACCTAATATTCCTTTTAATTCATTTTCAGAAGCTTCTTTGAAAGCATTATTTATTTCTTCAACAGTAACTTCTTTTTCAATTTCGCAAACAAGGTCAGTTATTGAAACTGCTGCAGTTGGAACTCTAAGAGAAAATCCATTTAATTTTCCTTTTAAATCAGGTAATACCTTAGCAACAGCTTTAGCAGCACCAGTTGTAGTTGGAACTATTGATTGTCCAGCAGCTCTAGCTCTTCTTAAATCTTTATGAGTTTTATCTAATATTTGTTGATCGTTTGTATATGAATGTATAGTAGTCATAAATCCATTTACTATACCAAATTTATCATTTAAAACTTTAGCAACAGGTGCTAAACAATTTGTTGTACATGATGCGTTAGAAATTATTGTATGTTTAGATAAATCTAATTCTTCATCATTTACACCCATAACTATAGTTATATCTTCATCTTTACCAGGAGCTGTTAAAATTACTTTTTTTGCACCAGCATCTACATGTCCCATAAGATCTTCTTTAGTTTTGAACTTTCCAGTAGATTCTATAACTAAATCAACATCAAGTTCTTTCCAAGGAATATCTTTTGGAGTTTGACATCTTGTTATTTTTATTTCGTTACCATTTATTATCATTGAATCTTCAGTTGTTTTTACATTACCTTTGAAAGTTCCGAAACAAGAATCATAAACAAATAAATGTGCTAATGTTTCAACATCTGCTCTAGCATTAATTGAAACTATATTAAAATTATTATCAGGATTCTCACATGCAATCCTTAAAAATGTTCTACCTATTCTTCCAAATCCGTTTATACCTACATTTATCATAAAAAAGTTACCCCCTACTAATCAATAAAAATTATTAATACGCTTTATATTTAAATTCATATTTTAAAATTTCAAATTTTGTTGTTCTCTATATTTAAATAGTACAACATATTAACTAGCAAATCAAATAAAGTATATCACAATAAAATTAAAAATATGATGAATTTCTACTGAATATATATGAAAAACTCGTAAATGCTCTATAATGCTAAAAAATATACTATGCTATATAATATATAGCATAGTATATAAATGTTAATAAATTCAGAAATAATAGAATATTTAACAAAAACGTAACGAAATAATATATAAATATATTATAATAGTGTATCACATTTATATTTTTACATATAAGCGTGAATGAAGAAGCACTGTTTAATATAGATTTTCTATATTAAACAGCAAAATTTTTGAATAATACAATTCTTATTTCATCATAAGATATATTAGTGTTAACTATTTCTTTTATAGGCTTTAAACGTTCTTTACCTACTTTAGATATAGCATCTAAAATTTCTCTTTCATTATCTTCATTATAAAGGTTAGTAAAATCTAATTGTAAATCTTCGCTACCATGTTCTAAAAAATATTTTTTTATGTGATCTAATATAGTATTTAGCTGAAGACCTCTTTCATTAATTACATTCTCTACGGAAGGATTGTCTTTAAGCATATCTATAGTAATATCAATGGTTTTTCCCTTAGTAGATGAAGTTTTGGAAGAATTAGATTTAGGGGATTTTAAGTATGTAAAGTTTCTAGTTACATTGTTAGACTCAACATATTCTTTTATACAACTTAAGAATTCTTCCCCATATTTATTAGCTTTATGTTCTCCAACACCATTTATGTCTAAAAGTTCATTTATAGATATAGGGAACCTTTGACTAAATTCTTTTAAAGTACTGTCTGAGAAAATTATATATGGTGGAATATTTTCTTCTTCGGCTAAAGATTTTCTTAAGGATTTTAAAATTGTAAGTAGTTCATTATTAGTAGAAATAAATTCTTTTGTGTTAATTTCCTTAAATATCACTTTAGCTTCTCGCTTTAAAACAGGAATAGAATTTTCAGTTAATCCAACAACAGGAAAATCACCTTGAATAGATTCTAAATATTTATGAGATATAAGTGTGTTTATAAAGTTTTTTAAATCATCTTTAGAAAAGTTATGCATAATTCCATAAGTATTTAGTTTATCTAATCCAAGTCGTAGGATTTTTTGGTTTTTAGAACCTCTTAAAATGTCTACTATAGTAGTAACACCTAAAGGTCTTTTCATTTCGTATACACAATAAAGGACATTTCTAGCATCTTCAGTTTTATCAACTAGTTCTCCTTCAAAGTGGCAGTTACTACATTTTCCACATTCTTTATCATATTCTTCCCCAAAATAATTTAATATAAATTTCTTTAAACAGTCATTTGAATACACAAAATCTGACATAAGTTGTAGTTTATTATATTCATTGACTTTTCTAAATTCATCATAAGTTCCAATATCAATTAAATATTTTTGAAGATGTATATCGGAAGGAGAAAATAGCATTATACAATCACTTTCTTCACCATCTCTTCCAGCTCTACCTATTTCTTGATAGTAACTTTCTATATTTTTAGGCATATTATTATGTATAACAAATCGAACGTTAGATTTATCTATACCCATACCAAAAGCATTTGTAGCTATAATTACATTGGATTTATCATATATAAAATCTTCTTGATTAGTGGAACGTTCATTATCAGAAAGTCCAGCATGATATTTAAGTGCTTCAATATCATTAGCAATTAAAAGCTCATGGAGATGTTCTACTTCTTTACGTGTAGCACAATATATTATTCCAGAATCTTTGCTATGAGTTTTTAAGTAATTAAGGATAAATGATTTTTTATCTCCACCTTTAATTATTGTAAGATTTAGATTTTCTCTATCAAAA
Source organism: Clostridium amazonense (assembly GCF_056431285.1). Lineage (NCBI taxonomy): Bacteria > Bacillati > Bacillota > Clostridia > Eubacteriales > Clostridiaceae > Clostridium > Clostridium amazonense. The sequence continues at coordinate 164,328 of NZ_JBWKMH010000033.1, read as the reverse complement.
CCAGTAATAAAAATTTCAGGTGATTTTAAATTTAGTAGATTAACTATATCTACTTTAACTTCTTCTGTAGCAGTTGCAGTAAAAGCTGCAATAATAGGACGATTATTTAAAAGATTTATAAATTCAGGTATTTTTTTATAACTTGATCTAAAATCATGACCCCATTGAGAAACACAGTGAGCTTCATCTATGGCAAGAAAAGACACTTTTAAAGAGGATATCATCATAATAAAATCCTGTGATAGTAGTCTTTCAGGTGCTACATATAAAATTTTTATAGTATTATTTAAAACTTTATCTTTAATTATTTCATATTCTGTATTACTTAAAGTACTATTTATATAAGCAGCGTTTATGCCTATTGAGTTTATAGAGTCTACTTGATCTTTCATAAGAGATATAAGTGGAGAAACAACAATTGTAATTCCATCGAATAAAACTGAAGGAATTTGATAACAAATAGATTTTCCACCACCAGTAGGCATTATAGCTAAGGTATCATTACCATTTAAAATAGAGTTTATTATGGATTCTTGACCTTTCCTAAAGGAACTATATCCAAAATATTTTTTCAAAACATTAAGAGCATTGTTCATTAAAAATTCACCTCATAAATTATACTATTGACTATTTATAATGATAGACCAAATTAGTAATAAATAAAACATAAATACAATAATTTATTAATATTATAAAAGTAAATACAAAGTTTGAAATATATAGAAAATTATGATAATATGTAAAATAAATATTAACAAATTGTAATATTTATATAAATTGTGGGGAATTTAATGAGAGGGGTTTGGAATATGGAGAGATTTTCAGCGGAGGATTATATTGAATATGTAGTTTCAACTAAAAAGGTAAAATACGATGACATAAAAGTTGGTGAACTTGTTATTCTTACATGGTTTGAAAGTGTTATTGATCACCTGAAAAATAAGTATGCTGCTGTAGAGCCAAAACATAATATTTTTGGAAACAGAAATAAAGTTTATAATGGTAAAGTCAATGGTAAATTAGTTACCTTTGTATATTGTACAATAGGTGCATCAGCAACTGTAGCTATAATGGAAGAACTTAAAGCATTAGGAGCAAAAAAAATAATAGGAGTTGGATTATGTGGAAGTTTAAATGAAAAGCTAAAAATAGGAAATCTATTTATTCCATATAAATGTATTAGAGAAGAAGGAACGTCTTATCACTATTTAGACGCAAATGAAGAGGCTATACCATCAGAAGTTTTAATGAAAAAAATAGAAAAGGCAATGAAAAAAAATAGACATACATATTATATAGGAAATCATTGGACTACAGATGCAATTTATAGAGAAGACATAGAAAAGATTCAAAAGTATAAAAAAGAAGATATTTATGGAGTTGATATGGAAACATCAGCTATGTATGTTTTTGGAATAGTTAAAGATATAGAGGTATGCAACTTGTTGGTAGTAAGTGATGAAATGTGGGACAAGTGGAAGCCAGGTTTTGGAGAAGATAAGATTGAATCAGGATTTTATAGGGCTATGGAAGCTATCGAAGATGTAATAATAGATTGGTTATTTTAGTTTATATAAATAAATTACAAGAAAAAGCCTTAAAACTCAAGCATTTATATTTATTATACGAATATATCTATAGTAAATATAAAAAGAGGGTGTATAAGGGATATGATAAAAATTGGAGAGGTTTTATGTGCAAATAACTATAATGTGTATAAACACTTAAATAATTATAAGAAGAAAAAGAAAAATGAAGATGAGAATGTTAAATCATTTAAAGAACTTACAGAAGAAAAATATAAAAAGATGAGAGATGAAAAAAATAAAAGATGATTAAATTTTAAAAAAGGTACGAATAAATTTAGGTTACTCGTACCTTTTGTTTTATAAACTATTGGTATACATATCTATAATATCTTTTTCTGTCACCTTAAAAGGATGATTTTTAAGTTTTGAAGTATTAATTGCCATTGAATGTGAGAAGTTTAAAATCTCTTCTTTAGATAAAGTTAAGTTTTCATCTAAAAGTAATTTTAAATAATCTCCAAATGCATCTAATGTTCTAAAGTTTAAATAGGAAAGAATTTTGTTAACTTTTTGTTTATCTTCATGAAACTGAAGAAATGATTTTAATAGGAATCCATTTGCTCTTCCATGTGTAATTCCTTTAAAATATGTTAGAGAATATCCCATTCCATGAGGAAGTGAAGTTCCAGATTGAGATATAACCATACCAGCTATAGTTGATGTTAATACAAGTTTTTCTCTTGTATTAAAATCAATAGTATTCTTTTCTAAAGATTCAAGACATTGTCCGAAGTATTCAAGTCCTTTTTCAGCTAAAGAATCACTTAATAAATTTGCATTACTTGAAAGATAACCTTCTATAAGATGTGAAAGAGAATCTATAGAAGTATTAATTGTTACATTTTTAGGAGTTTCCATAAAATAAGTTGCATCTAAAAATGATATTTTAGGAAACACTCTTTGAATAATACCTCTTTTAGTTTTAGAGTTATGATCGGTAACTATTGCATAAGGTGTAGTTTCACTTCCAGTACCAGCTGTAGTTGGAATTGCAACTATAGGTAGTGATAATAAATTACTATCATTAAACAGTGAATCTAAATTGGCACTTTCATTTTTAATAAGCACACCAGCAGCTTTTGAAGAATCAAGAGGTGAACCACCACCAATACCAATGATAAAATCTACATTAGAAGCTTTTCCCAAAGTAGCTATTTTATCTATAGTTTCTAATGAAGGGTTTTCTTCTACATCATCAAATATAACAAAATTTATAGATAAGGAATTTAGTATAAATTTAACATCATTTAAAGAACCATTTTTCTTAGAAGAATGTTTTCCTGTTACTATAAGTGCATTTTTACCTAATCTACTAATTAAATCTTTGTGTTTTTTTAAACAGTCTTTTCCAGACACAATTTTAGTTGGCATGTAAAATAAATCGTTACTCATATTTTCCTCCTACATAGTTAATATTTAATATATTATATTTTCTATAAGTAATAAAAAAAACCTTTATAATAATAAAAAAATCATGTAGAATTGATTTTTCAATAATAAGCTATTATAATTCATAAGAGTTAGTATAGTTATTTAAATTGAAAATGAAATGTATTCATAATTCAATTTTAAATTTAAGATTGTGAAAATATATTATAAATACAAATTTTATATACTGGTAAGATTTTAGTCTTGGCAGATTTTGATAAAGATATAAGTTGAAAACTTATAATATTAAATATGGGATGTGAAAAAGTGGAAGAAAGATTACAAAAATATATGGCTAGATGTGGTGTAGATTCTAGAAGAAAATGTGAAGAAATAATACTAAGTGGAAGAGTTAAAGTTAATGGACAGATAGTTAACGAACTTGGAATAAAAGTAAATGAAGAAAAAGATGTTATAGAAGTGGATGGAAAAAATGTAAGACCAGAAGAAAGAAAGGTTTATATAGCACTTAATAAACCTGAAGGATATGTATCTACGGTTAAGGATGAAAGAGGAAGAAAAACTATAATAGATTTAGTAAGTGTTGATGAAAGAATTTATCCTATAGGTAGATTAGATTATGATACATCAGGGCTTATATTACTTACAAACGATGGAGACGTTTATAATAAAGTAATACATCCAAGAGTTGAAAAAAATAAAGTATATATTGCAACTGTAAAAGGAATACCTAATAAAGAAGAAATAAGAAAAATATGCACTGGCGTAGATATAGGTGGATATATAACAGCTCCTGCAAAGTGCAGAATTTTAAAAGAGAATTCTTTAAATAGAAATAGTGAAACTTGTGAATTGGAAATAATAATACATGAAGGTAAAAATAGACAAGTAAGAAAAATGTGTGATGCTATAAATCATAAAGTTATAAAACTTAAAAGAATAGCTATAGGTAATATAAAACTTGGAGATTTAAAAAAAGGAAATTTTAGATTTTTAAATGATAATGAAGTGAAGTATTTAAAGGGAGAAATTTAACATGTTTAAATATGTAAGTGATGTAAGTGAACTTTCTCAGAATATAATAGATAAATTTGTAGGAAACAAAAATGTTGCTATAGATTGTACTTTAGGAAATGGATATGATACTAAATTTTTGAGTAGTAAATTTAACAAAGTATATAGTTTTGATATTCAAGATGTAGCTATAGAAAATTACAAAAAGAATAGTGATGAGAGAGTCACATTGATAAAAGATTGTCATAGTAAAATTTCAGATTATGTAGAAGAAAATGTAGATGCAGTTATGTATAATTTAGGGTTTTTACCTGGTGGAGATAAAAGTATCACAACTAACTGTGAAAGTAGTTTGAAAAGTATAGAATGTGCATTACAAATATTAAATCCAGGTGGAATAATGACTGTGGCTATTTATGTAGGGCATGAACAAGGTGCAAAAGAAGAAGGCGTACTTATGGAATATTTCATGAAGTTAGATAAAAAGAAATATGGTGTTATGTTACATAAAGTTGTGAATAGAAGTGAGGTTGCACCGAGGCTTGTTGTTATTGAAAAGAAATAGAAAAGGTTTAAAACTTATAAAACATTAAGTTGCAAAAAGAACAAATGGTGAAATTATAAATTCAAATTACGAAAAAATGAAATATTTATTGATATATAGTTCATTAAATGTTAAAATTTTATATAGAACAATTCTATTATTTAATAAATTGAAATTTTGAATGTGTGTCTGTTTCAAAATTCAACTTTACTATATAGTTTTAATTTCAAATAGATATTATATTGTTTAAAATAATAGGGAACTTAAAATAAATAGTATACATTTTAAATATTCGTTGAATGGAGGTTAGCAAATTGGAGAATAGTAGCAAAGATCTTATGAGATTAATTCAAATGAAATTTCCAAGACTTAGTAAAGGTCAAAAGTTAATTGCTGAATATATATTAAAGCATTATGATAAAGCAGCATTTATGACTGCAGCTAAGCTTGGAAATAGTGTTGGTGTAAGTGAATCAACCGTAGTTAGATTTGCAAATCAATTAGGATATGAAGGATACCCAGAGTTACAAAAAGCATTACAAGAACTTATAAAGAATAAACTTACAACAGTTCAAAGAATTGAATTGTCTAATGATTTTATAAGTCATAATAATGCATTAAAAGGTGTATTAAAGTCAGATATTGAAAATATTAGAGTAACATTAGAAAAAATAAATCATACAGCTTTTGATGAAGCTGTAAATCATATTTTTAAAGCTAAAAAAATATATATTATAGGACTTAGAAGTTCTACGGCATTAGCTGATTTTTTAGGTTTCTATTTAAATTTAATATTAGACAATGTAAAAATTGTATCTTATGGAATGAGCGATATTTTTGAACAAATGTTAAATGTTTCAGAAGAAGATTGTGTAATAGGTATAGGATTTCCAAGATACGCTGTTAGAACAATAGAAGCTTTAAATTTTTCAAAGTCTAGAAATGCAACAGTAATTGCAATAACAGACAGTCTTTTATCTCCATTAGCAACGAAGGCGGATTATACACTTGTAGCAGAAAGTAATATGGCATCATTTGTAGATTCACTAGTAGCACCTTTAAGTGTTATAAATGCACTTATAATTGCTGTAGGCCTTAGAGAAAAAGAAAAAATATCACAAACATTTAGTGATTTGGAAAGTATGTGGAAAAATTATCAAGTATACTCTTATAAAAAAGAATAATAAAACGGTATGTTTATAAAATAAGTTCGTGAAATTATATACGAACTTATTTTTGTTATACAAAATAATTAATATTTAATTAAGTTTTTATATAAAAATCTTAACTGATATATATTAGGTTATAAAATAAGTGATGTATTTATAAAAACAAATTGATTTTTAAATAAAATTAATAACTAATAATTAAAACTATGAGTATTTTTTATAAAATTAAATTAATAATATTTAGTATTTATGATAAATATCTTATAGGATCATAAAACTATAACAAATAGCAGGCTAAAAAAGTTTTTGTAGGTATTGGTTCAAAGTTATATAAAGGATTTAACATATATGGAATATATGTATATTGTAAATCATATGTTAATTATCGTAAGACATATAAAGAAATTATTAAATATAATAAGAAATTTATAATTTTGTTATTATATTATCAATAAATAATAAAGACAGTACTTAATTATTTTTGAGTAATTTATAATATTACATTGATTTAAAAAAGGAATATCTATAAAAAAATAATAATGAATGATACTTTACAAAATATTAAAATAGTGTTATAAAACTATATATAGAGAAAAGATTAATAATTTTCAAAATATTTAAATTTAATTATTCAAAATAAATAAGTCTAATTTAAATAAAACACAATGATGTTTACAGAAAGTGAAAAAAATAACAAAAAATAAATTAAAAAGTTATTGATTTCTTAGAAAATATAGATTAATATGTTAATTGAAAGGTATGTAATCGTTTTATGATACTAAAATGATTATTAGTTTTCAGAAAAATATAAAATTAAATGTCAGACGATAAAAAATATTAAGAATCTACAAAACATTCAGAAAAAACTGTATATTTAAAGGGTTTTTGATGAATTTGTAGAATTATAAGAGTGTGGTTATAATAAAGTTAATATTATAAAATATTTATTAATATTAACAAATTTTATAATATATATTAAAAATATTAAATTATTAATTATTAAATTTAAAATATTTAAAATTTATTGGGGGTAGGGAACCATGGATACTAAATCTTATATTGAACAAGTTCTAGAAAATGTAAAGAAAAGAAACAGTGGAGAGCCTGAATTCATTCAAGCTGTTGAGGAAGTTTTACACTCATTAACTCCTGTTTTAGACAAACATCCAGAATACATTGAATCAAATCTTTTAGAAAGATTCTGTGAACCAGAAAGACAAATAATGTTTAAAGTGCCTTGGACAGACGATAATGGCAATGTTCATGTAAATAGAGGTTTCAGAGTACAATTTAATGGATGTATAGGACCTTACAAAGGTGGTTTAAGATTCCATCCATCAGTTTACTTAGGAATAATCAAATTCTTAGGATTTGAACAAATATTAAAGAACTCATTAACAGGTCTTCCAATAGGTGGAGGTAAAGGTGGTTCAGACTTCGACCCAAGAGGTAAATCAAATGCTGAAATAAGAAGATTCTGCGAAAGCTTTATGACTGAATTATACAGACATATAGGACCAGACGTAGACGTTCCAGCTGGAGATATGGGTGTTGGAGCTAGAGAAGTAGCTTACTTATATGGACAATATAGAAGAATAAGAGGAGCTTTTGAAAATGGAGTTATTACTGGTAAAGGATTATCATTTGGTGGTAGCTTAGTAAGACCAGAAGCAACAGGATTTGGTGTAACTTACTTCTGTGAAGAAATGTTACAACATGTAGGAACAACAATAAAAGGAAAAACAGTAGCTATATCAGGATTTGGTCAAGTTGCTTGGGGCGTTTGTAAAAAAGTTGCACAACTTGGTGGTAAAGTTATAACAATATCTGGACCAGACGGATATGTTTATGATAAAGACGGAGTTGTTACTGACGAAAAAATAGATTACTTATTAGAAATGAGAGCTTCAGGAAGAGATAAAGCTCAAGATTATGCAGATAAATTTGGTTGTGAATTCCATGCAGGAGAAAAACCATGGGGAGTTAAAGCTGACGTTATAATTCCAGCAGCAACTCAAAATGATATACGTATAGAACATGCTAAACAAATAGTTGCAAATGGAACTAAATATATTTGTGAAGCAGCTAACATGCCATGTACTAACGAAGCAGTTCAATACTTCTTAGACAATGGTTTAGTAGTAGGACCTGCTAAAGCAGCTAATGCTGGTGGAGTTTCAGTTTCAGCTTTAGAAATGGCTCAAAACAGCATGAGATATTCTTGGACAGCAGAAGAAGTTGATGCAAAACTTCATCAAATAATGAAAGATATCCATAACAATGCTAAAAATGCAGCTGAAACTTATGGATTTGGATATAACTTAGTTGCTGGTGCTAACATAGCTGGTTTCTTAAAAGTAGCTGAAGCTATGTACTTACAAGGAATATACTAATAGAAGTTAAATATACACAAAAGAAACTGATTTTTAAAAGTCAGTTTCTTTTTATGTGTGCATTTACTTTAAAACTCTGAGTTAAACTAAAAAACAATGTATAATAAATAATTTCTATGTATAAACTAAAGAAAAATTCAGAGGTGGTTATTATGAAGAATAAAGATAATAAAAATGCATTTACTAATATAGCAGCTATAGGAAATTTCACTAAAAATGCTGTAGAAAATTTTGAAGAAAATATAGTAAAAGAAAAAGATTATCTTGAAAAAACAGGAGTAAAAAAAAGAGGAAGTTCTAAGTAATCAAAGTTAAATCCTATTAGTATCAAAATCTAATAGGATTTTTTATTATATAATAATTTGAATTCTTTATATAAAAAGATCAAAGAAAAAGTGATGTTTACCATCACTTTTCGCTCTTACTTTTTACTTAGATGCTAATATAGGGTTCCAAGCTGAAAAATGAAATTATTCAAATAATAAATGAGAATAGCAGTATTCCAAGAAACAGTAATTATTTAAAACGTTATTCATAAAAACTTCAAAGAAACTCTAATAAATTTGCCATTTTATTTCCAAGACTAAACGGCTGAATCGACGTCCTGTCTAGGCAGTCGCTGAACCCGTCCTTGGGTTCAGGTCTTGAAAATAAAACACAAATTAATAAGATTTTCTAAATCAATTTTTAAAGAAATACTAATTTAAATAATTCCTGTTCCTTGATGAAAGAAAAAAGTTTTTCAATTGATAAATGTGTTATTTTAAATTTGAACTTGGAACCCTATATAGGAATACAAGTTTAAACTTTAAATTATTCATGTTTTAGTTGAGAATTTTAATTAATTTAATTGAAAATTGAAAGTTGAAAATGAATGTAAAAATTGGAGATTCAATTTTAAAAATGATTTTTTATTAAATCTGCAGAGCAAATTAGTTGAAAACAATATAAAAACGTAGTTTTTAAGCATTTCTATTTTTAGATATTAAAAGCGAAGTGAGTAATACCAACTATAACTTTTCACTTTTCACTCTTAACTTTTACTTGGTTCCAAATATAAAAATAAAAATAAACTGTAAGATTAGTAATATCATTTGAGAAACCTATTATTTAAAATTTTAGATTGGAACTCTATAACAATATTATAGTTTTGATCAATAATTAAGTATGAAGTGATTATTTATAAAAAATAAATTAACTTAGATTAAATTGATAAAAATAATTTAATACTTGTTTGTATATAGAATTTTGGAGTATAATTTATAAGTTGAGTATAAATAAAAACAATGTAAATTAAACATTAAATGAATAAAAAAAGAAGTCTATTTTAAATATTTATAACACTATTAAATTATAAAAATAGATATAACTTATATAATAGGTGGTGAAGCAATGTCAAAGGTTATTGTGATAGGTGGAGGTCCAGCAGGTATGATGGCTGCTATTTCTGCTTCGCAAAATCATGAGGTTTTATTAATAGAAAGAAATGAAAAGTTAGGTAAAAAACTTTTTATAACAGGAAAAGGACGTTGTAATGTTACAAATGGGAAAGATATAGGTGAGTTTATAGAACATATACCTACTAATCCATATTTCTTATATAGTGCATTATATACATTTACAAATGAAGATACTATGAACTTTTTTGAAAGTAGAGGTACTAAGTTGAAAGTTGAAAGAGGAGATAGAGTATTTCCACTTTCCGATAAATCTTCAGATATAATAAAAACATTAGAAAACGAAATAAGAAAATCAAATATAAAAGTAATGACTAATAGCAAAGTTGTAAACTTTACATTAAAAAATGATAAAATTACTGAAGTTATATTAGAAGATGGACGTAAAATAGAAGGCGATCATTTTATAATTTGTGGTGGTGGAGCATCATATCCTCAAACTGGTTCAGATGGTAGTATGCTATCTTTAATGGAAAATATGGGACATAATATTGTAGAATTAAAACCATCACTAGTGCCAATAGAATTAAAGGATGATTTTATTAAAGAACTTCAAGGATTATCATTAAAAAATGTTGAACTTATTATAAGAAATAGTAAAAATAAAGTTGTTTTTAAAGAACTTGGTGAAATGTTATTTACTCATTTCGGAATATCAGGTCCACTAGTTTTAAGTGCTAGTAGTAACATTAAAGGAAATGAGAAATATAAAATATCAATTAATTTTAAACCGGCTTTAAGTATAGATGAATTAGATAAAAGAGTTCAAAAAGATTTTAAAGAAAATATGAATAAAGATTTCAAAAATTCATTGGATAACTTATTTCCTAAAAAGCTTATTCCAGTTATGATAAATTTAAGTGGAATACCAGAAGAAAAGAAAGTTAATGTAATAACAAAAGAAGAGAGAAAAAACTTTATAGATTTAATACATGATTTTAAATTAGAATATAAAGGATTAAGACCAGTTGCAGAAGCTATTGTAACATCTGGTGGTGTGAATACTAAAGATATAGATCCATCCACTATGAAATCAAAAATAATAAACAATTTAAGTTTTGCAGGTGAAATAATAGATGTAGATGCTTATACTGGAGGATATAATGTCCAAATAGCTTTTTCTACAGGACACTTAGCAGGAATGAAATTAGGAGAGTAATTAATATGTTATCTATTAGGGGCGCAATAACAATACAAAAAAATACAGTAGAAGAGATAGAAAATAATACGCTAGAGCTTATTGAAAAATTAATAGAAGAAAATAAATTAGATTTAGATAAAATAAAAGTATTACTGTTCTCATGTACTAATGATATAAATAAGGCATATCCTGGTGCTTTTGTACGCAAGCATTTTGGGCTTGATAAAGTTAGTATTATGCACTTTAATGAAATGGAAGTAGAAAATTCCTTAAATTTATGTATAAGAGTTACTGTTTTAAGTGATGAAGAAGATAGAGATGTAAAATTTATATATTTAAAAGGTGCGTCAAATTTAAGAAAAGATATAAAATAATAAATTATAAAGAAATATGCATATTGAAAGTAGATTTCTTAAATACTATATATATTAGGAAGGAAGATTTATAGATGAGTATGTCAGTTGCCATAGATGGACCAGCAGGAGCAGGAAAAAGTACAATTGCAAAAATTGTAGGAGAAAAATTTAATTTAATGTATATAAATACTGGTTCAATGTATAGAGCAATAACTTATATTGCTATGAATAAAAACATTTCTCCAAGTGATAAACAAGGACTTATGGAAGTTTTAAATAGTGTAGAAATGCATTTTGATGGAGATAATCTTATTTTAAATGGAGAAGATATAACTGAAAAACTTACTATGCCAGTTATAAGCAATAATGTTTCTAATTATGCAAAAATACCAGAAGTTAGAGAAAAACTTGTTAAAATGCAACAAGATATAGCTAAAAAATATGATGTTATAATGGATGGAAGAGATATAGGAACCGTTGTTTTAAAGGATTCTAAGTTCAAATATTATTTAACAGCAACTGCAGAAACAAGAGCTCAAAGAAGATTTGAAGAATTAAAATCTAAAAATATAGAAGTTAATTTTAATGATTTATTAGAAGATATAAAGAAGAGAGATTATATAGATTCTACAAGAGAAAAAGATCCACTAGTAAAAGCAGATGATGCTATAGAAATAGATTCATCTAATTTAGGAATAGATGATGTTGTAGAGGTTATATCTAATAATATTAAAGAGAAAATTTCTAAATAATATTAGTTAATTTTTATATAATATGTTAAAATGATAGTAGGTGCAATATCAAGGTGGTGATTACATGAGACAAATACTTTTAGCAAAGGAAGCAGGATTTTGTTTTGGGGTAAAAAGAGCAGTTGATACAGCTTTAAATAAGAAAAAGGAATATAAAAACAAAATATATACTTTAGGACCTTTAATACATAATAATGATGTTGTAAATTTGCTTGAAGAGAATAATATATATCATATAGATATTAATGGTATAGACAACCTTAAAGAAGGTGATGTAATAATAATAAGATCCCATGGAATATCAAAGAGTATTCTTGAAAAGTTGCATTCTAAAAAGTTAAATGTAGTAGATGCTACATGTCCCTATGTAACAAAAATTCAAATGAAAGTAAAAGAATACTACGACTTAGGATATGGAATTTTAATAGTAGGAGATAAAGATCATCCAGAAGTTATTGGAATTAATGGATGGTGCAATAATACTGCTATAATATCAAAAGGTGATGAGTTATTACAAAATTTGCCTAAAAAAATATTTGTAGTATCACAAACAACTGAAAAACAATGTAACTTTGACAAAGTTTTAGATATGGTTAGTGATAAGTGCTCTGAAGTTGTTGCATTAAACACTATATGTAATGCAACAGAGGTAAGGCAAAAAGCAGCAAATGACTTATCAAAAGAAGTAGATACTATGGTTGTTATAGGTGGATATAATAGCTCAAATACAACTAAACTTTATGAAATATGTAAGAAAAATTGTAAAAATACAATCCATGTAGAGAATGCTGGTGAAATACCGATGGAATTTATACATAAAGCAAATAAGATAGGTATAACAGCAGGAGCATCAACACCAGATTGGATAATTAAGGAGGCTGTGTTAAAAATGAAAAATGAAGTTATGGAAAATGAAATGTTACAATACGAAGCGTATATGAATAATAATATGGAGCTTAGAGTTGGAAAAGTTATAAAAGGTGAGGTTTTCAAAGTTTCTGAAAAGGAAGCATATTTAACAATAACAGGAGCTAAAAATGAAGGGTTACTTCCAATAGCTGAAGTTACTAAAGATGAAAATGCAAAATTAAATGAAATAATAAATGTTGGTGAAATGATAGAAGCCAAAATTATAAGTGTTAAGAATTCTGATGGATATATAGTTGTTTCAAGAATAGAAATTGAAAGAGAAGGAATCCAAAAAGAATTAAAATCTATATTTGAAAACAAAGAAGAGATAGAAGTTAAAATAACAAATGAAGTAAAAGGCGGAGTTATAGCTACATATAAAGGAATAAGAGTATTTATACCTGCATCTCACATTTCACTTGAAAAAGTTAATAATTTATCTGAGTACATGAACAAAACTATAAAAGTAAAAATAATAGAATTTGAAAAACAAAGAAATGGAATGAAAATAGTTGGTTCAAGAAGAGAAATTCTTCAAGGTGAAAAAGATAAAAAAGAAGAGCAAACTTGGAACAATCTTGAAAAAGATACTGTAGTTGAAGGTATAGTAAGAAGAATATCTAGTTTTGGAGCATTCGTAGAAGTTCAAGGAGTAGATGGTTTACTTCATATATCTGAAATGTCATGGAATAAAGTTGTAAGTCCTAAAGAAGTAGTTAAAATAGGTGAAACTATAAAAGTTTACGTATTAGATGTAGATAAAGAAAACAAAAAACTTGCTTTAAGTTTAAAAAAATTACAAGAAAATCCATGGTCAAATGTAAATGAAAAATATCCAGTTGGTAATGTAGTACTTGGAAAAGTAGTTAGATTTGCTGACTTTGGAGCATTTGTTGAATTAGAACCAGGTGTAGATGGATTAGTTCATATTTCTCAAATCAGCGATAAAAAAGTTGATAGACCAAGCTCAGTATTAAAAGTAGGTCAAGAAATAAAAGCTGTTATATTAGAAACAAATGAAGAAACAAAGAGAATTTCTTTAAGCATTAAAGCAGTAGACGAAATGTAATAAAGAATGATTTTAAGATACATGGCAGGTAATTTGTCATGTATCTTATTGATTTATAAGATAAAATAAAAACCCTATAGTTTGTGATATGGAGAGTTATACAAGGAAAATGTACAAATATGAATTTTTAAACCTAAAAAATTTGAAGAATTTAAAGGAATTAATAGCAAAAGATATAATACATAGTCATTTAGAAAAGAAATTTATTGATGAGTATGAGGAGTTATCATTTATATATAAACTTTTTTATAGAAAAAATATCGTACTATTAAAAATGAACAAAGAATATATAGGTTATATGTGGGTAGTAAGATATGAAGAAAATAAATATAAAATAAATAGAATAATGTTAAATGTAGAAAATAATATAGATAGTGTATCATTATACAGGGGGTTTTTTTATAAATTTCCAAAGGATAGATATTTTGAAATAGATGAGATAGATTTAGAAGAGGGTTTAAAAGAGGAAAAAATGCTAATTAAAGTAGGGTTTACTGAAGTAGAATCAGTATGTAATATGAAAAAGTCGGATTTGAAATATTGTGATTTAGATTTAGGTGAAGAACTTAGTTTTAAAAGCTTTGTCAAGGGCGTAGATGAAGAACTAAGATGTAACATTCAAAATGATATTTTTAGAAATAAAAATAGAATAGATTTAGATATTCAAGATATCATACTTGAAGAAAGTCAAGATTATTATTTAGAAGATACTTCATTCTTTTTAATGTTTAACAATGAAGCAATAGGATATGGTCAACTTATTTTAGAAGAAAAGGGCCTTTTTATAGTTAATTTAGGAATAATAGAGAAATTTAGAGGAAATGGATACAGTAAGCTTATAATACAAAAGATGATTAATGTAGCTTTAGATATGGGGCATAGTGAAGTATATTTAAAGTGCAGTGGAAACAATTATCCTGCATTAAAAGTTTATAAAGATTCAGGTTTTGAAGTGATGAAAAATGATAAAAAATTTTCATTTCAAAACAAAAAAAGATAAATTGATGTCAATTTATCTTTTTTTATTAATTTTTAGATTATTTAATCTTTAAGTTTCTATATTTTTCAAGTCCTAATGCTAATATATCCATAGCATCTGCTATAGCATCTACATTTAAGCAGTAAGAAAGTCTAATTTCGTTCTTTCCAAGTCCAGGAGTTGAGTAGAATCCTTCAGCAGGAGCAACCATAACAGTTTTACCTTCATGATTGAAATCACACAACATAAATTTAGCAAAATCTTCGCCATCTTCAATTGGTAATTTAGCCATTATATAAAATGCTCCAGTAGGTTTTTCACATACGATATCTGGAATTTTACATAATTTATCATACATTACATTTCTTCTGTTGTCATATTCTGCTTTTACTTTTTCAAAATATTCTTTAGGTGTATTTATTAAGTTAGCAGCTGCAACTTGCTCTACTGTTGGAACACAAAGTCTTGCTTGACATATTTTTAAGATTTGAGCTATAAGTTCTTTGTTTTTAGATGCAACTAAACCAATTCTAGCACCACATGCACTATAACGTTTAGAAATACTATCTATTAATATAACTCTATCTAATACATCATCCATATATAAAGCAGAAGTGTATTTTAAATCATCATATACGAATTCTCTATAAACTTCGTCAGAAATAAGATAAATATCATGCTCTTTAGCTATATCAGCAAGCATTCTTATTTCTTCTTTTGTGTAAACAACTCCAGTTGGATTTCCTGGGTTAGAAATCATTATGGCTTTAGTTTTATCAGTTATTTTGCTTACAATCTCTTCTTTAGCTGGTAAGTGAAATCCATTTTCAGCTTTTGTTAAGAATGGAACAACATTTACTCCGGCAACTTGAGCAAATCCATTATAGTTAGCATAGAATGGTTCAGGAATTATAATTTCATCACCAACATCTGCAATAGCCATAAATGCTAAAGATATTGCTTCAGAACCACCAGCAGTAACTAATAATTCATCTTTATCAAAGTCTATATTCCATTCTTTGTAATATTTTCTAAAGCTTTCAATAGTATCATCAATACCTTGAGATTGAGCATACTTTAAAACAGATTCATTATAATTTTTGATACCTTCTATAAAAGTTGAAGGTGTTTCAATATCAGGTTGACCGATATTAAGATGATAAACTTTAATTCCTCTCTTTTTAGCTTCATTAGAATAAGGAACTAATTTACGAATTGATGAATAGTTCATTTCTTGAATACGATTTGAAAATTTCATTATTTTTTAATCCTCCATCTGTTAAAACAAATTATTTTGATTTAAGTTATTGTCAATGGAATCATTTACAGTGTCACAAAAGGAATTTGAGCAACACTTAACATCAAACACGGACATGTTTTTGCGCCTACCATTGAAATAACCTCTGTCACCTATACCATTATAAACATTAACAGTTTTATATTCACTATCATTTTTAACATTTCTCATAAAAATCCCTCCTTATATCTATATAATTCCCTATAAAGAGTAATTTTATAAAAAATATTTCAAGTATAACTGTGAAAATAAATAAAACATGTTAAATTTTTATTATAATTATATATATAAATCATACATCAAAATTTAAGTTATGAAAAGTATGATTTGTAAAAAAAGTAAGAAAATAAGTTTATATTTAATGATTAAACTTATTTTAGGCATAAAAAACCAAAAAGGTTCAAACTTTAAAATTTAACTTATTCATATAAATATTGGCAAAATTTTAAGCATAATACATAGTAGTCATAAAATTAAGAAATAAATATATAAGTTAAAATTATAATGTTTGAACCTAGTTGTATAGCGAAACAATAATAATTTTAAAATCAAAAATAAATTAAAATTTAAGTATATTTTCATTTTAAAATATTATTATATGTTTCACTTTAAAAAGTATTTCAGTTTTTAAATAAATAACTTTAGAAATATAATTGTAAATTTATATAAGTTAAAGATTTCATTTACAATTTATTCACATTAAAATAATTTTCCAAAGTAAATTATAAAATTTTAATTATTATCTTTAGCAGCAGCACTTTCTTCTAAAGAACTACAGCAAGAACATTTATAGTATTTATCAAGAACTTTTCCAAGTCTCTTAACACCTTCAACTATTTTATCTTCACTCATGTTTGAATAATTAAGTCTGAAGTAATTTGATTTTTCTCCGTTAGGGAAGAATGATTTACCTGGAACATAAGCTACTTTTTCTTTTAAAGCATCTTGCATTATAACAGCAGCATCTAAATCTTCTCTAAGTTCTACCCAAGTGAATAATCCACCTTCAGGTATAGTGAATTTAACATCTTTAGGGAAATAAAGCTTCATATTTTCAATCATTAAATCTCTACGTTTTCTATAAACTTCAACAATAGAAGCTATATGTTCATCTAAATTATATTTTTCCATGTACCTTGCAGCTATAACTTGACTTAAAGTATTACATTGAAGGTCAGCACCTTGTTTTATCATAATATATTTTTGAAGTATTTCTTTATCTGCTACAATCCAGCCAAGTCTTAGACCAGGACAGAATGTTTTTGAGAAAGTACCAAGGTTTACAACATATCCTTTTTCATCAAAAGATTTAATTGGTGGTAATTTTTCATTGTCATATCTTAACTCACCATATGGACTATCTTCAATTACAGGTATTTCATAGTTTCCTGCAATTTCAGCTAAACGTTTTCTTCTTTCTAATGACATAGTTATTCCACTAGGATTTTGGAAATCAGGAATAGTATATATCATTTTTACATTATCATTTTCTTTTAATGCTTTTTCAAGTTCGCTTATAATCATGCCGTTTTCATCCATAGGTATTTCTATGAATTTAGGACCATAAGCTTTAAAAGCGTTTAAAGCACCAAGGTAACTTGGACTTTCGCAAAGAATTACATCCCCTTCATTTATGAAAAGCTTTGCAGAAAATTCTAAACCTTGTTGAGAACCATTAGTAATCATTATGTTAGAAATATCGCATTTTATTCCAGCTGGAGCTAATCTTTGTTCCACAATTATTTTTCTAAGTGGATTAAAACCTTCAGTAGTAGCATATTGAAGAGCAAAAGCACCTTCATTTGTTAAAACATCCTTTGCAACTTCTGCTAGTTTTTCTTTTGGAAATAATTCTGGAGCAGGTAATCCACCAGCAAATGAAATTATTTCTGGTTCTGCAGTTAATTTTAAAAGCTCTCTAATTTCAGAAGCTTTTATGTTAGACATTCTTTCAGCAAATTTTATATTCATGATTTGCACCCCCATAAAAAGTAAAAAAATTTAACATACCCCAACAATATGAAAATTAGCAAAATTCTAAAAATTCACATTAACTTAATTATACAGTAAATATAAAATTTTTCAATAATACAATAAAAATTAAATATTCAAAAAATAAATTTTGTTGTATAAAATGTAAAAAGGATTATTAATTGAAAATAAATATTATGGCTAGCATTAAAAAACTTTAATTATATATAGAAATTATATATAATATAATGGTTATAGTCTTATTCAAAAATATATTTATTAATGTAATTTTATTTTGAATATGATGTAAATAAATTGATTATAATTTCACAAAGGAGAATGATTAGATGAAAAATAAATTAAAATATTTTATAGAAACTTGGGGTTGTCAATTGAACTAAGTTAGTAGGAATATAAATCAAGTAAAATAGCCATAAAAGCTATTTTTTTTATGTAAAATTTTAATGACTTTAGAATTAAAGTAGATTAATTGAAAAAATATCAGTAGTTATATATAATTAAAATGTGGTAAAATATATTCTTATACATTATTATTAGGTGGTATCAAAAGTATGATATATAAGATGAAGTTATTAGAAAGAGAATTTAATAGAATAATATATGATGATAAGAGATTTGAAGTTAGACTTTGTGATGAAAAAAGAAATAAACTTAAAGTTGGAGATAAAATTAATTTTTATAAACTCCCTGATTTAAATGATTTTATATTAGTTGAAATAATAAAAATATATAAATTTAAAACATTTAGAGATGTATATGATAATTTTCCACAAGAATGTTTTGGATATAAAAATTTAACTAAAGAAAAGATATTAAATAATATATATAATATTTACTCAACCAAGGAAGAAATAGCTTTAGGAGTTATGGTTATAAATTTTAAATTAATTAATTAAAAAAATTGGGGGATTAATAATGGGAGAACAAGATGCAATAAAAAGAAAGAAATTTAATGAAATTGATTTAAATGATGATTTTTTTGAAAGTTTAAAGTCATCTTATCCAGGGTTTGAAGAATGGTTTCAAAGAAAGGGAGAAAAAGGAGAATTTGCTTTTGTATTAGAGGATGATGGAATTCAAGGATTTTTGTACTTAAAAGAGGAAAATGAAAGTGATGATAGTATAGAACCTAAGTTAAATGAAGGTAGAAAATTAAAGGTGGGAACTTTTAAAATTAAAGCACATGGAACTAAATTAGGAGAACGATTTATAAAGATAATAATTGATGAAATGTTTAAAAATGATTTTAAAGAAGCGTATGTAACTATTTTTGAAGAGCATGAAGCATTAATAAATTTATTAGTTAAGTATGGTTTTGTATATCATGGAATGAAGAATAGTAAGGCTGGAAATGAGAATGTGTATGTAAAATCCATAGAAGTAACATATAATGATATATTAAAAGATTATCCTAAAATGAAAATTGAAAATAATAAAAAATTTCTACTGTCTATAATGCCCAAGTTTCATACTAGAATGTTCCCAGATTCAAAATTAAAAACTGAAACAGAACATAATATTGATGATATATCATTTACTAATAGTATAGAAAAGATATATCTTTCAGGAGCAAATTTAAGCAAGTATGGTAGAGGAGATTTAGTTGTCATTTATAGAACAGCTGATTTTGGAAAAAAGGCTGAATATTCATCAGTTGCATCTTCAATATGTGTTGTAGAGGAAATTAAACACATAGACGAGTTTAAAAATTATGATGAATTTTATGATTACTGTAAGAAACATAGTGTTTTTAGTGAAAGCGAATTAGAGGAGTTTTGGAATAAAAAGAAATATAAGTATTTAATAAAAATGTTATATAATATGGCTCTAAATAAAAGACCAATAAGAAAGCAACTTATAGAAGATGTTGAGATGAATAGGTATGATCGTTGGGTTGCTGTACAATTAACAGATGAACAATTTTTAAAAATATTAGAATTAGGTGAGGTAAATGAAAGTTTTATTATCAATTAAACCACAATATGTAGAAAAGATATTTGAAGGTGAAAAAAGGTTTGAATATAGAAGAAGTTTATTTAAAAGACAAGATATTGATACTATAGTTGTTTATGCTACTAAACCAGTTGGTAAGGTTATAGGGGAATTTACAATTGACGAAGTATTGCAGGGGACTCCCCAGTTTATATGGGAAAAGACTAAGCAATATTCTGGAATAGACGAAAAAGATTATGTTGAATACTTTAAAGAAAAAGATAAAGGATTTGCTATAGCTATAAAAAATACATTAATATATCAGCAGCCTTTGGAGTTGTTAGAATTAGATCCTAAAATAAAATGTGCCCCTCAATCATTTAGATATATTTAAAATATAAGGGGAGTGGGGAATGGATAGTAAGATTATATTTATTGCGGGGATTCATGGTGTTGGTAAAACTACACTTTGTAAAAAAATAAGTAATCAAATTTTATTAAAACATTATTCAGCGGGTAGCTTAATAGCTAAAATGAATTCTAAAGAATTAACAAATGATAAAAGTGTTAAAAATATAGAAAACAATCAATATAGCTTAATAGAATCTATAAATGAATATTTAGTAGATGATGAATACTATATATTGGATGGACATTTTTGTTTAATAGATAAAGAGAAAAAGATAGGAAGAATACCTATTGATACATTTATGAAAATTCCTATGGTAGAAATAATTGTTTTGAAGGATTCACCTGAAAATATATGTGAAAAGATAAAAGATAGAGATTTTAAAACGTATAATTTGAATTTTATCAGTGAATTTCAGAAACAAGAAGTAGAATATGCTAAATATATTGCAAGAGAATTAGGAATAAAATGTAGTGTTTTTGATATTTCAGATGAAGAATGTATAGTTAAATATGTAAACAATATTACAACTTAACATGAAATGTATTGAAATAAAAAGCATAAGAAATAAAATCTTATGCTTTTTATTTATGAGTTATATATAAATTTACTTTCTAATCCATTTTTAAATTTTATACTTAAAATCTTTTTATTTTTAACAATTATTGTATCAATTATTTTATTTGCAAATTCTTTAAGGTTTTCTCTACCAGCATCAATTACTAAGTTTTTATAATTTATATCTTCATTTTTAGTCATGTTAGATATTCGATTTGTTAATAGTGCCATATCAGCTAATAAAATAAAGTTTAATTCATCAGATGGAATAATATTCTTTTTTAATTCGGATAGCTTAGAATTGATTTCAGATAGCTTAGAATTGATTTTATTCTTTTTTATTAGATAGTCTTTTTCAGACATAGCTTCATCATCAAATAAATATAAATCTTCCAATCTTTCTAAAGCTCTTTCAAATTTATTCTTTTCCTTTTTAAAATTGTCTAATTCAAAACTATTATTATTGTTTTCACTATCAGTATCATTTACTTTTTTAAACTTATTGGAAGGGGAGAAGCATACAGCATTGTATATATCTTCAATGTTTTCAATTCCAACTACATCTTTAAATGGTAATCCAGTTAGAAGTGATGATTCTAATTTAGCTATAGTTGGTTTTCTTAATGTTTTATAAACAGTAATTAAATTAGAAATATAATTAAAAGTAAAACTTCCTATAATATTTTCATTAACTGTTTTTTGATTGCAGCCTAAATGATTATATCTACCACTACACCAATAGAAGGAAGGGATAAAACCATCCTGATTAGGCTTGTCCTGCTTTGAATAGAAAGAGTGATGACATTCACCACATTCTAATAATCCAGCAAAAACATGAATTTTAACATTTCCCCTAAATCTAGCATTATTTCTTTGTGCATTAACATCCATAATATCGTTACATTTTCCCCAAAGTTCTTTATCAATAATACCTTCATGATTATCTTCTAAAACTATCCATTCATTTTCTTTTTTCTTTTTACCATGGGCAGATTCACGATAATTATATCTATAAGTGCCTATGTAAAAAGGGTTTCTAATTATATCAGATATTGTTTTAGTGGTCCAGGCACCATTTTTCTTAGTTTTAATTCCATTTGAATTTAATAAATTTCTTACAGCAGAAGTTGATTTAGTATCTTTATAATTATTGAATATATATTTAACTGTAAGAGTTTCTTCTAGATCAGGAACAGGGAACTTAATTTCTTTATTCCACTTATAACCTAGAGGAACAGGAGCACCATTCCATAATCCTTTACTAGCTCTATCAAGCATAACAGATGTAACTCTTTCACCAGTTAGTTTTCTTTCAAGTTCAGCAAAGACTAAAATTATTTTAAGCATTGCTTCACCCATAGCAGAAGATGTGTCAAACTGTTCATTTTTGCTTACAAAAGTACAATTATATTTTTTAAGTTCTTCATACATATCACAAAAATCTAGTAAGTTACGAGATATTCTATCAATCTTCCATACAAGAAGATGAGAGAATTCACCATTTCTAATTTTAGTCATCATTTCCTGATATTTAGGTCTGTCTGTGTTTTTAGCAGAATATCCAGCATCCTCAAATATTTCATAATCCTTAGAACCAAGTACATATTCAGAGTAATTAATTAAATCTTGTTTTTGTAATGGTAGAGAGTCTTTATCAATTTGATGATGTGTAGAAACTCTAACATATATTGCTATTTTATTTTTCATAATAAACTCATTCCCTTCAAAACTGTTAAATAAGAAGAAAATGTGATAAAATACAAGTTGCTTACACAGGTATTAATATCACATTTTGGTTGTTATTAATATCAAGAGGATTGATGTATTTAGAAGTGCATCAATCCTTTATTTTTATGAGTGCATTGATAAAAGTACTGCTTTTTATTTAATAACTAGATAGCTAGTTACTCAAGATTTAATGATTTAAAATCAATATCTAGATCATTATAAATATTAACTTTTATCTTATCATCAAAAGTATATTGTTTAGGTTCTCCAAAACGTTGACCATTAAAAGAAAAAATAGATACTACTTTTTCCATTGGATTTACTATCCAATATTCTTTTACACCATATTTTTCATATAAAAATAATTTTTTAACATAATCATGACTAGCATTGCTAGGAGAAACTATTTCAATAATCATATCTGGTGTACCAGTGCAGCCTTTATCAGTTAATTTATTTTTATCACATATAATTGAAATATCAGGTTGAACCACATTTTTACTGCTATTTTCAATTTCACCTTCATTTACAAGAACTACATCAAAAGGAGCAGTATAAACTTCACATGGTCCATTATTAGATTTAATATAATTTCTTATTTCTGATGAAATTTCAATTATTATTTTTTGATGTATTCTGCTAGGAGCTGGATGATTGAATACTTGACCATCTAGTATTTCAAACACATCATCTTTATGAGCTTTTAAATAATCCTCATAAGTGTAAACTTGATTCTTATTTAATTCCATATATTCACATCCTTTTATTTTTCTTTCTTCTGAAATATTCTAGACAAATAACACCTTTGTTATTACAGTCTATTAGATGTTTTATATATATAATTCCTCAGATGTAAAATAAGAGGAATTGTATTTATCAGTAGTTATTGACATTTCATTAGTATATTTTTTCCTCATTATAAAATCTCCCATTTATCCATAGTTTTTTAATCTTTAAGCATGTTCTTTATCAGAAGCAGATTTATCATTTGGTTTGAAATTTAAAATTTTATCTCTAGTGTCTAATTGTTCAGGCTTCTTTCCAAGAACTTTAATTTCATGTTCTCTTTCAGCTTCAGCAATTTGTTCTTCAATGCTCTTTTCATTACTAGAT
The DNA here is from genome assembly GCF_056431285.1 of Clostridium amazonense. Lineage (NCBI taxonomy): Bacteria > Bacillati > Bacillota > Clostridia > Eubacteriales > Clostridiaceae > Clostridium > Clostridium amazonense. The sequence continues at coordinate 140,538 of NZ_JBWKMH010000033.1, read as the reverse complement.
GCATCTTCATATTCACAAGCACAATCTTCATTGTTTAGCGTTTCTTTAAATCTGTTAATAAGATTATTGATAAACTCATCTCTAAATTCTTCAGATACTTCAAAATAACTTTTAACAACAGACTCAACTATATTTTTTTCTAAATCTGTAGCTTTCTTTTGTTTTAAATATTCATCAAGAGAAAAGGTATCTGGCTCAATGAACATTTCACCAATACCGTCAAGAAGCCATTGCTCATTAATGTTAAATTCTTTACTAATTAATTTTATTAGAGAGTTTTTTTGCTCAGGTTTTGCAAGTCTATTTAATTCTATATTTGATATAACAGATCTTGTTACACCTAAATGTTTAGCAAATTCACTTTGGGTTAGTTTATTATCAGTTCTAACCTTTTTTATTCTTTCATACATTTCCATTTTATCACCTCCAGTCATAAGAAAATAATAACATTACAAAATGTGTTAGTCAACGCAAAAGAATAAAAATAAATTACAAATATGTATTGACTGACACTTGGTATAGATATATAATGTATTCATCAACACAAAATATAAAATTTAATTTCACTAAAAATTAATAAAGGAAGTGAAAAAATGGAAATTATTTTAAAAAAAGAAGAAAAGTCCAGAGTTAATAAAATAACTGATTTTGTATTATCTTTAGATATTAAAGACCAAGAAACTTTTGAGTTATTTAAAAGAAGCTTTGACCTAGGATTTGAATGGGGGAAACAATTTGGAAGCAAAAAAGAAGAAACTAAATTAAATTAATATAAGTGAAGGATGTATAAGAGCGAACACTTCTCGATAGGTCGGTGAAATCGTAATGGTGTAAATAATAGCTAAAAATGAGGGTAGCAACCTTAGGAAAAGAAAGTGAGGTTTTAAAGATGAAAAAAGATATTAAAGAGCGACTTAAAGAAATTGAATTTGATGAAATAGGAGCATTAGGTTTTGCGACAATGATATGTGGTGTGATTGTAAAACATAAACTTTCACTAAATCAAGCATATGTAACATTAGATTTAGTGAAAGATATATTGGCTAATGTACCGCTAGATATTAATACTTATAAAAGTGAATAGGAGGAATTGATAATGAATAAAGAGTTAAATGAAAAAAAGGAAATTGTAATAGAAAATTTAGTTGAGTTTATTAAAAGAGCTACAAAAGAAAATGCAACAGTTGCTGAAATTAATGCTTTACCAGGTGTTGCAAAAGCAGTATTAGAATTTCAATATCCATACAACCTTACATTTGGTGTTACAACAAAAAAATAAGAAGTTAAAAAGCGATGGGGGATTAATAAATGAGCAAAGAAAATGAGAGTGCATTAACTACTCTTGAAATGGAGGTTCAAGAGCAGTTAATAAACCAAATAGTAGATAAGAGAATGAAAAAACATACAAGAGTTCAAATGTGGTTAGCTATAGCACAATTATTCATTATTATAATTTATTTTCTTAGAACATGTGAGGTAGAGATATATGGCAATAGATTGATTGAACACTTAATTAATATTGATGGAACCTTAGATAGACTTGATGCAATTCTAAAAAGCATCTTATAGAAAAACCCAGTTAATCTTAATCTTTATCTTTATAAAAAAAAATTTTCAAATAGGAAGGTGTAATAAATTATGATTATAAATTGGGGAACTGTAGCAATAAGCGTAATAATATCAGCAATTATAACTGAGTCAATTATGATTGTTGAGGTGCGAATGATAAATAAATATATTAAACAATTTAGAACAGCAATTTCAGAAAAGTGTCAAGCTGTAATTGATAAAAAATAGAGCTGGATAAAAAGAATCATAGGAGGGATAAAAAATGAACGGTGTAGACATAGGAACTGGAATTATAAGTATTATCTTATCAATAATATCATGCAAAATAATTATAGCTTTTAATAGAAATACAATATTATATAAACTGTCTCTAATGGCTATAATTATGAACACTTCGCTTATAGCATGTGCAACAGAATCACAGATTGTAGATTTTGTTGCACATAAGAATTAGTTAATACAAAGTCAGCAGTATTCATATAAATCAAACCTTTCATATAAAAGTTATTTCAGCTCTGCCAAGCTGATAGTTACATTATGGTTGGAAGAATGTAGAAAATAAAAATATTGCGAATTTGAATATAGAAAGTAGGGGTTAAGATGGAAGAATTAACATTATATGTTACAACTGAAAAAAGAAAAGAAGTAATAGATAATTTAATACAATTTGTAGTAGATGAATTTGAGGGAGTAGAAGTCACAGCAATATTTACTAGGAGACTATTTCAAGAGGCTATCAGTAGAGTAGAGGAACTAAGTTTAGAAACATCATTAAAAAGTTTAATTAAATAGATATTTACGAAAAGGGGATGTAAAAGTGGTAAACAATTTTTTAAAACAATTAAGAGCTGTTACCACAAAAGAAGAGTTTAAAGAAATACTTAAGATTGCAGAACAAGATATCAAATTTAATAGAGTTGGATTTAATAGACTTACAAATCAAGATAATTTTATAAATATATGTAAAATGTCAGAAAGGCTAATTAGAAATTAAATAAAAGTAATTTTAAAAAAGAGGTATAGAAATGAATGAAGGAATACCCACTGTAGAAGTGGCTAGTGATTTAGAACGAATAAATACAACAATAAAGATATTAGAAGCAGCAATAGAAAAAGACACAAGGGATATAGATAGAGAAATACACACACAAGCATTGAAAAATTTAAAATTTCAAAGAAAGACTTTATTGGAAGAGGAAAAACGTCATGGATAAAGATAAAAAACAAAATGTTGCTCTTGAAAAGAATCAAGAGCAACTGAATCAAAAGAAACAATACATTATAAAACACTTAGATGACTTGAAATCAGATTGTAAAGAATTTGAGATGATAGAAACTTGTGATAAGGATGTACAAATTTTAGAGATGACAATAGAAATATTAAAAAATGTAGATGAAAATCAATTTAAATAGGGTGGTGGACATTATTAATACTGATAATACTATGAGTGATGCAGTTAAGGAAAGATGGGAAAAACTTAACAAGATAGGTATATACAACATGAAACAGTTAAAGGACTATTTAGACAATAATTACTTAGATATAGGGGTATTTACTAGCCCATACAAAGAAAATATGAATAAAGTTAATGATGATGCTAAGGTATAAAGAAAATATGAATACGGTTAAAAGTGTACAAGCATTAAATATAATTTCTATAATGGAATTTATTTACAAAATCAAAAGACCTTTAATAATGTGTTAGAGCACAAAATTAAAGGTCTTAAAAAAACCAAAACGATATTCACAGTAAAAACATTATATCATTTTGGTTTAAAAAGTGCAATTGGAAATAAAAAAATCATAGTCCTTCTAGGGCTTGTATGGGGTATTAACATTACAACCATATAAACTAATATATTAGATTTTATATAAAAATATTACATTTTTATATAAAGAAAATATAGAAAAGAAATATATGAGAAAAAGATAAGAGAAGATACCCTATAGATTTTAAAAGAAAGATATGTACAAGAGGGATAAGAAATTGAGTTATGAGGGTAGGAGTTGAAACCAAAATGAGTAGAAATTTTATGAGAGAGAAAAAAATATATTGTGGTAGTGAGTACATGGAGGTTGATATAATCCCTAGAACTCAAAACCAAGAAACATATGTAAAAGGGAAAAGGTCAAAGAAAGTAAGAGAAAGTTTACCAAAGCAAAAAGACTTGAATGATAAAAATTCAAAGAGGCGTTTAGTGCAGATAGGTAATGCCAATTTTGGAATAGGTGATTATCATGTGTCTTTAACATATACAGATGCAAATAGACCTAAAACACCAGAAGAGGCAGAAATAATATTAACTAATTATATTAGACGAATAAAACGTAAGATGAAAAAAGAGGGACTAGGAGAGTTGAAATATATCGTTGTTACAGAATACTATTATTCAAAAAATGAAGAAGAGAATATAAAGATTCATCATCATTTAATTATGAATGGTGGACTAGATAGAAACACAGTAGAAGACTTATGGTGCAAAAGAAGAAAAAAGGGAGAAAAGAAAGGCGAAAGCTTAGGATATGTAAATGCTGATAGACTTCAACCTAATGAAAATGGCATAGAGGCTATGTGTAAATACATAGTGAAAAGACCACAGAACAAAAAAAGTTGGAGTGGTAGTCAAAACCTTATAAGACCTTGTTCAAGAACTAATGATAATAAATATTCTAAAAGAAAAGTAGAAAAATTAGCAAAAGACAATAGCAATAAAAAAGAATTTGAAAAGATTTATCCACAATATGAAATAGTTAGTGTAGTTACAGAATATTACGAAGATACAGGGTGGCATATATACCTAAAAATGTGGAAAAGGAAAGAATGATATTTATAAAAAAATATAAAACAAATTAAAGAGGAGTGAAATTTATGAGAGCCAGTGAATGTAGAGAATATCAAAACATGGTTAATAATGCACAAGGACATCATTTTGAAGCTTATATAACTGCTGGGTGTAATTATTATAAAAGAAAAGGACTAGCAGTTATAGAGAAAACTCCAGAACCATTTAGAGTTATGAAAAAAAGTAATAATGGAACTTTTATGGGGAGATTTACAGCTAATGCACAGCCAGACTTTAAAGGAACGTTAAAGGGTGGTCAAGCAATAGTATTCGAAGCCAAATACACAAGCACATTAAAAATGAGAAGAGCAGCATTAACAGATACACAAATGGAATGCCTAGAGGAACACTAAAGAATGGGTGCTAAAACAGGTGTGTGCATTTGTATAAAAGATGTGTATGCATTTATACCATGGACTATCTGGAAAGACATGAAAAAGATTTATGGGAGACAGTACTTAACTAAAAATGATGTAGAGGAGTACAGAATAGAAATAGGAACTTGTGCAATGTTTTTGAATTATGTAAAAGGGGATGAAATATAGTGAAAATTATTTCAATAATAAACCTTAAAGGTGGAGTTGCAAAGACTATATCAAGTGCAAATATTGGACATATTTTAGCAGCTATATATAACTATCGTGTATTACTAATAGATAATGACAAACAAGGAAATTTATCTAAGCTATTTGATAGACATTCTTATAATCATAAAGGAATTGAAGAAATTATGACAATGAGAAAAGTAAACTTAGATAAAATAATACAAAAAACAAATTATTCTAATCTTGATATCATTACAGCAAATATGAATTTATTAAATGCAAACTTAAGGGTGCTAATGGATCAAGCAAGACCTCAACAAACAAGGTTAAAAATAGCATTAGAACAAGTAAATCATAAATATGATTTTTGCATAATAGATAATGCACCAGATATAAATATATCTACTATAAATGCATTGGTTGCATCACATGATGTACTTATACCATTAAAAATTGATGATTTTGCATTTGATGGGTTAGAAGAGTTAAAAGAACAAATAGAAAACACAAAAGAAGATTTAAATTCTGAATTAACATTTAGAGGATGTTTTGTAACTCAATATTGTAAAAATGAAGTTAATATTCAGGGAGAAGAGTGGCTTGTAAACCAAGATAAGTATCCTTTATTTAAAACTCATATAAGACGTACCTCAAAAGTTGATGAGAGTACATTTGCAAAAATGCCAATAATAGAATATTCAAAGCGTTGTGGTGCATCAAAAGATTATTTAAGTCTAGTAAAAGAATATTTAGAGTTCTATAAATAATGTGTCCAAGTTGGACACAATTTGAGGTGATTAAGTGGCGAAACAAAAATTCAATCTGACAAGCTTATTAAATAACAAGTCTATGGAAATAGATAAAGAACAAGTTGAAGAAATAAAAGAAGATTTTGATATAAAAATGATAGATATTGATGATTTGGAACCGTCAAGAGAAAATTTTTATAACACTGATGAAATTGAAGAAATGAAACAATCAATTGAATTATTGGGTATAGAACAAAACTTAGTAGTGGAAGAGTTGCAAAGTGGAAAATATAAAATAATTGCAGGTCATAGAAGAACATTAGCATCTAAAATGTTAGTCCAAGAAGGAGAAGAACAATATAGAGATATGCCATGTCGTATAAAGAATAAGAAAAATGATATATTAAATAAATTAACAATGATCATGACAAATTCCACTCAAAGGAAGATAACTGATTATGAAAAGATGATGCAAGTAATAGAAATTGAAAAACTTGTTATTGAACTAAAAAGAGAGGCTAATATACCAGGAAGGACCAGGGATTTATTATCAGACATAACTAATACATCTTCATCACAATTAGCTAGATATAAAGCTATAAACAAAAATCTTAATGAGGAATTAGTTAAGGCATTAAAAGATAATAAAATTAGTTTTTCAACAGCATATGAGGCGTCACAACTTTCGGAATCTATGCAAAACAAGGTAAATGATTTATTGAATAGTCAAGATGTGTCATTGCAAGATGTAAAGGAACTAAAAAGACAGGAAGAAGAGTATAAACAAATACCAGGTCAAATTAATGTTTTAGAAAATGAAAACACATTAGAAAAAAATAAAGAACAGATATACCAAGAGGAAGAAAAAGAAGAGGAGATTATAAAAGAAAATATTACAGAAGAAGATGAAGCAGAAGAGATTGATGAAATAGATCATATAGAAAACCAAGAGCAAATAACAGTAGAAGAAAATAATACCAAAGAAAGCATTATTATAGAAAAAACAAAAATAGAACAAAAGAAAGGATGTAGTTTTTGTAGAGGAGAAACTTCAATATCATCGCAGAATGGAAAATTTTCTATATATATTGAGGAAGTTACACATAAGGCAAATATAGTAGACAACAATACAGGCGAAGTAGATGAAATTGTATGTGTATTATGTCCGATATGTGGGACAAGATTATAAAGTTTATTCAAAAATAGATCAATAAAAAGAGAGCTAGACGTCTGGAAAACAATAGCTCTCTTAGAAATAAAAATGATACTTATATTATAAAGTAGGTATCATATAAAAGCAAATGATATAGGGGGAAAAGAATATGCAGTGCAGTTAAAGATTTAAATTGATTCATGATTTGATTATTAAGCGACATAAAAGTAAAAAGTGTTCTTTGAAAATTGAATAATGCGGTATTTACAAAATATGTTACAATTATTAAAAGATAAATAGTAACTTGAAAGGAAGTTTTATTATGGGACAATTATCAGAACTACATAATATCGGAAAAGAAGTTGAAAGGCAGTTGAATAAAGTAGGCATATTTACTTATGATGAATTAAAAAATATTGGTTCAGAGAAAGCATGGCTAAAAATACAAGAAATTGACGCTTCAGCATGTATTAATAGATTGTTAGCAATGGAAGGTGCAATTCAAGGTATTAAGAAAACGGAGCTATCACAGGGACGCAAAACAGAACTAAAAGATTTTTATAATTGGTATAAAAATAAATAGTAAAGGAGCATAATTATGTTTGAATCAAGATGTGGTGTTTGTTGTAATAATTGTGAGAGAAAAGAAAAGGTAAATTGCAGTGGATGTATAGATATGAAGAAGCCATTTTGGGGTGGAGAATGTGGAGTTAAATATTGCTGTGAGGAGAAGAATTATAATCACTGTGGTGAATGTCCCGATTTTCCTTGTGATATACTTTCGAATATGGGAGTTGAAAAAGGATTTGATCCATCTCTTAAGATTGAGCAATGCAAAAAATGGGCTATGAATAAGTAAGATTAAGATGATAAATTTTAATTTAGTGATTTGTATTATAATTAATGATATATTATATGTAAATATAAATAGTATAGTAGAAAGTGGGATCTGGATGATAATAGATATTACACAAACGACTCAAATAGGTAGGGTTTATAGGGGAGGTTCAGAACCTTTAAGAGTTCAAAAAGTTACTCGTTTTTCAAAAGGTGGAAGTGAATATACCACAACTTCTTTTTCATGTGACGTTCACAATATGGGGACTCATATAGATGTAATGGGAGCAGATGTAATGATAGAAAATGAACAATTAATATCAACAGGAATAAAGTTTGATGTTTCACATATAGTAGATAGACCAATTAAGTTGAGTGACTTAGATATTTGCCGTGTCAAAGAAGGTGTTTATGTATTTTTTCAAACTGGTTGGGATAAATATTTTAAAGATGAGGAAAAATATAATAACCATCCTGAAGTGTCTATGGAAGTTATAGAATATTTAGTTGATAAAAAAGTTAATATGATAGGTATAGATACTTTAGGTCTTGGTATTGGAAGAAATCATGGAATTATAGATATTTATTTGGGAAAAAATAAAACTTATGCAATAGAAAATTTGGCTAATCTTGATAGTATACCAGAAGAAAATTTTAAGGTTTATTGTTTACCAATGAAAATAGAAGGATTGGATGCTTACCCAACAAGAATTTTAGTAGAATATTAATATGTATAGAGATTAAATATCGCATTATTCAGAAATGAAATTGCGGTATTTTTTTGTGTCGTAATATGATTAAAATGCGACGTAAGTTTTAAATTTTAGATTACAAACAATGTTCTTTGAGAATTGAATAATATGGTATTAAAAAATAAGTAAGAGTTATTTTAAGTATATTAAAAATAATAGAGATAAATATGATAAACTTTTCTTATGAACGAAGTCATAGTTGTAACTCATTAGGAAGTATGATATTAGCATCATAAAAATAAGAGTTAAACTTTATTTATGAAAGGAATATAAATTTAAATGGATAATAATGTTTTGTGGTATTTAGAAAACCAAATTGAGAGAACTATAAATAATTTAAGGAAACGGAATATGGCAGGTTTTTTTGTTAAGGATGATGCTGAATTAAAAGGACTTTTAAAAGAACTTATAGATGAAAATTCTGTAGTGGGTGTAGGTGATTCAATGACACTTTTTGAAACAGGTGCTATAGATTTTCTACGTAAAGGAAACTATACTTTTTTAGATAAGTATAGAGAAGGTATTACGAGTGAAGAAAAAAAACAAATTTATATACAAAACTTTTCTGCTGATACTTTTCTGTGTAGTACAAATGCATTAACAGAAGATGGAGAACTTTACAATATTGATGGCAATGGAAGTAGAGTTGCACCAATGATTTATGGACCTAAACAGGTTATTTTAGTAACAGGTGTAAATAAAATTGTTAGGAATATAGAAGAAGCAGAAAAAAGAGTTAGAAATTACTGTGCACCAATTGACGCAAAAAGATTAGGTAAAAACACTCCATGTACTACATTAGGTTATTGTGTAGATTGTAAAAATACTAATAGAATATGTAATGATTTCATAACAATTAGAGGACAGTTTATTAAAGATAGGATAAAAGTAATTATTGTAGGAACGCAGTTAGGATATTAACTACTTACTTCTGAATAGTTATTATTTAAAGACTAGACTAGAAAATTAAATAATTTTTATAAATGCCGTATTATTCAGAAATGAAATTGCGGTATTTTTATGTCGTAATACAAATATAAAGTGAAGAAAGGAAGAACGTTAATTGATATTTAAAAAATTATTTAGAGATGGACTATTGTAAATAACGGTAGAAAAGGAGTTCGGCGATGGGTAAAAGTGTTAAAGATAATAAAATTGAGAACATTAATGAGATAAAAGATATTATTAGCAATGCAGCAGAAATGACAGCTATAGAAGTAATAGAAAAGTTACGAAGTAAAAATATGATAAAAAGGGAAATGAGTTTTTATAAGAGAATTGAAATTTTATTATATAGTTATAATTCATTGAAAGAGGCATTAAATCAAAAAGATGAAGATATAAGAAATATCGAACGATATGGATTACCTAAGAAAAGTGGTTCAATCGTTGTATATTCTACATCGGGTGGAATAAGTGAAGAGGATAGATATATGCAACTAATAGAAAAATACAAAAGAGAAAAGGAAGAAACTAAAAGAGATTTAAATAGAATAGATAGAGCATTAGATAAAATAAGGAACGATAAGTATTTTGATATAATATATATTAAATATTTAGAAGGCGAAGAGGAAACTATAACAGATGAATATATAGCAGAGAGGATGGGTAAAGATAGGACAACCATATCAAGAAATAGAAAAAGATTAATGAATAAAATGATAACTATTCTATTTCCTGAAAGTGTTAGAGATATAATATAATGCACATTCAATGCACATTTAGTGCTATTGAACATAAGAAAAATATATAGTAATATAATATTATAAAATTTTATTGATAGATTGCACTTTAAATAAAAGGTGAGTGAAGTACTTATATTTAATTATATGGGTTTTTACTCACCTTTTATTTATACAATTAAATGGAGGGAGACTTGTACATGAAAAGAAGGAATAAGATTAAATTAAACATAAGATTTAGTGGAGATAAAGTGTCATGTGCGAAGTCTCTAGAACTATGCAAAGGATGTAGTAACTATAATACATGCGAATATATGGAGTTGTATTATTATCCATATGATGGAGTAATAGAATGTATGAAACATGATAGTTATAAGAGAGTTAACGGGGCAATAAAACAAAGAGAATAGTAATAGTATTTTGTACTAAGGTACTTCTTAGGGGGATAGGTATATGAGGGTCTAGCGATGCCCATTTTGTATCTTTTTACAACAAAAAAAATTTAGGTACTTCCTTCCTCTTTTTATAAAAAATAATATTAAAAAATTGTACAAAATAAATTGAAAAAATATATGTATATATCGAGGTGATATATGTCTATGAATGTAAATCAGAAAGAACTCGCAAACATATTAGGAATCACATCTAGAAGGGTGAGACAACTAAGAGAAGAAGGGTTCTTTTCTTTTGCTGAAAATGGTAAAAAATATAACTTAGAAAAATGTGTTCAGGAATATATTGATTATAAAGTAAAAGCGGAAACGAATATGGGTACATCTATAGATAGAGAAAAGGAACAGGCAGAGCATGAACAAATTAAAAAGAATATATCTAAATTAAAGCTTAGAAAATTAAAAAAGGAACTTCATGAAGCTTCAGATGTAGAATTGTTTTTAAACGAAATGTTAATTAATTTTAGAAATAGATTATTGTCTATACCTAATAAAGTAGCTGTACAAATTTTAGGGGAAGAGGATATTAATATAATAATTGAAATACTTCTAAAAGAAATTACAGAGTCATTAGAAGAGTTATCAGAATATGATCCAGATAAAATTAATAGAGAAAAAAGTTATTATTTAGATGAAGCATATGAGGAGGATGATGAAGGATAAATAAAATTATATTCATAATAAGGTGATAATATGGGGAATGAAAGGATACGTTCAAGAGAAAAAACAAGTAATTTATTTAGGCGAATATTAAAACGTACGCTTGCAAAGCCTGAACAATTAAATGTAAGTCAATGGGCGGAGAAATATAGAGTGTTGGATGAATCAAGTTCACTTCCAGGTAAATGGTCAAATGACGTTACACCATATTTAGTTGAAATTATGGATAGTTTCAATGATCCTTACATTGAACATATAAATTTTTGTAAACCAACTCAAGTTGGTGGTACAGAGGCACTGTTAAATGCTATTGGTTGGATAGTGACTCAAAATCCAAGTCCAACTATGATTGTTTATCCAACAGATGATCTAGCAAAAGATATATCTAATGATAAATTAAAGCCAGCATTTTTTAAAAGTCCATCATTGAGAGAAAGATTTTTAGAAAATCAATCCAAGGAACTTGCTTTAAAGTTTAGGGGAATGAATTTGTATTTAAGAGGAGCTAATTCACCGAGTAAACTTGCATCAAAAGCAATTAAATATCTGATGTTCGATGAAATAGATAAAATGAATGGAGCTTCAAAAAAAGAAGCTTCACCTTATGATTTAGCTGTAGAACGTACAAAAACATTTAAACATTCTAAAAAGATATATTCATGTTCTACTCCTACATTAAAAAATAATTATGTGTGGAAAATACATGAAGTAGCGGAAGAACAAAGGCATTATTTCGTGCCATGTCCTCATTGTAAAAAGATGATAGAACTAAAATGGAATCAAGTAGTTTTTGAAAAAGATAAAGAAAGCAAATTGACTATTGCACAACGTGCAGCAACAGCTAAATATATATGTCAAGAATGTGGATGTGTAATTGAAGATAAAGAAAAACCTAAGATGTTACGACTTGGAAAATGGAGAAGTATAAATAAAAAATGCATTAGTAAACCAAAGACAATATCTTTTTGGATAAATTCATTATATAGCATATTTGTTACTTGGGAAGATATGGCGAAGAAATTTTTAGAATCAAGAGATGATCCTGAACAATTGCAAAACTTTATTAATTCATGGCTAGCGGAACCATGGGAAGATACTAAATTAAAAACAAATGCAGATTTGTTACTAGAAAGACAAACAAATATAGAACAATTTGTAGTACCTAGTTGGGCAAAGCTACTCACAGGAGGAGTAGATGTTCAAGAAAATTGTTTATATTGGAGCATAAGAGCATGGGGTGATTTTGTTACAAGTCAAAATATATGTCATGGTCAGGCATATTCATTTTCAGAAGTTGAAAAGGTTATGAATTTAGAATATATAAAAGAAGATGGAACCAAAATGATTGTAAATTTAACACTTATGGATTCAGGATATGATTCTGATTCTGTTTATGATTTTGCCGCATCTAATTCAGATTGGTGTTTGCCATGTAAAGGTGCATCTAATCCACAATTATCACATTATAAGTTATCAAAGGTAAATAAAACTGAATCTAAAGCATATGGAATGAATTTAGTTATTGTTGATGGTGGAAAATATAAGGACATGATAGCTGGTCGTATGAAAAAAGAAAACGGCAAAGGTTCGTGGATGGTATATAAGGGATGCGATAGAGAATATGCTGAACAGGTTACATCAGAGCATAAGGTTAATGTTAAAAATGGGAATCTTACAAGACAACAATGGGTTTTAAAAACATCTCATGCAGATAACCATTATTTAGATACCGAAGTTTATGCCATGGCTGCGGCTGATGTTTTAAATGTGAGATTATTACATTTAGAAAATGAAAATGATGAAGTAGAACAATCATATGATAATGAACAGTATGCACCAGAAGAAAATTGGATTAAAAATAATGAGAAATGGATATAAAGAGGTGATAAATGTGGATGAAAATAATCTTTCAGCAAAAGAAATGCTTAGTGAAGTTGATAAAGCAATATATAAGGTTTTAATAGGAGGGCAATCTTATAAAATTGGTTCAAGACAATTAACAAGAGCAGACTTAAAGATGTTAAAAGAAATGAAGGATGATCTTATGGCACAAGTAGCAAGAAATGATAGTGATTTATTAGATGATACGTATGTTGCAATTTTTTCAGGAAGGTAGGTATATAAAGTGAATTGGTTAGATAACTTTATTGGTTTTATATCTCCTGAATGGGGTGTTAAGCGTGAGGCATATAGACAATACTTGGGAGAACTTAGAAACTATGATGCTGGGAGTTATGGGAGAAGTAACTCTAATTGGAAAGCTACCAATCAATCAGCAGAAATGACAGATAGATACAGTAGAGATAATATTAGAGCTAGATGTAGAGACTTAGAAAGAAATTCAGACATAATGAATTCTGTTGTAGGAGCTTATAAAAGAAATGTAATAGGCGGAGGGTATACATTACAAGCTAGGACAACGGATGATGAGCTAAACTCAGAGATTGAAAAAGTATGGAAAATGTGGTGTAAAAAAGATAATTGTGATGTTACAGGTACTCAAAGCTTTAATCAAATGATTAGAATGGCAGTTGAAAGAAAAAAAATTGATGGAGGAATATTATTTTTAAAAAGGTATACAGATGATGGAATTTTACCATTTAAATTGCAAGCTATAGAAGTAGATGAATTAGATAATTCTCAAATTATACCTAAAGATAATAAAAATAAAGTTGTTGGGGGAATAGAATATAATAGGTACAATAAACCAGTTGGATATTGGATTAAGCAATATAGTATTGATGGCTATTCAATAGAAAATCCAGTATATATTGAAGCTAAATATGTTATATTTTATTATTCTAAAAAAAGACCGTCTCAAATAAGAGAAATGTCTGATATGTCTCCAACTATAACAAGAATAAGAGATGCAAATGAATTTATGACAGCTGTATCAGTTAAGGAAAGAATAGCAGCATGCTTATCAGTTTTTATAAAAAAACAAATACCTACAACTGGGATAGGTAGAGGTGGGACAAACTCAACTATGGGGAAACATGATTATGAAGGTAAAACTATTTCGCCAGGTATGATAAAGGAATTAAATGCTGGAGATGAAATTCAAGTTGTAAATCCATCGGGACAAAGTGCTGATGCAACAGGATATATTAAATTACAACAAAGATTAGTTGGAGCAGGTCAAGGGATAAGTTATGAAGCTACATCAAGAGATATGTCAGAAACTAATTATTCATCAGCAAGGCAAGGAAGCATAGAAGATGCTTTAACATATGCAGAAGAGATCGAATTGCTTACAGAAAATGTATTAAATGAAGTTTATGAAACATTTATAATATCAGGATATTTAAGTGGATTATTTGAAATAAAAGATTTTTGGAACAAAAAAGAAGAATATTTTAAACATGATTGGATTCAAGCACCTAAGAAGTGGATTGATCCATTAAAAGAGGCAAATTCAAATAGAATAGCATTACAAACAGGTCAAAAAACATTTAAGCAAATAGCATCAGAAAACGGAAAGGACTGGAAAGAGCAAATAGAGGAAATAAAAGATGTGCTCGATTATGCTAAAGAAAATGGCATAGATATGGGAGGTGTTATTTTTGATAAAGGGAAAGAAGAATTATATGTTAAGGAAGGATAATAATCAAATAGTAAATGTAGATAAAAATGATATGTTTAGAGAATTAACAACAAATTCTATAAGAACAGTTGAAGGTAAAGGTAATGAAAGAAAATTCATATTAAGTTTTTCATCAGAAGAACCTTATGAAAGGTGGTGGGGAACTGAAATATTAGATCATTCAGATGGAGCAGTCGATTTAACTAGATTAAGTGAAATCGGCTGCTTATTATTTAATCATAATAGAGATGAGGTGATTGGGAAAGTAACTAAAGTTTGGGTTGAAAATAATAGAGGAAATGCAGAAGTTGAATTTGATATAGATGATGATTCAGAGAAAATATATCAAAAGGTTAAAAGTGGAACATTAAAAGGTGTATCTGTAGGATATAGGATAGATTCATTTGAAGAAGTAATTTCAAATAAAATATCAGCAGATGGAAGATTTACAGGACCATGTGAAATAGCAAGGAAATGGACACCATATGAAATATCTATAGTTAGTGTGCCAGCTGACCCCACTGTTGGTGTGGGAAGAGAGTTAGAAAAAAGCAATATTAGATTAAAAGAATCTGAAAATACATTTTCATATTATGAAAATCAAATTCAGATAAATAAAAATATATCAAAATACTAGGAGGTAAATAGAATGGGAGCAAAACAAAAAAGACAACAAAAAATGTTAAGACAACAAGAAATACTTACTACAGTAAAACAAGGTAAAAGGGATTTTACTGTGGAGGAGCAATTGGAATTTGATTCCTTGCAAAGAGAAATTGATGAATTGAATTTAGAAATCGAAAATGAAGAGAAAACTAACAATGGGAATGAAAGAGCTATTGAAACTGAAAGAAAACGAATATCAGAAATTACTAATTTATGTAGAGAATTTGATGTTGATTTTACTGATTATATAGAAGATGGAACATCTCTAGATGATGTTAGAAAGGCAATTTTAGATAATATAAGAAGTGAAGCATCACCTATAAAAACTAGAGGAACAGGTGAAGTTCAAGTAATTGCAGATGAACAAGATAAATTTAGAGCTGCCGCTGCTGATGCATTAGTAATGCGTGGTGGAGTTATCATAGAAAAGCCAGTTGATGGAGCAAGAGACTTAATGGGAATGTCACTAAGAGATTTAGCTATAGAAACACTTCAAGGAGGTGAAATATCTAATATTAACAGAAAATCATCAGATGAGATATACAGTATGTTATCAAGAGAGTTTTATAATCCAACATCTGCATTTCCAAGCATAATAGATCAAGCTATTAATAAAGCATATGTAGAAGGGCATAAAACAGCACCGGTTACATTTGATATATGGACCAAAAAGGGAACATTAAAAGATTTTAAAACTGTTGAAAACAAATATTTAGCTGGACCAGCAGGTGAATTTTTAGAAGTGCCAGAAGGAGGAGAATTAAAACATGACTTGCCAACTGATGAAAAGCTTCCAACAAGAAAATTAAAGACTTATGGAAGGCAATTTTCCATGACTAGACAAGCTTTTATTAACGATGACATTGATTTTTTATCAAAAATACCTGCTAAATATGCAGCATCAGCTCGTAAAACTCAAAACAAGCAAGTATATCAAATACTATTAAACAATCCAGCTATTTATGATGGAAAGGCATTATTTAGTCCGAATCATAAAAATTTAATAGCTACAGGAACAGGTATAACAGCACAATCAATACAAAAAATGTTTATGGCATTACAATTACAAACAGATAGCTTTGGAGAAGCAATAATTATAAGGCCAACTTATATAATTGTTCCAGTTGGATATGCGTTTGATATGTATACTATTTTTGATAGTCCAACTATTAATACAGTAGGTAATACACAATCAGCGAATCCACTTTATAGATATAAAAATCAAATTCAAATTGTAGAGGATGCAACAATTAATGTTTTGTGTAAATCAGGAGCTATGCCATGGTTTGTAGTTGGGGATAAAGGAGATACTGATTCTATTCAAGTAGATTATTTAAATGGACAAGAGATTCCAACAATAAGGAGAATGGAGTCAGCAGGTCAACTAGGATTTGTGTGGGATATATATTTAGATTGGGGAATTTCAGTTATGGATTATAGAGGAATAATTAAGAATCCAGGCATTACATCAGTAGATCCATTGTTATAAATATAAGGAGGAAAATATTATGAAGGCGGTATATTGTCAAAAGGGAGAAACTATTGATTATAAAAATGATAAAGAAGAAATAATTGAAGCAGGTGATGTAGTAAACATTATATCTAGAATAGGTATAGCTGGGACAAGCATTAAAGAAAATGAAATAGGAACAGTACATGTTGTTGGTGTTTTTGAATTTAGAAAAGCTCAAAAAGAAAAGATTATAGTTGGAACTAAAGTTTATTATGATGAAGCTAATGATTGTATAACAGCAACAGAAACATCAAATATTCCTGCTGGATATGCAGTTAAAACTGCATCTGAAAATGATGTTAGTGTATATGTAAAACTAATTGGATAGGTGATTAAAGTGGAAGAAAAATTGATAGCAATATATCCGATTTTATTTGAATCACATCAATATAAAATTGGGGATGAATTACCAGCATCTAATCATGATATGGTTAAAATTTGGCTGGAATCTGGTGTAGCTGAATGGAGAAACTCAGAAGAAACACAAGATAATTTTAGTGAAGATGTAGAAAAGATAGAAGAAATTCAAGAAAATATTATTGAAAGTGTAGATAATATAGAAAATGAAAAAGAAGATAAAATAGATGAAAAATTAGCAAAAAATGATAAATCAATTAAAAATCAAATAGGAAGGAAAAATAATAACAATGGAAATGACGTTTAAGAATTTTATAAAAGATGATGTAGAGAATGTATTTCTAAACTCCTTAGAATTTGCTGATGAGCATATCATAGATAGAAAAAAAATTAAAGTTGTAATTGATAATGATACGTTAAAAGAAAGAAATAGAAAAGAGTATGATGGAATTATTCAGGCTGATTTATTGTATTTTGCAAAAAAGGATGATATAAAGAAGCCTATTGTTGGAGAGGTTCAAATGTTCGATGGAATACTTTATAGAGTATTTGATGTAAAAGAAGATGTAAATATGTATGAAGTTATACTTCAATCAAATGAGGATTAAATATGGCAGGAATAGAGCTTAAAATTGATACAAAGGAAATGGAAAAAGCATTAAAAAAACTTAGTATGTTTCCAAAAGAAATGAATAAAGCAACAAGTGCAGCTATAAATAGGACATTATCATTTGCAAATAAACGAATGAAACAAGAAGTTAGAAAAGAATATGCAATAAAATCAGGAGAAATACAAAGTACAATAAATATTAAAAGAGCTAAACCAAGCAATTTAACAGGTATTGTTATAAGTTCAGGAAGTAGATTAACACTAGGTAGATTTTTTAAAAATGCAGGTAATTGGACAAAGAATAAACCTGTAAAAGTAAAAGTTAAAAAAACAGGCACTAAAAAGGTTAATACAGATCCAAAAGCTTTTGTAGCGAATTTAAATGGTAACAATCACATTGTAAAGAGAGTTGATAAAGAAAGATATCCAATAAAAGTTCTTAGAACAGTATCAGTGCCACAAATGCTTTCCAATGAAAAAGTTAATACAAAAGTAATGGATGAAGCACAAGAGAAATTACAGGAAAGAGTTGAACATGAAATAAATTATAGAATGGGAAAGATAGTAAAGTCAGGAGGTTAAGTTAAATGACAGATATAGAAGTATTAGATGCTATTGTTTTATTTTTAAAAGAAAATGTAGCATCTAATATAAAACTTAAAAAGCCACCTGAAGATAATAAAATTGAAGGCAAGTATGAACTTGTGAATCCAGCGATTTTTTCAGGGTGGCTTCCACATAAAAATTATTTAGAGAATTATGAATATGACATACCAGGAATAATTGTAATGATAGATAATGGATCAGATGACTATGACAATAGTCTTTTAAACATAAGATTAAAAATTACAACATATGATCCTGGTAAATTTGATGGTGAAAAATTAACTCCTAATATGGATGGTTATAAAGATTTACTTAATATAATAACAAAAATAAGAAGAGAATTAAGTCAAAATCCTATAATAAAAGAAAAAGTTAGTGTAAATAAACCGATAGATTGGGTTATGGATAAAGAAGTAATTTATCCATATTGGAGTGCTGATTTAAGCTTCACAGTAAATATTAATTCGTTAGAATTTAACTGTGAAAGTTATGAAAAATATTTATAAGAAGGTGATTAAATGGCATATAAACATGGTTTATATGGTTCAATAATTCCAAGTGTAGAGGATATAACAACAGCTAAAAATATACCTGTATATATTGGAACTTGTCCTATGCATAGGGTAGAGAAGGTTAATAGAAGTATTAATAAACCTATATTGATAAAAAATATGCAAGATGCAATAAGGAAAACAGGTTATAGTTCATCAGATAATTTTGAAGAGTTTTCACTTAGTGCTACAATATATGCACATTTTCAAAATAGCATAGAACCTATAGGTCCTATTGTATTAATAAATGTATTAAATACAGAAAAAGCTATAACAGAAAATATAGAAGTTGATGTAATAAAAAATATAGGAATAATCAAGAAACATGTGTTAATTGATTCAATTGAGATACAAGATAAAGTAATAGATGAAGATTATGAATTAGAATATACACAGGAATGTAATTTGAAAATTAAATTTATAGGAAAAGAAACAAAAGAAATTGTAAACGGTAAAATTTCAATTTCATGTAAAGTTTTAGATACAACAATTACTGAAGGTGATATTGTTGGAACATATAATGAAAAAGATGAAACTAGAACAGGTATATTAGCAGTTCAGGATGTTTATGAGGAATTAAATGTAGTTCCAACAATATTAAGTGCACCTGGTTGGAATGAAAAAGTTAAAGTAAGACAGGCTCTTGTTTCAGCTACTAAAAAAATAACTGATAGATGGGAAGCAATAGCTTTTACAGATATACCAATAGAAAATGTTAAAAATATAGATGAAGCTATAAAGTGGAAAAAGGAAAGTGGATACAATTCAAATGAGGAAAAAACATTTTGGCCTAAAGGTATAATGGGTGGCAAGGAAATGTATTTATCAATTTTAGGGATTGTGGCTAAGATGCAAACTGATGTTAAATATGATAATATCCCATATCAAACACCAAGTAATAAAAAGATAGATATTTCAGGATTAACTTTAGGTAAAGGTAACCATATTAAATTTAGTCAGAATAGAGCAAATGAACTTAATGCACATGGAATAACTACAGCAATTTATAATGGTGGTAAATATGTTCTTTGGGGTCCACATATGGCAAACTTTGAAGATGGCGTAACAAGTAAGCCTGAGGAAATATTTGATACAAATATTATGATGCATAAGTATTTACTAAATGATTTTCAAGTAAGAAATACAGGTGTTATAGATAGTTCAATGAATAGACATGATGTTGATTCAATAATGAATTCAGAACAAATGATATTAGATGCACATGTAATTTCAGGACATTTATTATATGGCAAAATAAATTTTATTCAAACTAACAATCCTAATAATGACATAATAAATGGTAATTTTACATTTAATACATTAGTAACAAATACACCTATTGCAAAATCTATAACACAAAATATTCAATACACTTCCTTAGGAATATCAAAAGCTTATGCACCAAAGGAGGATGAAGAATAATGTCAAATATAATATCAAATAAAGTTGTAGCCTATACTGTATATAATAGAGATGGCAATAAGGCAATTAAAGTTGGGGATACTACAGAAGTAACACTTCCAGAAATAGAGGAATTAACAGATACAATTAAAGGTGCTGGCATTTTAGGTGAGATTGATTTACCAACATTAGGACAGATAGGTTCTCTTAGTTTAGAAATAACATTTAGGAGCACCAATAAAGAAACAATTAATTTATTAACTTCCTCACAGATTGAATTAAGATGGGTAACTGATGCAATAGATACTTCAACAGGAAAGGCAATGACAGTTGCAAATAAAGCATTTTTAACTGTCAAAAGAAAAAAATTCTCAGAGGGTAAGTTAGAGTCAGGTTCAGCACAAGATGGAAGTGCTGAATTTGAAGTATTAGCATATAGAAGAATAATGGATGGCAAAGAAATATTAAACATTGATAAATTAAACAATGTTTACAAAATAAATGGAATAGATCAATTAACAGATATAACTAAGAATTTATAAAATAAAAAAAGCTAAGAGATACAAAATATATCTCTTAGCTTTTTAATTTAGGAGGATTTAAAAATGGGAGAAATATTAGAAAATAAAATAGAAACTATAGAGGAAAAAACAGTTTTAAAACTAAGGAAGCCTGTAATGATAGATGGTGAAGAAAAAAAAGAAATAAATTATGATTTTGAAAGTTTAACAGGACAAGATGTAGATAATGCCTTTGCCGCAGCTAGAAAAAATGGATATATGATTAATGGTCCATATGAAATGGACCCAATATTAGGAGGATATTTATTTTGTGAAGCAGCCAATATAGATTATTCTGATTTAAAGAGATTTTCAGCAAGGGATTTTAAAAAGGCAGGTACATTAGGAAGAAATTTTTTTATTACAGACTTGGCGGACCAAGCAGAAGATATATAAAACAGATAGTAGCACAAATAACATTAGAAACTTCAAATAGCAGAAAAGATTGTTATAACATGCCATTATTAGAACTTTTTGAATACTATGATTCTCTCGCAAATGAAGTTGATAGAAGAAATAAAGAGTTTAAAAAATTAAATACTGCGAGGTAGTTAGATGGCTAGTACAGTTAAAACAACGATAAGTATTGGTGGTGTTCTTGAACCTAGTGTTCAAGCAGCATTTAATAAAATAAGTCAGCAATCCAATAATATAGCACAAAAATGTGCAAAAGTAGCTAAAGTAACTGGTGGTGCTGTAGCAGCAGGGGTAGCTTTAGCTACTAAATCTTTTGCAAATTTAGAACAAGCTACAGCAAATGTAAGTGCTACATTAGGAAAAAACTCTACCCCTCAAGTATTAGAAGCATACAATAAAAAAGCTGTTGAACTTTCAGATACCATGAGTAAATCGTCAACAGAAGTTATGGAGGGCTTTAACTATTTAGCATTAGCTGGGTGGTCGGTAGAAGATTCACTCCAAAATGTTGGTGCGATAGTTAAATCTTCTGTTGTTTCAGGTATGGAGCTTGGAAGTTGTTCAGACAAGGTTACAGATTCATTATCTGCATTAGGATTAAGTGCTAAAGATACAGCATCATATACAGATTTATTAGCTTTAGCACAAACTAAAGGAAATGCTACATTTGAGAATTTACTAGATTCACTCTTAGCAAGTGGTGGAACATTTAATAATTTTAAAATTCCACTAAATGAAACTGTTGCTATATTAGATAAATTAGCAGATCAAGGTCTTAAGGGTAGTGAAGCAGGAAATGCTATGAACTCTATTTTTACAAATATGTTAGCAGTTAGTGGTCAAGCTAAAGAAGGTATGACTGCTTTAGGTGTAAGCATGTTTGATGAAGCAGGGAAAACAAGAAATATGGCTACAGTTATTGCAGAATTAAATGAAAAACTCTCAGGATGCACTGAACAGGAAAGAGATACCTATATTGCAATGATTGCAGGTAAAAACCATCTTGATGATTTTAATAAGTTACTTGCTACATCAGGAAATGGACTTGTAGATTTAGCAGAGGATTTGAAAGATACAGAAGGTGCATTAGATAAAGCTGCTATGACAATTGATGATACTATATTAGGAAAGTTTAAGATACTATGGAATACTATTATTAATACTGGAAATGCTATGGTGAAAGAATTTGCACCTAATATAAAAAGTTCTTTAGAAAAAGTACAAGCTAAGATTTTAGAGTTACGTCCTAAGCTTATTGAATTTGCAACAAGTATAAAAAGTACAATAAGTGATTTTATACATTCAAATACTTTTGAAACCATTAAGAGTATGTTAGCTAATACATTTAATTTTATAATTCAAAACGCACCAACAATTATTAGTACAGTGAAAGGATTTATACCACTTATATTAGGAATTGGAAGTGCAATGGCTACTTTAAAAATAGCAAGTAAGGTAAGTGGATTCATGGGCACTATAAGTAAAATTGGAGGTGCTTTTAGTAAAATATCTTTTGCATTTAAAGCTGTTGCTGGAGGAGCTGCTACATTAGGTCAAGCAATGGGATTTTTAATGGGACCTATAGGGTGGATTGCTTTAGCAATAGGGGCAATAGTTGCAATTGTTACAATACTATGGAATAGATGTGAACCTTTTAGAGAAATGGTATGTAGTTTAGTACAACAAGTATCAGGATGGATACAGGGTATATTACTACCAGTAATAGCAAGCATAGGCGAAAAAATAAGCAACTTATGGAATAGTGTGTTAGCACCATTTTTGCAATTTATATCAGGAATATTGCAACCAGCATTTACTATAGCATTTACTGTTATAGGTTCAATCATTTCAACTACATTTGGTACTATTGGACAGGCAATACAATCTACATTACAAGCTTTTGGAGGAATAATAGATTTTATAACAGGAGTCTTTACTGGAAATTGGTCACTAGCATGGCAAGGAATACAAGACATTTTTGGAGGGATTTTTAATGGATTGATTTCATTAGCAAAAGCTCCTTTGAATGCTATTATAGGTCTTGTAAATAAAGCTATTGGTGGTATAAATAGTTTAGGAAGTGTAAAATTGCCTAAAGTTCTAGGTGGTGGAACTGTAGGTATAAATATACCTGAAATACCAATGCTTGCACGAGGTGGAATAACTAATATTCCATCAATTTGTGGTGAAGCAGGTCCAGAAGCAGTTATACCTTTAAAAAGAAATAATCCAAGAAGTTTATCACTACTTGAAAAAACTGCTGGTGCAATTGGTGCAAAAGGAAGGAATAATGAAGGTCATACTTTTGTGTTTGCTCCTAATATATCAGGAAATGTAACAGATGATGAAATTAGAAAAATAAGAGAAGAATATGAGGACTTCAAAGAGTGGGTTTTATCAGTTTTTGATGATGAAAGGAGAACAGATTTTGCATAAATATATAACTAAAGCAGGAGATACTTTTGATAGTATCTCTTTTGATTTTTATGGAACTGAAAAATATTCAAGCGAAATAATTGAAGCAAACTTAAATTATATAGATATAGTAATTTTTGATTCGGAAATTCAATTATCAATTCCCAAAATTGATGTAAAAGTAGAGAATACTTTGCCACCATGGAAAAGGTGATTAAATGAAATTAATTTATGAAGGTGTAGAAATTAATTTAAAAATATTAGAATGTAAAATAACAGATAACATAGGAGATAAAGCAGATAGTATTATTATTTCTTTTGCAGATTCAGAATTAAAATATAGACAATGGAATTTTAAAAAAAATGATTGTATAGAAATTATAGAGGGACTATTTTCTACTGGAAAAATGTATATAGATGACTTTGGATGTTCTAATGGTAAATATACAATTAAAGCATTATCTATTAAGAAAAAAACAAAAACTAAAAATACAAGGGCTTGGGAAAATGTAAGATTTTTAGATTTAGCAAAAGATCTTGTAAAAGAAGAAGGATTAAATTTAAAAACTTATGGTATAGAAAACTATATATATGAAAGAGTAGATAAAGACAAAAGAAATAATATAGATTTTTTAAATTTTAGATGCATGTTAGAAGGTTATAATTTAAAAATATCAAATAATGAAGCATTAATAATTTCAGAGACATTTTTAGAAGAACAAATAGAAGAAATAATAATATGTAAAGAAGATATGATTAATAAATATGATTTTAAAACAACTTCAAATAATATAATTAGTGGATGTGAGATTATTTATAATTCAGATTTTCTTGTTAAAGGTAGATATATAAATAGAAAATTTAATGGTGAAATATTAAAGATAAATGATATACAGACATATAACATAGTAGAAGCTAATAGATTTTCTAAAAATATATTTAAAAAATATAATAAGTATGAAACAATAGGAAAATTTACAATAAAGAAAAACACTAACATTTCAGCGGGAAATACAATAAAAATCTTAGATTTAGAATTATTTAATGGTAAATATATAATAGAAAAAGTAATTCATGATTTGGTAAATAACCAATCAAAAATTAATGTTAGAAAGGTAAATGTATATGAATAGAAAAGGAAAAATTTCAAATATATCCTTAAACTCAGTAAGGGTAATTTTTGAAGATATAAATACTGTTTCATATGAATTAAAAATTGCTAAACATATAAGCTTAATTAATTTGGAAGTAGGACAAGAAGTATTAGTAGCTTTTTATAACAATGATTTAAAAAGTGGTGTTATAATAGCTCAAATATAAGGAGGTGTATTATGGCACTTGGAGGATTTGCAAGTAAAAAATTTATAGTAAGTTCAAATAAAATATATACTTTTAATGAATATGAAAATGATATTTCATTGAATGTTGAAGAACAAGAAGTAGAAGGCTGTAAACCATCTATTTATATAAAAGGCATAAGTGCTGAAAGTCCCTCCATTTCAATAACATTAAGAGAATCAAAATATATAAATGTTCAAAAAGAATATAATGATTGGAAAAATATTTTACTATCAAGAATACCACATATGCTATTTTTAGGAGATAAGCCTGTATCAAGTAGTAAATTTTTATTAATTAAAATAGCAGCATCTAATGCTGAATTTATTTCAGAAAAGTTAATAAAAATCACTTTGAAATTAGATTTTAAAGAATATGCCAGAAAAGGTTATAAAAAAGAAGATAAATAATGTGGAGGTAGTATGATTTATAAAGTAAATTCTAATGAAAATATAAATTGGAATGCAAAAAACAATGAAAAAATAATTCAAAATGTGAGGAATATACTTAATATAATAAAGTTTGAACTTCCATATGCAAGAGATATGGGAAGAGATCCTAAAAATTTAGATGTAACTTTAGATATAAATAAGTATGACATAGTAGAAGAAACATATGATTTGATTGAGAAATATGAACCAAGGGCAATAGTTAAGGATGTTAATGTGTCAGCATTTAATAATGGTCCAGTAATAGAGGTGGTGATACAAATTGCAGCTTAATTTTATAAACACAAATGCAGATGAAATTTTCAATGAAACACTTAAAAGTATAGAAAATGAATTAGGTGAAACATTAGCTGAGGGAGATGAAAGAAAAATATTTTTAAAGTCTTTAATGCCAATTTTAGTTGGAATATCAAATAAAATAAATGATACAGCTAATCAAAATTTATTAGAAAATGCAAGAAATGAAAAATTAGACGCAATAGCAGAAAATTATCATAGTACCAATAGGTTACAAGCAACATATTCATTTTGTAAAGGGGTTTGTAAATTATCTAAAGAATTAGAAGAAGACACCTTAATAAAAGCAGGAACTAAAATTACACCTGATGGAATAGCAATTTTTAAAATTAGGGATGATGTAATAATACACAAAGGAGAACTAGAAAAAGAGATAGTTTTAATCGCTTCATCAACAGGGAGTAAATATAATGGTTATGAGGTAGGAAAAATAAATTATCTAATAGATCCAATTGCTTATGTTGAAAAAATTTATAATACTTCTATATCAGCTTCAGGCGCAGATGTAGAAGATGATAAAACATATAGAGAAAGAGCTAGATTAGAAATAGAAAGTAAAAGTACAGCAGGAACAGAAGGAGCATATGAATATTTTGCTTATAGTGCTGATCCATCAATTACAGGTGTAAAAATTATTTCACCATCACCAGGAGTAATTAAAATTTTGATTGTAGTAGATAATGGTGAAATACCTTCAGATGAAATTTTGAATAAAGTATATAATGAATGTTCTCCAAGGGATAGACGGCCACTTACAGATAAAGTTGAGGTAGGAACACCAGAAGTAAAAAAATATAATATTGAATTAACATATTTTCTTGATAAAAATTTCCCAACTAAAGAAGGAAAATGGAGAAAGGCAATTGAGGGTGAAAAACTAGATTGTAAAACTGGTGCAATAAGAGATTTTGTAAAATGGCAGCAAGAAGAAATAGGAAAATCAATAAATCCCGATGAATTACGGTATAAAATACAAGATTCAGCATCATATGAAGTTGAAGGAAGAAAAATATCAGGGATAAGAAGAATAAGTTTAATATATCCTGAACACACAAAAATTTCAGAAAATGAACTTGCAAAGGTTGAAAATATAAAAATAGTATATGGGGGTATGGAGTAATGAATTTAAATAATATAGACCTATTAAGTTTACAACCTTCATATTTTCAACAAGACAAATTCATTAAAGCTTTATGTAAGACATTAAACCCTTACTTTCAGAAACTTAGCAATGATAGCAGATTAGTTTATATTTATGGTAGAATAGATGAACTTGATGAAGATACAATTGATTCTTTAGCATGGCAATTTCATGTTGATTTCTATGATTATACCTTAACACTAGACAAAAAAAGAGAAATAGTAAAAGACTCCTTAAAAATTCATAGAATAAAAGGTACTCCAAAAGCTGTTGAAGATATGGCTTCAACTGTTTTTGGAAAAACTAAGTTAAAAGAATGGTTTGAATATGATGGAAAACCATTCTTTTTTGGTTTGGATGTAGATGTTACCGAAAGAGGTGCATCTCCTGAAGAATTAAAAAAGTTAGATACACTTATAGAAGCTTATAAAAATAAAAGATCATGGATAGATTTTATAAATATATTTCTAACGAATAGAGGTTCAATTTTTATAGGAGCTACAACTATATGTGGTGAAGAAATTATAGTATATCCTTGGACACCTAAAGATATTGAAAGTAAAGGTAATATAAAGTTATCTATGGTTCAAGGACAAGGAGTTGAAAATATAACTATATATCCAAGAAAGGAGTAATTTATGTCAGAACAATTTTATACAATACTAACTAAATTAGGTAAAGCTAAAATAGCCAATGCAAGTGCTTTAGGCACAACTTTAAATCTAATAAAGTTTAAAGTTGGAGATAGCAACGGAAGTTATTATAATCCAATGGAAGATCAACAAGCATTAAAGAATAAAGTTTGGGAAGGTCCTGTAAGTAGTATAACTATTGATGAAAATAATCCTAACTGGATTATTATACAAGCAATGATTCCAGGTGATATTGGTGGCTTTATGATTCGTGAAGCAGGGGTATTTGATAGTGAGGACAATCTTATTGCAATAGGGAAATACCCTGAGACATATAAACCATTAGCAAGTGAAGGTTCATCAAAAGATTTATTTATAAAAATGATATTAGAAGTTAGTAATACAGCTAGTGTTACATTAAAAATAGATCCTACAGTTATACTTGCAACTAAAAAAGATATACAGATATTAGAACAAAAAATTGAAAATATTAAAGTTCCAGTTGAAAGTGTAAACTCTAAAACAGGAGCAATAGAACTTAAAGCAGAGGATATTAATTGCAATGATGGTAAGTCTATTGAGTCGCATTTGGAAGATATTGTGACAAAGGAATTGCCCCAAAAAATAGATTGCAATAACTATGTGGCTAATAATGCTTTTGCAGTTACAAGTGGAACTAGTACTGCCTATACAATAACACTTAATCCAGCACCACAAAAATATGAAGATGGTATGCAAATTATTATAAAACCACATATAACTTGTGGGAACAGCCCAACTTTAAATGTAAATAACTTAGGAGCTCTATTTATAAAAAGTCAAGATGGAGAAAATCTATTAGCAGAAGATATAAAAGTTGATATACCGATAGTACTTGTGAGGATAGGTAGCAGTTTTTTTATCTGTAATAAGAATAACACAGATTTTTTTAACAACAAATATTATAAAAAAGATCCGTGGTGCTATAATGCTAGTAATCCATCTATAACATCAAAATATGCATCTAATTTTATATTGCATAATAATAAAATATATCATATAACTGGAAAGATGATTGAGATGTTTAATATAAATGAAAATAAATGGACTGCTGTTCTAGAAAGTAGTAGAGATATATTTAATACTTTCTTATATAAAAATAAAATTTATTGTTTTGGAAATAATTATGGTGATGGTTATGGAAACTCTTATACTGATTTTTTTATATATGATATATCTACAAATACAATTACAAGTTGTGCAAAAATGCCATGTGTATATGTTATGGACAAATTAAAAGTAAATATAGTAAATAACAAAATATATTGTATAGGAATAAATGAGTTAAAAAATTACAAATTAAAACTACTGATATATGATATAGATAAAAATATATGGGAAGAGTCAACTTCTACATTAGAAAATGTATATGATTATTCCAATATATTATATAATAACAGAATATATTGTATAGGAGGATTTTCTGGTGACGCACAAAATATTAGTAATAGAACTGTATCAAATTTAGTACAAATATATAATATAAATACAAATACATGGAGTAAAGGTGCAAATATGATTACAGGTAGATACGCAATGAATGCAATAAAGTATAATAATAAAATTTATTGCTTTGGTGGTACAAGTAAAAATGGTATTGTTAATAAAGTTGAAGTTTATAATATAGACACAAACACATGGAGTACATTAAAAGATATACCTAAAATTAGATGGGCAATGGGTGATTTTTTGGTTAATGATAAAGTTTATTTTTTTGGTGGATATGAAAATGGTTCAACGCCTATTAATAAATTAGAAGTATACAATATAACCTCCAATAAATGGTTTTCATATTCTAGTATGAAAACAGCAAGGCGTTATATAAAACCTATAGGATATAAAAATGCTATATTTTGTTTAGGTGAATATGATAATCTAAATGAAATATACATTCCTGAATATGATCATGAAAGGATTGAGATATAAAATGATAAAAATATGGGACAAAAAAGAATCTATTAATGGATGTAGTGCTGAAGAATATTTGAACTCTATGCCATTCTTCAAAAAGTGCAGTGAAATAATACTATTTTATAAAGATGACGGATCAATAACTAATGTAGAAGATGCAAATACACTTAGAGAAATTTTAAAAGCAGATAAATCTATTACAGCTCTAGAAGTTGGAAAAAAATATGAAAAATATTTAAAAGAAAAATATGAAAAATCTCAGCAACAAAGTGATAATGAAAAGACAGATATGGAAAAACTTAAAGAAGAAAATAAAGAAATGAAACAAGCTATAGCAGAATTAAGTGCAATGTTAGCTGCTGGAGGTGTTCAATAATGATTTTAAATAAAGAAAGTGGATTAGTTAAAGTTTGGATTTCTTTAATAATGGAAGGAAAATATACATTAGAACAAGTACCTCAATTAAGTAATTTAAAAGAAGTAGTTACAGAATGTATTAGTTCATAATGGAAAAATAAGACGACATAAAATTAAATAATTAAAAGGAAAAGTAGGGACTAGGTAATAGTCTTTTTTTATTATATAAAAAGATGTTTTATGTAATATTTATTATTAAATTATGTGGGTTTAGGTAATATTACTCAAATAGTATGTATAATATAAAAGTGTAATAGCAATTTTTGCATCACATGATCCAAAACCCTTGATTAGGCAATAAAAAGATATATCACCCTTTTTATTGCCTAATTTTCTATAATAGAATAGTTAAAAAAATAAGGAATTAGAAAAGTAATTCAAATTATGAATAATTTAAAAGTATAATATATATAATACAAGTGTAGTTAAAAAATAAATATCATAGAGGAATCATTTTGAGAGAGTGAAATATAATAAGAATAACTATATACAGTTATTCTTATTATATTTTTATATGAAAAGATTGTTTATGTAATAGTGACCATTAAATATGGAAGTTAGACTAAAATAAACTAAATTAAGTATATAATATAAATATATAGAAGCAAATTTTTGTTTTAAATTATTCAAAAGTCCCTTAACTAAGCAATAAAGAGGTTTGAAAAAATCTTTTTATTGCTTAGTTTTATGCAAAGGAAGGTGAGCAGAGTTGAATGAGGAGTTAATAGAAAAAAGAGTAAGCAATTTAGAAGTTACACCAAAATCATCTAAGGCGACATAAAATTAAATAATTTAAAGACAATAGAGCAGGACCATCAAGGTTCTTTTTTTATAAAAGATATCATGTCTATTAAATAACATACGATATATTTAATAAATCTAAACATACAGGAGTGAATAGTATGAACTTACAAGGTATAAATATATCAAATTCTAATTACTATACAAAATCAGTAAAAGAAAAATTTATGGTTAAAGATAATGAAAAACTTAAAAAAGATATAGAAAAGCAAAATGAAATTAGAAAAAGCAATTTAAATTCAAATAAATTTGAAAATGAACAGGAAGAAAATGAAGAAGGTACAAGTTCTAAAATAGTTACAACGGCTGATGGAATGAAAACATTGTTGTTAATGAAAGATTTAAAAGTAGTTTCATCATTAAGTCTTGGAAAAAGTACAAATGATTTAGAAAAAATACAGGAAAGTGAAGTTGATAATATAAATATTAATATATCTGAATCAAATGAGTAAGAAATGTTTTTATATTAAAATATGTTTTATGTAATATTACTTAAATAATATGTATAATATAAAAGTGTAATAGCAATTTTACTTCACATGATCCTAAAACCCTTAACTTGGACAATGAAAAGATGTAGTACTCTTTTTGTTGTCCATTTCTTATAGTGGAACAATGTAAATGTATTAAAAAAGAGATATTCTTTAAATTGTAGAACATCTCCCAAATAAGTTGTAATGAAATAGGGATTTGGCTTTAAACAATTAATAAGATACGGTGAATTTAAATACATCATATATTATTATAAAATTTAATTTAGACTTAGGGTATTATGAACTCTTTCAATAATATTATATTAAGCTATACAATAAAGGGTGAATGATATAATATTATTTTTATATTAAAATATGTTTTATGTAATATTGACTATTAAATATTGAAATTAGAGTAAAATAAATTAAATCATTTAAAGGCAATAGAGCAGGACCATCAAGGTTCTTTTTTATTGCCTATTTTTATAGAAAGAGGTGTAGAAGTGGAAAAGGAAAATTTATTAAAGACAGGTTTTTATGGTGTAATAGGTTTATTAGGTGGTAGTTTAGGACAATTATTTGGAGGGTTTGATACTTTATTTTGGGCATTATTAACTTGTAGCATTATAGATTATTTTAGTGGTGGAGCAGTAGCGATTATATTTAAAAATAGTCCTAAAACAGAAACAGGAGGAGCTAAAAGTAGAATAGGGTTTAAAGGGTTAGTAAAAAAGACATTTATATATATGCTTGTTGTTGTAGCTGTTCAAATGGATATTGTACTAAAAGCAAATGGTTTTATAAGAAATGCAGTAATAATAGGATTTATGGCAAATGAAATACTTAGCATAATAGAAAATGTAGGACTTATGGGTATAAATTTACCTAAACCGTTCGTAGATGCAGTAGACATTTTAAAGAAAAAATCAGAGGGGAAAGAGGAAGGTGATAATAATGCAAAGTAGAAGTGCAAGTAATTTAAAAGGTATAGATATTTCAAACTGGCAAGGAGATATAGATTATAGTAAGGTTAAAGCTAGTGGGATAAAAATAGTTTATATGAAAGCATCCGAAGGTAGTAATTACAAGGATGCTTTTTTAGAACGAAATTATAGTAGAGCAAAAAAACAAGGATTAAAAGTTGGGTTTTATCACTTTTTTAGAGGTGATGCTTTAAATGAAGCTAGATATTTTGTAGAGTGTATTAAAAATAAAGCTTCAGATTGTTTATTAGCATTAGATATAGAAGTAGATTGTGGTATGGATAAAAGTACACTAACTACTGCGTGTATAACATTTTTAGAAGAAGTAAAAAGATTAACAGGGAAAAATGTTGTTGTATATACTTATACATCTTTTGCTAATAGTTCATTAGATCCAAGACTTTCAAAATATCCAGTATGGATTGCACATTATGGTGTTGAAACTCCAGGATATAATCCTATTTGGACATCATGGGTAGGATTTCAATATAGTGATAAAGGACAAGTTAATGGAGTAAATGGTAACTGTGATGTTAATGAATTTAATAGTGGTATATTTAATGGGGTTGTAACTCTTGATAAAAATGAGGGAATTGTTACAGCTGATGTACTTAATATTAGAGAAAAACCTAACGGAAATATAATAGGAACATTATCTAATGGAGCAGTTATAAGGATAGCTAAAAAAGTAGATGATTGGTATTCAATATTTTATGGAGACCATGGAGGATATATAAGTAGTGATTATGTAAAAACAAACTTTGGGAAAGAGAATATAAAAAAAGAGGTGAAAGTAGATATGAAAACAATAGTATTATATTTTGGTGATATGGATGCAAATGCAGCTATATATGTAGCACAAAAGAATCAATGTCCTATGATGAAGA
This sequence comes from Clostridium amazonense, assembly GCF_056431285.1. NCBI lineage: Bacteria > Bacillati > Bacillota > Clostridia > Eubacteriales > Clostridiaceae > Clostridium > Clostridium amazonense. The sequence goes on along the minus strand of NZ_JBWKMH010000033.1, from coordinate 107,248 downwards.
AAAGTGACTTTGAAGTTAGTGGATTAAAGGCTGAAAAGATAATTACCATAGGTGGAAAAGCTGGTAGCACAAGATATAATAGTTTAAAAGATGCAGGTAAGTTAGTTTAGTTTAAATTAAAAAGTTAACTGTTAGAAAATCAACTTTTTTTAGTTATGGATATAACAGTTAACTTTTATGAATTGGTTAAAAGATAAGAAATCTACCCTTGCATCGCTGCACATAATTCAGGACTTATATTCCCATTACTATGTGGTGGAAGTTTTCTAGGTTCTAGCCTAGAGTTTTGTGTCATTTTATTCAACTGAGAGTTATTGGCATTTTTGCTGTTTTGCAAATCTAAATCAAAATCTTTATAGTTTGGCATATATTTAGCTCCTTTCTATTTAATATAATTTATAATTTTGAAACTTGACTTATAAATAATATATTTATAACATCAATATATTAGAATGTAATTTTTATGAATTTAATATGAAAAATATATTGTAAGAAAAAAGTACAATTACTAAATTAGCTGTAAATTTAAAAGAAAATGTAGTAAAATCAATGGATTAGAGTTATAATAGGAAATAAGAAATGACTATTTTACAGAGATTTAATATCAACATGAGATGTATTTAAGTTAAACAATTCTAGATACTAATTTAGAATTGTTTATTAAGTCGCATTAGCTAAAAAATATGACTTGATAAGCTATAGAATTATGTTAAAATAAATTATAAGTATAAAAGAATATTGCACAAAATAAGCCTGGGAGTTGAAAAACCTCTAGGTTTATTTTTTATGTAAAAATAGGCTTAGAAAAAGAATATAAAAAAGATGTGTAATAGCATTATATTTTGGCAATATGGATGCATATATAGCACAAAAGAATAACTGTCTGATGATGAAGAAAAGTGATTTTGAATCTAGTGGATTAAAGGTTGATAATAGATAGTATAAAAGTAGACAAAATATAATCTTGTCCACTCTTATTTTGAATCGCAATACTTTAAAGTTGTTTATTACTTTTCATAGTATAAACACCATTTGGATTGTTTAAGATACACTTTTCAATTTCGTCTATTTCAGCAATTGCATCTTCCATAGTTGAATACATACCTAATGAAGTTCTATTTGAAGAAAATATGCCAGTAGGTGCAAATTGACCCCATACAATTACTTTATTTCTTTTATCTCCACAAATAGAGGAAATTTCAACTTTAATTATATTAACTAATTCTTTTTTGTTTTGAGTTCTAATCCACATAAAGCACCCCTTGTTTTTTACTACAAATTAATTTGCTATTTTTAATAAACCAATTTGCTTAATAATACAATTGTTCAAAATTTTATATTAGTATTATACATAATTTATGGATTACAATTCCAGTATTTATTAAAATAAAATGCAATTTAAATAAATATTGACTCTCTAATCTTAAATTTCTTAACCATAGGATAACTATGAACTATCAAGTTTTTAGGACTAAGTATCTCTTTATCTGTACTGAATGTATTTATCCATTTATACCGTATAGTGGAGTATATATAAGATGAGCCAAGTTGCATTAACTATAAAATATGACTTGATAAACTATATAATTATGTTAAAATAAATTATAAGTATAAAAGAGTATTGCACAAAATAAACCTAGGAGTTGAAAAACTTCTGGGTTTGTTTTTTATGTAAAAATAGGTTTGGAAAAAAGAATGTGTTTTATATGAAAACAATAGTATTACATTTTGGTTATATGGATGCAAATGTTGCTATACACATAGCACAAAAAAATCAATGTTCTATGATGAAAAAAGTAATTTTGATGTTAGTGGATTGAAAGTAGAAAATATAATTCAAATAGGTGGTAGATCAGGAACAGGAAGAAATGATAGTTTAAAAGATGCTACTAAATTAGTATAAATTGAAAGGTAGATTGCAAGTTGAAAAATACTTGTAATCTACCTTGTTTTTTTTAGAATAATTTTATTAATTTAAAATTCATATATTTAATATAAAACAATACTTGGAGGCGATATATTCTATAATAAGGCTTCTACTACTTCTATAGATTGAACTACAATATAGTAATCGTATACGTCTTTAATGCCAATTAAGAAAACTTTTTCCTTTGATACATTTACTGTAATAGTAAGTGATATAGGCAATGCTAATATTACACCACCTGTATTTTCATTTTGTATTACAAATAAAATATTATATTGATAAGTTGTTTCATTGTCATTATCATTTTGCCAGAATATCCAACTATCATCTGATTGTTTTTGCAAATCAGTAAAAGCTTCTGTTATAGCCAGCCTATAATTTTTTGATTCAGCTTCAGTTAGTGTAACAGTTAATATATTTTGTAGCAAGTTTAAAACTTTATCTACCATAATATGAACTGCACATGTTTTTTCTGAAATTGCTTGATTTAACGTTCCTACTACTGCCATTTCAGGATGATTATTAACTATATCAAGAGCTTTATTAAAATTAAACTTTGAAATTTCTTTACCATTAATTTTTATAGTTTCTATGGCATCCTGAAAAACATTTGCTATTCTATTAGCTTGATTAAAATTTTTTTTATCTATATTAAAAATCTTTTTAAATTTAAGATCTTCATCATTTTCATTTTTTGATAGTAAAATAATCTTATCAAATTTTTTATTTTTCATTTTAAATCCTCCATATTATAGATTAAAATAAATTAATTTATAATATTTAACAAAAGGTTAGTTGTTTATAATATCTTAGCTTATTATTTTAATGGTTCAACTACTTGCATAGCTTGGACAGTAACATCATAGCTGTGTTCATCTTCAACAGTTATAAATAAAACCTTCTCTTTTTCTATATCAACTGTAATAGTAAGTGCTATAGGTAATGCTAACATTACGCTACCTGTACTTTCATTTTGTATTGCAAACAATATATTATATTGATAAGTTGTTTTATGAGCCTCAGTTTTTTGCCAAAATATCCAAGCATCTCCACTTTGTTCTTGTAAATCAGTAAATGCTTCTTGTATAGCTGTTTCATATTTTTTTGTTTCATATGCAGTTAAACTAACAGATAAAAGTTCTTCTAATAATTTTAAAACTTTATCTACCATAGCTTTAACTACATTTGTGTTTTGTGAAATTGTTTGATTTATTGTGCCTACTACTGCCATTTCAGGATGCTTATTAACTATATCAAGAGCCTTTTCAAAATTAAATTTTAAAATTGGTTTTCCATCAATAGTAATATATTCTATAGCACCTTGAAAAACTCGTGCCATTTCTATAGCTTGCATAACATATGGTGCACCTACGCTATATATTTGCTTAAATTGAATTGTCTCACTGTCTTCGTTTCTTGATAATAAAATAATTTTATCAAATCCGTTAGTATTCATAAAAAAATCCCCCATATTATGAATTTGAATTATTAATTTATAATATCCAATAGGTATTTAACAATTGAATTAGTATAAAGCTAATTCAATAATTTACATTATTCTATAGAAATTTAATTATTAATAAAATATAAAATTAATTAAATAAGTATTGAATTATTATAAATTTAATTCATTACTTTATACTATTATATAAAAATTAAAATGATACTAAAATTAAAATTCTATTAAAGTGATATTCAACTAAAAATTTAAGTAACATTATTCATATGCTTTAAATTACACTTGTTTACTCATATATAACAGTATAATGAACAAATACTTTATTATAACTTTATATTTTATTTTCTTTCAATTAGACTGTTTTTTAATACAAATTTAAAATATAGTATAAAAAGTATATATAAGTAATATTTAGCTTATATTATAAAAGTAGTTTGTAAAATTAATATTAGATTAGTTAAATAGAATTCTGTAAGTAAGGGTAATGTGCTATGAGGAAAAGCACCAGTTATGGTGCTTTCTTTTTACATTTCTTATATGGTATAATACTGTAGATATTTTATAAATAAAAAAAATAAAAATTGGAGGAAATTAATAGAATGAATATAACTAAAGATATTAATATAAAGGAAAATAATAAGCAATTAAAGTTCTGGATTTGTACTTGGGGTTGTCAGATGAATGAAGAGGACTCTGAAAAACTATCAGGTGGATTAAAGCCATTAGGACATATAAGAACAGAAAATAAGGAAGAAGCAGATATTATAATATTTAACACTTGTTGTGTAAGAGAGAATGCAGAACAAAAGGTAGAAGGTAACCTAGGGGCTCTTAAAAAGCTTAAAAAGGAAAAACCTAATACTATAATTGCTGTTACTGGTTGTATGATGCAACAAGAGGGGATGGCAGAGAGTATAATTAAGAAATTCCCTTATGTTGATATAATAATAGGAACACATAATGCTTATAAATTTAATGAGTATTTACAAAGAGCTTTAGGTGGAGAAAGACCAATAGTTGAAATATGGAATAAAGAAGATGATATAGTAGAAGGACAACCAATAGATAGAGCAAGTAGCATAAAAGGATTTGTTACAATAATGTATGGATGTAACAATTTTTGTACATATTGTATAGTGCCACATGTTAGAGGAAGAGAAAGAAGTAGAAAACCAGAAGAAATAGAAAATGAAATAAGAGAAATGGTTAAAGAAGGTTATAAGGAAATAACTCTACTAGGACAAAATGTAAATTCTTATGGAAAAGGATTAGAACCAAATATAGATTTTGCTATGTTATTAAGAAGAATTAACAAAATAGAAGGAATAGAAAGAGTTAAATTTATGACATCTCATCCAAAAGATTTAAGTGAAGATGTTATAGAAGCTATAAAAGAATGTGATAAATTATGTGAAACTATACATCTTCCAGTACAATCAGGTTCTTCTAGAATATTAAAAAAGATGAATAGACATTATGATAGAGAACAGTATATGACTTTAATAAGAAAAATAAAAGAAAGAATTCCCAATGTAGCATTAACTACAGATATAATAGTAGGATTCCCGGGTGAGACTGATGAAGATTTTGAAGAAACATTAAGTCTTGTAAAGGAAGTTGAATATGATTCAGCATTTACTTTCTTATATTCAAAAAGAAAAGGAACTCCAGCTGATATGATGTTAGACCAAGTTCCTGAGGATGTTAAAAAAGAAAGATTTAATAGATTAGTTGAAGCTGTAAATGAAATTGCAGCTAAGAAAAACAAAGAATATGATGGCAAAGTTGTAGAAATATTAGTTGAGGGACACAGCAAAAATGATGAAACTAAACTAACAGGAAGAACTAGAACAGGAAAATTAGTTAATTTTGAAGGAAATGAAGAAAATATAGGAAAGCTTGTAAATGTTAAAATAACAAAAGCACAGTCTTTCTCATTAGTAGGTGAAGAAATTTAATTAACTGTTATATAAATTAAAGCGACTTATGGTAATCCAATTTTAACTAGGAATAATTAAAACTAGAAATGATTTGATTGCCTTTAGGAATAACATCAACGAACATAGTGTTATTTCTAAAGTCGCTTTTTATTAATAAGTATAAAACTTTGAAAAGAAAAGGAGATAGTATTATGGCATTAACGCCAATGATGGTTCAATATTTTAATGTAAAAGAGAAATGTAAAGATGCCATAGTCTTTTTTAGACTTGGAGACTTTTATGAAATGTTTTTTGAAGATGCTAAAGTTGCATCTAAAGAATTAGAACTTACTCTAACTGGTAGGGACTGTGGACTTGAAGAAAGAGCACCAATGTGTGGAGTTCCATTTCATGCAGCAGAAAATTATATTGGACGGTTAATATCAAAGGGATATAAAGTTGCAATTTGTGAACAAGTAGAAGATCCAGCAGTTGCTAAAGGTATAGTAAAAAGAGATGTAGTTAAAATTTTTACACCAGGAACTTATACAGAAGGAACATTCCTAGAAGAAAGAAAAAACAATTTCTTAATGTCAATTTTTATAGAAGAAGATAGTGCATCAGTATCGTTTTGTGATATATCAACAGGAGAATTTTATTGTAGCGATTTTAAATATAATATGAGTTCAATACTTGATGAAATAGCAAAGTTTAATCCTAAAGAAATTGTTGTTCCTAATAACATTAGTGAAGAAGCAATTCGTGAGATAAATAGCAGATTTGAAATTTCTATATCTAAATTTGAAATTGAGTATTTTGAAGAAAGTGATTTAAAAATAAAGGAGCATTTTAAAAACTATAATGATATACAGTTTACAGAGGTATTAAATAAATCAATAAATGGTCTTTTAAGCTATATAATAGAAACACAAAAAGTTAAAATGTCTCACATAGATATGTTAGAAAGATATAATATTCATGATTTTCTTGTTATAGATGGTAATTCAAGAAGAAATTTAGAAATAACTGAAAGTTTAAGAGATAAAAGTAAAAAAGGCTCTTTACTTTGGGTTCTTGATAAAACCAATACTGCAATGGGCGGTAGAAGGTTAAGAAAATGGATAGAACAACCATTAGTAAATAAAAGAGAAATACTTCTAAGACAAGATGCTATTGAAGAGCTTGTTAAAAATATTTCTAAAGAAGATGAACTTAAAGAAGCATTAAATAAAATTTATGACATAGAAAGATTAGTTGGTAAAATTAGTTCTAAAAGTATAAATGCAAAAGAACTTGTTTCATTAAAGCATTCTATAGAAAAAATACCAACAATAAAAGAAGTTCTAAAAAACTTTAAAAGTGAATTGTTATCCAATATTTTAGATGAATTAGATGATTTAAAAGATGTATATAATTTATTAGATAATTCAATATCAGATAATCCAGGACTTTCAGTAAAAGAAGGAAATATAATTAAAGATGGATATGATGAAAAAATAGATGAGTATAGAACTTCTAAAAGATGCGGTAAGGAATGGATTGCAAATTTAGAAAATGAAGAAAAACAAGTTACAGGGATAAAATCTTTAAAAGTGGGATATAATAAAGTTTTTGGATATTATTTAGAAGTAACAAAAACTAATTTAAGTTCTGTACCACAAGGTAGATATATAAGAAAGCAAACATTATCAAATGCTGAACGTTTTATAACACCAGAATTGAAAGATATGGAAGAGAAAATACTAGGTGCGGAAGATAAGCTTATGAAGGTTGAATATGAGCTTTTTGTGAAAATTAGAGATGAAGTAGAAAGTCATGTTGATAGAATGAAAGTATCATCTAAACTTATATCAGAGCTAGATTGTCTATGTTCATTATCTACTGTAGCAAGAGAAAATAATTATACAAAACCGAGCATTAACACAAAAGGAGTATTAAAAATACAAGATGGAAGACATCCTGTTGTTGAAAAAATGCTTTCAACTAACGAATTTGTGTCAAATAGTACACTTTTAGATAATGAAACTAATCAGCTACTTATAATAACAGGACCTAACATGGCAGGAAAATCTACATATATGAGACAGGTAGCACTTATAACATTAATGGCTCAAATAGGAAGTTTTATTCCAGCAAAAACTGCAGATATATCTATCTGTGATAAAATCTTTACAAGAATAGGAGCATCTGATGATTTAGCTGGAGGGAAAAGTACATTTATGGTTGAAATGTGGGAAGTTTCAAACATACTAAATAATGCTACTAGTAGAAGTTTAATATTATTAGATGAAGTAGGTAGAGGAACTAGTACTTATGATGGATTAAGTATAGCTTGGTCAGTTATAGAGTATATATGTAAAAATAAAAATATGAGATGTAAGACACTTTTTGCAACGCATTATCATGAACTTACAAAATTAGAAGGTAATATAGATGGTGTTAAAAATTATTCTATAGCAGTAAAAAAGGTAGATAATAATATAATTTTCTTAAGAAAAATTATAGAAGGTGGAGCAGATGAATCTTATGGAATAGAGGTTGCAAAACTTGCAGGAATACCTGATAAAGTTATATCACGAGCAAGAGAAATTCTTAAAACATTAGAAAATACAAATAAAGATAAAGAAGTATGTACAGATATAGCATTAACTAATGCAAAAGAAGATAATTTTGGATGTGAGAAAGAAAATTTACCTATAAAAGAAAATATAGAAATTGAAGAAAATAAAAATACATGTGAAAATTTAGAAGTGCAGCAGTTAGGGTTTTTAAATGCTGTAGATAATAATGAATTAATAGAAGAAATAAAGAAAATAGATTTACTAAATATGACTATAATAGAATGTGTAAATAAATTAAATGATATAGTAATAAAAGCTAATAAGATGTAATTAAATGATGTAAGAAGCAATTTCTAATTAACAGGGGGAACGTAAAGTTCCCTCGTGTAATTACTTATGATAATATTGAGATGAATAATTGTTTTCATCTACGGTTAGTGTTTATATTACGATAAAAAGGGGTGATATAAATGAAGAGAATAAATATTTTAGATAAAGAGACATGTAATAAGATAGCAGCAGGTGAAGTAGTTGAAAGAGCAAGTTCAGTTGTTAAAGAACTAGTTGAAAATAGTATAGATGCAGGAAGTAAAAATATTGTAATAGAAGTTGAAGATAGTGGAAACAGATTAATAAGAATAAGTGATGATGGAAGTGGAATACATAAAGATGATATAGAAAAGGCATTTTTACCTCATGCAACAAGTAAAATTCAAGAAATAGAAGACATATACAAAATAAATAGTTTTGGGTTTAGAGGTGAAGCACTTGCAAGTATTTCATCTATATCAAGAGTAAATTTAAAGAGTAAAACTGCTTCTGAGGATTTTGGAAAAGAAATTATAATTGAAGGTGGAGAAATAAAGGATATTGTTGATGCAGCATGTAATGATGGAACAACAATAGAAGTAAGAGATTTATTTTACAATGTGCCGGCAAGACAAAAGTTTCTAAAATCACCACAAAGAGAATCATCGCTAATATCTGATCTTGTTTTAAGGTTAGCTCTTGGAAATTATGGTGTGTCATTTAAACTTACTAATAACGGAAAAAAGACTGTTAGTACTTATGGAAGTGAGAATTTAGAAGATGCAATTCATATTTTATATGGAAAAGAAGTTAGCAAAAATATAGTTCCTTTTGAGACTCACAGCGATATACTTTCTGTTTATGGATTTATAGGAAACAGTGAAATTAGTAGAGGTAGTAGAAATAGACAAAGTATATTTGTAAATAAAAGACTTATAAAAAGCAGCACAATAACAGCAGCGGTTGAAAATGCATTTAAGTCTTTTTTAACAGTTAATAAATTTCCGTTTTTTGTTTTGTTCTTAGATATTTTTCCAGAATATATTGATCCTAATGTTCATCCAACTAAAGCAGAGATAAAGTTTTATGATGAAAGAAGCATATTCAAATTTATTTTTGATAGTGTTCATTCAGCATTAAGAAATTATATGAAAGAGAATTTTAGTTTTACAGAAGATGGCGTAATAGAGTTTAAAAAGGAAGAAGAAACTAAATTTAAACAAGAGGTTTTACATGATGACTTTTTAGAAAAAAAAATAGATATTCAATATGTACCTATAGATTTAAAAAGTGATAGTACAATTGGAAAAGAAGAAAAGGCGTCATATAAAGTTGAAAATGATAATAAGATTTTTGAAAAAATACAAGTTAAAGATGCAGTATGGGAAAATGAAGATAAAAGTAAGGAAGAAATAATAACAAAAGAGAAAGAAAAACTATCATTAGAAAAGGAAGAAGTAGTTAAAAAAACAGAAAATAAAGAAATTGTACCTAAGTTTGGTTATGTAAAAATAATAGGTCAATTTAACAATACATATATAATTGCCGAGTGTAACAATGAACTTATTCTTATAGATCAACATGCAGCACATGAAAAATATATGTTTGAGAAATATAAAAAATCAATAGAGAGCTTTGAAGTTATAAGTCAAGTACTATTAACACCTATAGTTATTGAACTTTCCTTTGATGAAGCACCTTATTATGAAGAAAATAAGGATGTTTTTAAAAAAGCAGGATTTAACATTGAGGATTTTGGCAATAATACTATAAGTATAAGGGAAGTTCCTATGTTTTTAGGGAAGCCAGATGTAAAATCGTTGTTTTATGATATACTTGAGAACTTGAAAAATATGGGTAATGGAAGTACTGTTGAAGTAAAATACAATAAAATAGCAAGTTTAGCATGCAAAGCAGCAGTTAAAGCTAATAATAAGTTATCACAAATAGAAATGGAAAAATTAATAGATGATTTAAGATATATGGATGATCCATTTACTTGTCCACATGGTAGACCAACTATGATAAAAATGACATTAAATGAGATAGAAAAGAAATTTAAAAGAATACAATAAAAATGGGTTTAGGTGAGAAAATGAAAGATTTATTTATACTAGCAGGTCCAACAGCAGTTGGAAAGACGGAGATTTCAATAAAACTTGCAGAAGAATTAAATGGTGAGATAATATCTTGTGATTCTATGCAAATTTACAAAGAAATGAACATTGGTTCTGCTAAAATTTCAAAAGAGGAAATGAGAGGAATTAAGCATCATTTAATTGATGTTATACCGCCATGTGAAGAATTTAGTGTGGCTGAATTTAAAAAAAATGCAGAAATTTTTATAGAGGATATATCTAAGAGAAATAAGGTTCCAATGATAGTAGGTGGAACAGGTCTTTATATAAATTCTTTAATATTTAACTATAGTTTTGGTGATACAGATAAAGACGAAAATTATAGAAAAGAATTAGAAGAGTTAGCTGAAATAAAAGGAAAAGAATATATTCATGAAATGTTAAAGGAAATAGATGTAGAAAGTTATAACAAGTTATATCCAAATGATTTAAAAAGAGTTATTAGAGCTTTGGAAGTATATAAAACAACAAATAAAACAATGAGCCAATATTTAAAGGAACAAAATATATATGATATACCATACAATGTAAACTACTATGTATTAAATATGGATAGAGAAAAACTTTATGAAAGAATTAATAGAAGAGTAGACATTATGATGGAAAAAGGTCTTTTAGATGAAGTTAAGGCTTTAAAAGAAAAAGGATATACAAAAGATATGCAATCTATGAAAGGTATTGGATATAAAGAATTATTATCATATTTAGAAGGTGAAATTTCACTTGAGGATGCTGTAAATATGATAAAACAATTTAGTAGAAATTATGCTAAAAGACAGTTAACTTGGTTTAGAAAAGATTCTAGAGTCAAGTGGATAAATAAAGATGACTTTAAAAATGATGAAGAAATTGTAAACTTTATAAAGAATGATTTTATAAAAAGAAAAATATGCAATAATTAGAGTAATATCCTTAAATAATAAAGGAATTTGGAAAAATATATAGAATAAAATATATAGAAAAGAAATGAGAAAAAATGTAAGAAAAGTAACTTTATCACTATTGATAAATTTATAAAAAATAGGGGTACAAAATATTATGGAGGTATTAAAGATGACAAAATCAACAAATAACTTACAAGATATATTTTTAAATGGAGCAAGAAAAAATAGAATACCTGTAACTATTCATTTAACTAATGGGTTTCAAATTAAAGGAAATGTTAATGGATTTGATAGCTTTACAGTAGTATTATTTTCAGAAGGAAAGCAAATGCTTATATATAAACATGCGATTTCAACTATAACACCATTAAAGCAAATATTATTTACCAATAATGATTCTAAAGAGGAATCTGAATTGTAATTTTAAACACATTAATGTTATATGATATATTAAGTTAAGATTTCTTTTAGTAAAAAGCACAGTATATTTTTATATTCTGTGCTTTTTACATATAAATTTAAGTTTATTAAATATCTAGATTTTATTAGCGTAACATTACTATTTAGGTGTTTTTTTATTTAATTATAGTTTAAACTTGTTTCGAGATGATTAAATGGTATATAATATAAGATGATTTTATTCGTAGATAAATATTATATAATTTTAAAATTATAGTAATTTTACTATTTTTAATTTAAAATTTAATCTTAAATAGAGATTTATACATAAGTAAAGTAAGGGGAGTACAGAAATGTTAGATATAACAAAAGAATTTTTAATGAAAAAGTTTCATATAAGCGAAGAATTATTTGAGTTATCTCAAATAGCATTAGAAGATGTAAAAGAAGAGTTTAAAAAGTTAGATGATATAAAGGAATACAATCAATTAAAGGTTTTAAATGCTCTTCAAGAGGAAAGAATAAGTGATATGCACTTTACTAATTCATCAGGATATGGTTATGGCGATGTTGGTAGAGATGCACTTGATAAAGTTTATGCAAAAGTGTTCAATACAGAAGCAGCACTTGTAAGACCACATTTTGTTAATGGTACACATGCAATTGGGGCTGCACTTTTTGGAAACTTAAGACCAAATGACACTATGTTAAGTGTTTGTGGTTCGCCATATGATACATTACATAACATAATAGGAATTAGTGGAGAAGAAAACATAGGTTCACTTAAAGAATATGGTGTGAAATATAAGCAATTAGAGCTTAAAGATAATAAAGTTGATATAGAACTTATGAAAAAAACAATAAAAGAAGATTCAAGTATAAAGTTAGTACATATTCAAAGATCAACTGGCTATGGTTGGAGAAATTCATTATTAGTAAGAGATATAAAACCTATAATAGATGCAGTAAAAGAAATAAATGAAAACATAATTTGTTTTGTAGACAATTGCTATGGAGAATTTATTCAAACAATAGAGCCAACAGATGTAGGTGCAGATTTAGTAGCAGGTTCTCTTATAAAAAACATAGGTGGTGGAATTGCACCAACTGGAGGATATATTGCAGGTAAGCAAGAATGTGTAAATGGAGCTGCATATAGATTAACAATACCTGGAATTGGTGGAGAGTGTGGTTCAACTTTTGGTGTTATGAGAACTTTATTCCAAGGATTATTTTTAGCACCACATGTAGCAATTGAAGCTGTAAAAGGAGCAATATTCTGTGCTAGAATTATGGAACTTTCAGGATTTGAAGTTCTTCCAAAATATAATGATGAAAGATCAGATATAATTCAAGCTATAAAATTCAATGATAAGGATAAATTAATAAATTTCTGTAAGGGAATTCAAGCAGGTTCACCAATAGATTCATTTGTAGAATGTGAACCATGGGATATGCCAGGATATACAGATCAGGTTATAATGGCAGCAGGAGCATTTATACAAGGTTCGTCAATTGAACTATCAGCAGATGCACCAATAAGAGATCCATATATAGCATACCTTCAAGGTGGATTAACTTTTGAACATGCTAAAACAGGAATATTAATAGCATTAACAAAAATGATGAAATAATAATTATACCTCTATGATTTTTATATCATAGAGGTATTTTGATGAAAAGTTGTTAACAATATAAAATAAAAGAAATTAAGGAGAGATATTAATGGAAGATAATTTTAAAAGTCTAAATATAGATGAAAATATAATAAATGCATTAACACTACAAGGAATAAAGGAGCCTACACCTATACAAAGTAAGGCTATACCAGTTTGCTTAGAGAATAAAGATGTAGTTGCAGAAAGTGAAACAGGAAGTGGAAAAACATTAGCATATGTATTACCTATATTTAAAAAGGTTGAAGCTTCTAAAAGAGAAAATCAAGTTATAATATTGACACCAACTCATGAACTTGCAGTACAAGTACATAAAGTTATAGATAAATTATCTAAAGACAGTAATATGGGAATTACATCTATGACTATAATAGGAAATGTAAATATAAAAAGACAAGTAGAAAAACTAAAAGAAAAACCACATATAATAATAGGATCAAGTGGAAGAATTTTAGAGCTTATAAAAATGAAAAAAATAGCAGCACATACTGTTAAAACTATAATTATAGATGAATGTGATAAATTATTAGATGAAAACAATGAGAAAATGACAAAAGCTGTTATAAAAACTACACTTCGTGAAAGACAAGTTTTATGTTTTTCAGCAACTGTAACTGATGAAGTTTTAAAATTTTCAAAAGAAAATATGAAGGAACCAGTGGTATTAAAAGAAGAACAAAAACCTATAGCTAATAAAAACATTGAGCATATGTATTTTGTATGTGAAAGAAGAGATAAAATTTTAATGATTAGAAAACTTATAGCATCTTTAAAACCTAAAAAAGCAATAGTTTTTATAAATAATAGTAATGGAATAAATGTAATAGCAGACAAACTTAGATATCATGGTATCAAAGCAGAGGGTATTTCTGGAGAAAATTTTAAAGCTGAAAGAAAAAAATCAATGGATGCATTTATTCAAGGAAAAAGCAATGTATTAGTATCTTCTGATTTAACATCAAGAGGGTTAGATATTAGAGGAGTAACTCATATAATAAATTTAGATATTCCAGAAAATGAAATGGATTATATACATAGAGCAGGTAGATGTGGTAGAGGTCAAAATAGAGGTGTTTGTGCTTCTATAATCACCGAAAATGAGAAGCCTATGATAACAAAAATAAAGAATAAATTTAGTATAGATATAGATTTAAAAGAATTATACTTTGGAAATGTAGTAAATGAAGAACAAAAAAAATCTATAAGTGAAATTGTAGATATACCTAAAAAGAAGAAAGTTAAAAAACAAAATAGAAATAATGAAAAAATCACCAATAATAAAAATACTTATGAAAAAAGTAAGTATTGGAATAAGAAAAAATAGATAAAACAAGAAAATAGGTGCAATAAGTGTTTTGCACCTATTTTAAAAATTAAATTATTAGGCTCATAAAAAAGCTAAGGTTGTAAAAATACAATTTAGTATGTTATAATAAAAAACATATGTGTAAAAAGATATTAACTATTTAAAAAATAGAATAAAATAAAAACACTATTTGGAGGGCAAGAATTAATGATACAAGCAACTAATGTTAGTTTGAGATACGGATCAAGAAAACTATTTGAAGATGTTAACATAAAATTTACAGAGGGAAACTGCTACGGAATAATAGGTGCAAATGGAGCGGGAAAATCTACATTTCTTAAGATATTGTCAGGAGAAATAGAAGCAAACACAGGAGATGTTTCTATGACACCAGGACAAAGATTAGCAGTTTTAAAACAAGATCACTTTGCTTATGATGATGTTGAAGTTTTAAAAACAGTTATGATGGGTCATGAAAGACTTATACAAATAATGGAAGAAAAAGATGCGTTATATGCTAAACCAGACTTTAGTGATGAAGATGGAATGAAAGCATCAGAGCTTGAATGTGAGTTTGCAGAACTTAATGGATGGGAAGCGGAAAGTGAAGCAGCAACATTATTAAATGGATTAGGCGTAAGCGAAGATTTACATACAAAATTAATGGGGGATTTAGAAGGTTCAGAGAAGGTTAAGGTATTACTGGCTCAAGCATTATTTGGTAAACCAGACATTTTAATCATGGATGAGCCTACTAACCACTTAGATATAAAATCTATAAACTGGCTTGAAAATTTCTTATTAGATTTTGAAGGAACAGTAATAGTTGTATCCCATGATAGACACTTCTTAAATAAAGTGTGTACTCATATGGCTGATGTTGATTTTGGAAAGATTCAATTATATGTAGGAAACTATGATTTCTGGTATGAATCAAGTCAATTAGCATTACAAATGGCAAAGGATCAAAACAAGAAAAAAGAAGAAAAAATGAAAGAATTACAATCATTCATAGCTAGATTTAGTTCTAATGCTTCTAAAGCAAAGCAAGCAACTAGTAGAAAGAAACAATTAGATAAACTTACACTAGATGATATAAAACCATCAACTAGAAGATATCCTTTTGTTGGATTTAAACCAGAAAGAGAAGCAGGAAATGAACTTTTAGAAGTTAAAGATCTATGCAAAACTATAGACGGAGAAAAAGTTTTAAATAATGTAAGTTTTAGAATAAACAAAGATGATAAGATTATATTCTTAGGTGATGGTACGGCTAAAACAACATTATTCAAAATACTTATGGGTGAAATGGAAGCTGATAGTGGAGAGTTTAAATGGGGTGTTACAACATCTCAAAGTTACTTCCCAAGTGATAATTCAGAGTACTTTGATGGATGTGATTTAAGTCTTGTTGACTGGTTAAGACAATATTCAGAAGAAAAATCTGAGAGCTTTATAAGAGGATTCTTAGGAAGAATGTTATTCTCTGGAGAAGAAGCTTTAAAAAGTGCTAATGTATTATCAGGAGGAGAAAAGGTTCGTTGTATGCTTGCAAAAATGATGTTAAGTTCAGCTAATGTATTAATATTAGATGAACCAACAAACCATTTAGATCTTGAATCAATAACTGCATTAAATAATGGATTAATGAGCTTTAATGGAACTATGTTATTTACATCGCATGACCACCAGTTCATTGAGACAATATCAAATAGAGTAATTGAAATTACTAAAGAAGGCGTTATGGATAGAACTATGACATATGATGAATACTTAGAAAATGATGAAGTTCAAAACAAAGTAAAAGAAATGAACAAATAATTTATATT
The DNA here is from genome assembly GCF_056431285.1 of Clostridium amazonense. Lineage (NCBI taxonomy): Bacteria > Bacillati > Bacillota > Clostridia > Eubacteriales > Clostridiaceae > Clostridium > Clostridium amazonense. The sequence continues at coordinate 90,841 of NZ_JBWKMH010000033.1, read as the reverse complement.
TAAATTATATTATAAAGAGATACATCTTAATTTAGAATAGGTGTATCTCTTTTTTGTTTTATAAGGTAACCTATTTAATTTGAAAGTAATAAAATAATATAGGAATAAATTAGGAGTGAAAATTTATGATTGAGTTTCTAGATGATAATGAGAACTTTGGTGTAGATAAAAAAGATTATGAAATAGATGAAGAACATATAAATACAGCTAAAATACCAGTGTTAGTTTCTAATGTAAATTTAGTAGGTGAGTTAGTTGAAAACTTTAATATAATAGAGGGATATAAAAAAATATGTAAGTGTGATAAAAAAGTGGTTATACAAAGTTCAAAAGTTGTAGCAAACACATTAATTGTTGATGGATATATTTTAAGTGACATAGAGTATAGTACCAATAAAGAATATTTAAGAAGCATAAAGAATAAAACTTCATTTCAATTTGCTACATTTATAAATGAATATAAAAATGTAAGTGAAGCATATGTAGACTTAGTTAATTATAATATAAAAATATTAGATTTTTATAATGCAAATGATGAGTGTGAAAATTTAAATATAAAATTAGTCCAAAATGTAGTTGTAAATTTGGAGTTTGATATTTACGAAAAGAGATATATAAAAATAAATATATTGTAAGAGAATAGAGTATAATTGACTGAAAAATGTAGTAAATTGTAACAATAAAGGTAGGTAAGATATATATTATAATATGAAGTTTAAATTGAACTTTATAATTATAACATTATTTATAGTGTTATAATAATCTTGCAATGAGGTGAAGAAAATAATGAGCTGTAAGAATATACCAAATGCATCAACTAATGAATGTGAAAATAGAGAATGCAGTGATATAGAAATAAGATCAAAGGTATTAAGCACTAATGTTGAATCTAAGAAGAAATATGGAGAGAAAATAATAAAGAAACTTGGTGAAGTAGAAGTAGGTGGAATAGTAGTAGATGACACTTATATACCAGAAGGATACGTAGAGATAAAAGGAGTAACAAAAACACCTGTAATAACTCAATGCAAATTAGTATTTGGAAATATTATAGTTGAAGGTTATATTGTAAAAGATATAAGATATGCTACACCTGTTGATTGTCATATAGATATAGATAAATGTAAATCATATAGAAATAATTTAAAAGATATCGTAGTTAAAGTTCCATTTAGATTTGCTGGACCAATAGAAGATATAAAGATAGGAAGAAATCCGGATAGAGAAGAAACAAGAAAATATGATTATCTTCAAAATACAATGGGAGCATGCGACAAAGGAACTATGGGACCTGCTTTATGTGAGTGGGAATCATCAGAAAAAGGTTCATTAGTTAAACCTCCTTATTGTGAATTAATAAAATGGAAAATAAAAGAATATGATGTTTGTAGAGATGATGAGGAAGGTTGTCATCATAGCAAATTGTATAATATTTTTACAGAAAAAATGGTTGTGACTTTCAAATTTGAAGTATTTCAAGAAATGGTAGTATGTCCAGAATAGAATAAAAAATAAAAGGTGTAGAGTGTAACAATTCTACACTTTTTTTATAAACTAATAGTAAAAAATGTATATTAAGGTGGGTTTATGGAGAATATAGAATTCTTATTAATACAAATTGTTGTAGATTTGATAGTAAAAAAATTCAAAATTAATTATAAAGACTTAAGTTATATATTAATGTATCTATATCTAAATAATAATAATAATAAAGATATATCTAAAGTAGATGTTGTAGATAGTGAAAATAATATAAATATTAGAAAAGATACAAAAAAGATAAAAGAAAAAAGTTGCAAAAAAGATAATTGCGAAATTTATGAGGAACAAATTCATAACAATAGAAATAATAACATAAATAATGAGTTAGAAAATCAACAAGTTTTAAAAATGATAAGTGTAAATAATAATACAGAAAATATAAAACATAATACAGAAAAAGAAGTATGTAGTACAACAATAAAAGAATATGGAAAAATGGATAGTTCTATAAATATGCAAAAAAGTAATAAAAATGACAGTGTAGGAGAAATTTCAAAAGAAAGCATTTTAAAAAGTGATGTTGTATTAATTGATTCAGAAATAAATGATTTAGTTTTAGGTGAGGTAGAATTCAATGAACCAGTATTGAAAATATTAAGTGCCAAAAGTGAAATATCAGCATGTAAACCAGTGTGTTTTAAATGTGAAAATAAAAAAGAAGGTATGTTAGTTTATAAAGGTTTGTTAACAACTAATATAAAATATTTAAAACCTAAAGATATTGTTTCAAATGGATTTTGTAGTGAAAGCAAGTATTACACTATATATACTCCTTTTGAAATATCTAAGAGAGTTCCATTAAAATTTAATGTTTTTAAAGATGGGAAGGATACCATTAAAGATATAAAAATAAATATAAATAAATATAGTGAAAATATATGTACAGAGTTTGTAAGTTGTTCTAATGAAAAAGAAAATTTTAAATGTAAATATAAAATAATTAATGCATTTAAATACAATGTGGAAATATTAAAAGAAGAAAAATTCAAATTAAGCTTTAAAAATAATTTTAAAGAAACAGGATAGTTGATTTAATTTATTTTTATAACTTAAAAGGAACACTATATAGGGTTTCAATCTGAAAAATGAAATTATTCAAATATTAAATGAGAATAATGTTATTCCAAGAAACAGAAATTATTTAAAACGTTATTCATAAAAATTTCAAAGAAACTCTAATGAATTTGCCATTTTATTTCCAAGACTAAACGGCTATTAGTGAACTAAATTAAGATCTATGTAATTAAATTCTAGTTTATTTTTCATAACTCTTCGTCAGTAATTCACATTAATAAAATGCCGTTATTGATATGAATTACTTCCTTGATTTATAAAAAATATACATTGAATTTTCAATTACATATTTCTAAATTTAGTTCACACGACATCTTGTCTAGGCAGTCGCTGAACCCGTCCTTGGGTTCAGGTCTTGAAAATAAAACACAAATTAATAAGATTTTCTAAATCAATTTTTAAAGAAATACTAATTTAAATAATTCCTGTTCCTTGATAAACAAAAAAATCTTTTCAATTAATAAATTTGTTATTTAAAATTTGAACGTGGAACCCTATATATGACTCCACGCTGAAAAATGAAAATACTATTATTTCAGTTGAAAAAAAGATATTTAAAATATATTTAAACTAATGTATAAAAACTAATAATTAACGATAAAGGGTAAAATTGAACTGTCTAAAGTAATAGTTATATTTATTATTAAAACTATGGTCAGTAAGAATATTATAATGGGAATTTATTCTCCCAAATAAACCTTTTATGGATAAATATTATATTAATTTTATTTGAAGTACAAATAAAAAAATGTAGCGGGGATTTCAATCCCCGGGCATATTCACCATCATTGTTAATTGGTTCCCAACATGATATCAGAATAAACTATAAGCTAAATAGTATTATTTGATAAAAAGATTACTTTGAACCATATATTTAGTATGCTTTTTAAAATTAAATATTAGTTGAAGTATATGGATTAACATGAACCATACAATGTTTTATAGATTCATCTTCTTCTATAGAATTATGAATTTTCATAGCTATATTATGTCCTTCTTCAACAGTTAAATTAGAGTCAACAGAAATTTCTACATCAACGTAAATTCTATTAGCATGTAATCTAGTTTGAAGTTTGTCTATTTTTTCAACACCGCTTATAGAATAGATTTTATTTTTAATTTTAGTAATAGTTTCTTTGTCGGCAGATTCATCAATTAATTGTGAAATACTTTGTTTTACTATATCGTAAGCAACCTTTAGTATTAAAGCACTAATTATAAGTGATGCAATACTATCTAGTATAGGATATCCAAGTCTTGCTCCTACAATTCCAATTAAAGCACCTATAGAAGAAAGAGAGTCTGATCTATGATGCCATGCATCTGCTTTCATAGAAGAACTATTTATAAGTTTAGCATATTTCATAGTATAGAAATACATCCATTCTTTAGTTACTATAGAAATTATGGCTGCATAAATTGCTAATGTACCAGGAGTAACAAAGTTTTTAGAAACTATATTTTTTACTCCAGAAATACCAATACCAATTGCAACAACAAAAAGCATTACTGATAAAAAAAGTGAAGATAAACTTTCTATTTTTTCATGTCCGTATGGATGCTTGGAGTCTTCGGGTTTATTAGAAAGTTTTAAACCAATGATAACACCTATAGTGCTTACTACGTCTGAAAAAGAATGTATTCCATCAGCAATCATAGCATTGCTTTTGGAAATAATACCTGCTAAAACTTTTAATATAGATAAAATAGCATTACCTATAATTGTATTTTTACTAACTTTCATTCCTATTTCTAATCTATTATCCATGTCTCCTCCATTATCAATTGATATAAAAAATATTTACTTTAAAACAAGTATAATATATATAGTATACTAAAAACACTAAAATGTTAATAGAAAAAATGTAAAAAAATAGATGGACTATATTATCAATTGAGAATGAAATCGATGATTATAAGATGTACTTTTTTAAATGATAAAGGGTATGGGTACCATTATCAAATAAACTTTTAGTTGACAAATTGTTAAAGCTGTATATAATATAGTGTATAATTGAAAAAAATAAATTTTATGAAGAGGACAGTACTTTCTAAAAAATTTTTAAGCGAGTAGAGGTTGGTGAAAGCTCTATAAATTTATAGAAATTCAAGTGGTAACATGAGAATGTAGCATTTGCTATAGGAAGAGAACCTTGGAAAAGCAATTTGAGAAAGTTAATTTTATTAACAAAAAATTGTCGCTATGTAGCGTTAAAGTATAAGGGGACTTATTTTATTATAAGTCAACTAGAGTGGTACCGCGGATAATCCCGTCTCTTTTATTAGAGACGGGTTTTTTATATTGTAAAAAAATAAAATTTGTAATATATAAAGAAAAGTTTGGAGGAATATTTATGGATTATAAAAATTATATAGCTAATATATTAAAAAATCATATTGATATGGATATTGAAGAAATAGAAAAATTAATAGAAATACCACCTAAGGCAGATATGGGTGATTATGCATTTCCTTGTTTTTCATTAGCTAAAACAATGAGAAAAGCACCACAAATGATATCAGGTGAAATAAAAGAAAAAATAAACGATGATAACTTTGAAAAAGTTGAAGCTTTTGGACCATACTTAAACTTTTTTGTAAATAAAGAAATACTTATAAAAAATACTATAGATAAGATTTTAAGTGAAGGTAAAAATTATGGTTCTAACAATGATGGTGAAGGAAAAAATGTTATTGTTGAGTATTGTTCAGCAAATATAGCAAAACCATTCCATGTAGGTCACTTATTTACAACTATGCTTGGAAATTCATTATATAAATCATTCAAGTTTCATGGATATAATGCAATAGGAATAAACCATTTAGGAGACTGGGGAACTCAATTTGGTAAGCTTATTTATGCTTATAACAATTGGGGTGATGAAGAAGCGTTAGAAAAAGAACCAATAAAAGAAATGCTAAGAGTTTATGTTAAATTCCATGAAGAAGCAGATAAAAATCCTGAACTTAATGATGAAGGAAGAAAACACTTTAAATTGTTAGAAGATGGAAATAAAGAAGAAGTTGAACTTTGGACTAGATTTAGAAACTTAAGTTTAAAAGAGTTTGATAAGTTATTTAAAATGTTAAATGTTTCATTTGATTCTTTTGATGGAGAAAGTTTCTACACAGATAAAATGGATGCTGTAATAGAAGAGATAGATGAAAAAGGATTACTAACAGATAGCCAAGGTGCAAAAGTTGTTATGCTTGATGAATATAATATGCCACCTTGTATAATAAAAAAGGCAGACGGAGCAACAATATATGCAACTCGTGATTTAGCTGCTGCATTTTATAGAAAGAAAACATATGATTTTTACAAAAATATATATGTAGTTGCAAAGGACCAAGCACTTCACTTTAAACAAGTTTTCAAAACTATTGAACTTATGGGTCATGAGTGGGCAAAGGATTGTGTTCACGTAAACTTTGGACTTGTAAGATTTGCAGATAAAAAGCTTTCAACAAGAAAAGGGGATGTAGTATTCCTTGAAGACTTATTAAATGAAGCAGTTTTAAAAACATTAGAGATAATAAATGAGAAGAATCCAGAACTTGAAAACAAGGAAGAAGTTGCTAGAAAAGTTGGTATAGGTGCTATAGTATTTACTTATTTAAAAAATTCAAGAGAAAAGGATATAGTATTTAACTGGGATGAAATGTTAAGCTTTGAAGGAGAAACAGGTCCATATGTTCAATATACTTATGCAAGAGGAAAAAGTATATTAAGAAAAGTTGGAGAAGGTGTAACTTCTGAAATAGATTATAGCAAATTAACTTCAAAAGAAGAGTTTGAACTTATAAAAGAACTTGGAAACTTTGAAAATGCTATAAGTTCAGCACTTGAAAAGCTTCAACCATTTATGATAACAAGATATTGTATAGAAGTTGCTAAGGCGTTCAATAAATTCTATAATGCTCATAATATAGCAAATTCAGAAAGTGAAGAAGTAAAAAATGCAAGAATTAATCTTGTAAAAGCAACACTTCAAGTAATAGAAAATGGTTTAAATTTAATAGGTTTAGAAGTAGTAGACAGAATGTAATAAAACAATATAAAAAAGTGATATAAACTTTAAGTTTATATCACTTTTCTTTCTACCCATTTAGAATATGGAACTTCAAAGTTGCTATCTATATTAGCCTTTGTATAGTTATAAAAAGTATTAAGAAAATCTTTTCTTATTGGTATATCAATTAATGAAATACCACCTAATTTAATTTGATATTGAAGTATTTCATCAAGTGATAAATTATCTTTATTATTCATCATTTGATACATTGCCATAAATGTAGTTGTTCTACCTTCTCCAGCTTCACAGTGAAAGTGTAGATGAGAAGAATTACCTTCTGATTTTACAAAGTCTACAAACTCATCAACAATATCATCAGAAGGAATATAATTATCCTTTACAGCAAATCTAATATAATTAATATTTTTTGAGGTAACTAAATTTTTTTCAGACAAAACACTTTGAACTTTAACAGTTTTTAAAAGATCTAATTTTTTATTATATATATGCATCACTGAACTAATAGGAATTTTAGAAATTTCTTTTGATTCAACTCTTAAAACTTCACTACTAGAAAGTCCATCATTTAAATCTACATTTGGATTCCAAAACATAAAGGCTATATTTTCATTCAACAATCCATGAGATTCTTGTCTAAGATCTACAATATATAGTTTGTTACTATCTATATTGTTTATTATATTTTCAACTTGAGCAGCAGTAAATTGAGCACTTCCAGATATATTTAAAGAAGCATCTTTTCTAAAAAGATTAGGAAGAGAATTTGAATTTTCATTATCTAAAACAGTATAAATATTAGAAGCTTCATCATATCCTAAAACTGAAAAGGAATTAAAAGCAAAAGAAAAAATAAGTAATAAAACAAGTAAAAGTTTTTTAAAATAACTCATAGACAATGTCCTTTCAAAAATAATTATAAATTTAATTAACTTTAGTATTAAGTTTCATATAGAAAAATATTCATATTATTATCAATATAGTTTATCAATTGAGGGGGTTGTTTAGTCTTTTCTCCATTTGTAATTGCGTTCTTAAACGTTTATTTCTTTTTAGGTAAGGGGTTAATATTTTTTATTTTGTAGATAAGACTGCAGTCTTGGCAACTTTTGATTTTAATAGAAAATTAAAATGTAGTATACTTTTCAATACTATACATTAATATTTAAATAAGTTAAAATTAATTATATTATTACACGGAGGAATTTAAACACTATGATTGCATTAGTACTAGTTTTATCTATAATTTTAATATATTGGTATGTAGTTAGGTTTGCATTTAATCAATGTATTAATAGTCATAAAAAGAATAAAGAAGAATCAATGAATCTTTTAACTAAAAGAGGAATATATGACATTAGAGAATATGATTTTTTAGAATTTGAAAATTTAGAAATAGAAAATGATGATGGATGTAAACTAAAGGGGTATTATCTTGATTTTTTTCCAAAAAGTAAGAAGTTTATTATAATATCTCATGGATATACAGGGAATCATTATATGTCTCTACAATTTTTAAATATATTTAAGTCAGAAGGATTTAATGTATTACTTATAGATGTAAGAGCACATGGAGATAGTGGGGGATCATATCCAACTTATGGTATATTGGAACAAAAAGATTTAGATAAATGGGTAGATTTAATGAAGGTAAAATTTGGAGATGACATTACAATAGGATTGCATGGACAATCAATGGGTGCTGCAACAGTTTTAATGTATGGTGGAAAGCATCATGATAAAATAAACTTTATAATTGCGGATTGTGGGTACTCTAATGGAAAAGAATTATTAAAATATAAATTTAAAATGAGTAAGGTTCCATTTGCACCATTCTATCCAATATTAAACTTAGTTTTTAAAATAAAATGTAAGTTTTCAATGAATGATGTATCACCAATTGATGACATTAAAAATAGTGAAATTCCAACATTATTTATTCATGGAACAAAAGATATTACAGTACCAGTATGGATGAGCAAAGAAATGTATAAGGCTAAAAAAGGAAATAAAAATGAAATTTATATAGTTGAAGGTGCAAATCATGTGTGTTCTTATGATGTTAATGAAGAAGAATATAAAAAAACTGTTAAGAACTTTATAAAAAATGTGTTAGGTTAGTAAAAAAAGATGACTATCAATAAAGAGAAGTCATCTTTTTTATTTTTAATTAACATTTAAATGATTTCCTATTTAAAACTCCAATTACTCAAGCACATAAAAAGCAAATACCTTATATAGCAATCCAAGTTAAAACTTTAAATTACTCATGTTTCAGTTGAGAATTCTAATTAATTTAATTGAAAATGGAAAATTGAAAGTTGAAAATGAATGTAAAAATTGGATTCCCAATTTTAAAGAATGATTTTTTATTAAATTTGCAGAGCAAATTAGTTGAAAACAATATAAAAACGTAGTTTTTAAGCATTTCTATTTTTAGATATTAGGAATAAAGTGAGTAATATCTACCATAACTTTTCACTCTTACTTCTTAGTTCTTAATTGGTTCCAAATATAAAAACACAAATAACTTTAAACTCTAGAGTTATCATTTGATAAATGTATTATTTAAAATTTGAATAATTTCATTTTTCAGCTTGGAACCCTATAGTATTCATCAATATACACTTAAAAAAATGTATTTGTTATATAAATGTAACAAATAAAATTTAAATATCAAATAGATAGTAAAACTTCTATAGTTTTTATCTATTGGTAAAATTTTATAAAAGATTTTACAATATAATAAGATAAATCACATAAAATATATATAGTGATTTACAAAAAAAGACAGCATTATATAAATTTATATAAATAATATTTATTATTTTAATTTCGGAGGTAAATAAAATGGACAAAAAAGAATTATTTCAAAATATAAGTGATGCAGTAGTTGATATGGAAGAAGATTTAACAAAGGAATTATGTGAACAATCATTACAAATGGGAATACCAGCATATGAGACTATAAATTGTGGATTAATTAAAGGAATGGATAGAGTAGGAAAACTTTATGAAGAAGAAGAATATTTCCTTCCAGAAGTTTTAATATGTTCTGATGCTATGAATGAAGGATTAGATATTTTAAAACCACACTTAGATAGAGGTATAATAGAAAATCCATTAAAAATTGTTATTGGTGTTGTTGAAGGTGATACTCATGATATTGGTAAAAACCTTGTAAAGGTTATGATGGAAGCAGCAGGATTTACTGTTTATGATTTAGGAAGAGATGTACCTTTAGAGAAATTTGTTGAAGAAGCAGAAGAAAAAGATGCAAATTTAATTTGTATGTCAACACTTATGACAACAACTATGCCAGGAATGAAAACTGTTATAGATAAATTAAATGAAAAGAATATAAGAGAAAAATTTAAAGTTATGATAGGGGGAGGCCCAGTATCACAAAAATTTGCAAATGATATAGGTGCAGATATATATACAACAGATGCTAATGAAGCTGTTAGAAGAGTAAAAGAAGTTTACTCAATGTAAAATAACTTGTAGGGAAACTCGGGGGAGTTAAAATGGATACAACTGTAATAAAAAAGGATGAAATGACTCCAAAGGAAAGAATGATAGCTTTTTCAAAAGGGCTAGAGTTTGACAGAATACCATGTATGCCACATATGGGTGATTCAATGGCACCACTTATAGGTATAAATATAGATGAGTATTATAGATCTGCTGACAATATGGCAAATCTTGAAGAGTTCCTATTTGAAAAATTAGGGCATGATTCAGTAGGTGTAAATACTACATTAAGAGGGGTAGGAGAAGCACTAGGAAGTAAAATAGCTTTTCCTAAAAATAGTATTTCATATGTAGAAGAGCCAGTTTTAAAAGATATAAAAGATGTAGATAATTTAGATGTTATAAATCCATATAAAGATGGAAAAATCCCAGTTTGTTTAGAAGCATTAGAAAAAATTCAAAAAAAACTTGGACATGTTGTCGGTGTTGGATGTAATGTAGCTGGACCATTAAGTGCAGCATCAGCAGTTATTGGAACAGATAAGCTTTTAAGAGCAATGATAAAAAATCCAGAAAAGTTACATACACTTTTAGATTTAGTTACTGAATGCAATATAAAAATTATAGAAGCAGCTTCAAACTTAGGTGTTGGATTTTCAATGTCAGATCCAGTGTCATCTACTAGTTTATTAAGTGTAAAACAGTATAGGGAGTTCTCAATGCCGTATGTTAAAAAATGTGTAGATAAAGTTAGAAGTCTTACTGGCGGTGGTATGGGTATTCATATATGCGGAAAAAGTAAAGAGATATGGGAATTGGTAGCAGAAGCTGGTATAACATCTATAAGTATAGATAATATTGAAGATGTAGAAGAGGCTAAAAAAATATTAGGAAATAAAATGCTTATATCTGGAAATGTAAAACCAGTAGAAACAATAAAAAATGGAACAAGAGAAGATATAATGAGAGAAGCTAAAGAATGTATAAAAAGAGGATATGGAAGTCCAAAAGGATATATATTAAGAACTGGTTGTCAAATTCCGGCAGGAACTAAGCTAGAAAATATAGAGGCTTTAATGGATGCTGCAAGACTATATGGAAGATATCCAATAAATATAAATGAATTATAGATTCCTATACAAATTTAAATAGATATAAAATTATAAACATGATTCATACCAGTTCATAAAATTTTGGACTGGTATATCTGTTATTATGAATGAGGTTTTAGTTATGAATGAAAAAGAAAGATTATTAAAAGTTTTAAGAAATGAAGAGGTGGATAGACCACCAGTTATATGTCCAGGTGGCATGATGAATGCAGCTGTTACAGACATACTATTAAATATAGATAAGAATCATAATTGTGACTGTGATTCAATGGTAAAAGCAGCTAAACTTGTAAATGAGGAAATTGGATTTGAAAATTATGGAGTTCCGTTTTGTATGACAGTTGAAGCAGAACCTTTAGGAATAGAATTAAGTTTTGGCGATAAGACAGTAGAACCAAGAGTAACAAAATATAATGAAAATGAATTGGAAGAAATTATAAAATCTTATAATATAAAGCCATTAATGGATAAGAGAATGCCTGTAGTTATAGAAGCAATTAAAAAATTAAAAAATGATAATGTACCTGTAATAGGAAATATAACAGGACCAATAAGTACTGCCACATCAATAGTAGATCCATTAAAATTAATAAAAATGTTTAGAAGAGAACCTGAACTTGCTTATAAATTTATAGAGTATGTAAATGAGTATTCTATAGATTATGCAAAAGAAATGATTAAAGCAGGAGCAGATGTTATAGCAATATCAGACCCAACAGCTACAGGTGAAATACTTGGAAAGAAAAACTTTGAAAAATTTGCATATCCAATGTATAGAAAGTTTTTAGATGAAATGCATAAGGTTAATACGCCAGTTATAATTCATATTTGTGGTGATTCTAAAAACATTATAGAAAGCTTAGATGATTTGAATATAGATGCAGTAAGTTTTGATTCAAGAGTGAATATGAGAGATGCTAGGTTAAAGATAAAGAATAATCTTATGGGAAATGTAAGTACTCAACTTTTACATCAAGGAGATAAAGAAAGAATTATAAGAGTAACAGAAAATTGCATTGAATCAGGTGTAAATATAGTTTCACCAGCTTGTGGTCTTAGCATGGCTACACCAAAAGAAAACTTGAAAATAATGACAAGTTATGTGAAGGGAAGAAGTAATTAATGCCAAAGGTATATTTTAAAGATAAAAATCTTTATGCAAATTGTGAAATAGGTTCAACTCTTTTAGAATGTATTAGAGAAAATAATTTAAAACTTGAAACACCATGTAATGCTATTGGTATTTGTGGAAAATGTAAAGTTATTGCAATTGGAGATTTAACTAAAGTAGAGGAAAATGAGTTACCATTTATAAACATAGAAAAAAATGAAAGACTTGCATGTATGGCAAAAGTAACTGGTGATGTACAAGTTGAATTTATAAATAAAAATGAAAAACTTAAAACTATAAATAGAGGTTATTCTATAGACACAGAGTTATTACCAGAAATAAAAAAGGAAACTGTAGAAATTTTTGATTTAAAAAGTTCTAAACCATTTATAGAGAATATAGAAAAAGAAATATCATCAATAAAACTATATGACAATTTATCTAATTTAGAATTAAACAATAAAAGTAGTTTTGAAATTGTAACAAAAGGAAATTTAATAATAGATATAAAAGAAAAAATAGAAAAAATTTTTGCAGTGGCTATTGATATAGGTACAACTGGTATATCTAGTTATTTAATAAATTTAGAAGATGGAGCTATTTTAAATAAAATATCATCTTTAAATCCACAAACAGAATTTGGAGGAGATGTTTTAACAAGAATAACTTATTGTATGGAAAATACTAATGGAGTGTATGACTTAAAAAGAGTTATTTGTGAAGAAATAAATAGATTAGTAAAAGAACTTTTAATAGACTATGGAAATAGTGATGAAGTTTATTCTATTTGTATTGCAGGAAACACTACAATGTTACATTTATTATTAGGTATAAGTCCAGTAAATTTGGCAAAAGCGCCATATAGACCTATATTTTTAGATGGAATGAATGTAAAGCCTTGCGAATTAGAAATTAATATAAATAGCCAAGGAAATATTCTTTTATTACCTAATGCATCATCTTATGTTGGAGCAGATATTGTAGCAGGTGTTATTGCAAGTGGATTTAATAAAGAATCTAAATCTGGAATATTTATAGATATAGGAACAAATGGAGAGATTGTTGCTATAAATAATAATAAAATTATGGCTACATCAACAGCAGCAGGGCCAGCATTAGAAGGTATGAATATAAGTTGTGGATGTAGAGCACAAGAAGGTGCAATAGAAAGCTTTAGTATAGATGATGATTATAATATTAATTATGGTGTAATTGGAGATTGTGAACCTTTAGGAATTTGCGGTAGTGGTCTTTTAGATTTAGCATCAGCACTTGTAAAATCTAAAATTGTATTAAAAAGTGGTAGATTCAATAAAGAATTACCAGAAATTATAAAGGATAAAATAGTAGATAAGAAATTTTATATAACTGAAAACATCTATATTTCACAAAAAGATATTAGACAAATACAGCTTGCAAAAGGTGCAATAGCAGCAGGAATAACTATGCTTTTAAAAGAGATAAATTTAAATATAGAAGATGTAGAAGATGCTTATATAGCTGGAGCCTTTGGATATCATGTTAATGGTGAAAGTATAAAAAATATAGGATTAATACCAAAAGGATTTAAAGGAAAAATAAAATTCCTAGGAAATACATCATTAGAAGGTGCTAGAATAGCTATTTTAAATAAAGATATGTTTAAAGAAATGACAACACTTAAAGAAAATATGAGTGTTTTAGAATTGTCTACAAGTAGTGAATTTCAAGAACACTTTATAAAAGAATTAAATTTTTAAAATATGAAAATAAAGAGTTAAAATATTTCTATTAATATAAAGATATAATAAAGTTTAAAAAGTTTTATGGGACGACAAAATTGCAAATTAATATTTATACAATCTAAAAGTGATACTATGAGACAAGCTTAAAATATACGCTTGTCTTTCTAAATAGGGTTTCAAAGTTATATTTTAAATTACTAATTCAAAAACTTTTATACCCTCAAGAGTGAGACTAGCTCGAAGTCATTTTCACTATATTAGAATTGAAGGGACTGTAAATTAATTTATATCTATTAGAATTTCAAATAGATAAATAGAAATATATTTAACTCTTTACTATTAATATAAAGCATAATTAATATAAAAAATAGTCACTAAATTGTAAATTTTTTATTTAGTGATTTGAAGAGCGAGATTTTTATAAAAATTTAAAAAGGAATGGTGAGAAAATGTTTAAATGTGCAAATGATAATTCTGTAGATATTCCTGTAGAAGTATCATCTAGATATAAAGATTTTTATAAAAGAATAAATACATGCGGAAATTTTATGGGAGAAATTTCCAAGGAAATAGAATTACTTAAAAATGATACATGGTGTAGAGTACCATTTTGTAATACAGTAGAATCAGAAGCTTTAGGTGCCATTATAAAGCTTGCTGATGAAAATAATACTTCTAGAGTTTCAGATTATTTTATTAAAAATATAGATGAATTAAGCAAAATAACAGATATAGATTTTAATAGTGGGAGAATATCAGAGGTCTTAAATTCAATTGAGTTTTTAAGTTTAAAAGGTGAAGATGTTGTACTTATGGTAGAGGGGCCTATGACAATAGCCACTTCTTTAATGGACAGTTCATTATTTTATAAATCATATAGAAAAAACAAAGAAGAAATAATCAAATTTATGGAGTTAATAAAGAGAAATCTTATAATGTACATAAAAGAAGGAATAAAAAGAGGCGCAAAAATAATTTCCTATGCAGATCCTGTAGGAAATATAGATATAGTTGGACCAAAAGTTTATAAAGAACTAAGCGGTAAATTAACATTGGAAATAGTAAATGAGCTTAATGAAGAACTTGAAAAAAGCAATGTAATATTACATCTTTGTGGCAGAACATCTACATCACTAGAAGAAACTAATATGGCTAGGTTTAATGAAGTAGAAGTAGCGGAGGATACCTATGGAGAAGCTTTAAAAACATTTTTAAAAAGTGATAAGTCAAAAGTTTTAGGACATTGGTGTGTAAAAAGAACATCATTAAAGAAAGCTGACAACAAAATAATAGTTATGGAGCTTTAAAATAAACTGCTTGCTAAATTAAATTATTTAAATAATTCCTGTTTATTGATGAAAGAAAAAAGTTTTTTTATTATTTAACTTACATAGTAAATTAGTTTAAAACAATATAAAAACGTAGTTTTTAGGTATTTCTATTTTTAGATATTAGGAACAAAGTGAGTATTAGCTACCATAACTTTTCACTCTTCACTCTTACTTTTTAATTGGTTCTAAATATAAAAATGGGAATAACTTGTAATTGCAAAATTATCATTTGATAAAGTTATTATTTAAAATTTCAACCCTATATTCATACCAAGATTGAAACTTCACCTACAAGAAAAATGTTACTTTGTAGATGAGGTTTTATTTTTGTAAAAATAATGAGTTTAAGAAATAATATAAGATGCAATCAATGATTTAAGTTTATACAAACCATTGAAAAATAGTTCTTTCTTAAAATTTTAAGAGGGATATTATGAGCAAAGTAGAATTTAAATAAGATAAATACATTTTAAATTTTGAATTGTGTAAGGAGATTGTTATGTATATAGTAAATTATACTTCAGATGATTTTAATGAAAAGGTAGGGAAAATAAAAACAGTTATAATACCAATAGGCTCTGTAGAAGCTCATGGTCATCATTTACCATTAGGAACAGATATTTTTTCACCAAGAGTGTTTTGTGAAAAAATAGATAAATCAATAGGTGATAAAATTTGGATTGCACCAGAAATACCTTATGGACAAAGTTATGATTTATCAATATATAGTGGAACAATAGATGTACCATCAGATGTTATGGCAGAATATGTTTATCATATAGGAAAAAGTTTTTATAATCAAGGTATAAAAAATATAGTATTTTTCAATGGTCATGGTGGAAATATAACAGCTTTAAATTTGGCTAGTGAAAAGTTAGTAAGAATTGGTGCAACTGCAATGAATATAAATTGGTGGATGGATTATTCAAGTGAAATACTTACTATAACAAGTGGACAGGGACATGGAGGAGAAGATGAAACCTCAGCTATACTTTATTATGATGAAAGTTTAGTTCAAATGGATAAAGCTACGAAAAACTCAAATAAAGCATTATATCCTGTCAAGTTTAAAGATAGAGGAAAAACTATTTTTAAAGATGCTATAACCGGAGATGCAACTTTAGCTACGAAAGAAAAAGGTGAAAAAATTATAAATAAAGTAGCAGAGAAAATAATAGAGAGAATAGAGCTTATGATTAATGAAATTTATTTTAAAGTAGAAGAATAAATTTTATCTATATAAGCATTACTATGAGGGAAAATGATGTTAGAAATAAAAGAAATTACTAACGAAGCAGCAGAGATAATTTATGATATACAACAAAAATCTTTTATACCATTACTAAATGTATATCATGATTACAATATGAATCCAGCAATGGAAAGTGTTTATACAATTAAAGAAAAAATTGATAGGGATAACACAATTGCATATATTTTTAAATTTAATGATATGAATATTGGGTGGGTTAGATTAACATATTTAGAAAGTGACATATGTAAAATTTCTGGTTTATCTGTAATTCCAGAATATCAGAATAGGGGAATTGCTCAGGAAGTATTAAAAATACTAGAAGAAAAGCATAATAAAATACTCAAATGGGTTTTGGATACAATATATGAGGAAAAAGGCAATTGTCATTTGTATGAGAAATTAGGATATATTAAAGTGGGAGAAATCAAAAAAGTAAATGAAAACATGTCTATTATTAATTATGAAAAGTATATAAATTAATTTATAAGTTGTATGTGTAATTTTAATTTAGGTATTTAATATATTTAAATTAAAAGGAGTGAATTACAATGATAAAGGGATATGCAAGTTTAAAAGATACAAAATCATATTTTGAAAATAGAAATATAAATACTGAGAAAATAAGAAAAACACCTTGGTTTTACACATTGCCAATGGCTATAGGAACTTATCTTGGAAATACATCAAAAGAGCATTCTAATCTTTATATAGATAGCATAATTTATGGACTTATTAATGGAGTTAATTACATTGATACAGCATGTATTTATAGAGAAATGGAGTCCGAAAGAAATATTGGCAATGCATTAAATTTTGTAATCAATGAAAAGAAAATTTTAAAAAGAAATGAAATAGTAATATCATCTAAAGCTGGAATTATAGATAATGACTTTAAATTAAATATTGCACCAAAAGAATATATAAATAGTATTTTATTAAAAAAAGAAAAGATAAAAAGAGAAAAGCAGATTATTGAAGATGAAGAAGTTATTTATTCAATAGATACTAAATTGCATGAATTTTCAATAAAAAATAGCAGAAAAAATTTAGGATTAAACACTATTGATGTTATGTATATTCATAATCCAGAGCGTGTAAAAATGGAGATTGGAGAAAAAAACTTTTTTGATGCTTTGAAGAATTTAATAAAATTTTATGAAGGAGAAGTAAAAAAAGGTCATATAAGATTTTACGGTATGGCAACTTGGTACGCATTTAGAGTTAGTGAGGACAATCCAATGTATATATCTTTAGAAAAGGTTATAAAGTTGGCAGAAGAAATAGGAGGAAAAGATCATCATTTTAGATTTGTTCAAATGCCATATAATATGAAGGATAATACAGCTAAAACTAAAAAAACTCAAAAAGTTAAAAATGAATACTTAAGTGCCATAGATGCAGCTAATAAACTTGGGTTAAAAGTTACTATAAGTGCACCATTAAATCAATGCAATGATTTTAAAACTGGAGAATTTAATAGTAAGGAGCTTATAAAGTATGTTGTAGAAACTAAAGGTGTATATGCAGCAATGATAGGTAGTAAAAAAAGAGAAAACTTAATAAAAAACTTAGGTAATATTTTAGAGTAGATAAATAATGATTTACTATTAAGTCAAAAAGTAAGAGTAAATAGTGAAAAGTTAAATTCTTTTTACTAAATAGAAATTTTATTAAAAAATAATGGTTGAAGATATATGAGTTAAATATCTTCAACCATTATTTCTATTTTTACACAGTATTGATTTTCATCTTTAGTAGTAAGTTCATTTAAAGGATATTCTTCATAGGCATTACTACAAATGCGTAAATTATTTTCTTTAATAAAGGTAAATAGTTTTTCATAAAGATTGTCAGATTCACCATAAGCACATCTGCCATAGAATACAGCATATTTTCCTTTTAATTTATATGTATTTTGGTCATTCTTAACTTTAAAATAGTAGTTCATTACAGATAAAGATTTTCCTGATTCAATGTTTTGGATGTCAATAATAGCACCAAGAGGATAACCTACATCAATTCCATTTTCAGCAGCAAAATTATAAAATGAAATAGCAGAATCATCTTGAAAATCTTTAGAAATTATTGGACCTAAAAAAATTGGATCTTCATTTTTGTATTCAATATGTATAGTATTTTCAGCATATTTTATAGCATCCTCTGCCATATCTACATACAATTGCATAATTTCTAGAATACGTTTAAGCTTTTTTATTTCCTTCAAAATACGCTTTTTTTGTGAACTAAACAAATCAAACATTTTTTCTGGAGTACGTACATCTATATATTTTTTTATTTCTTCTATGCTAATTCCAATTTCTCTAAGAGAAATAATTAAATATGCTGTAGTAAGCTGACTTCTAGCATAATAACGATAACCATTTTCACCACGAAACTCTGGTGAGAGTAATCCAATTTGATCATAGTACCTTAAATTTTCACGCTTAATACCAGTTAGACAAGAAAATTCTTTTATTGGCATATAAGATATATCTTTCATGATAGCCTCCAAATTTTTAATAAATTATTGACATTAAAGTTACTTTAAGGTCTATAATACCACTTGACATAAAATTTTACAAAGTTATTTACATACAGGGAGGTAAAATATGAAGTATTTAAAACTATTCCTAAAAGAAAGAAAAGGTAAATTGGTAATAACATTAATAATGCTTTTAGGACAAGTAGTAGGAACATTACTTATTCCATTTCTTATAGCAGGAATTGTAGACAATGGAATTTTGAAAGGAGATATGAATGAAATTCTTCGTATAGGAATTCAAATGATAATAGTTCTTTTAATAACAACAGTATCAGCTGTCTTAGGAAGTTACTATTCTGCTGATTTAGCAGCAGTCTTGGGCTATTACATGAGAGATAAGATTTTTCATAAGAGTCAAGAATTATCTATTCATGAATTTGACACCATTGGTGTTTCTTCTATGATTACACGTACCACTTCAGACATTTCTAATTTACAACAGACTTTTGGATTGGTATTGCAACTTATAGTTCCAGCACCACTTATTATTGGTGTGTCTATTATTATGACAGCATATACTAATATTACTTTAGCAGTAATACTAATTTTATCTGTAATAATATTTATATTTTTTGCTGTGTTAATATTAAAAAAATCAATTTATATTTCTAAGCGAATTCAAACTAAATTAGATAATATTAATCAAGTAATAAGGGAATCTATTACTGGAATTCGTGTTATCCGTGCTTTTGGAAATGAAAAATATGAGGAAGATAGAGAAAGCAAAGCTTTTAAAGATTATGCTATAGATATGATAAAACTAAATAAACTATTTGCTATATTGAATCCTACAATATGGATTATGATGGGGCTGTCTGTGGCACTTATAGTTTGGATGGGTGGAACTTTTTCTATGAAAGGTACAATGGAAATTGGACAAATAACGGCAGTCACTGAATATGCCATTATTACACTCAGCTATTTAATATTGGCTACAACAACAAGTGTTACTTTACCTAAAATGAAATCTTGTCTTGATCGTATAGAAGAAGTCTTGGAGATTAATCCAGAGATTAAAGATTTAAACATAGAAAAAGAGGTAGTAAAAAATAACCCTGCAGTTGTTGAATTTGAAAATGTATCTTTCTTTTATCACGGAGCAGAAGAACCTGTTATAAAAAATCTATCATTTTCATGTAATAAAGGTGAAACAACAGCAATTATTGGAAGTACAGGTTCTGGTAAAAGTACTATTGCTAATCTTCTTTTAAGATTACATGATATAGATGAAGGACAGATTTGTATAAATGGAGTAGATATAAGATGCCTTTCACAAAAAGAATTAAGATATAAAATTGGATACGTTCCTCAAAAAGCATTCTTATTTAGTGGAACAATTGAAAACAATTTAAAAATGGGAGATAAAGATGCAACTAAAGAAGATATAAAAAGAGCATTAAGCATTTCTCAAGCAGATTCTTTTGTAGACAAATTATCTATGGGATTAGATTCAGAAGTTTCTCAAGGTGGATCTAATTTTTCGGGAGGACAGAAACAAAGATTAGCTATTGCAAGGGCACTTATAAGGAAAGTACCAGTTTATATTTTTGATGATAGCTTTTCCGCATTAGATTTAAAAACAGATTCAGCACTTCGTAAATCACTTAAAGAAAATATGACAGATGCAGTTAAGATAATAATTGCTCAAAGAGTAAGTACAATTATGGATGCAGATCAAATCATTGTGTTAGATGAAGGCAAATTAGTTGGTATTGGAAAACATAATGAACTAATAAAAAACTGTTCTGTATACAAGGCAATTGCTAAAAGTCAAATGAATATAAAGGAGGTTTGATTTTATGAAGAAAAATAAGAAAAAGGATGCAATAATAATTAATAATGATGTTCCTAAAAATGCTAAAAAGACTATTAGAAGACTATTAATACGATTAAAACCACAAAATAAAAAATTAATAGTTGTAGGTATATCTTCATTACTAAGTAGTGCATCTTATGCAGTTATACCACTTATGATTGGAGTAGCTATTAATAATTTAGTAAGTGCAATTAGTAAATTTGATGGATCTGTAAGTATATTATCAGCAGTTACAAATGCATTAACTATGCCAGTTTTTATGTTAGTACTAATATCTATTGTTAGTAGTTTACTTTCGTATGTTCAGCAATACATAATAGCTAGTATCGGTGAAAATTTAACTTTATCACTTCGTAAAGAGATTAGTGAGAAAATAAACAAACTTCCACTAAAATATTTTGATTCGCATAAAACAGGCGATGTTATGAGTAGGGTAACAACTGATCTTGAAAAAGTATCATTAGTAATGCAGGTCGGATTTATGCAGTTTATATCTTCTTGCTTTACAATTATTTTTACAATCATTAGTATGCTTGTATTAAATATAAAGTTATCTTTATTAATCTTTGCATTTATTGGAATTAGCGCTATTGCAACAAATTATGTATCAAGGCTAAGTCAACGTTATTATGCTGAAAATTTTGCTGCTATGGGTGATTTAAGTGGAAAAATCGAAGAAGTATATTCAGGTAATCGTATTATAAAAGTTTTTAATCAACAAGAAGATATAATTGAAGAAGTTTCAAGGCTTAATAAAAAGCAATTTGAAGCAAATAGAAAGGCACAGTTTGTTGATTTTGCTATATATCCAATTATTAGATTTTTAAGCCAATTAGGTTTTGTAGCAACAGCTATTATAGGTGGAATAATGACACTTAATGGGCAGATTTCATTAGGTGGAATTCAAGCATTTCTACAATATGTAAATCAAGTTTCTGAACCGGTGACTCAAGCTTCATATGTTATTATGTCGTTACAATCTGCCATTGCAGGAGCTGAGAGAGTTTTTAAATTACTAGATGAAGAAGAAGAAATTGCAGATAGTAATAATAATGTACTTCCAGAGTTTAAGGGTAAAGTAACATTTCAAAATGTAAAATTTGGTTACACAGAAGATAAAACTTTAATAAAAAATCTAAATTTAGAAGTAAAACCTAATGAAATGGTAGCTATTGTTGGACCAACAGGTGGCGGAAAAACTACATTAATTAACTTGATTATGCGTTTTTATGAATTGAATGGAGGTTCTATATCAATTGACAATGTTAATATTAAGGAATTTTCTAGAAGTGCAGTACGTAAAGAAATTGGTATGGTACTTCAGGATACATGGTTATTTAAAGGTACAATAGCTGAAAATATTGCTTATGGTAAGATGGATGCATCAAGGGAGGAAATTATAACTGCTGCAAAAGCAGCTTGTTGTGATCACTTTATTCGTACACTACCAGAAGGATATGATACTATAATTTCTAGTGAAACATCCAATGTTTCTCAAGGACAAATGCAGCTTTTAACTATTGCTCGTGCAATGCTAACTGATCCAACAATTATGATATTAGATGAAGCTACTTCAAGTGTAGATACAAGAACGGAAGTAGAAATTCAAAAAGCATTATCACAACTTATGAAAAATAGGACAAGTTTTATCATAGCACACAGATTATCAACTATTCAAAATGCAGATATGATTTTGGTTGTTAAAGATGGAGATATTATAGAAAAAGGAAATCATGAAAGTCTTCTAGAACAAAATGGTTTTTATTCTTCTCTTTATTATAGTCAATTTGAAGCAGCCAATTAGAAAAACTTATCATACATAATATAGAAATAGTAGATTTAAAACAAATATAACATAATACTATAAAGGTTTGCAGTTGATTAGAAATTAAGAAATTACCATCAAGGTAAAAGGTAAGAGTAAAAAGTTAATAAATAAATTATTATAATACCGTATTATTCAGAAATGAGTTTACGGTATTTTTATGTATTAATATAAATATAAAATTATTTTATAATAAAAAGAACATATTTTAATTATTATAAATGAAATAAAAATTTCTTTATTTGTAGGCGAAAATTTAGCAAGGATATATTACCGCCAAGGTTAAAACCTCAGCTACAAGGAAAAAATTTAAATTTTCTCATTCATCCGTAGGTCAGGTTTTAACCTTGCAAAATGACATTATGATAAGAGTGCGAAGAGGTTAAGGAAGTTTTGTTTGTTGAAAATTGAACAGCATAATAGTTACAATATATGCTACAATATAACATATAAAAGAAGTAATGAGAGGTAAGAGATATGGAGTTCGCTGGATGGTCATCATGGCAAGTTATAACATTAATCATCGCTATCTCTACAGCCATTGGATGTGGTGTAGGAGTTAGTAGGAAAAAGAAAAAATAGGTAATAATATTAAACTATTGTGAAAATACCGTATTATTCATAATTGAATTTTACGGTATTTTTTATTTCGTAATTCAAATATAAAATTACTTTATGATTAAAAGGCAATATTTTAATTATTATAAATGAAATAAGAATTCCTCATTTGTAGGCGAGAATTCATTCTTGTAAAACCACTAATTAGTTAAAAAATAAAAATTAAGAGTAAAAAGTTAATGAATAAATTCAGCAAAGATGAATTTAAATGCATTTAAAAAGAAATCCTTTAGGATTTCCACCTTAACTCTTCACTTTTCTCTCTTACTTCTTAACTTATATACAAATTCCTTTATTTGCAGTCGAGGTTTCAACTTTGCAAAACGAAATTATGATAAAAAAGCCATATTTTAATTTTGAATTTGAAACATTATAATTGAATATCCTTTTCAATTTCTTTAATTGTAAAATTATGATAGTATTTTAATAAGATAAGTAAGAGATTAAATAAGAGGTGAAAAGTTTGAAAAAAATAATGTTAATTGAAGATGATTTAGATGTTACTAGAGAGCTCAGGTTATCTTTAAGAAAATGGGGTTTTGAAGTAGAAACAATAGATCAGTTTAATGATATAGTAAAGGAATTTATAGAGAAAAACCCAAGTCTTGTATTGATGGATGTGAATTTACCTTTTTATGATGGATTTTATTGGTGTGAAAAAATAAGAGAATTTTCTAAGGTACCAATAATATTTTTATCTTCAAGAGATTCCAATATGGATATTATTATGGGTATGAATAATGGTGGTGATGATTACATTACAAAGCCTTTTTCTGTGGAGGTATTAATATCAAAAATTAATGCTTTATTGCGTAGAAGCTATGATTATAGTGCATCAGATTCACTAATTTATTATGACAATGCAGTTTTAGATGTTGAAAAATGTATTTTTAGCTATATGGATAATAAAATAGAGCTTACGAAAAATGAAATGAAAATATTATCATTATTAATAAAGAACAAAGGTAAGGTAGTATCTAGAGAAAAACTCATGATGAGCTTATGGAATGATGATGAATTTGTTAGTGATAATACTTTAACTGTGAACATTACAAGACTTAGAGGAAGAATAAGAGAGCTAGGTTTGGAGGATGTTATTAAAACTAAAAAAGGAATAGGGTATTTTATTCAATGAATTTAAAAAGATTTATTAAGGAAAATATAAAAAGTATATTTTTAAATATTAGTATATTAATTTTTATTAATAGCTATTTTTTAATATTAAATTTACTAAACAATAGAATGGAAGAGATATATTACTTAGATGCAATACTTATATTTATTTATATTTGTGTTTTTATAATGAAATATGTACGCTGGAAAGAAAGATTTAGTGAACTTTATGAAATTATAGAAGAGGATGATGACATTAATATAACTAACATAAAGGGCTATTCATTAGAAGAAGAAATAATGGCATACATAATCAATAAAAAAGATAATAATTATTCGAAAGTACTAGATATTAAAGATACACAAATCAAAGATATGGAAGAATATATTTCAAAATGGGTTCATGAAATAAAGCTACCTATTAGTGCCATATCAATGATTTTAGAACGAATTGATGATGCAGAAATTAGCACTGAAATCAAAAATGAAACTGAAAAAATAAATTTCTTAGTTAATTCTGTTATATATGGAAGTAGAGCAACAGCGGCTGCAGAAGATATTTTTATTTCAGAAGTAAAATTGCAAGATGTAATAAAGCAAGCTATAAAAAATAATGCCTTTATGTTAATAAGAAATAATATAGAAATAAAACTAGAGAATCTCGAACACTATATTTTTACAGATAAAAAATGGATATTATATGTTTTAGATCAACTTATCAATAATTCAATAAAGTATTCTAAGGAAAATGCTGAAATTAAATTTTATGGTGAGGAAAGTGATAAATATATATGTTTAAATATAAGAGACAATGGTATTGGAATTGCAACGGAAGATTTAGAAAGAATATTTAATAAAGGTTTTACAGGTACCAATGGTAGAAATACAAGATACAAATCAACAGGTATGGGACTGTATTTCTCCAAAAAGATTTTAGATAAACTAGGAAATTCATTTGAAGTTTACTCAGTGAAAAATGAATATACCTTGTTTAAAATCAAGTTTAATAAAATATCTGATTTCACTACCATTGCAAAAATGTAACATTAGAAGTTTAAATGTAATGTTAAGTGAAGGATTAATTAGTAAAAAACCACTAAAATTAATTTATAACCTGATATATAGGGTTCCAAGTTCATCTTCATAATTATTAGTTCCAAAACTTGGATATCCTTAAGAGTGAGACTAGCTCGGAATCCTTTTAAAGTGAGTATTCCTTTTAAAAGTAATATATTTACAGCTAAAAAAATAGTTTTGAATTCGAGCTTGTTTCCCTATAGTTCAGGAAAATAAGAATTAGATTTTGGAGGGGGATTTTGATGAGAGAAATATTAAAATTAAACAATTTATCAAAGGATTATGGAATTAAAGGCTTTAAGACTAGAGTTTTAAATAACATATCTTTATCTGTTAATGAGGGAGAATTTTTGTCTATAATGGGTCCATCAGGTGCAGGTAAAACTACACTTCTAAATTTATTATCTACACTAGATAAACCAAGTAAAGGTGAAATACTTTTAGATGGAATTGATCTTAATAAGGTAAGAGATAAAGAATTATCTAATATTAGAAAAGAAAAAATAGGATTTATTTTTCAAGATTACAGTCTTTTAGATAATATGACACTAATGGATAATATAGCGCTTCCATTGGCTTTAGGAAGAAAGAAAACCAAAGATATAGAAGAAAAAGTTAATAAGATAGCTGATGTTTTTGGACTTAAAGAGCATCTTAAGAAATATCCATATGAGTTATCAGGAGGACAAAAGCAAAGAGGAGCTGCAGCAAGGGCATTAATTACAGAGCCAAGGGTTATTTTTGCAGATGAACCAACAGGAGCACTAGACTCTAAGTCTTCTACAGATTTATTAGAATGCTTAAAGAGAGTAAATGAAGAAAATAATGCAACGATAATAATGGTTACTCATGATGCTATTAGTGCAAGTTATTCTAAAAAAGTCTATATGCTTAGCGATGGAGAAATTAAATGTGAAATAAACAAAGGTAATGATAGAAAAGAGTTTTATGGTAAAATAATTGATTTGTTAGCAACTTTAGGAGGTGCTAAGTAATGAATGTATTTTCCATAGCTTTTAATAACTTTAAAAATAACATAAAAACATATTCAATGTTTTTTATATCAATGATATTTTCAGTAATTATATTAAGTAACTTTTTAATACTTATGGACAGTGAATCATTAAAAGTTTTAGGAGAAGCTAATGCTATATATACTAAAATGATATTACAAATGATAAGTATAATTTTAGGATTGTTTATACTTTTCTTTATATGGTATGTGTCTAATATATTTTTAAAAAATAGAAAAAAAGAAATAGGTCTTTTTATCTTTATGGGCGTAGATTTAAAAACTATAGGTAAAATATATTTCACAGAAATGATGTTAATTGGTATATCAGCCAGTATAATTGGAATTGGCGTTGGAGCATTATTTTCCAAGCTTTTTCAAATGATAGTCTTTGTAGTTGCAGGTTTTAATATAGATGTTAAATTTGCTATTACTTCTAAATCTATGATAAGTACATTTATAATATTTATGGTGATATTCTTGTTAATGAGCATTAAAGGCTTTGTCAATATTTCAAGAAGCAAGGTAATTGAGCTTTTGAATAATAGTAGAAAAACAGAAAAGATGCCTAAAATAACAATTTGTACTTATATAATTGCAATGGTATCTATAGGTTGTATTACATGTGGATATTATCTAGTATTTGCTTCTGAAATGAATGCTTTTAAAACTTTAATTTTAGTTTGTATAGGTACTTATGGATTGTTTTATGCTGTTATTCCAGCAGTTCTTAATTTTTTAATTAATAATAAAAATATATTATATAAGGGAGAAAATATACTAACTATTAATAGTTTAGCATATAGAGTGAAGAAGAATTACACTACATATGCTACAATAGGGATTTTAACAGCATGTACAGTTACTGTTTTAGGTACATCAGTATCTATGAGAAAGCTTTATACAATGAGTGAGCAAAATGATCAGCTGTTTACAATGTCTTTTTATTCTCAAGATAAAATAGACACAGTAAATATAAGTGAAAATATTACTAAGATATTAGGTGAAAAGAAATTTGATTTAAATACTGATGTATTAATGGTTAATGATACATTAGAAAATCCAGAACAAGAATATATAGTGATGTCTTATGATGAGTTTACAGGTATTTTGAAAACTAATGGATACGAAAAAGACTTAGAAAAGATTAATGAAAATATGGTTAAAGAAAACAATGTCATTTACATTGAAAACCCTAACACATTGGTAAGCTTAATTAAGCCCAATAAACTAACTATTGCTGATAAAATTTTTGAAATTAGTGAAGGTGATACAAGATTTAAGGTTTTAGGTTCATTAATTAAATCAAGAACAATTGTTGTTAATAATGAAGAATATGAAAAACTTAATAATGTTGGACAAAGGGTTAATTTCTATGGAATTAAGGTTAAAGATGATTCAAATATTTTAAATGAAAATATTATTAATGAATTAGATCAAGGATTAGGTAAATATGTAAATGATAATATTAATTTTCAAATTGGCAAATATAAAACTCAAAGTGTTGAATGGTTGAAGCTTGTTTATGCTATTGGAGCATTTTTGTTTTTGGTATTTGTACTTGCAGAGGCTAGTATTATTTACATTAAGATATATAGTGATGCAACAGAAGATAAGGATAAATATAAAATTTTAAAAGATATAGGCGCATCAAAAAAAGATTTAGGAAGAGCTATTATAAAAGAAGTAACATTATTTTATATTCTCCCATTGTCTATAGGATTGCTTCATAGTTTCTTTGCAACACACGTTTTAGGAAACTTTTTATCAGAAAATTTAAATGTAATCTTTATAATAAGTACAATAGTATCAGTAACTATATTTTTAGTTAGTGCAATTATATCAATTAAAAGCTTTAGAAAAATTGTTAATGTTTAATAATAAAAGGAGCATATTTTAATTATATGTTCTTTATTTTTATCTATAAAGAATAGTAAATTAAATCATATTAAATATAAGGAGAAATAGGTGTTATGAAAAAAAGAACAAAACACTCTAAGATATGGTATATAGTGTTTGCACTGTTAGGAGTAATGGTTTTAGCAATGCTTATATTTATGCACTTTGGTGGGTTTAATACAGGAAAAAATATAAATACTGAAGAGTTTGTGAAATATGCACAATCTGTGGAGGATATTACAATACCAGAAAGCACCAAAATAATAGCATTAGGAGAAGCTACACACGGAAATGTAGAATTTCAACAGCTTAAGCTTGATGTATTCAAACAAATGGTGGAAAAATATGACGTGAAAGCATTTTTGATTGAGGGTGACTATGGTGGTTGTGAACAAGTAAATCGATACATACATGGTGGAAAAGGAACAGCTCAAGAAGCAGCGGCAGCTATTGGTTTTGCAATATATCGAACAGATGAGATGGCCAAGCTTATTTCATATATGAAAAAGTATAATGAAAGTATTGCAGAAGGTGAAGACCTTCGCTTTTACGGATTTGATATGCAAAGAACCTCTTATAGTTTTCAATTTTTAAATGAAGCTTGCAAAGAACTGGAGGTAGATAATACTATTTTACAAAAACTCATGGAATGTGAAGACTGGAGTGGTGAATGTGATTATCTTAGTCGAATGGAAATCATAAACCAAGTTAAAAATGAACTTAATGGCAAGAAAGATTCTACTAAAGCAATGCATTTTGCAGATATGCTATTACAATATTGTGAATTTCAAATGATGAAAGACACAGATAGTAGCACATTAAGAGATAGATTTATGGCTGAAAATGTAAAGTGGATATTACAGCAAGAGCAACAGATGGGTTGTGAGCGTATCTTTATTACAGGGCATAACTGTCATGTTGCTAAATGGGGCAGCTTTGATTCCATGGGCAAGTTGCTTTCAAATGAATTAGATAATGGTTACTATGTAATAGGTACAGATTTTTATAAGACTCGTTGTAATATGCCGATAAAATCATCTAAAAGGCGTACTAGTGAAGTATTTTATTCTCATAATCCATTAGCTAAAACAGCAAAAATGGCTGGGGTAGATATTTGTTGGTTGGACTTTGCAAATGTAAGGGAAAACTCAGAACTAGCTGAATTAATTTTACAATACAACTATATGGGTACTCTTGGAGAAGGTTACTCTTGGTTTATGCGTCTTCTTCCTCCGAGTTACCGAATGTTTCAACCTCCTGCCGTACTTTACGATAGTATGATATTTGTAACAAATGCAAACCCAACTAAAATAATCACAGAAAAATAAGTAGGAATTTGTATGTGAGTTAAGAATTAAGAGAGAAAAGTGAAGAGTGAAGGTGGAAATCCCTAAGGGGATTTCTTTCAATTTATATAATGATAAATTATGAATAATTTTAAGTTTTAAAGTCTTAAGTTGGTATTAAATATATATTGAAAAACCGCAATATTCAGAATTCGATGTTGAGGTTTTTATGTCCTAATGTGATTAAAAGGCGATATTTTAATTATTATAAATGAAATAAAAATTCCTTTATTTGTAGGCGAGAATTCATTCTTGCATAACGTTATTTACATTACTTTTAAATTTGTAATCTGTTAGGGACTGACTTTACTTTCTTAGATAAGTATATTATTTAAAAGGGTAATAAATTATGAAAAGGTGATTGCTATATAAGATGTCTGTCCTTCTTGTTTATTGGTATATTTAAGGATGAAACCAATAAAATTTAGCAAGGATATATTACTGCCAAGGTTAAAACCTCAGCTACAAGAGAAAAAATAAATTTTCTCATTTATCCGTAGGCGAGGTTTCAACCTTGTAAAATATGTTATTATTAATTCATGAGAGTTTTTTTGTCTTTATATAAAAAATATTTATTGATAACAAAAATGAGCAAATAAATCTTTTTAATAATTATTTCAACACTAATTATTTTATAGGTTATGTAACTAAACTAGATGACAAAATTGTAGCTTTAAGTCTTGGTATGAAAAAGCCTTGGATTGAAGGTCTTGAATACTATATAGATTAAATTTGTGTTTCCTATGAAATGCAAGGAAAGGGTGTTGGAAGCTGGTTTATAAATAAAATAGAAGAGAGCATTAGAACTCAAGGAATGAATGGAATTTTATTAAATACATAAAGAGGATATCCCGCAGTTGAATTTTATAAAAAGAATAAATTTAAAATATTTAATGATATATTAGTTTCTGGTAAATAGTAAAAAAATTCTTTAAATTAAATAAATAATAAAGACAAATATACAATTTATGTAGGGGGTTTAGATTATGGATATAAGATTAGGGGAAAAGAAAGATTATTTGCAATTGGCAGAATTGAAATGGCTTCATATGGAAGATGATGATATAACTTATAATGAGGATAACTTGAAGGGAATAGACAAAGAACAGTTTATTTCTGATTTTATATCTTTTCTAGAAGGTGACAATAACTATAAAATATTTGTTGCAGAAGAAGATGATGTAATAATATCAGCAATGTATTTATGCATTATACCTAAATTACCTAAAGCAAATAGAAATTCTGAAAGTATAGCATATTTAACTAGTGTTTATACACGAAAAGATTATAGAAACAAAAATGTTGGAACAAAATTGATAACATACATAAAAGAGTATGCTTGTGATAAGAAGTGTGAATTATTATTTGTTTGGCCAAGTGAAAAATCTGTGAAATGGTATTGTAGAAATGGTTTTTCATCTAAAAATGAAATATTAGAATGTGTATTAAGAGAAGAATAATTTTTATTCCAAGAAAAAGGTTTTTCAATTGATAAAAATGTTATTTTGAATTTGAGCTTTGAACGCTATATAGGAATACAAGTTAAAAAATGAAATTATTCAAATATTAAATGAGAATAGTGTTACTCCAAGAAACAGATTTTTCAAGTGAGAAAGATATTATTTTAAATTTGAACTTGGAAGCCTATAGGAATGTGAATTTAGAATTGTATAAAAAGTATAAAAATATACATCGTTAAAAGATAAAAAATAATTAATAGAATCCAAAGTTTTATAGTGTATTCATTTAAAATAATGAATAAATAATTATAGTACAAGTAAATGAAAAATATGAATTTGAAAGGGTGAGTGATATGGCATCAAGTAAAGAATATTTGGAGTTTATTTTAGGTCAATTATCTACACTTGAGGATATAACATACAAAGCAATGATGGGAGAATTTATTATCTACTATCGAGGGAAGATTGTAGGTGGAATATATGATGATAGATTATTGGTAAAGCCTGTTAAGTCAGCAATTACATATATACATACAACATCTTATGAATTGCCATATGAGGGTGCTAAAGAAATGTTATTGGTTGACGAAGTTGATGATAAAGAATACTTATCAGGTTTGTTTGAAGTTATGTATGATGAATTGCCAGCACAGAAACTTAAAAAGAAGAAATAGCAACTTCCAATTTACATATGAGGTTATTGGTATAATTTACATTAAGTGGGTTTTGTATAAAAATAGCGTATCATAAGTAAGGTTATGTTTAATCAATGTTTTACGATAAATTGAAAATGAAGGATAAATGGGAATTTTGAGAGCAGGTACTTTATTAGTTATTTATAGAGTCGTGATTGAGTTGTTGGAGGAAATATGGAAAAGGAAATCATTAATAAAATAAAAGTAGAGATTAGAAACAGATGTGATAGTCCAGATAATTTCTTTGGAGTTGGTAGTTATGAACATATAGAAAGTGTTGCTAAACATGCTGTTGAACTTGCCAATTATTATGATGCAGACATTGAGGTATGTGAGATTGCAGGATGGCTACATGATATTGCATCTATTACAGATTATAGTTTGTATGAGGAGCATCATATACATGGTGCAAATATAGCAGAAGAAATTCTTCAATCTTATAATTATCCAAAAGATAAAATCGAATTAGTTAAACTATGTATATTAAATCATAGAGGAAGTGTACCAAAAGAGAAAACAACAAAAGAAGAGATATGTGTGGCAGATGCTGATGCCATTTCACACTATGATACACTACCATCACTATTCTATTTAGCATTTGTTCAAAGAAAACTTGATATTGATGAAGGTATTACTTTTGTTAAAAGCAAACTTGATAGAAGTTACAATAAAATGTCTAATGAGAGTAAAGAATATTATAAAAACAGAAGAGAATTAATATTATCTATATTAGAGTAATGTAATAATGACTATTAATCAAATTTCAATCTATATAAAGATGGACTATGAATAATTATAAGTTTTAAAGTCTTAAGTTGGTATTAAAGATATATTGAAAAACCGCAATATTCAGAATTCGATATTGCGGTTTTTTATGTCGTAATATGATTATTAGACGACGTAACTATTGAAATCTGAAATAAGAATAATGTTCTTTGAAAATTGAATAATGCGGTGTTTACAAAATATGCTATAATAAATTCATAATAATAAGATAAAGTGAAGTAAAAATTATTTGTCTGATACATGCAGATAAATAGGAATTTGGAAGGATAATTACAGATGGTAGATTTAAGAAATGAGATAGCAGAAGCAATCGGAATTATAGTTCCTAATACTATATCTAATGTTGAGTATAGAATACTGGAATCCACAAAGGAAGAAGGATATAAAAGACAATTAATTGAGTATGATTCTTATGGAGACAAAGTTATTGCTTTTTTGTTACAACCAGAAATACTTGATAAAAATCCAGCTATTCTCATCAATCACCAACATAACAGAGAATATCATTTAGGAAAAAGTGAAGTATGCGGTTTGGGTGGAAATCCTTTGCAAGCTTTTGGCCCTGAATTGGCGAAAAGGGGATTTGTTGTGTTAGCTCCTGACTCAATATGCTTTGAGGAAAGACGCCAAAATCCTCATGTGGAGGGTTTTGACTTTTGGCAGCATTTTAACGAAATGTGCTATCGTATAATAAAAGGCGATTATTTGATGAAAAAAGTACTATATGATGCCATTAATGGGATAACATTGCTTTCTAATCTTACTTATGTTGATAATGAAAAAATTGGCACACTGGGACATTCATATGGGGGGAATACGGTCTTATTTCTTTCTGCGTTAGATGACCGAATAGCTTTTAGTTGTGCAAGCGGTAGTGCTTGTACTTATGAAAATCGCATTATAAATAATGTTGGAATTGAAATGGCGAGTGTACTTCCAAACTTCCACGGCAAATACGATATATATGATTTGGTATCTTGTATTGCACCAAGACGACTGCTTATTGTTTCTGCGGAAGATGATAAATATTCAAAAGATGCTTCATATATCGTTGAAAAAGCCAGCTCAACCTATTTAGAATATGATGCCTTACAAAACCTGCACCACAAGAGATACCCAGGTGGTCATGGATTGACGAAAGAACGATTCGATTTTATTATAGAGTGGCTTGATTCAAATGCGAAACATTTTGTAGTGTAAGCATAATGAGAAACTAACAAATTTCAATTTGTAGAGTAGAGTTTGTGAACAATTTTAAAATATTATGGAAAAAAATTAAATATTGAATCTTCTAAATACCGTACCATTCAAAAATGAATTTGCGGTATTTTTTATGTCGTATTTCAAATATAAAATTACTGTATTATATAAAGCAAAATAAGTATTAAAATTTGTTATTTTAAAATTGAATAGCACAGTATTTGAAAAATACACTATAATTACATTATAATAGTTATAAAGTGTGAGTTAACTATATCTAGGATAATATACATTGGAAGTTTGGGAGGTAACTATGAATAATAAAGACAAAAAAAACACAGTGGAAAAATATATGACACTATATATGAGCATTGGAATGTGTTTCGGTGTTTCAGGTGGATTAATATTTGGAATGATTATTTACCCTGATAATATGACTCTTGGAATGTGTTTTGGACTTCCAATTGGTATGGGCATCGGTATGGTAATAGGTCAAGCAAAAGATAAACGTCTTTCTGAAAATATAATGATAATAAAAAAAATCAAAACTGTGAATGATTCAACAGATTTAGTGATTTATGTTAGTGATAAAAATGAAATGGAAAAACAATATAGTGTTACTAATAAAAAAATGCAAGAAGAAAAATTCGTAGAAGGTGACCGAGTGGCAGAAGAAACAGATGGTTCTTTAGTATCATTAGAAAGTAAATAAAATTATATAAAGTTGATAATAGTAATATATCATGAAAATATAACGTAGATACCGTATTATTCAAAAGTGAATATGCGGTATTTTTTTGTAATTTAAAAAGATTAAGAGGCGAAATAATGATTATATAATTTTATGGATAAGTAACAGTGGTAGATTTAAATTTCAAAATTAATGTAATAATGAAGAAGAATAGTCACATTACAAAAATAAAATTAATCTATGATTATATTGCAAAATAATTATTAAATTTGTTCTTTGATAATAGAACTACACAGTATTTTACAAAATATGGTACAATTATATTGTAATAATAGAATTACTAGAAAGGAGAATGAAAATGTTAATCAGGATAGGCTCAAAAGAAGAGTTGAAGCATTTATGGGGAAATAATAACTTGCCTACTAAAACATATTTTATAGATGGTATTGAAAAAGGAAACATAGAATTTTGGACAATTGAAAATGAAATAGATAGATCACTGATAGGTGAACTTTATATATTTTGGGATTCTCAAGATAAGGATGAAGCCAATGGTAAGGAAAGAGCATATCTTTGTGCTTTTAGAGTTGATAAGGAGTTTCAGGGACGAGGACTGGGAAAGATGCTAATGCAAAGAGTTTTACGCAGGGTTATAGAGAAAGGTTTTAGCGAGGTGACCATAGGGGTAGATAATGATGAGGCGGAAAAATTAACCTGCATGTATAAAGTCTGGGGATTTTCGAAATTAGTAAAAATGCAAAATATTGATCATCATTATATTGATAAAAATAATAATCCTACACATTATGAAACACCATATGCGTTATACTTAAATAAATTATTTAAAGCATAATTTAGTATATAATTTTAATATTAAACATCAAGAGTGACAAAATAATAACTTATAAAAATACCGTACTATTCAAAACTGAATATACGGTATTTTTTATTTGGTAATTCAAATATAAAATTGCTTTATGATTAAATAATGAAGTAATTAATAGATAGTGTGGTATTTACAAAATATGTTATGATTGATTCGTGATAGTATTATTATGAGATATAACTTTATTTGTAAACTACCTTATTAATAATACGTAGAAATATTTTTAGTAGGAGGTAAAGTGATGAAAAATATTAAATGTATATTTTTTGATATAGGTTATACATTGATTAATGAAGATGATGTATGGCAGCAGAGGTGTTTGGAACAATCACAAACAGAAGAAGCAAAATTACTTAATTTATCACCTGAACAAATATATGCTGAAATTGTTCAAGCTTCTTTAGATTATAAACCACAATATCGAACAGTTATAAAAAAGTTTGGCTTTAAAAATCAAGCTCCTTATAAGCATAATCTTGAAAAACTATATGATAATGCGAATGTAGTACTACAGACTTTATCCAAGAGATATGAATTAGGGATTATTGCAAATCAAACAGATGGACTTATAGATAGATTAAGAGAATTAGGAATTTTAAAATATTTTTCATTTATAATTTCATCATGGGATTATCAGATTATGAAGCCAAATATTAAACTTTTTGAGATTGCAGTAGAAAAATCAGGATATAAAGCATCAGAAATAGTTATGGTTGGAGATCGATTAGATAACGATATATTTCCAGCAAAGCAAATTGGAATGAAGACAATATGGATTAAGCAGGGATTTGGTGGAATTCAGAATCCAAAATCAGATGAATATATTCCTAATATAGAGATTTCACAATTAAACGACTTACTTGAGGTGTTATAATAAGAATTTTTTCGAAAGTACTGTAGTAATAGTCTATATACTAATTTATCTATTAAATAACATAACTATTTAAATAATAGATGTAAAAATGCTTTTTAAATTAAATAATTGATTATTTACAAAATATGTTACAATTAATTTAGGATAGTAAATAAATATGATATATAAAAGATGTGAACCAATTCGATAAATAGGAATTTATAATTAAGATTATTTATACTTGGTGAGGTGATTTATAATGATTACATATAAAGTATTGGATGCCAACGATGTGAATCTCTCGTTGTTCGAATCTTTTGATAGGACGCAGAATGTAACTAGGTGCTGGAGAAAAATAAACGGTGAATGGTTCATTAAAGATGTACCATTTGTTGATAACTGGTGTGAGGAAGAATATCGGGAAGGGGTTTTGTACCTGGAAAATCTAATTAATTCCAACGGATATGTTGTTGGTGCTTTCTGTCATGGATATCTGAAGGGATTTGCATCTGTAGAGCCAGTTATATTTGGCATACATGCTAAATACATGGATTTATCCAACATTCATGTATCACAGGATATGCGTGGAGAAGGAATTGGAAAAGAATTATTTAGTTTAGCAAAAAAGTGGGCAAAAGAGCATCATGCCGAAAAATTATATATATCAGCTCATTCGGCAATAGAAAGTCAAGCTTTTTATCGAGCGATGGGGTGTGTGGAAGCTGTTGAATATAATAAAGAGCTTGCAGAAAAAGAACCTTGTGATTGCCAACTAGAGTGTGTTTTATGACTAATATAGAATCAAAGTATATCGAGGATGACTGTAATCCAAGTATATATTCCAATAGTATCAATTTCTAGTTCATACATAAGTAGATATAGAATTTACCACATTTCTTATTTTAAATAATGAATTATTGTATTAAGTTCTGAGGGTTAAAGGGGATTTTTAGGAGGCTTTTTTTATGAAACATGAAGTGTCAAGTGGTGCAGTGGTATTTACACGCAAAGAAAATGATGTTTACTTCGTTATTGTTAAATCTTTAGAAGGACATTATGGATTTCCTAAAGGTCATATTGAAGGAATGGAAACAGAAAAAGAGACTGCATTAAGAGAAATATATGAAGAAATAGGTATAAGACCTCAAATTATTGATGGTTTTAGGACAATGGATGAATATATAATTCCTAATAAGGAAGAGATAATTAAAGAAGTAATATATTTTGTTGCAGAGTATGATAATCAACAGATATGTTATCAAGAAGAAGAATTAGATGGGGCATATTTAATTAAATATGAAGACGCAATGGAAGTTTTAAATTTTGATAGTTCAAAAAGAATATTAAGTGAAGCAAAGGACTTTATTGAAAAAATTTCAATTTGCTAAGGAATTTAAAAATAAGGAGATATATTAAATATGTGATTTAAAAGAATAAACAATAATTTATTTGTAAAATATGGTATAGTTAATTTATTAAATCAAAACATATTTTTATACTATAAATAGAAAAGGGGATTGAAATGGTTTTATTAATAGTTGATACACAAAAATTAATAGTGAATGAAAAATTATATGAATTTGATAGGTTTGTATCTAATGTTAAAGAACTAATAAATAAAGCTAGAACAAATAGAATTGAAGTAATATATGTACGTCATGACGATGGACAAGATAGTGAATTAACAAAAGGAAATATTGGATTTGAAATATATGAAGAGTTTAAACCAATAAATGGAGAACGAATATTCGACAAAAATGTTAATAGTGCTTTTAAAGGAACTGGTTTGTTAGAGTATTTAATAAATAAGGGTGAAAAAGATATAATTATTGCAGGACTTCAAACAGACTATTGTATTGATGCTACTATAAAATGCGGATTTGAACATGGATTTAATATTATAGTTCCAGAATATGCAAATACAACAGTAAATAATAAATTTATGTCATCAGAACAAAGTTATAGATATTATAATGAATTTATTTGGAATGGAAGATATGCAAAATGCATTTCAATAGATGAAACAATTATAAAGATGAATTCTTAAATTTAAGTTATATATAGGAATCCAAGTTGGAACTTTAAGTTATTCATGTTTCAGTTGAGAAAGAAAAATTTAAAGTGTTATACAAAATTAACAATTAACGATTAACAATTAACAATTAAGGATAAAACTGAAGTATCAGTTTTTAAAATCAATTTTTATGATAATTTGCTAAGCAAATTACTTGAAAACAATATAAAAACGTAGTTTTTAAGCATTTCTATTTTTAGATATTAAAAGCGAAGTGAGTAATATCAACTATAACTTTTCACTTTTCACTTTTAACTCTTACTTGGTTCCAAATATAAAAATAGAAATAAACTGTAAGCTTAATAATATCATTTGATAAAGAGATTACTTTAAATTTGAACTTGGAACACTATAGATTGAACTATATATTTAAGTTTGATATAATATTTTTTATTAGGGAATGAATGTCTCCCTTGATTTATATCAAAACTGCTTAATAAGCTAATGACTTCTACAACTTTCTTTGTTGTAGTTTCATTAGCTTTTTTTATATGAATATTTAAAATTAAGGAGAAAATATGAGTAAGATAAAAATTTTAAAATTAGTGTTGATTTCAGCAATAATAGGAGGATTATCTGGTGTAATTATTGGAGGATTTCTTATATTGCTTGAGAAGGTTATTGAATTAAACTTAAAGTACGACTTGCTAATATTGTTACTACCTTTATCTGGAGTGTTAATGACTTTTCTTTATAAAAAGTATGGTAAAAACTCAAAAAAGGGAAATAACTTAATTATTGAAAATATTAATGGGCGTAATGAAAAAATACATTTAGTTATGGCACCATTAGTTTTTATAGGGACAATTTTAACACATTTATTTGGAGGATCAGTAGGCAGGGAAGGTACAGGTGTGCAAATTGGTGGAACTATTGGAAACTTATTTGCAGATATCTTTAAAAAATATGATTTGGATAGAAAAATATTATTGATTAGTGGGGTTTCTTCTGGATTTTCTGCTGTGTTTGGAACACCGATTGCTGGGAGTATATTTGCAGTAGAAGTTTCAACTGTGGGTAGTTTAACTTATGCGTCTATGTTACCAGCTATAACAGCTGCTATAGTTGGCGATAAAGTTGTAAGGTTTTTAGGTGTATCGCACTCTCACTTTCAAATACCACCTATAGAATCTTTTGATTTTATTAATATCGAAAAAGTTATATTACTTTCAATTTGCTTTGGAATTATTAGTAAATTATTTGTATATATGACTGATTTCTTTAAGGTTATTTTTAATAAATATATTAAAGATGATTATATAAAAATTTTTATTGGTGGGTCAATTATGGTTTGTATAACATTTTTATTAGGAAATAGATTATATAACAATTTAAGTTTAGGGTTATTAATGGATTCGTTTGAAGGCAATGTTCCATATTTTGCTTTTATCATAAAACTCACACTAACAACTCTTTGTTTAAGTGTTGGATATCAAGGAGGAGAAGTAACACCACTATTTGTTATAGGGGCAACATTAGGAGCAACATTATCACCTATAGTTGGTATTCCGGTTGCTTTTTCAGCAGCTTTGGGATTAATAGGTGTTTTTGCTGGTGCTACTAACGCACCTATTGCTTCATTTATATTATATCTTGAGCTTTTTGGTTCAAATAATATGATTTTTGCAATAATTGTTTGTATAATAAGTGTGTTTATTTCAGGCAGAAAGGGAATCTATTCATCACAGGTTTGGTTGGAGTATTAAATGTAAATTAAAACACTGTATTTACAGAATATGTTATAATTGGATTGTAATAATAATTTATAATAGAGAAATTAAATAGGGGAGGGGTATATGAACATTTCATTTAAAGAAAATGAAAATAATATTTTATTTGTAATTTCTGAGTATCCCAATGAATATAAAAGCATTCTTGAAAGCCAATATTACTCTTTAGAACATGGAAATTTTGTAAAGAAGTATCCTAAAAACATTGATAATATAGATAATATTAAAATGAATTTCAAGAATTATGCAGAAGAAATGTTTTTACAAATGGGATACTTAAAAGAAGTTCAATGGGAAAAAGCTTTGTTATCATTTATAAATAAAATTAAAGGTTATGATATAGATTGGTGGTTAACTGGCAGTTGTGCTTTGTGCATAAGAGGAATTTCTGTTATGCCTCATGATGTTGATATTATGCTAAATTCAAAGGACATTGGTAAGATAAAAAATATTTTTTCTGATTTTATTGTTGAACCTATTATTTCAAGTAAAGGTTGGGTGGTGAATTATTTTGGTGTGCTATTTTTAAATGCAAGAATAGATTTGGCTTTTGATCCACAGGATTTTGTAGATAAACCAGAACCATCTGATTTTGGGCCATATGCAAGGAATCATATAGAAAGTGTCCTATGGAATGGAAATATTGTTAAAGTTCCACCATTAGAATTACAGCTACAAGTTAATAGGAAAAGAAAACGATATGATAGAGTAAAGGCTATTGAGGATTATTTAAAAAATAAATAGATATTAATTTATAGTTTTTAGGTGCTTCTTAATATTCTAATTGAAAATTTTACTATAATAAAATGTATATTAATATTATTAGGAAATCTATGGAGGTGGATAATGTTTACACTAGGTGTAATTGAAGAAAGCTTAGAAAACAATCAAGTATTAGAGATAATAAAACCGTATTTCTTTTCGCAAAGAATTGAAAACGTACCAGAAGATGAATGTCCAGTATGGCACACAAATGAATATCGTGTACCAGATGAAAAAATAAAAGACTTATTAGAAATGCTTAAAAATGAAGTGAAATTGACATGGTATATACACACTTTTAGTGACGAAACTCTCTTTGTTATATTGAAAGGGAAATATTTTGAGCTTCCAGTAAAAAGAGATAAAACATGGAATGAAATGATTGAATATGGAGTAAATAAGTGTAATGTAGAAAAACATTTTTTAGAGAACATACCACTACATGTTTAATGCAAGTTATTATAGGGTTTCAAGCTGAAAAATGAAATTATTCAAATATTAAATGAGAATGGTAGTAGTAAAGGAAACAGTAATTATTTAAAACGTTATTCATAAAAATTTCGAAGAAACTCTAATAAATTTGCCATTTTATTTTCAAGACTAGACGGCTATTAGTGAACTAAATTCAGAGCTATGTAATTAAATTCTAGCCTATTTTTCATAACTCTTCGTCAGCAATTCACATTAATAAAATTCCATTATTGATGTAAATTACTTCCTTGATTTATAAAAAATATACATTGAATTCTCAATTACATATTTCTAAATTTAGTTCACACGACATCTTGTCTAGGCAGTCGCTGAACCCGTCCTTGGGTTCAGGTCTTGAAAATAAAACACAAATTAATAAGATTTTCTAAATTAAATTTTAAAGAAATACTAATTTAAATAATTCCTGTTTCTTGATGAAAGAAAAAAGTCTTTCAATTGATAAATTTGTTATTTAAAATTTGAACTTGGAGCCCTATTATTGGGGGATAAATACATGGAGACAAAGGATAGGGTACTAGAACTTTGGAAAGATATTATTGAGCAAAATCCAAAGAAACTTAAAAGATATTTTAATTCAAATGCTATAATTAATTGGCATAATACTAATGAAAGTTTTACAGTAGAAGAATATATAATAGCAAACTGTGAATATCCTGGTAATTGGTGTGGCGAGGTTGAAAAACTTGAGGTAATAGGCGATTTAGCTATTTCAGTTACAAGAGTATGGCTTTCAGATAATAGTAGTTCATTTCATGCTACATCGTTTATAAGGTTTTCAGGGGAAAAGATAATAAGTATTGATGAGTACTGGGGAGATGATACAAACCCTCCACAATGGAGAGTGGATAAGAAAATTGGAAAACCAATAAAATTAGTATAATTACTAATTTGAAATTATTCTACCTAGACTCAGAATTGCAACAGTTATAAGAAAGGTGGAATTATTTATGAAAAAACCTAAAGCAACTAGTATTGCTTTTTTTATTATTATTGTTTGCTTTTTATCATCATTCATATTCATACATACTAATCCAATAAGAGTTGCTAAGAAATATAATTTTTATCATGGGTACTTTAAATATCATTTAAAAGAAGCTCCACAATTAGAATATACATCTGATGATAAAAGAAATGTACGTGTTCATTTATTGTATAATGACAATTCTGCTTCAGGAATGGGCGTGTATAAAACAAAATTAGGATTATGGTTTATAATTCCTAATAGTGTATATGATTTCTAAAATTATGTGTCTGTGAATTTGAAATGAAGTGCAAAAGCATATGAATTGGTTATGAATAATGATGGAGTACAATATTTTTTGAGCTTACAAAGTATATTATGATTCAATCATTATAAAAAATGACTTTGAATAAATAGGGATTTGAAAGTGAGGAGTTTATATGAAAAAAATTGCGGTTATGATTTATCCATACTTTTCTATGCAAGAAATTTCTTGTCTAACTGATGGATTAAAAGTATATTTTGACATTGAT
This sequence comes from Clostridium amazonense, assembly GCF_056431285.1. NCBI lineage: Bacteria > Bacillati > Bacillota > Clostridia > Eubacteriales > Clostridiaceae > Clostridium > Clostridium amazonense. Next base: position 47,813 of record NZ_JBWKMH010000033.1, on the reverse strand, counting down.
GTTGAAGTATTTGCTTCTTCTAAAGAAGTTATAACTAGTGAAGATAACTTTCAAGTAATAGCACATAAGACATTTGATGAATTTAATATAGAAGAATATGATTGCTTAATTCTTCCAGGTATATATAATCCAATTCCTGCTTTGTTTGATGAGAAAAATATAGAGTTTTTAAAGGGATTAAAAGGAGAAAATATTTTGATTTCAAGTATATCATCTTCACCAATACTGTTAGCAAAGGCAGGATTATTAGAGGATGTACATTTTACATCTGGAATATGGGATGAAATTAGTAAAAATATTGATTTTATTCCGTATGAAAATATTATTCATAAACCAATTGTTAAAGATAAAAATTTTATAACTGCAATTGGATTTGCATATAAAGAATTTGCTATAGAAACAATAAGGGATTTAGGAATTGATGAATGTAAAAATGGATTATTTAATGGAATAACAAGAGATTATACTGAGGAAGAACTGGTTTATAAGATGGGTGATGATAAATTTAAGGAATTTATGAAAGAATACAAAAATTATTCAATTAATTAACTTTTTATTTATTAAATAGATTTAACATAAAAGATAGGGTCATTATAATTACTGGTATGTTTAGAAAAGGGTATTTTCATAATAAGGGATAAAAATTCGATAGTTTCCCTTAAATAAGTGGAGGAATTTTATGGAGAATGAACTAATTTTAAAGAAAGTAGATGAAAGTAATTTTATTGAGTGTTTTAATTTGAAACTTGGATATGGACAAGATAAGTTCGTATCACATCCTATTCGCAGTTTAGCACAAGCATATGTATATTATAATCAATGTACTCCATTTGTAGCTTGTAAAGATAATATGATTATAGGATATGTTATGGTTATTTATGATTATGATGAAGAAACATATAATATTTGGCATATGATGATTGATGAAAAATATCAAGGTAAAGGATATGGAACTAAAGTTATAAAATTATGTATAGAGTATATAAAAACAAAACCATTTGGGAAATCAAATAATATTATATTAACATGTAATATTGATAATGCTCATGCAATTCATATTTATGAAAAGTTAGGTTTTAAAGACACAGGAGAGCGTGATGATGATGAGATGATTATGAAATTAGTAATATAACTTTAGAAATAGCAAAATAAAATGTCACAATATTCAGAAGTGAACTTGTGGTATTTTTATAAAATAATGAGAATAGAGTAGGAATTGGAGGTGTTACAATAAACAAAAGTATATTTTATTAATACAAATCAATGGAAAAATTATAAATAATGTATTTTGAAAAGAATATAGCTTAAATCAGATTATTGAAATACAAAGTATTGCACAATGTGAGTTAACATACATTTGCAAAGTGGAGGGATTTATGCTTCAAGATAAAATTATTGAAAACGAGATGTATAAGAAGGCTATTGAGTTTATCAAAAAAAGATATCCCAAAGGATGGGGTGGAGCTGCGGTAATACATACGGAGGATGGACAATATCTAATAAGTGTTGCAATTGATACTGCAAATGCAAGTGCAGAATTATGTATAGAAGTTGGAGCTATGTGTGAAGCGCATAAATATAATTTAAGAGTAACTCATTGCATATGTGTTGTGAGAGATGATGAATATAGTCAATTTAAAATTCTGTCACCATGTGGAATTTGTCAAGAAAGATTACGCTTTTGGGGTGAAGATGTAAAGGTTGCAGTTACATTACCTGACAATAGTTTAAAATTTGTATCTTTAGGTGAGCTGCAACCATATCATTGGACAAAAGCATATGATAAGGAAACATTAGAGCATTATATTAAGGAATAATAGTATTAATTATGGTATATTTTACAATTTAATCATTATATGATGGTTAAATGTGTAAATTTAAATTTTCTTTAGTTGAAAGATATAAGGGGGAAAAATGTTAGGTATATATTTTAGTGGAACAGGCAATACAAAGTATTGTATTGAATCCTTTGTAAAAGAACTTGATGCAAAAGCAAAATGTATGTCCATAGAAGATTCTAAGGTCTTACATGAAATAGAAAAAAGTGATTTTATAGTTTTAGCCTATCCAATTTATTTTAGTAATTTACCTAAAATAATGGGATATTTTATTTTGAAAAATAGAACTAAATTCAACAACAAAAAGATTTTCATTATTGCAACTATGGGTTTATTTAGTGGTGATGGAGCAGGATGTAGTGCAAGATTATTAAAAAAATGTGGAGCTAAGATTGTTGGTGGACTTCATTTGAAAATGCCTGATTGTGTAGGTGATGTACAAGCTTTGAAAAAATCTAAGGAAGAAAATATAAAGATTGTACAAGAAGCCATTATTAAAATAAAAAATTCAGTGGAAAGTTTAAAAGATGGAAAACCTACAGAAGAGGGACTTAATATTTTGTGTCATTTGGGAGGTTTATTTGGTCAAAGATTATGGTTCTATAATAAAACCAAAGAATATACAAATAAAGTTAAGATTAATGAAAATAGATGCATTACATGTGGCAAATGTATTGAACTATGTCCAATGAAAAATTTATATGAATGTGATGGAAAAATAAAAAGCAAGAGTACATGTACTATGTGCTATAGATGTTTAAGCAATTGTCCTAAAGAGGCAATTACTATATTAGGGAAACAGGTACATGAGCAGTGTAAAATTGAAAATTATATATAATAACTAGAAGTAGAATTATTAAAGGTATTAATGTAAATAGGAATTTGAGGTGGTGCAAATGGATAAATTTCAAAGAGGAATTGTTGTAATAGCTTTTGCTTCATTGGCAATATATATATTTATTTCAATGGTTAATATTGAAAAATCCTCTAATTGGATAAAGTGGTATCATCAAATGAATATAGAGGAACAGAAAAAATATAATCCTAAAATTGCTATATGCCGTTTGAAAAAAGTACTTGTTATAATATCAGTAATTGGTATAGTTGGATTTTTGTTATCATGGTTTATTAAACCTGCAATTTCAATTATAACGTTTGTAATTATTATAGCTATATTTGCTTTTTCTATTAGTTATATTGGACCAAAGAATTGTTTAATAGTAAAAAAGTAAGGTATAAAGAAACTAATATTTAGTAATCTGCATTTTAATAATTAAGGTGGGATTATAATAAGGATAATTTAATTATACGGTCTATGATGAAAAGTGGCATAGAGATATGTCACTGCTCAAAGAATGTATATAAAACGAGGATATATTCCTTATGGTACAGGAGTTTGGTATAGTGGAAAACAATTGCAACCATACTCAAAATGCAGAAATGATGATGATCTAACACTGTATTTTCTAAAGTCTTTAAAAGATTAATATTAGTGTTAAATATGAATATTTTTCTAAATATGGTATTATTCAGAAATGAATTTTATATAATAATGAAAGGCAAAATAAAGATTATTTATTTGTGTTAGAATATCGCTAAAGGAGGTATAAAATGAAATTTGAGATTACTGATGAAATTAAAAAACAAGATGAATATGTTATTTTTCAAGGTTTATTACAATATAATCTAGCGAAAATTGAAGATAAGAATCCAAAGGATTTAGGCGTGTACTTACAAAATGAAACAGGCAATAAAATTGCTGGTTTAATTGGAAGTACACATGGTAATTGGTTGTTTATAAAGTTTCTATGGGTAAGTGAAGAATTAAGGGGACATAATATTGGAAGTAATATTTTAAATGAGGCAGAAAAAACAGCAAAAGATCGTGGTTGCAAGTATTCATTTTTAGATACTTTTAGTTTTCAAGCACCTGAATTTTATAAAAAGCATGGATACAAGGAAGTGTTTGCATTAGAAAACTATCCTGTCACAGGAAAACGCTATTATTTTACTAAAACTCTTTAAATATAAAGATAAAATCCAATTTGTTAATAAATTTAAAAAGTAAATACAAAATAATAAATTTATGATAATACTGTATTACTCAAAGGAAATGTACAGTATTTTTATGTTGTAATACAAAAAGGCAACATAACTTTTAAAATTGTGGATATGAATAATATTCTTCGAAAATTGGATAATGTGATATATGAAAAATATATTATATTTAATATCATAATTTGAAAATAAGATAATTTTAAGTAAAAATTATTTATAATATAGATAAAAAGGAATTTGTAGTGGGGGGAATGATATGCCAAAACTGATTATTATTAGAGGAAATTCAGGTAGTGGAAAAACTACTCTTGCAAAGAATTTACAAAAAAGATTTGGAAGAAATACCATGGTGATTTCACAAGATGTTGTTCGAAGAGATATACTTATGGAAAGAGATGGTGTTAATACAAAAGCGTTGCCACTTTTGATTGAGTTACTAAAGTATGGACGACAAAATTGTGAAGTTGTAATTTTAGAAGGAATTTTGAACGCAGAATGGTATAAAACACTGTTTGAAACTGCGATATTAGAATATGGACCAAATATTTATGCATATTATTATGATATACCTTTTGAAGAGACAGTAAAGAGGCATAAAACGAAACAGAATTGCAATGATTTTGGTGAAGATGATATGCGAAGGTGGTGGAATGAAAAAGATTATATAAGGATTATTCATGAGGTTACATTTACTTCTGAGGTAAGCTTGGAAAAAGCCGTTGAACTCATATCATATAATGTTGTAAGCAGATAATTTACATAGCAATAAATAGGAATTTACTAATTAGTTAAAAAGTAAAAATTAAGAGTGAAAAGTTAATGAATAAATTCAGCAAAGCTGAATTTGAATATATTTAAACAGAAATCCTTTAGGATTTCCACCTTTTTAAGATTGAGTAATATAAATAAAAATTTGTTGCGGATTCTATGGAACATAAGTAACATATATACAATATTCAAAACATTATAAAAATATATTAATAAAGACAAGGAGATAGCTGGTATGAGGGTATATTTAGATTTTTAAGTATGGGATTATCTTAACAAGAATGCGAAGTTAAAGAATAATAACAGCTTAGTGATACTAACACTAATTTTCTAATGCTGGGTTTTCGCTTTTTTATATACATATAATAAATATTATGTTATTATATGTATATAATGGTATGATTATGGAAGGTGGAATGTCGTTCGGCTATCTTAGTGCTAAATAATCGCATAGCATAAGACGCACGGAGAAGTAGAATAAAATCATTAAATTAAATAAGTTGGTGTACTGATTTTAAATAATTAATTGTTAACAATTAATTATTTAGTAATGGTTTATTTGTGATACCAATATGTTTATTTGTGATTTTATGTTTACTCTCAAGGCGAGATTTTCAACCTTTTTAAGGTAAGTCGCAGAGTAAATCTGCGACTTTTTTATTTTATGGAGAATCATACTATTATATTAATTTTAGATATTATAAGGAGATGGAACTATGTTTAATGAACTTAAAAAATATACAAAAAAACCAAAACTATATGATCCAAGCACAAATAAATTTTGGGATGATGAACATATCTCTAAAGGTATGTTATCAGCTCATCTAAATCCTAATTGGGATGCGGCAACTCGTAAACATGAATTTCTTGGTAGATCAGTAAATTGGATCTCAGAAATTGCGCCATCGTCTCAGTATAAGCTATTACTAGATTTAGGATGTGGTCCTGGATTATATGCAGAGCGATTTAGTAGCGCTGGATATTCTGTTACAGGGGTGGATTTTTCTAAACGTTCCATTTTATATGCAAAGGAACAAACAGTACTTAATAAAAGCAATATCGAGTACCATTACCAAAACTATTTGACAATTGATTATAAAGAACAGTTCGATATAATAACATTGATATATTGTGATTATGCAGCGTTATCAATTAAGGATAGGCTTATTTTATTAAGAAAAGTATATCAAGCATTAAAGCCAAAGGGAAAATTTATTTTTGATGTATTTACACCGCTTATGAGAAAAGATGAAAGTTGCTCATGGGAATATTGTTCAGAGGGTGGATTTTTTAGTGAAAAGCAGTATATTTGCTTAGAATCTGTATATCAATATGATGATGAAGATAATACAGAATTAAGGCAGGCTATTGTAATAACCGAAGAAACTGTAAATTGCTATAATATATGGGACCATTTTTTTACTAAAGAAGTACTGCTATCAGAAATTCAGAACATAGGCTTCAATTCATTTGAATTTTATGGCGATATTGCTGGAAAGGAATTTTCAGATACAGGAGAAACTATTTGTGGTGTTTTTACAAAGTAGAATCTTCATAATAATATAAGTATAATCTGTACTTGAATTATTAGGTAATCTTAAAACAAAAAATCGTACTTGGTGATGATACGATGAAGGGTATCTTTGGAGAACTAAAATCGAAATAAATCTTTAAAATATTTTAATTAATCTAATATTATTAAACATATTAGTGGTGTATGCTATATTCTATTTAAGTATTAGAGGTAGATGAAAAATTAGGAAACTGAAAGGTTTCCTTTTTCTTTTGGAGAAAATATTGTACAATTATTACATTAAAAGTGGATGTATTTTATATAGAGATAGATATTATAATTATGGATATAGGAGAAATTATGAGTAGAGGGCTAGGGGATGTTTATAGGTTATTAGTCATTGAAGATGATAAAGCTATTTATGCATATTCAGGAGAGAATTTTAGTTTTCCATATGATAAGGAACTTACACGTTCATAGGATGGACGTATTGAAATATTGCCCTCAGCATTTGAGGATATAGACTCATATGATTTGGTTGAGAAATAAAAAGTAAAAAATGTAAAATAATACCATTATGCTAAAAAAACTTGTATGGAGTTGATATTTTAGCAATTAGAACTGTAAGTCATATTTTAAGAAACTATAGAGAAACATATGAAATACCAAAAGAAGGTTATTGGATTGTATAAATTTTACTATTAAGGGTGTAAAAGTTTTTAACGATGTGAAGAAATTATAGGGGGAATAGTATGACAATAAAACCTACAGTAGAAAAGATAGATATTCTATGTGAATCAGATATATTATTTAAAATCACTAATGGACAAAGCAAGCTTAAGATTAAGTATGTAAAAGATATAAATAACAACATAAAAGTAGCATATTACTTAAATAACATTCCACTTATACTATACAATTCGGAATATTGTCCAACTTGTTCAACAATGATTGCATTGGCAGAGGGCAGAGAAGAAGTTGATGTGGAGATTATAAAAAATCTTGATAACCTAAATAGTATTAATGGACTAGAAGATGGATTTGAGAAAATTAAATCTATACTAAGCCTATTAGAAGATGGGTATTATGTATTAAAAGAAATAGAGTTTTATCCTACAGATGGAGATGATAACTTCTTTTGGAGATTAGATAATAGCGCTAATCATATTGCAGCAAGTGCTTATTTTTATCATGGGGAATATGGGACTATTGTTGCAGAACCAAAGTTTTTATTACCTTCACAAGGGACTAATGTATATGATAGTGACAGAGTAGAATATTATAGAAGAAAAATAAGGAACAATGAGGTTTTATACGGACTTGCAATAGATTTTAGAGGGGCATTGGGATTATTGCTTGATGGACATCATAAAGCAACTGCCTCTTATTTAGAAGGAAAACCTATTAAATGTTTAACAATAATGAATGTATTTCCATATGAAAATTATAATACAAAAGAAAGCGGAATAAATTATGGTATTAATAATGCGAAGTATTCTGAAATTAAAGGTTCTGAAGAAATTATAAAATTTTATGATAAAAAAAGAGATATGAAAAAAGAAATAGTGTATGAAGAGGTTTATTTAGAAGATAAATATTATAAACCTATAAATATTGATAAGCTTAAAGTTAAGTTTCCGAGTTATGAGTATTATGCTTTATCTAATATTGCAGAAGATACTTCTGAGGAGAAAATTAAAGCGTTATTAAGGTATAGAAGTATAGATAATTGTGATGAGTTAAGAGAAGTTTTTTATAATTTAAGAGTTCATAATGAAGAAAGAGCTAGAATTTTAAGCTTTTCTATTTTAAATTCTGATATGTTTAATGTACTTTGGGAAGAGTGTATATTATTTTTATCACGATATAAGGATGATGAAGTCCAAGACTTATTTGTAACTTTATTAGTTGAATATGATAGCTTTACTTTTGGATATGATGTAATTAGGGATATTATAGATAATTATTTTAGAGAATTATAGAGCTTTAAAATGTTGACTTACAATTAAAACTAATCCATATTTAACTAGTAAAGTTGACCCACCTAGGGAATATAATTTATTTTAGTCTTTGAACAGAAGATTAGGGGGAGCAACGTTAAATAGTAATCTAGGATAGATAGGCTATAAAAGTCTATCTTATTTTTTATAAAAAATAAGATTAAAACTTGAATTTAAAATCATGTTAATTATATTGTATATGGGAAGGTCTAAATTTTTTTACTTACGATATGATGAAGCGTATCTATGGAGAACCAAAATTATTAGAAAAAATAATTAATGTATAGTGTATTAAGTTTTAAAAGAACAGCTGAATTTATTTCAGCTGTTCTTATTATGTATCGAAAAAATATATTTTCAACTTTTAATACATAAATTTTAAGTTGATCTAGTAAAAACAAAATTATTACTACTTTAAAGTGAGTAAATCAATATAATAATATAAAAAGTGAATGTAATTTATGATATAATTACAATAATAACCTTATGTAATTATTTTCTTTAAATAGAACTTAATGGATTAAGAGTGTAGGATAATTAACTAGAACATATACAATATGGGTTTAATTTAGAGTGAGGTGAGGGTATGATTAATAAAAAATTAAATGAACAACAGATAAAAGCTATATGCGATGTCTTAGCTCATACAAATAAAGGATTAACAAAGACAGAACTATCTCGATTATTACAACAAAGTCAAATACAGGTGCTAGATGATGGAGGTTCTAGAAATGAGTATGGTTACACATTTGGGTTAAATAAACGGGATTGGTTATATAATTGTTTAGCAAATGATATTAATATAAGAAAATCATTCAAACAGATTTATATTTTTTTTGAGAAAGCATTAAATCCGATTGCTTATATTAATGAGAATAGTAGGGATAAGTTTAAGTATCTTTTGGAAGAAGTAAATAAAGCGCTTTTGATGGCTGGATTGTCTATTAGTATAGAAGGAAGGATTAGCGAAGTAGTACAAGCTAAAACTTTGGATGAAGTAGATCGTCGTGTAAATCATTTAAAAAGAGAATTATATAATAGAACAATTCATAGTGAAGTTCAGAAGTATTGTATTAAAGATTATTTAAGAAAAGATTATTATGATGCAGTATTTGAGGCGGCAAAGGGGTTGGCAGAACGTGTACGCCAAATAACTGGATTGACTACAGATGGTGGGGAACTTTTTCAAAAAGCATTTGCTAAAGGCAATCCATACTTATTTTTTAATTCTATGAAGACAGATAGTGAAAAAAGTGAATTTATAGGTGTTAAAGAATTATTAGAGGCAATTTTTCATTTAGTTAGAAATCCAGTTGCGCATACTCCTAAAATTAACTGGAAGGTAGATGAAAGCAAGACTTTGGATATATTAACATTAATATCATTGGCACATAAATATTTAGATGAGTGTCATAGAATGCCTGATAAGGTTTAAAGGAGGATTTTTATATGGAAATATTATTAGATAAAAAAGAAGATAAGGGGTTAGCTCAATTATGTAGTTATTTAGATGTTCCTATCAGACGTTTAGCAAATAGGAAAGGAAATGGGATTATGGAGTTAATTTTAGGGTGTGCAGGAATATCCTCATTAGCTGACGAGTATACATATTACTTCAATCCATATACTTATAATAGAGGATATCCTAACGATAATGATAATTTTAATCCTGAAATGGGAATGTTAAAAATATGTAATAAAATTAAAGGTGACAAGGAAATACTAAATGAATTTTTAAATGAAATTTTCAGAAGATTGTATGGTATTGATATAGAAGATGATAAATTAGATGATATTAGGAATACATTACAATTATTAGGGTATTATTTACAAATAGATTGACAAGAACTTGGATATAAGTATTCATTACAATATTTATCTATAGGAGAAATGAATAGGCAAGAAGAAATGTCTTTAATGAGAAAAGATTTAAATGTAAATAATCCAGAGGTATTGAGGCATTGTAATGAAGCAATAGAAACATATAGTAATGGTAATTTTAAAAGTTGCATTGATAATTGTAGGACAGCTTTTGAAAAATATTTTTCTAAGTTAGATATTGCTGATTTGGACTATTTGAAGGGGATATTAATAGCAACAGATGAACATATTATTGACAATGGTTCTGAATTAAAATCTAAAAAGAAAATTTTTACTTACTGGATTAACAATAATAAAGGTGCTAATAGGTATAGACTTTTTGCAACTTTATATAGTATAATGTCAGGATTAGGTGCACATGGAGAAGATAATCCTGTTCAGGAAGATGCATTAATGATATTAAGAATGACTGAAGATATATTTTTATGGCATATTCAAAAAAATATAAATTAATTCTGTATATAGAAGTATGAAGTAGTATAAGATTTTTAGTTATTAAATAAGAAACAAACTTTGGATTAATAAAGGATCTTAGTTTTCAAGCAAGGTCATTTATATTCTAGTTCCAGTAAAAGTTTTTATTAATGTTTATTACTTAAATAAGATTTTTTGAATCAGTAGTTACTACTGATGCAGTATAGTTTTCAATTATATTATTTAATAATTGTAGATATTCAATAGTGAGATTATCAATAATAATAGTTCCTTACAATTAACTTTCATTTTAGAATAAATAATGTCAATTACTTTATTGTAAAAAATTATAATGAAAACTTGAATTTGAAATTATATTAATTATATTGTATATGGGAAAGTCTAAACTTTTTTACTTACGGTGCGGTGAAGCATATCATAAGTAATCTTAGATTTAAAGTTAGACATAAATAGGAATTTAACATTAAGGTAAAAGGTAAGAGTGAAGAGTGAAAGAAACTCTCTAAGTTTCAAAAAAATAGCAAGAGGATAATGTTTACTATTTATTTATACATTAACATGTTCTGTTTTATTAAAATTAAAATGAATAAATTCTGTAAAACCGAATTCTAATATGCATTAAAAGAAATCCTTTAGGATTTCCACCTTAACTCTTCACTTTTCTCTCTTACTTCTTAACTCATATACAAATTTCAATTTTAAAAAAGATTAAAGGATATAATTTAGGTTACTATATCCTTTAATCAATTGTTTTTATGGCTATTATCTTAATTCATAATAGGTACTATATCTAAAATAACTAAATCTATTCTTTCATTTGCATCTATAATATAATCTGCTTCTTTTTTGTAGTTTATTATTTTTAGGTTTTCAACTCTAGCTTTATAAGATTCTAAGCTTTCATTTCTACCTTTCATTCTTGCTTCCATAGTTTTTATTGACACATCTAAATATATTGTAACTACTTGATTTTTAAAAGTTTCTTTAAGTTTTCTTGCCCCATCATCATCAATTACTATAATTCCATGGGATTCTTCTATGGATTCCTTTATTGAAGTAAAGGATGTGCCATAATAATTACCAAAGTTTTGTACGTATTCTAAAAACTTATTTTCTAATATTTTTTCTTCAAATTCTTGTTTTGTATAAAAATAGTAATCAACGCCTTGAAATTCATTTTCTCTTGGACATCTTGATGTTGATGTTATTACTTTTTTAAATTCTTTTTTATATAGTAAAGTCTTTGCCTTTTTAAAATTTTCTATCATAAGCTTTTGTGTTTCTAAATCAGCTTTGTTTAATATTTTATCAAATCTTGATATATCTCTATTTACTATAAAATTTGATATTAATGTTTTTCCTGCTGCTGAAGGACCAACTAAAACAAACAATCTATTCATACTTACCTCTATATTCTTAAGTTTTATATATTATATAATAACGTTCTATTTATTCCATTGTAAAGTTGAAATTTTAGTTATACATATAAATTCACATGTATCACCTTCTAATAATATTGAGATCACACTAGAAATGCTGTTAATGATGGTATAATAGTAATTATTAAGGAATTATTACCATATGATTGGGGAAGTTAATAAATTCTTTTAAAATTAAATATAAGAGGGGGAGATAAAATGAGAATACAAACTGAACGATTAGAGCTTATTCCGTTAATGCCTAATCAATTAAAATTATGGATTGAAGATATTAAAGAACTTGAAAAAGAATTAGAGTGTTATTATAAGGCAGAACCAATGGAAGGATTTTTTTTTGAAATAGTAAAGGGACAATATGAAATAACTCAAAATGACCCTAATAATTATTTGTGGCATAGCTTTTTTTTCTTAGTTCGTAAGGAAGATAGGGTTGTGGTAGGCTCAGCAGATTTTAAAGATATTCCTAATGAAAATGGTGAAGTTGAGATTGGTTATGGGTTAGGTAAAGAGTTTGAGCATAATGGTTATATGACAGAAGCTGTAAAAGCAATGTGTCAGTGGGCATTAAATCAAAATGATGTTACAAGTGTAATTGCTGAAACAGATTTAGAAGGGTTAGCATCTCAAAGAATTTTAGAACGTTGTGGATTTAAAAAATATAAGAAAGAAGAAACTCTTTGGTGGAGGTTATAAATAAAATATAATATAGGCTAATTGTACAAGAAAAATCATATATTAAGTGATATGATTTTTTTTATTAGGTTAAATATTTGGGATGGGGATGATCGATATATGATAGAACTAAAGTTTGAATTAGCACAAAAAGAGCATTTAGATTGTATAGTGTCTATGTTTACAAATGCTATTAATGAAATGAAAAGAAATGGTATTGATCAATGGGATAGTATATATCCCGATAGAAAAGTAATTGAGAATGATATAGAAAAGAAACAATTATTTGTAGGTACATATGAATCTATAATTACATCTGCATATGTGATAAATCAAGAATGTGATGAGCAATATTTAAATGGCAGGTGGAAATATCTTAATTCTAGGTATTATGTAGTTCATAGATTATGTGTTAACCCAATATTTCAAAATAGAGGAATTGGAATGAAAACAATGATTCACATAGAAAATGAGCTTAAAAAGATGGGAATAGATACAATTAGATTAGATGCATTTACTTTGAATCCATATGCTTTGAAGATGTATAAAAGATTAGGTTATTCAACGGTTGGAATTGCAAATTGGAGGAAGGGAAAGTTTTATCTTATGGAGAAAAGAATTAAGGATAGTAAATTATAAGATTTTAATAAACTTATAAAGTTTTAAATATGGTAAATTAAGGTTTTCTCAAGAGGAAGTGTTGTGATGAAAAATATTTTGTTTTTATGTGGTCCAAATGGCATAGGAAAAACTACTATTTGCAAAGAAATTATTAAACAATTACAAAATTCAGCTTATGTTGATTCTGATTCGTGTAGAATTATGAATCCATTTGTTTTAAATGATGATACCATACCTACAATTGCAAAAAATATTAGTGATTTAATTATAAATTATTTAAAGTGTACAACTGTTAATACTGTCATTTTTTCATATGGTTTTCATGGAAGAAGAAAAGAAGTATTTCAAAAAGTTTTAGTAGAAATATCTCAAATAGAACATAAATTTATTCCATTCTTACTTTGGTGTAGTGAAGAGGAAAATGTAAATAGAATGAATATTGACAATAGAAGTGCTGAACGTATTCAACGAGCTTTGAATGAATCAAGAAAAGCTTTTGAATATGTAAACTATTCTAAAATAGATATAACTAATTTATCTGCTGTGGAAGCTGCAAAGAGAATAATTACGGAAATAACATAGCAAAATGGTATTAAAAATTTATGTTAATTTAGAATATAAAATAAAGAATAGTACCATAAGTAAATGAGGCTTTTACTAAAATTGGATAATTAAATATTAGAAATAATAGAAGGCATATAAAAATCTTCAACATTATATTGAGGGTGAGTATATATATTCCTATGAGATATGGGAATGGGAATAATTGGGGGCTGAAAAATAATATAAGAAAAGAATTAGAGATACGGAATCTTAGTATTTATAATCATTTCATATCTGGTATTAGTAGAAAAGTGTTAGCCGAAAGATATTTTTATCTAAAAAGAGTATAGAGAGAATAAATTTAGAAGAAAAATCAAAAATATAAAATTTTAGTGAGTCATAAAAAAGCAATTATGGCTCATTTTTATTTAGTATTAAATTTTAAGGTTTAATTTGAAGATATTAATGTTGTAGTATATTACTAAAGGAATTACTATTTTATGGATATGAGGAGCTGGTGAGAATGTTAGAAAAGGTTACTGAAAGAATTTATTATTTGCTAAATGATAATACTAATGAACGTCCTGCATTAGGGCTTGTTAAGGGAGATGAATCTTGCTTAGTTATTGATGGAGGTAATTCGATTAAACATGCGGAAAAATTTTTAAATGAGATTAAGGATATGAATTTACCACCAATAGATTATGTTGTTGCAACACATCATCATTGGGATCACATATTTGGATTATCAAGGTTTGATGCTATAAAGATAGCAAGTAATAAAACTTATGAATTAGCAAAAATGTATTGGGGAATAAAGACAGATAATGATTCGTTAGAAGATGCTAGGAGGAAGAATATTTTTGATGAGTTAGAGATAAAAATGGTAAAGGATAACTTGCAAAATGTTGATATTTTAGAAGAAATAAAATTTGATTTATTATTTGATGGTGAATTAGAAATAAATCTTGGAGGAATAACATGTTTAGTAAAGGAAATTATTAATCCACATAGAGAGGATGGAACTATAGTATATGTACCACAAGAAAAAACATTGTTTTTAGGTGATTCAACATATGGTTGTATAAAAGAAGGTAAAGGTTATTTTAATAGAAAAAAATTAGTATCAATGATGGAAGAAGTTAAAAGTTATGATGTTAATTATTATTTATGTTCACATGAGTCAATTTGTGATAAAGAAGAAATTATATGGTATTTCGATAAGCTAAACATGGGCTTAGAGATTACACAAGGATTAAATAATAAACAAGATGTACTAAATAGATTTAAAGAAGTATATAATGATGAACCATCACAAGATGATTTATTCTTCTTAGAAAGTATTTACGAATAATCAGTATGAACCTAATGCAACCGTAAGGAAAAGTAAATTAAAGATAATATAGTTAAAGCTTAAAAAATCTCATTTGTAATAAATACGGAGAAGCGCATCTGTGGAGAACCAAAATTAATAGAAAAAGTTATTTAAAATTAAGTATAAAGTTTTAAAAAAACAACTGAATTTATTTCAGTTGTTTTTATTATATCTAGAAAAAATATATTTTCAACTTTTAATATAGAAATTTTAAGTTGATTTGGTAAAAATAAAATTATTACTAATTTAAAGAGAGTAAATCAATATAACAATATAAAAAGTGCATGTAAATGATATGAAATGGCTGATAAAGAATTATTTTATAAAAACAAATAATAGAAATATACAAAGTTTGAGTAGATATAAGTGTATGAAATGCAAGTATAAAGACAGAGGATATTCATAAAAGTATGCAAAAAACTTT
This sequence comes from Clostridium amazonense, assembly GCF_056431285.1. Classification (NCBI taxonomy): domain Bacteria; kingdom Bacillati; phylum Bacillota; class Clostridia; order Eubacteriales; family Clostridiaceae; genus Clostridium; species Clostridium amazonense. The sequence goes on along the minus strand of NZ_JBWKMH010000033.1, from coordinate 32,246 downwards.
AACTTCTAATTCTATATTAGATTTAGATAAATATTCAATTAGTGAAACTTGTTTTGAAAAATTAAACAGAACAACTCTTTTATAAAAAGGAATTATGTAGATTATAAATAGGAATTAACAATTATTTAGCAGTATTAGCTTTAAAAGTAGCATTTATAGTATTTAATACTGCAATTCCTTATTCCGTAATGAATAAGCGAAAGGATTTACTTGAAAATTTGATGAAACAAAAGAATAAGTAGAAATTCTCAGATAAGTTTTTATAAAATTTTATCTGAGAATTTGTTAATGGGTAAGAAGTATGTATACTGTCTAAAAATTAATAAAGGAGATGGTATATTATGAAGAAAGATATAAATAAATTGGGAGTTAGATGATAAAAGCCAGAATTTAAATAAACTCTAAATTGACAGAAATAAATATAAGTAATATGTAATAATATTGTTAGAAGGATATTATTTCAGAAATAAATCTGTAGTATTTTTTATTTTTTAATTATTAATACATGGTATAATATGTATTAATATATATTATTTTACATAAAAAAATATATATTAATATTAAGAAAGGAGAGGATGGCTATGAATTCATATAAATTTATATATCTTAGAAAAATTAGGAGGGTAATTATATTTTAACCTTCCTACAGATAGGGGGATGTAATGAGCAATATTAAAAATGAAGTACTTATTGTATTGACAGAACAATGGAATGATTGGGAAGGGAGTTATGCTATTGCAGTTTTAAATTCTTTTTCAGATTATGAGGTTAAAACAATTGCAATTGATGATGCTCCGAAAAAATCAATGGGTGGTATTAATGCTTCTATTGACTATGAGATAGGTGATTATGAGAATTTTAATAATCTTGCTATGGTTATTCTACCAGGTGGACTTTCATGGGAAGAAAATGAATATATAGAAATTGCAAATTTTATTAAGAAACTTATAGGATTACACATTCCTGTGGCCGCTATTTGTGGATCAACTACTTTTTTATGCAAGCATGGGTTGCTTAACAATGTTAAACATACAGGAGACAGCTTAGAATTATTTCAACAGCAAAAAGAATATAAAGGAGAGGCATTTTATATTCCTGCACAGATAGTTATTGACAATAAGATTATTACTGCAAATGAAACTGCTGCTGTTGAATTTGCTTATGAGATTTTTAAAATATTAAAGATTGACAGTGACGAAGAACTGAAGCAATGGTGTGATAACTTTAAAAATGGTGCAATTCAATAGAATATTAATAAAATAATATAGATAAACTCCAGATTTATATAAGAATAAACTTGGACAATCTTAACAATTATTTTTATATAAAAAATAAACAATATATTAAAATACCATAAAATTTATAAATGAATTTTGTGGTATTTTTATGTAAGAATTAAAAAATAGTATTTAGTATTTTACAATGATATAAGAGTCAGTCAAGATTTAAACATAATTTATAAAGCACATCAAATCAAAACTACAACCTTGTACGTGAGAAATTAATCTTGTGTAACACCTTTTGAAGATAATGTAAATTAAGAAATGCATACTTTAAGATTTAAATAATACTGTATTTACAAAATATGTTATAATTAATTCATAATAAGATAATGTTAAGTAAATTTTACTTATATGAGAAATGAAGATAAATAGGAATTTACTAATTAGTTAAAAAGTAAAAATGAAGAGTGAAAAGTTAATGAATAAATTCAGAAAAGCTGAATTTGAAAGGAGTAAAATAATGGATTTTATAGAAATTATGAAACAAAATAAGGCGTATTGTTCAAGGCATACAGATATGCCTTCAGAGTTACAGCAAAAGGCTAAAGAATTATGCTGGAAATATAATCAGACTGGACCTTCTGAAAGGGAAAAGAGAAGTGATATTTTAAAAAAATTGCTTGGAACGTATAATCCACTAACATTTATTGAACCATCATTTCGTTGTGATTATGGTTTTAATATACATACTCATGGACTTACTGTAATTAATTATAATTGTGTAATATTAGATACATCTCCAGTATATATTGGTGAAAATGTATTTATAGCACCTGGAGTTTGTATAGCTTGTTCTGGACATGCGATACTTAAAGCACAAAGAGCAGAAGGAATAGGAACTTCAAAACCTATTACAATAGAAGATGATGTATGGATTGGTGTTAATTCTACTGTATGTGGTGGAGTTACTATTGGAAAAGGTAGTATTATTGGAGCAGGCAGTGTGGTAAGTAAAGATATTCCCGCAGGAGTAATTGCAGTAGGTAATCCTTGTAAAGTTATGAGAGAAATTACAGAGGAAGATAGAATTAATTTACAAAACTAGTAGGTTAAATTTAAAGTGATAAAAATTTGAAAATAAATTAAAAGAAAAATATGTTACGGCTAATTTAAAATATTATCAAAATTCAAATTAACCCCATAAAAAACCTAAGGAACAATCTAAAAAATATACAGTTATGGCAGTAATAAGTGCTTACTTAGTTATTGTACCAATAATATATAATTATAATTAATAAAATATATATTTATGAAAAAGGGTGATAGTTATGATTAGGCTTATAGAACCAAATAAAAAGTACTTAAAATCATATATTGAAGCATATGATGAATATGAAAATAATAATGTTCAAACATATGCCTTTGATGATGCACGGTCTTATGATATATTTTTAAAATATGATAATTACAAAAATGAGAAGAACTTGAAACCAAACAGGGTTGGTGCTAATTATTTTTGGTTAGTTGATGATGAAAAAGAATTCTTTATAGGTGAAATTAGCATTAGACATAAACTTACAGATGAATTACTAAAATATGGAGGTCATATAGGTTACGGCATTCGTTATTCTGAATGGAACAAAGGATATGGAACTTTTATGCTCAAATTGGCATTAGAACAAGCAAAAATCATGGGAATTTCAAAAGTTTTAATTACTTGTGATGATGATAACTTTTCTTCTGCTAAAATAATGGAAAAAAATCATATGGAACTTCAAGATAAAACAGAGAATATTATAGATGGACAGAAAGTAATAACAAGAAGATATTGGAAGACTTTATAAGTATTGAAATTCAATTTGTAAAAAAGTAAATATAAAAAACATATTATAATACCGTATTATTCACGTGAATATACGGTGTTTTTTAATATTAAATTATCATTTTAATTGACAATGGAAATTAAAAAGTGAATATTAAAATTGGGCTTCTAATGTAGGCGAGAATTCATTCTTGCAAAATACTATTTTATATCATTTTTAAATGTATTTCCATATAAAAAACACCAAGACTGAAGTCTCGGCTACGAGGATAATTAAACAAAATTCACACTCTTTGTAGGTTAGAATTTATTCTTGCTTAATGTCTTATATATACTAATTCTTATTTTATATCCACATAATAGTCCGCCAAGGTTAAAACCTCAGCTACGAAGAAAATCTAATCAAAAACCAACATTTGTAGGCGAGGTTTCAACCTTGCATAACGTTATTTTATATCATTTTTAAAATGTATTACCATATAAAAAACACCAAGACTGAAGTCTCGGCCACGAGGATAATTAAATAAAATTCACACTCTTTATAGGCTAGAATTTATTCTTGCATAACGTTAATTTCCAAATTTCAATACTCCAACTTAATTTATAATCTATTTGGGACTGACTTTGCTTGTTTATGTAAATATGTTATTTAAAATGGAAGTGTACTATGAATAGGTGATTATCATATGATAGGTCCGTCCCTACTGTTGATTAATATATTTTAAAATTTAAACCAATGAAATATAGCAAGGATACAGTACCGCCAAGGTTAAAACCTCAGCTACGAAGGTGTTATACTTTTTACTTGGTTCCAAACATGATATTAGAATAAACTGTAAGCTTAATAATATCATTTGATAAATATGTTATTTAAACTTCGAACTTGGAACCCCATAGTAATCATAATAGTCTTAACTTTTAGGTTAAAAAAGGTTATACTTATAAAGTGTACATAATTTGTATAAATGTGTAGAAAAAAGAGGTGGAGTAGATGTATTTTGATGTATTAAAAGATGTAAGTGATGTACTAAATTCTTTGAATATACTATGGGCAGTAGGTGGTTCTTTAGTGCTTTATAATAATGGAATATGGGATAAGCCTAAGGATATAGATATATTAATAAATTTTAAAGATGCCTCAAAAGTAAAAGATGTTATGGATTTAAAATATGAGAGATTAAATTTAGAGTATAAAGCTAGTTTTAGAACTAAAGAATTTTTTGGATACGTTATTAATGGTATTAACATTGAGTTTATGGCGGATTTTACTATAGTTACTGATGATGAAAAAGAATATAACTTTTTATTAGATGATGAAGCTGTAGTAGATAAAATGAATGTAAATGAAACTTGTGTTAATGTAACTTCATTAGAGGATTGGTTTGTTTGTTATGTATTAATGAAAGATCCAAAAGGAAGAATACCCATAATAAAAGAATATTTTAGTAAAAATGAAATACAACATAAAAATTTATTTGAAAGAAACTTGAAAAGAGATATTCCTAATAATATAAAAAAAGAAATAATTAACTTACTTGAAAGGAAATAGCAATATATATGAAAGAATTAGATTTAGAAACTTGGAATAGAAGAAAACAATTTGAACTTTATAAAAATATGGATTATCCACATGTAAATGTTTGTGCTAATGTTGATATAACAAAGTTTTATGAATATATAAAAGAGAAAGAAAAACCATTTTTTATTTCATTTGTTTATGTAGTATCTAAGGTAGCAAATGAAATTAAGGAATTTAAGTATAGAATAAGAGGAAATTCTGTAGTTGAACATGAAACTGTAAATCCATCTTTCACAATTATGGGACAAGATGATGTATTTAATTTCTGTTCTACTAAATTTACATATAATTTTAATGAGTTTGTATTAAATGGACTTAATGAAATTGAGAAGAAGAAAAATGTAGTAGAACTTGAAGATGATGAAGTTAGTGATAATTGTATATTTATGACTAGTATTCCATGGGTATCATTTACAAGTATGAGCCATCCAATAGATATGAGTCCAGTTGATAGTATTCCAAGAATTGCTTGGGGAAAATATTTTAAAGAAAATGGTTCTTTAAAAATGCCATTATCAGTACAAGCTCATCATGCAGTAGTTGATGGAATACATATTGGAAGATATTTTGAAAGAATTGAGGAAATATTAAATAATCCAAAGGATAATTTATAAAATAAAAAGTATTCAAAAAATTAACAGTTTATTAACATAAAATGGTTGACATGTAAAATGGAAAGATATAAACTAATAAATGTAAGCAAAATATATAAAATTTTTGAAAGGAGTTAGGAATAATGATTAAAACAAATATAACAGTTAAAAGAATACAATTTAATAATGAGAAAAATAAATCATCAGTTCTATCTCTAAGTAAAAATATTTATAGTATATAATTTATAAGTAAGTATATATATTAAGTATGTTGATAATAGAGCATAGCTGAATGGCTATGCTTTTTTTATGCAATTAAGTATAAAAAAATTAAAATAGTCAAGTATTTATATAGATATTTAGTTAGTAATAATTTTATATGCTATAAAATCTACTTTCAGAAGGGAGTGACAGACAAAAGCAAAGTTACAAATTAACAAAAATAAGTAAAATGAATTTAGTAAAAGAACATTAGAAAAAGAAAGAAAAGGTGAAAGAAATGAAAGATAATTTAAATCAAGCAAAAAAAGAATACAAACAATACATCGAAAGCTACAAAAGCAGAGAACAAATATTAAATAAAAAGAAATACTCTAAAGAAGCAATGATGATGAATGTATTAACTAAACCAATGTAATATTACAAGGAGCGGCAATAAAATGTATTTAAGCATAAGTATTAATTCTAATATAATTGCAGACAATGAATATGAAAAAGAATTTGAGATTTGGAATTCTAAAGAAGATAATTTAAGAGGCAATTATAAAAGCAGAATTAATGAATTAACACAATTTAAAATTGAACAAAATGCAATAAAGTAAATTTGAGAGGGGATTAGAAGTTATGAAACTTATAATAAAATTAGAAAATAGAGTTAGTATAAAATGTACAAAAAATATACTAATTGAAACGTGAAACATTTTAATTTAATTCAAAGCTATTTAAATTTAGGGAGTAATTTGATTAGAAATTAGGGAGTAACACAAAAAACGATTTTAGGGAGTAAAAATTTAGGATATCAAAACAATCTGTATAGTAAGAGATTGTTTTAAATTTAGAAAATCAAGATAGGAGAATATCTTGATTTTCTTTTCATAGAATACTTTAAGGTGAGATAATATTATGTTATTTTTATAACTTTAATAAAAAAGGAGGACAAGCTATGAAAGATGTAGAAATAACTGTGTGTAAAGAGTATGATATTGAGGCTTTATGCAACTTTGAAAAGGAAGCAAGAGAAACTGAGAAAGATATTTGGGGATGGAATTTTAATGAAGAAGATTACACTAATAAATTAAAAATGTTAAAGATTGATGATATGGAAAATACAAAAATAATAATTGCTAAATATAAAGATAAAATTGTAGGTAGATGTGATATATCCATTAATTTTACATTAGTAGATTTTAATAAAACAGGTTATGTAGATTGGATATATACATTAAAGGATAATCGTTGCATGGGTATAGGGAAAAAGCTTTTAAGGGGAGCAGAAGATTATTTTAAATCTAAAGGTGTATCTAGTTTTTATTTATTTACAGCATCTAATAATGAAGCGCAACAATTTTATCATAGACAAAATGAATTAAGTATTACTAAGGAAGAAGTAGCAAAAAGAATTTTAATTTAAAATATATATTTTGGAGGAGATTTTATGGCATTACATTTAGGAAAAGTAAATAATGAAGAAGCAAAAAAAATTTCAGAATGGATTTATGAAAAGCCATATGAAATATATAACATTGAGGGAAAACAAAGTTGTATAGATGAATTTGTAAATGACTTATATTTTTCATTTTTAGATGAAAACGATGAAATTTTAGGATATTTTTGTTTAGGAAAGGCAGCTCAAGTTCCAGAGGGGAATAAGTTAGAAATTTATGATGAAGAATATGTTGACATTGGATTAGGACTTAGACCTGACATGTGTGGAAAGGGACTAGGAAGTAGATTTTTAATAGAAGCTATAAAGTTTGCCACTAATCAACTAAGTGCAAAGAAATTTCGTTTAACAGTAGCATCATTCAATAAACGAGCTATAGGAATGTATAAAAAAGTTGGATTTAGAAAAAATAATTCATTTAAAAAGGTTGAAGGTAATGTAGAAAGAGATTTTGATGTTATGATTTTAGAATAATTATATTCTAATTAAGAACTAGTGTTTATGAAGGGACGTTGAATAATTATGGAAGAAAAGTTTATATGTTTAATTGCTATGTTTGATGAAGATACAAACAAAAAATTTAAATTAATAAATGATGAATTGAAGAAAAATGGATTAAGTGACACAAGTTTAACACCGCATATAACATTAGCAGCATATGAAGGTGTAGAAGAAAAAGAACTTTGTGATTATATAGAAAAGATTTGTAGTGAAAATAGTAAGGTGGAAATAAATTTTAATCATATGGGTTTATTTTCTCTAGAAGTTGCATTTTTAGCACCACAAGTTTCAGAGGATTTAATAGATTTACATTGTAAAGTTCATGAAAAGTATGAAGATAAATGTGGTGAAGTTGGGTTTAAGTATACAGTTAAATCTAAAAATTGGGTTCCACATGCTACTATTATTATTGATGATAATGAAGAAAAAATTTTAAAATCAATACCTATAATAAATAAAAACTTTGAGCCGTTTAAAGGTAAAATAGTATCTCTTGGATTGTATGAGTTTTATCCAATGAGAGAAGTTAAAGTTTTTAAGTTCATGAAATAAATAGAAATGAGGTATTTCTATGGATAATGAATTAATTTTAAAGAAAGTTTTTTCAGAAGATGATTTTAAGTATTTTTCTCAAGTGTTTTTTAATGAAGATGTAATGGTAATGAATTATGGAAGAGTATTCACTTTAGAAGAAGCAAAAAAATGTTATAAAGGTATACTTAAAAATAGTTTAAAGTATAATGAATTAGGAAGTTTCAAAGTTTTTATAAATAATACTGAGGAGTTTATTGGTATTTGTTCAATTAATATTAATGAATCTTTAGATGAAGTTGAACTAGAATATTTATTATTACCACAATATTGGGGAAATGGATATGGAACAGAAATTGTAAGGGTTTTATTAAATAGATGTAAAAAGATAACATCTGTAAAAAAAGCCAGTGCTATAATAAATCCTAAAAATATAGCATCTAGAAAAATATTAGAGAAATATGGATTTAAGTCAGAAAGTATCTTTAGAATAGATGATGGATCATTGGCAGAAACTTTAACCCTAATTGTAAATTAAAAATTTAAAAATGTTAATTTTGGAAGGGGAATAAAAGTGATAATTAGAAAAGCTACAATAAATGATGCTAAAGAAATTGCAAAAGTTCATGTAGATACTTGGAAAAGTGCATATAAGGATATTATATGCAATGAGTATTTAGAAAGATTGTCATATGAAAACAGAGAAAAAAGTTGGAAAAGCATGTTAGATAATGATATGGGCTTAAGAATAATTTATGTAGCTGAAGAGGAAAATGAAACAATAGTTGGTTTTATATCAGGTGGTTATGAAAAGAAAGACACTGAGATTAAAAATGCAGAGATTTATGGACTTTATGTTTTAAAAGATTATCAAAATAATGGTATAGGAAAAATGTTATTCAAAAAGATATTAGAAAGTTTCAACAAATTAAATTTGCAAAGTGTTTCTTTATGGGCTTTAAATGATAATTATGGTGGTCGTAAGTTTTATGAATCAAATGGTGGAATTAAAGTTAATGAAAAAGAAATAACTATTGGGAATGAGAAGTTAAAGGAAATACAATATTTATTTAAAAATATTAAAGATATAATCAATATTTTTTAAAGGAAAAATAATATTGTATTATAGTATATATCAAAGAGTTTAAATATATAAAACTTAGGAGGAAATTTATGAATTATAAAGAGTTTGTAAGAGAAGATTTGGAGAAGGTTGTTCATTCATATATTAAGGCATTTAATAAAGAGCCTTGGAATGATAAGTGGACTTATGAAACTGCATTTAAAAGACTTAGTATGACAATGAATACACAAGGATTTTATGGTTTAATTGCATCAGAAAATAATGAATTTTTAGGTGCAATTATTGGTAATGAAGAAATTTATTATGATGGAATGAATTTTAATATAAAGGAATTTTGGACAAACTCTGAGGTGGAAAGTAGAGGTATAGGCTCTAAGCTTTTAGAAGAATTAACCAAAAGACTTAAGGAAAAAGATATAAGAAACATTACATTATTTACAACTAGAGATGATAAAGCAGAAGGCTTTTATGAAAGAAGAGGATTTAAAACTATAAATAATATAGTTTATATGGAAAAAAATATAATTAAGAATTAATATTTGAAAATGGAGGGTATGATTTGAGAATTAGAAGCATAAATATTGATGAAGTTGATAAATATTCAAAAATTAGTATGGTTGATAGTGAGGCTTTTAAAGACAGTTTATTATTAGATATTAATGATGATATAGTTAAACTTAAGTGGTGTTATGTTTTAGAGGATGAGGGGAAATTCATTGGAAGAATAGTTGGGGGATCATTTGATGATAATTTTCAAATTTTAAGAATTAATATTTACGAACGTAGAGATGATATTAGAGAAAAGTTTTTAAAATATGTTATAGATGACGTAAAGAGTCAGGGATATGATAGTGTAGAGGCACATCTTTACTCAGATAATGTACAGTTTAAAAATTATAAAAATATGTTTTTAAATGTGGGATTTAAAATAACACAAGAAAAATATAGCTATCTATGGGATAAAAGTAACATAAGGGAAGTTAAAAGTTTAAGTAAAGGTTTAAATTTTAAAACATTAAAAGAAGTTGGCGAAAAAGAATATGTAAAAGCTATAGAAGCTGTAACAGAGAATACATTAGATAGAGATGATATAGAAAATGTTAAAACACTAGGAAAAGAAGCGGCAGCACAAAGATATTTTAATGAGCTTAAGGAAATTGACTTTAATGAGGAATGGTGGAAGTTAGCTTATAAAAATGAAAAATTAGTTGGACTTATAATTCCACAAAAGTTTAATGATAAATATGGGGCAATAAATTATATAGGTGTTGTGAAGAATGAAAGAGGAAAAGGATATGTAGATGATTTATTGACAATGGGAAGTAAAACCTTAAGTGAAGCTGGAATACAAAAAATTATAGGAGATATTGATGTTAATAACTTTCCTATGGAAAATAGTTTAAAAAGACAAGGTTACAAACTAAGTTGTAATATGCGTGTTTTAAAATTAGAAATGTAATATGGATTGGAGTAAACAATATGAATCATTTAGGAACTGTAAAAATAGATACAGATAGACTTATATTACGAAAATTTAATATGGAAGATTCAAGTGCTATGTTTAGTAATTGGGCTAATGATGAAAATGTAACTAAATTTCTAACTTGGAAGCCTATTAAATCTATAGATATAGCAAAAGATATTTTGACACAATGGGTTGATAGTTATTCTGATCCTAAATTTTATCAATGGGCTATTGTATTAAAAGAAAATCAGTTAGAACCTATTGGAACTATTAATGTTGTTCATATGAATGAAGAAATTAATATGGTTCATGTTGGATACTGCATAGGTAAAAAATGGTGGCATATGGGGATTATAACTGAGGCATTTAATGGAATAATTCCATTTTTAATTGAAGAAGTTGGTGTTAAACGTATAGAATCTCGTCATGATCCAAGAAATGAAAATTCAGGTAAAGTAATGATAAAATGTGGATTGAAGTTTGAGGGGACATTGCGAAATGCAGATATAAATAATCAAGGAATTTGTGATGCTTGTATATACTCACTTTTAAAAGATGAATATTATACTAAAAAGTAATTATTTTATGGATAGGAGTTAATATGGTAAGAGAGTTTATAGATGATGATTTAAATGAAATTAATATGATTTTAAAAGATGAATGCTTAATAAGTGATGAAGAACTTAAAGAATTTCAAAAAAGATCAGAAAATAAAACCAACACTACTTTTGTTTATGACGAAAGTGGTATAAAAGGATTTATAGAACTTAATAAAACATCTGAAGAATTTAATAAGTGGTCAATAAACATATATGTTTTAAAAAATAGTAGAAAAAGTGGTATAGCAAGTTTATTATATAAAAAAGCATTTGAATATTTAAAAAATGAAAAAGCAAATTTAATAACTACATCATTTAGAAAAGATATTGAAGATTCCACAGAGTTTTTTAAAAAGCTAGGATTTAAAACTTGGTTTTCTTGTTATGATATGAAATATAATGGAACTAAACAAAGTAAATCAAGTTTAGAGTTTAAAAACTATGAAGATAGGTATTTTGAAAAATATGAAAAACTAGGTGGAGAATGTTTTTATGAGCTTAGAAAAGCAAATGATATTACTCCATATAAATCCATAGATATTAGTGATGAAAATAGAAAAAATACTTTGAAAAGAAAAGATAATATATATATTACAGTTGATAGTGAAGATGAAATAATAGCAAGTGTATTTATGGAAAATGGAATTATAGATTTTGTAATGGTTAATTCTAAGTATCAAGGAAATGGATACGGAAGAGAAACTATGAAATTTGCTATAAATAAATGTATTGAAAGAGGATATGACTCTATTGTTTTAGGTGTGGTTAAATGGAATCAAAAAGCTTTTAAGTTATATAAATCATTGGGATTTGAAAAAATAGAAGAAACTCAATTTTTAAGACAATTTATGGACAAGGAGTAAGAGTGTTGATGGAAGAGTATAATAAATTTTTAATATGGGGAACTAAATGTAATTGTGGTAATCAGTGTAGTATACTTCAAAATGAACATCACCCTTGGGATGAAACGGATTTTAAAGTAAAGTTAAAATGTGAAAAATGCGGAAGTGAGTTAGTAGTAGATAAAAGTAGTGCTGAAATATTTTATAATAACAAGATATATGGGTATTATGAAAAACTTTATGGAAATGTTATTAATTTAGGCTGTGGTGGTGGATTTTTAAGTAGAAGATTGATAAGTAACAACTCAATAGAAAAAATATATGGTATAGATTTAGATGAAGATTGCGCTGAAGAATTGAAAGATGTAAGAAGTGAAAAATTCAAATTTATTAACTTAGATCTATGTAATTTAAGTGAAAAATTTTTAGAGAATAGTATAGATTTTTTAGTCAGTAGAGATGTATTTATGTTTATTGAAGATACAAATAAATACTTAGATGATGTAACTAAAATTGTAAAAAAAGAAATAAGACAAATGGGATGGTACATTGAATCAAATAGTAGAATTAAAAATAAATTGTCACCAAATGAAATTAAAGAAGGATATGAAAAAAGAGGCTGGAATGTAGAACTGGAATATTTAAATTGGTATAAAGGTGGATATTTTATTAAAGCAAATAAATAATAATTATTGATTTACAAAAAATGATATATGTTATATAATAAAAGATAGTATCTTTTAACAAAAAAGATTTGAAAGTAGGTAAGAATAGCAAATGATATAACAAAAAACATAGAATCAATACAAAAATTAAGCAATGTAGAAGTGAGAATATGGTATCTTAAACAAGATAAAAATATAATTAATGAGATAGATAGAACTTTGTCGCTAAAAGATCAAGCTAAACAAGCTCATTTTTTAAGAAATAAGTATAGAATGCAAGCTAGAAAAATGATGAAAGATAGGAAACTAGCCAAACATTTAAATGAAAACAACATTAATATGCCATTTGAGTATTACGAAACTAAGTATATGAAAAAAGGTTATAATGGAAAAGACCTTTATAAAAAGATAATACAATCTTCTACTAGAGCTAACAAGGAGGTAAATAGAGTGCTAGGATTAAACTAATAATAGTTTAATAAAAGCAATAATTACGCCTTGTTTTAAATCATGACATAGTGAATTTTATATTAAATTCACTTAACATAGGTTTATATAAATGGAATTATAAATATATTTTAATAAAATATTTAATATATAGATAAGATGTGAAACTAGGAGTTATAGATTCCTAGTTTTTTATTATAAATTGAAATATAAATAAAAGTTTTATAGTGATTAAAAAGAAGTATAAATAGGTTTAATGAACAGTGTTATATATATTAAATTAAATATTTTTATATGATTTGATATAATTATAATGTATAATCATATAGTGATTTTATAGAAAGTTTAATGAAATTAGAAATAAAGTATAGGACTAAAATAAATCTAAAATGTTAAGATTTATAGATGTATTATAATGATTTCATTTTTAGTACAAATAAATTATTATAGAGGGGATTTTTATCTCCTTTTTTCAATAGATTTTCTTAATAAGTTTTAAATGGTTTAAAAAATAAACTGTGAATTAAGTATAAAATTGAAAAACAAATTATTTTAAAGTTGAATTTAGAAACATATAGAATGTTAATACAAATGAGTAGGTGATGAGATGACAAGGGAAAAATTTTTGCCAGTTAGTAAAGAAGATATGGAAAAAAGAGGCTGGGATGAGTTAGATTTTATTATAGTTACAGGAGATGCATATATAGATCATCATAGTTTTGGTACTGCAATTATTGGCAGAGTACTAGAAAATGAAGGATATAAAGTAGGGGTAATACCACAACCACAGTGGAAAGATGTAGAAGATTTTAAGAAACTAGGTAAACCTAGGCTTGGATTTTTAGTTAATGCAGGTAATATGGATTCTATGGTTAATCACTATACTGTAAGTAAAAAGTTAAGAGATAAAGACTTTTATTCACCAGGTGGAAAGATGGGTCTAAGACCAGATAGAGCAACTATTGTTTACTGTAATAAAATTAGAGAAGCATATAAGAATGTTTCGGTTATAATAGGTGGAGTAGAAGCTAGTTTAAGAAGATTTGCCCATTATGATTATTGGAGTGACAAAGTAAGAAAGTCAATGCTTATTGATAGTGGTGCAGATTTGCTTGTTTATGGTATGAGTGAAAAACAAATTGTAGAAGTTGCTAGAAACTTAGAAAATGGAGTAGAAGCTAAAAACATAAGAGATGTAAAAGGAACTTGTTATGTTGTAGAAAATTTAGAAGATGTGAAAGATGAGTATGTTTTAATCCCTTCTTATAAAGAAATATGTAAAGATAAGATTAAATATGCAGAAGCGTTTAAGGCTCAATATGAAGAGCAAGACCCTGTAATAGGAAAACCTATAGTTCAGCAACATGCAAATAAATATGTTGTTCAAAATAAACCGGAAATGCCACTTACTAGGGAGGAACTAGATAAAGTTTATAATCTTCCATATACGAAGAATTATCATCCTATGTATGAAGGCTTAGGTGGTATAGATGCTATTGAGGAAGTAAAGTTTAGCATAGTTAGTTCAAGAGGCTGTTTTGGAAGTTGTTCATTTTGTGCAATAACATTTCATCAAGGAAGAATTGTTCAAAGTAGAAGTGAAGAGTCTATATTAAAAGAAGCAGAAGAAATTACAAAACTTGAAGATTTTAAAGGATATATACATGACGTAGGAGGTCCTACTGCAAACTTTAGAAGACCAGCTTGTTCAAAGCAATTAAAGTTTGGGGCATGTAAAAATAGACAATGCTTATACCCAAGTCCTTGCAAAAATTTAGATGCCGATCATACTGAGTATTTAGAGTTATTAAGAAAAGTTAGAAAAGTGCCTAATGTAAAAAAAGTTTTTGTAAGATCAGGGCTTAGATACGATTACATAATGGCAGATAAAGAAGATAAATTCTTTAAAGAACTTGTTGAGCATCATGTAAGTGGAAAGCTTAAAGTTGCACCTGAACATATTTGTCCTGAGGTTTTAAAATATATGCAAAAACCAGCAGGAAAAACTTATGATAAGTTTATAGATAAATTTTATAAAACTACAGAAGAAGTAGGAAAAAAACAGTTTGTTGTGCCATATTTAATGTCTAGCCATCCTGGTAGTACAATAAAATCAGCAATAAAACTTGCTGAGTATTTAAGAGATATAAATTATATGCCAGAACAGGTTCAAGATTTTTATCCAACACCAGGAACATTGTCAACTACTATGTTTTATACAGGGCTAGATCCTCTTACAATGAAAGAAGTTTATGTTCCGAAAACAAAACATGAAAAGGCTATGCAAAGAGCACTTCTGCAGTATAAAGATCCTAAAAAATATACATTGGTATATGAAGCATTGGTTGAAGCAAAAAGAGAAGATTTAATTGGATTTGGACCTAAGTGTCTTATAAAACCTAGAAAAGGTGAGAATAACTTTGAAGGAAAGAAAAGAACTTCAAATAGTAAAGGAAAATTCCAAAAAGAAAAACCAGATACAAAAAATTTAAAAAGTAGACCTAAAGTTAATGATAAGAAAGTTAAGTCTAAAGATGATTTCAAAAATAAAAGTAAGAAAAGTGGAAATGTAAAAAATAAAAAAAGAAGATAAAATAGTAAATGTTATATTTAAAATTTAACTTCAATTTATTAAAAGGATGAAGAATGCTTTGTGAGTGGTTTCAAATTTCTTTTAACAATTTAAGTCAACAATTCAATTTAAAATTTTACATAGTTTAAGATTGATAAAAAAAAGTAAACTAAATAAACAGGATACAAACTATTAACAAAATATTCATTTTAAACCATTGAATTACAGTAAACTTTTAACTATAATTAATACATACTTATTTTTAGGAGGGAAAAATGATGAAACTATATTTAAATAATAATTGGCAATTTAATAATAACAATAATATAAATATAGAAAAATATTCATCAGCAATATCTCTTCGTAAAAAGATAGGTATATAATACTTTTAAAAGTTATTAATGTATTATAAATATCGATATTTTATGATTTTTTTAAGGTATAGCTGATTTTGGCTATACCTTTTTAATTTTTTACAGAATAAAAATAAAAGGGGGTATTATTGTGAGTGATGATGTAAGAGAATATTATGATAGTGAAGCAGAGATGGAATGGGGAAGACTTGCCAATCCATATTCAATAGTAGAGTTTAAATCAACAGTTTATTTAATAGATAAGTATTTTAAGAAAGAAGGACATGTTTTAGATATAGGTTCTGGCCCAGGAAGATATTCCATGGAATTATTAAAGAAGGGATATAAAGTATCACTATTAGATATATCCAAAAATGAACTTAAGATTGCAAAGAGGAAAATAGAAGAGGAAGGTTTAAGTGCAGAAGGATATTATGTTAAAAGTGCATTGGAGTTAGAAGAATTTGAAGATGAGAGCTTTGATGGAATACTTGTTATGGGACCTTTATATCATTTGCATGATGAAGAAGAAAGGTTAAAAGTTTTAAGTGAAGTTTACAGAATATTAAAAAAAGATGGGGTTGCATTAGTAGCATATATAAACACATGGGGTTGTTTAAAACCAGCTGTTAGTGAGTTCCCAGAAGTATTTGCTGATAAGGAACATTTTGGAAGATATTTAAAGGGCGATTTAAAGTTCCCTAAAGAAGAGAGTTTTACTAAGACTTATTTTACAACGCCAATAATAGCATTAGATGAAGTTAGAAAATCTAAATTTAATATTTTATCTTATGCAGGAGCAGAAAGTTTTGTAAGTGGATTAAATATTCAAATGAAAAATTTGTGTAGATATATGCCTGATATTTATGATAATTTTTTAGAGGCAGCTATAAAAGCTTGTGAACTTCCACAATTTAGAGATAGTACTGAACATCTTAATATAATTGTAAAAAAATAGACTATAATATTAAAATGAAAATTAGATTATTTATATTTCAGTTAAAGAATTAGTCATAGTGTAGCGGGGATTTAAATCCCCGGTTCTTTAATAAATAAAAAATGATTTGAAATATTATAATTGAAATGGAGGAAATTTTATGGAGTTTGACTTAATGATTTGTGCAGCATTTATTTTGAATTTAGCTATTTTAGTATTTATAGCTTATGTAATATTTCGTTTATTAAAAAGATATAGATAAAATTATTTAAATTTTAATTTTGTGACTGACTTTACTTGTATTCATAAATATCTTGCTTAAAATTTAAAGGAGGCCCAATATGTACGAATCAAACAAAATAAGAGAATTTTACAATCAGTATGGAGAAAAGGAATGGGAGAGACTTAATTTAACAGCATATGACAGAATAAATTACCATCTTCATATACATTTTTTAAAGGACCATATAGAAAGTGGTAAAAAAGTTTTAGATGCTGGATGTGGTGCAGGAAGATTTAGTATTGAATTAGCAAGGTTAGGGTGTATGGTAACACTTTTAGATATATCAGATCAGCAACTTAAAATAGCAAAGGAAAAGTTGCAACAAGAAGAGTTGATAAGTAATGTAGATGATATAATAAATGCTGATTTAAGAGATTTATCTATGATAAAAGATAATACTTTTGACACTGTAATTTGTTATGGAGCACCCTTAAATTACCTTTTAGAAAACAGAGATAAGGCTATTTCTGAATTAGTTAGAGTAACTAAGAAAGGTGGATATATACTAATAAGCGTAAATAGTAAATGGGGTGTAATAAGAACGCAATTAGGAAGAATGGATTTTGATTATACATCATTTTTCGGAAAACCAGATTATTGGATGATTAATGAAATGATAGATACTGGAGATTTACCTAAACATGAAATGGTAGCACATCCACCAAGACATTTTTTTGAAAGTGATGAACTTGAGAACATGCTAGAAAAATGTGGAGTAGAGAATATAGTATTAGGTGGTAGTCCATGTATTATAAGTGGATTTAGAGATGCAGCAGAAAAAATAGAAAAAGATAAAGTTGCATTAGATACTATACTTAAGATAGAAGAACGAACTTATTGTAAAAGAAGTTTAGTAGATAATGGTGAGTTTTTACTAGCTAAGGGGATGAAAAAATAAGTGAATAATTTAAGTGAAGCTACTTTTATATTTGATAAGTTTCCTACAATAGAAACAAAAAGATTTTGGTTAAGAGAAGCAAAAGAAGAAGATTATTTAGATGTTTATGAAATATATTCTAGTGAAGAAGCTGTTAAATATCAAAGCATGAAAAATATGACAACATTTGAGCAAGCTAAAAAATCAATAATGAGTTTTAAAAAAGGTTTTAAAGAAAAGAGATTTATAAGATGGTGTATTGAGGACAAAAATACTAATAAAGTTGTAGGTACTATAACACTTCATGATTTTGACTTTGATGAATCAACAGTACAAATAGGCTATATGCTTAATATAAAATATTGGAGAAGAAATATAATGACTGAATGTGGACTAGAAGTATTAAAATATGCATTTGAAGATTTAAAATTCAAATCTATTCAGGCGTATATTCATCCAGGTAATATAGCATCAATTAAATTAAATGAAAAACTTGGATTTATAAATAAAAAAATTATAAAAGAAGTAGTATTTAATCTCAATTCTAAAATATTTGAGGATAGAGTACTATATGAAAAGGGTTGTAATTATGGACTATGTATTTAAAAATAGTGATGAAAAAATAAAGATAATTACCGAATTAGAAAATTATAATGGAATGTTATGCGGAGAATATCTAGATGAAAATTGTGAATTATATAAAAAAATAATGAAAGAATTAAGCTATGATTTTAATAAAACATGTATTAGATTAAATAAGTGCAGTAGAAATTTATCAAATAATTTAGAGGGAACGGATTTACTCTTTATATCTAAAAATATAGGTGGGTTTAATAGAAAAGGAATTGTTATTAAAGAAAATGATGAAAAATTAATCTACAAAAATTTAAATTTTGTAGATTTGGTGTTAGATGAAGAAAACATAGAAAAAGGAGAAATGAATATTTTTACTCATGAATTAGGGCATGTAATGATGACTAATATTATGCCAGAGTTTATAAAATATAGTAAATCTACTAAACAACATTGCAGCATGGGAATTACAGATTATTATAATGCCTTTTTTGAAGGGTTTGGAGAACATTTTGAAAGATTAACATTTGATTGTATAAATAAATATAGAGATTGTTTTAATGAAAGATATAAATATAAATTTGATCCCATAAAATTATGGCATTGTGATATTGATGCTAATTTTAGAATAAATAAAGTTTTGGAAAATGGATATATTTATAAAAAAATATTGCCAAGTGTAAGTGTAGATACAATGAATTTATCTGATATTATTATGTTAGAACATACATCATGTATATATGATAAAACAAAAGTGTTAAATGGAAATGAAATGCTTTCATCAGAAGGAGTTATGGCTACAGTATTTTATCGTATTAATACAAATGATAAAATAAAAAATAATTATATGAAAAGGGAAGACTTTAATAAATTTGTTTTAAATGAAATACCAAATAGTGAAGATATAAAAAATATATTTTCACCTTTTGAAAATGTAATGCTTAAAAACTTTTTAGTATGGAATCTTATGAAAGATAAAATAAATGAAGGATCTGTACCAGCAATAGATTATATAACATTATAGTGTGAGTATTTTGAAGATGATAAAGAAGAAATTTTAAAAATATTTATAGCAACAACTTTAGGAACAACTTTTACAAATGATTTAAAAGAGATTTATGAAGAGTTATCACTAATAGGAATGGTAGGGAATGTTGAAAAATTTATAACTAAATTAGAAGAATATAAAGAACTTTATAGCCATATATTAAAACTTGTTAAAGATGATAAGTTAAGTCTAAGTAAAAATATATATAAAGAAATATGGATAAAAAGTGATAGTGTAGTAGTACCTTCTGTGCTGTGGGATGAGAATAGTAAAAAGCCACTAATGATAAATATAAATACTGCAAGTATATATGATTTATTAGCAATTAATAATATTGATTTTAAAAAAGCTGAAAAAATTATAAAAATTAGAGACAATAGAAATGGTTTTGGAAGTTTAGATGAATTTTATCAAATTTTGTATAATGATTGTTTATTTTAATAGGATTTTGATATAATAATTATATAGTTTATTATAAAGATGAAAGAAAGTGATTGATTACTTTCAAATATGTGTTTTTATGTGGAGTGGAGCAAATGGATAAAGAAAAAAAAGAAGTAAAAGAACAATCATTATTTAGTGAAGTTATTGATGAATTAATAAATTATTTGACTTTACCATTTCAAAAGAAAAAACCTAAGAAAAATGTAGCTAAAAAGAAAAAATCACAACCAATTAAAACTGCAAGTGAAGAAGATTTAAAAGCTTTAAATGAAGCAATATCTAAAGGAAGACAAGCTTTTGAATTTGGTGAAGAAGAGGCTAATATAATAAAAACATGGCTAAATGAAGATTAAATATAAGTAAATAAAATAGGTAAAAGTAAATCTTTTACCTATTTTACTTGTGATTAAAGATGAATTGATAATGGAACAATTCCAATGTAATAAGGAGTATCTTCTTCAAAGTCGAAATTTTCTGCATAAGGAAAAGTTATATTATTAGTTTTAATAAATTTTTCAATAGGGTCTAAAAAGGTATCAACCATAGTTTCTTTTAAATATGGTTCTATGTAACTTACCTTTCCTACAATTGTTAGTGGTTTATCTTCTATACAAGTTAGTGATGATTCAAAATTATCCTTACTTAATGCGGTAACTATTCTGTATTTTGAGAAAAGAAGTTTTGAAAAGTAATCTACACAGTAGTTATTTTCAAGTTTATCTAAGGTAGTTTTTAAGTATGCTAAAAAATTAGCAACATTAACAGAAGATTTATTTTCTATAGATTTATCATCACTATTTATTAACATTTGTAATTCTAAAGAGTTGGCCATTGAGAATAAATTTTTAACTTCAGGATCTTTAAATAATGGACATTGAATTTCAATGATATCTCCAACACGCAGTGAATTAAAATCACTAGCATTGTTTAGATGTTTCATTAGGCTGTTGTCTTCAAGAATGTTATAAAGCTTTAAGAATGCTGTTGTAGCAGATTGACAGATGGCATCTATGGTAGCGTTAATATATTCTCTAGTATACTCTACTGTTCCAGTACCTTGAGTTATTCTACCACAAGTAAGTTCGCTTAGAGGTAATGTTGTTTTAAATACTATAGTATTTCTATTTAAATTAAAATCTAAAGATAAAGTTTCAACAGTAGATCTAAATAGAGAAACTACATTAGAACTATTTAAATATATAGGTGTAACAATTGGCAAACTCATCAACTCCTACTAAATGTTGTTATTAGCTTTATAAAAAATTCAATTTATTCCATATAATATTATTATAGAAATAGTTATTATAATAGAACTAAAAAATAAATTTTTTATAGGGCTACAAGATGAAAAATGAAATTATTGAAATATTAAATGAGGATTCTAATTAATTTAATTGAAAATAAAAATTATAAGTATAAAAGGGGGAAGATTGTATGAAGGTTATGTGGGCATTAGTTTTAGGTATGGTTATAAGCTTTATGTTTCCATTGAAAGAAAAGGTAGCTAAAATTAATGGAAGATTGCAACAATTTGGAGTTGTATTTTTATTGTTTTTTATGGGAGCATCTATAGGGGCTGATGATAAAATAATAGAAAATATAAGCACTATAGGAGTAAAAGCAATAGTGTTTTCAATATTATCTTGTTTAGGAAGTATTATTGTTGTATATTTCTTAACTGAAAAAATTAAGTTTAAAAAAGATAAAAAAGTATCATATAGAGGTGAATAGGGGGACATTATGACAATAATAATTATTATAGCTATGATTTTAGGAATTATATTTGGAAGATATGTTTTTCCACAATCATTTATTATGAACATAAAAGACATTACAAATATAGTTTTATTTATATTAATATTTCTTGTAGGATTAGATATAGGTTCAAATAAAAAGGTACTGAAAGATGCAAAAGATATGGGGTTGAAGGTTATAATAATTCCAGTTGGAATTATTATAGGAAGTTTATGTGGAGGGCTTATAGGTGGAATGCTATTTAAAATGCATTATAATGAAAGTTTATCAGTTGCAGCAGGTTTTGGATGGTATAGTTTGTCTGGTATATTGTTAACTGAGATGGGAAATGCAGAACTTGGAGCTATAGCATTTTTATCAAATGTATTTAGAGAGATTTTAGCTATAATATCTATACCAATAATAGCTAAAAGGTTAAATCATTATACAGCAATAGCACCATGTGGAGCAACATCTATGGACACTACACTTCCAATTGTATCTAAATTTACAAACTCAAAAGTTGCTATAATATCACTTGTAAATGGAGTAATACTTAGTATGCTAGTTCCAGTATGTGTTCAATTTTTCTATAATCTATAGAATTACATATAGGGTTCTAAGCTGAAAATGAAATTAATTAAATATCAAATGAGAATAATGTTATTACCCAAAACAGGAATTATTTAAAACGTTATTCATAAAAATTTCAAAGAACATCTAATAAATTTGCTATTTTATTTCCAAGACTAAACGGATGAATCGACGTCCTGTCTAGGCATTCGCTGAACCCGTCCTTGGGTTCAGGTCTTGAAAATAAAACACAAATTAATAAGATTTTCTAAATCAATTTTTAAAGAAATACTAATTTAAATAATTCCTGTTTCTTGATGAAAAAAAGTTTTTAAATTGATAAATTTTATAAAATATCAAAAGTAAAGTTATATTCACTATTAAAACTATGGTAAGTAAGAATATTATAATTAGGAATTTATTCTCCAAAATGAACTTTTTACAGATAAATATTATATTAATTTTTATTTGAAGCACAAATAAAACATTGTAGCGGAGATTTCAATCCTAGGGGATATTCACCATCACTTTTCACTCTTAGTTTTTAGTTTGTTCTCAATATAAAAATAGCAATAATCTGTAAGCACATTAGTATCAATTAATAAAGTATATAAAATATTATCTTATAACACTATAAATATCTTAGGAATTTTAAATTTCTAAGATATTTTGTTTTAAAAATATAAAATATGTTAATAATTCTAGATATAAATAATATATGTAGAATTAAGGTGATGTGAGTGCAATTAAATACAGAAAAAGATGTAAAAATACATAATAGATTAGTAAAAAAGATCAATTTAAAGATGCTATTATTTACGCTTGAAGTAATTTTATTTTTTGTTGTTATAAATGTAATATTTGAATTTAGTTATATAAAGGGAAAATCAATGGAACCTACTGTATATAATAAAGATGTTGTAATAGTAAATAAATTAATATATAAGTTAAAAGAACCTAAGTACAAAGATGTTGTAATATTTCATAGCGATATAGATGGTGGTAAATATCTTATAAAGAGAGTAATAGGTGTGCCTGGTGATACTATCAAAATTACCAATGGTAAATTATATGTAAATAAAAAAGAAGTTAAGGAAAATTACATAAAAAATAAAATGATAAATAGGGAAGATTATAATGTAAAAATTCCACAAGGAAAAATATTTGTGATGGGTGATAATAGAAATGTAAGTTTAGACTCAAGAGATGAAAGTGTGGGTTTAATAAATTATAAACATGACATAAAAGGTAAGGCTGTAATGAAAGTATTTCCATTAAAGAAAATGTGTTATCTAAATTAGAAAACTTTATTATATATAAAAAAAGATAGCCTAAGAGTAGACTATCTTTAAATATTTATTTATCTTCATTTTCTTTATTATCGTTAGTTTTATGTGAACTACAACAAGAACAATTTCCACTGCAACTTGAACATTCACCTTTAATCTTTTTCTTAAATTGTTTTACAAGTATTAATACAGCTAAAACAATTATAATACCTGTAACTATAATTTCAATCATTTTGTTTCGCCTCCATTAGAATATAAGCATTCCAACATTATAAATTAAAAAGGAAACTACCCATGCAACAACAATTTGATATAAAGCTGAGAAAGTAGCAAATTTACCACCAAATTCTTTCTTTTGAGTACCTATAACAGCCACGCATGGTGTATATAAAAGGCAAAATACTAAGAATGATAATGCACTTAAAGTAGTAAATTGACTAAGTAGTGCTGTTTCTAATCCAGTAGGATATAACACACCTAAAGTACCAATAACAACTTCTTTTGCAGCAATACCAGTTAATATAGCTACAGAGTTTTGCCATGTACCAAATCCAAGTGGTTTGAATATAGGTGCTATAAATTTACCGATTGAAGCTAAAAAGCTATCATTAATATCTACCATTCCACTAAAGCTAAAGTTTGATAAGAACCAAACAATTACGGAAATTGCGAATATAATAGTACCTGCTTTCTTTAAAAAGCCTTTTCCTTTTTCAAGTGTTAAATAAATAACTGATCTAAGTTCAGGCATTTTATATTCAGGAAGTTCAACTATAAATGGTTCTTCTACGTTTTTAAATAATGTACGTTTAAATAAAAGTGCCATTAAGAATGCAACTAATATACCTATAGTATAAAGTGAAAACACAAGTAATGTTTTATGCTTTCCAAAGAATATACTACCAAATAAAGCGTATATAGGTAGTCTAGCGTTACAAGACATAAATGGAAGTATTAATGCAGTAAGCTTTCTATCACGTTCACTTTCTAGAGTTCTTGCAGCCATTATTCCAGGAACAGAACAACCAAATCCCATCATAAGAGGAATAAATGCTTTACCAGAAAGTCCAAGTTTTCGCATTATTTTATCCATTATAAAAGCAACTCTTGCCATATAGCCACTATCTTCAAGTATAGACATACCAAGGAATAGAGTAAGAATTATAGGTATGAATGTTACAACTCCACCAACTCCAGCTATAATACCATCTACAATTAAAGACTGGAACCAAGGACTTGTACTTGAAAGAAGTTGCCTTACAGTATCTGAGAATGGTCCTTCAAAGAATGAGGCTAATAATTCTTGCAATGGTCCTCCAATCCAATCAAAGGTGAACTTAAAAATTATGAAAAGTATTAATAAAAATATAGGATAAGCTAGAAACTTATTTAAAATAATTTTATCTATCTTTTCAGTAAGTGATGTTTTAAGATCTTTTGGAATAATCATGCAAGAATTTAAAATTGTATCTATATATTTATATGTTTCATTTTCATTTAAATATCCAAAATTGTGTTTTGTATTTATAGTAGTATCTAATAAATTGAAATTTTCATTAGATAAAAATTCCTTAACAGTATCTATTCCTTCATTTTTAGATGCTGAAATAGGAAATATTTTAACACCTAATTTTTTAGAAAGTAAATCAAAATCAATATTAATACCTTTACTTCTAGCAACGTCAATCATGTTTACAATCAATATCATAGGTTTGTTAAACTGTGCTAATTGAGTTGTTAAATATAAATTTCTTGATAAGTTTGAAGCATCAACAATGTTAATTATTAAATCAACATCATCACTTTCTAAAAAGTTTTTAGATACTTTTTCTTCATTAGAAAAGGCATCCATGGCATAAATACCAGGTAAATCTACTATTTTAATGTCTTTTTTGATGTAACCCTCTTTTTTATCTACAGTAACACCAGCCCAGTTACCAACATGTTGGTTTGAACCAGTAAGTGCATTGAAGAGTGTAGTTTTTCCTACGTTAGGGTTACCTAGTAATGCAATAGTAACCATCTTTTGTTATACCTCCATGGCTAATTTAAAATGTTCAGTGTCAGAGTCATTTGTTAACTCTATATTTATTAATTTAGCATCTTTTTTTCTAATAGCTAAGTTAGTTCCTTTAACGTTTATTATTATTGGATCACCAAGAGGTGCGACTTGTTTCATAGTTACTTTAGTTCCTTCGATAAAACCTAAAGCAAGTAATCTTTTAGAAAATTTATTATTAAAAAGTAAATTCTTTATATAAGCTGTGTCACCTGATTTTAAATCGTATAAAGTCATCAATTACCACTCCTCATTGAAACTAATTCTCAATGTCATTATATAAAGTTTAGACAATTTTGTCAACAAAAAGTTAATAAAATATATGTATAAAAATTTAAAATTGAGGGAATAATACTAAATTTTAATTTAATATATTTAAAATAGTAATTGTATTTATAGTAATATTTAAGTTTATTAAATTTGAATATTAAAAAATTTATATATTATAAATTTTAATTAAAGATATATAAAAAACATATGTTAATAAAAAATTAACAAGAATACAAATTTGAATTATAAGTTAAAAGTATGTAGGAACTAATAATGAATAAAATTATAATATATTAATGAAAGCAAATTTAATTATTGTTTATTTTATTAAAAATTATTTTTTTATAAATAGAATTTGAAGATATGTAAAATTATATGATATAATAACTAATATTACATTATTAAACGTTAGGTATTTACAAAGTAAAATAAAATTTAGATTTATTTTAAAATGATCATTAAAAAATTTAATTTAAGATTAAAATTATTAAATTTTAAGTGATTGAAAATATTTAGTATTATTTTAAATTTCCAAAATTTCTTCTCAAAATAATGTTAATGCAAAGATTAAATTAAGTTTAGAACAAAGCACATAAATACATTAATTTTTAAATTGGATTAAAGATGATCAATTTAAAATATTAGTTATATTAGTATAAGATAATTACATAGAGCTGCATGCTTAAAAAGTGTTGTAATTAATTAAATAGTTATAATTTTTAAAATAAAATTTTGCTTTTATATTTGATTACGTATGTTGTTCTAAATAGATAATTTTGATTTAGAAAAGAGTGGTAACATGATTATTAAAGAACAAACGATTCCAGTCAAAGACTTTAATATAGAAAATGCTCTTTCAATTGAAGGACACAATGATTTATTTAAGGAAGCTATATTTTTTGACCTAGAACATTATGTTTATAAGAAACCAGTATGTGTTGGAGTTTTTGGAAGTGGATATTATGATGAAAAAGAAAATACTTTAAAGATTACTCAATATATGATTGAGAACAAATTTGAATTGAAGAAAATATTAGAATGGTCTAAAACATACTTTTTAGATTTAATTAAGAAAAAGAATAAAAAGTATATAATCACATTTTCAGGTAATAATGACTTTACTGTTATAAATTACTTGTACAATAAGTATAATATAAATTTTAAAATAGAGGATTATTTAAAAGATGTAGATCTTCAAAAAGAATATGAGAAGGCTATGAACACCTCTATTGGACTTAAAAATCTTGAATGTAAATTTGATATTAAAAGAGAAAGCGAAGTTATAAGTGGATCGAACCTTGCTAAAACTTTTAGTAAAATTATGAAAGATACAGAGTATTTTAATAGAATGCCAGAAGAAAAGAAAGAAAAAATACTTCTTTATAACATGCAAGATGTAGTAAGTTTATTTTATATTTATGTAAATTGGAATAAGTATATTATACCTAATGAAAAGAATTTAAATGATGAAAAAAAAGATTCCTTAAATGAAAACTGTAACTAAATGGTTAATCCATTTAGTTACAGTTTTTTGTGCATAAAAATAATAAAATTCCAAAGTTTCATTCATACCATAATCCGCCAAGGTTAAAACCTCAGCTACGAAAACAATTAAACAAAATCCCCACCATTTGTAGGCGAGGGTTTAACCTTGCAAAACGTTATTTAATATATTACTTTAAAATGTATTTCCATATCAAAGACCGCCAAGACTGAAGTCTCAGCTACGAAGGTAATCAAATAAAATCCCCACCATTTGTAGGCGAGGTTTTAACCTTGCAAAGCGTTATTTAGTATATTACTTTAAAAATATATTCCATATCAAAGATTGCCAAGACTAAAGTTTCGGCTACGAAGGTAATCAAATAAAATCTCCACCATTTGTAGGCGAGGTTTTAACCTTGCAAAGCGTTATTTACATTACTTTTAAATTTGTAATCTGTTAGGGACTGACTTTACTTTCTTAGATAAGTATATTATTAAAAAGGGTAATAAATTATAAAAAGGTGATTGCACTATGAGATGTCTGTCCTTCTTGTTTATTGGTATATTCAAGGATGAAACCAATAAAATTTAGCAAGGATATATTACTGCCAAGGTTAAAACCTCGGCTATTGTGTATAGATTAGAAATTTGTAATAAATATAAATTTGAAATGAATCAATTGACCATCAAATATTATATTTTACATTTTGAATTTTCAATTACCCCATGATATGTTCAGTATTTTTGTTTGGTAGTATATTTTAAGAATTAGATGAATAAAATTTAGTAATGATACATTAATAGTAGAATTCAAATATCATCTAGTAAGGTATTAAAAAATCATATAAGAATTAACACGAAATATTAATTAATAAATATTAAAAAATCGGTATATTATATAATTTTAAAAATAGATATATTATTAAGAATGAAAATTAAAAAACAAATTATACTTCTAAAAATATTTTATAAAGTACACATTAACTTGTAAGTGTAGGATACATAATTTTTAGGAGGTATGAAAATATGGAGCTAGTAAACACTTTGCCAAAGAAAAGAAAAATTACAAAACAATTGGATGATATTGAAGAAATTTTAATTCATAAGGGTAAGAAAGGCTTTTTAACAGTAAAAAATGACAGTCAAGATTTACTTCCTAATACAAAAACTATAATATATTTAGAAGCTAATGATAACATAATAGAAAAGTTTAATTTAGGATTTACTATAGAGGAAGTACCAGTTAGATTATATGAAGTTGAATTACTTTCAGAAGGTAGACAAATTGAATATTTATACAAGAATAATGTTATGAAAATAATAGAAAATAGAATAAAAAGTGAACTAGAACTAAACAATTTAAATGGCAATTTATATAAACCTTTAATAGACTCATATGAAA
Organism: Clostridium amazonense; assembly: GCF_056431285.1. Taxonomy (NCBI): domain Bacteria; kingdom Bacillati; phylum Bacillota; class Clostridia; order Eubacteriales; family Clostridiaceae; genus Clostridium; species Clostridium amazonense. The sequence continues at coordinate 3,333 of NZ_JBWKMH010000033.1, read as the reverse complement.
ATGCAATAAGTAAGATTTGTAATTAATTCACGAAAATTAGCTTTTTCAAATTATAAAAAATTGGAAAGAGCTAATTTTTTACTATTATCTCTAAAATATGTTTATTATTAATTATTTTGGCAATGGTTAAAATAAGACATGGTTTAGTGAAGGGAGAATAGTAAAAGTGAAAACCACAAATAAGAAAATAAAAAATAGTATACGTACTAAGGAAAAAACATTTGATAAAAAGAAAAAAGGCTTTACTCTTATAGAGTTAGTTGTTGTAGTTTCAATAATGGCAATACTTTTAATAATAGCATTACCTAAGTTTGCAAGTATACAAGAAAATGCAAAGAAAAAAGCAGATGTAGCCACTGCAAAAAACATAGCTATGGCTTTAAATGCAGAAATGTCCTGTGGAAGTGATATTGAAAAAATAGATAAAAATAAAGATGTTATAAATAAATATTTTGATGGAGATATAAAGCAGCAAGCAAAGGTGACGAAAGATGAAAAACCTGGTTTTGTTGTATATATAAAAGATGAAGATATAAAAATATTTACAGGTAAAAGACAAGTATATCCTGAACTTAAAGAAAATCAGGCAAAACCAACTGATTGCAAGAGTATAGAAATTTTAGAAGATAGAAATAGTAGTAAGATAGATGATGGTAATTAAATAAAAAATAGAAAAACAATACATAATATTCAAAAAACTGTTGACATAAAATATTAACAATGTTAATATTTAGTTGAAAATTAAATATAGTATCTTCGGGGCAAGGTTAAATTCCTTACCGGCGGTTACAGCCCGCGAGCTATTTTATAGCATGATTTGGTGAAAGTCCAAAGCCGACAGTATAGTCTGGATGAGAGAAGAGAAAATAATTTACATTAAGTTTATTTATATTGTTTAAATAGGTTTTGTTTATGATTTTTATGCTCCGAGCTTTTTAGCTTGGAGTATTTATTTTTATAAAAATTTTAAATTTAAACTTGTAAAATTAACATTAAATAATTAATAGTAAATGAATTTTAATATGGAATTATTAAATGCCCGAAGCAATAAAAAGCTAAGGGCATTTTTGTTTTTTTATATAAAATAGAGAAATAAATAGGAGTGTCATAAGTCTGATTAAATATAAAAAGGAGAGAATAGTATGGATGAAGTTTTTATGGCTAAAGCATTAGAGCTTGCTAAATTAGGACATGGAAAAGTAAGTCCTAACCCTTTAGTTGGAGCAGTAGTTGTAAAAGATGACAAAATAATAGGTAGTGGATATCATGAGAAATCTGGAGAAAATCATGCTGAAGTAAATGCTATTAATTCATGTAGAGAAGATGTTTGTGATTCTACTATATATGTTACTTTAGAACCTTGTTGTCATTATGGAAAAACACCTCCATGTGTTAAAAAAATTTTAGAAAGTAAAATTAAAAGAGTTGTTATAGGTGTACTAGATCCAAATCCATTAGTCAGTGGAAAAGGTGTAGAATTTCTAAAAAATCATGGTATTGACGTAACTGTTGGTGTATTAGAAGAGCAATGTAGAGAATTAAATGAAATTTTTAATTATTACATAGTTAATAAAGTGCCTTTTATAGCTTTAAAATGGGCAATGACGTTAGATGGTAAAATAGCTACAAAAAATTATGATTCAAAATGGATAACAAATGAAAATTCTAGAGAGTATGTTCACAAATTAAGAAATAGATATTCAGGAATAATGGTTGGTATAAATACTGTAATTAAGGATAATCCAAGGTTAACTAGCAGAATAGAAAATGGAAGAAATCCAATAAGAATTGTAATTGATAGTAGTTTAAGAATTCCTGTAGATGCAAAGCTTTTAAAAGAAGAAGGAAAAACTATAATATTTTATGCAGAGGAAAATGAAGAAAAACTTGAAGCATTAAAAAACTATAATGTAGAAGTTGTAAAAGTTGATAAAAAATTAGATAAAGTGAATTTAAAAACTGTTATGGATGAGCTATGTAAAAGAAATATTGATAGTGTTTTGGTAGAAGGTGGAGGAACATTAAATTATAGCTTGTTAGAGGAAAATATAATAAGTAAGGTATATGCTTTTATTGGTCCTAAAATAATAGGGGGAAAGGAAGCTATAACACCAATAGAAGGTGAAGGGAAAAGTAAAATAAATGAAAGTTTTAATATTAAAAACTTAAAAGTATTAGATTTTGAAGGGGATATTTTAATAGAAGGTAATATTCAGTATTAAGGAGATGAGAAAAATTTTTACTGGAATAATCGAGGAAATAGGACTAGTAAAACAAATAATAAATTATGAAAAAAGTTCAGAGCTTATTATTGAATGTAAAAAAGTTTTAGAAGGCATAAAAATAGGAGATAGCATAGCAACAAATGGTGTATGTTTGACAGTTGTAAGAAAAAGCAAAAATGATTTTGTTGCAGAAGCTATGGCAGAAACTTTAAGATGCTCAAACTTATCTGATTTTTATGCAGGATGTAAAGTGAATTTGGAAAGAGCATTAAGTTATAATGGAAGATTTAATGGGCATATTGTTACAGGTCATGTTGATGCTATAGGAAGAATAACAAGTTATGAAAAAGAAAGTATAGGAACATGGATAACTATAAAGCCTTCTTTAGAAATAATAAAAAATATAGTTTACAAGGGCTCTATAACCTTAGATGGTGTTAGTTTAACAGTGGCAGATGTAAATGAAGACTCATTTAAAGTGTGTATAATTCCGCATACCAAAGAAGAAACTACGCTTCTAAGTAAAAAGATAGGAGCAAAAATAAATATAGAATGTGATGTAATATCCAAGTATATAGAAAAGATTTTATATTCAAGAGATAAAGAAAATTCAAATAAAAATGATATAACTATAAATTTCTTAAAAGAAAATGGGTTTTATTAATAAATATAGGAATCAAAGTTAAAACTTTAAGGTATTCATGTTTCAGTTGAGAATTTTAACACTAATTATTAATTTATATTTTTAAAATTGACAATTGACAGTGGACAGTGAATGCCTCATAGGCCCCTATAGAAATGTAGACTCATAATTCAAATGGAATTATACTAGGATTAATGAATGGAGGGGTGCATTATGAGTGGAAATTTTATTAGAAAATATACTGAAGAAGAACGAGTGAAAATTGTGGAAGAGGCTTTATCATCTGGAAGCAATTCGCTAGTTGCAGCAAAGTATAATATAAATAGTGGATTAATATCCAATTGGAAATGTAATTATAGAAGATATAAACAAACTTTAAAACCTAAGAATGCTACGCAATTTAAAAATGAAGAAATAATTGTAGACTACAAAAAAGAGTATAAAAAAACCCAAGAAAAGTGTAGA
>NZ_JBWKMH010000032.1:2218-2446 GCF_056431285.1 Clostridium amazonense | reverse complement strand
GATCAGAACTTGAAAACTTCCATTTTCGTCTACAGGTCTATTACCTTCTACGGAGTAGCTTTCCAGCTATCTTCGACTAATTCCTGTCTTCTTTGATGTTCTGTCCACAACCCCAAAGTCAAAGACTTTGGTTTGGGCTCTTTCCATTTCGCTCGCCGCTACTCAGGAAATCGATTTTTCTTTCTCTTCCTCCGGGTACTTAGATGTTTCAGTTCCCCGGGTTTACCC
>NZ_JBWKMH010000032.1:1510-1924 GCF_056431285.1 Clostridium amazonense | reverse complement strand
AAAATAAATCTATTTTAAGGTTTTTAAACTTTCGTTTAATATTTGTCTTGACGAAATTGTTATTTCTTTAAAATTTAAAGGTTTAACAACTTTAATATCACTGTGCAATTTTCAAAGAACAAAAATCTTCTTATAAACGGCGTCCTACTTCGTCAACTTCCTTCTCTGCGGTACTCACTTACATAAGTAAGCTCTGTTCCTCGTTCAGGAGTTTCCTTGTATTACTTGTTTCTAATAAGATTTAAAATATCGCTATAAGCGGCGCATTACGTCGTCAATTTAAATCTTTCCGGTACTCACTTACATAAGTAAGCTCCGTTCCTCAAGACTTCATTTCCTAGTACTGCTTGCTTCTATCAATATTTTTAATTTTTGAGGTCTCATTGGACTCTCAAAATTAAACAGATAACATAA
>NZ_JBWKMH010000032.1:1059-1500 GCF_056431285.1 Clostridium amazonense | reverse complement strand
AAGTCGTAACAAGGTAGCCGTAGGAGAACCTGCGGCTGGATCACCTCCTTTCTAGGGAGTCGACATGAAGGTAATACTTCATGAAAAACTGGTTCTATGTTATCTGTTTAATTTTGAGAGTCCAATTAAGGAAACTCAATAGGTAAAATATTGATAGAAGCAAGCAGGACTAGGAAATGAAGTCTTGAGGAACAGAGCTTACTTATGTAAGTGAGTACCGGAAAGATTGAAATTGACGACGTAATGCGCCGCTTATAGCAATATTTTTGTTCTTTGAAAATTGCACAGTGATAATAAAGTTGTTAAACCTTTAAATTTTAAAGAAATAACAATTTCGTCAAGACAAATATTAAACGAAAGTTTAAAAACCTTAAAATAGATTTATTTTATGCGAATTTGTAATAGACTGAATGGATAAAAGTTCTTAGAAACGAGTAGTAC
>NZ_JBWKMH010000032.1:455-1049 GCF_056431285.1 Clostridium amazonense | reverse complement strand
TTCCCCATTCGGAAATCTTTGGATCACAGGCTATGTGCGCCTACCCAAAGCTTATCGCAGCTTATCACGTCCTTCATCGGCTCCTAGTGCCAAGGCATTCACCCTGCGCCCTTTGTAGCTTGACCTTAAAACTTCTTATAAACTTCGTATTACGTCGTCAATTCAATTATTCTTCGGTACTCACTTATATAAATAAGCTCCGTTCCTCGATAATTGATTTCCTAATACTACTCGTTTCTAAGAACTTTTATCCATTCAGTCTATTACAAATTCGCATAAAATAAATCTATTTTAAGGTTTTTAAACTTTCGTTTAATATTTGTCTTGACGAAATTGTTATTTCTTTAAAATTTAAAGGTTTAACAACTTTATTATCACTGTGCAATTTTCAAAGAACAATGTACTATTTAAAGTACTTGGTGGGTCTAAATGGACTCGAACCATCGACCTCACGCTTATCAGGCGTGCGCTCTAACCAGCTGAGCTATAGACCCTTATATGGTGGAGATAAAGAGATTCGAACTCTTGACCCCCTGCGTGCAAGGCAGGTGCTCTCCCAACTGAGCTATACCCCCATACAGGAACATTTAGTCC
>NZ_JBWKMH010000032.1:0-445 GCF_056431285.1 Clostridium amazonense | reverse complement strand
AAAATAAATCTATTTTAAGGTTTTTAAACTTTCGTTTAATATTTGTCTTGACGAAATTGTTATTTCTTTAAAATTTAAAGGTTTAACAACTTTAATATCACTGTGCAATTTTCAAAGAACAAAAATATTGCTATAAGCGGTGCATTACGTCGTCAATTTCAATCTTTCCGGTACTCACTTACATAAGTAAGCTCTGTTCCTCAAGACTTCATTTCCTAGTCCTGCTTGCTTCTATCAATATTTTACTTATTAAGTTTCCTTAATTGGACTCTCAAAATTAAACAGATAACATAGAACCAGTTCTAACATACTAAGTATGTTTTCATGAAGTATTACCTTCATGTCGACTCCCTAGAAAGGAGGTGATCCAGCCGCAGGTTCTCCTACGGCTACCTTGTTACGACTTCACCCCAATCACCAATCCCACCTTCGGCCGCTGGCTCCT
>NZ_JBWKMH010000031.1:162683-472627 GCF_056431285.1 Clostridium amazonense | reverse complement strand
CCGTTCCAGTCGCACCTGTAGCTCCAGTGGCTCCGGCTGTTCCTGTGGCTCCCGTAGCTCCGGCTATTCCTGTTGCTCCTGTGGCTCCCGTAGCTCCTGCCGTTCCAGTCGCACCTGTAGCTCCAGTGGCTCCGGCTGTTCCTGTGGCTCCGGTGGCTCCTGTTGCCCCTGTAGCTCCGGCTGTTCCTGTGGCTCCCGTAGCTCCGGCTATTCCTGTTGCTCCTGTGGCTCCGGTTGCTCCGGCTGTTCCTGTGGCTCCGGCTATTCCTGTGGCTCCTGTTGGACCAGTTGGACCAGTTGGACCAGTTGGACCTGTAGCTCCAGTCGGGCAACACGGATTGCACTTATAATGAATTATAATAAAAGGTCTATTTTCACTTCTGCCTGACATAAAAGATATTATATCTCTTCTACCATTTCCGTAAAGAGTCAACCCATAATTTGGAGTTACACCTTGTACCCATTCTTTTACTATTTTAGTTATATTAATTCTAACATAACTATTTATATTAGTTTCATCAATAATTTTTTGTACACCTGTTTCTTCACTTCGTGGTGCTGTATTCCAAGTTACTGTATTAAAATTAAAATCTTCAATATTTCTATAAATATCTAAGGTAAATTTATCATTACAATTATTTATCATTGCATCTACAAATAATGCTAATTCTACTTTTACTATATCAACATAATTTTTAATTGTATTTAAATTAAATTTAATTAATGTTCTTAATATATCTATTTCACAAGCGTTACCTTCAACCTCACCAATCAATAAATAGGGCAATTCACTAAAATTTTCATTTTCTAGTTCTCGAGATACAAAGGTATCATTAGTGATACATATTTTTTTTTGTTTCAAAAAATAGCACCTCCTATATCTGACTATAATATATATTATTAAAGTCTCTTATATTAGGTTCTAAAAACTTAGTCAATAACATATAATATTAGTTATTAAAAATTGTTTGAAATTTAAATGTTTGTATAATGCACACATTAAAACTAATAGCAATCAATGAATCTTACATTGATTGCTATTAGTTTTATTTTATATTTTCTTTTAATGTTTCTATTACTGTTTTAGCTACGCCTCCACCAATCTGCATAATAGAATTAGCTGACTTATTTTTCAATGCATTTATCTGATTTATTGTTAAATCTTCACCTGATATTATTACGGGTGAATTATCTAGTGCAGCTACTGGACCTGCACTTAAAGCATCTACTAATTCAAATCCTTTAGTTATATATGCTTTATCTAATTTGTCATCATAAAACTTTTCTATAATAATAGCATTAGTCTCATATCTAGTTTTTCCACCTAATCTATTTTTACTTACATCATTAGAAGTTATCTTGTTAACTTCATTAATAACTTTTTCACTTACAACGCCATCTCCGCCAACTATGTATGCATTTTTAAGTTTTTCTGATTTTAACCACTGGTGAGTTTCTGATGTGATTTCATCTTTAGTTGATAAAATTATTGGCATATTTTCTTTTCCAGACACTGATGCTATAGATAATGCATCGGCTTCTCCAAATCCACCAGCTACTACTACATTTTCAACATCATAACAATTTTCATCTATATATTTTGCTATTGCTAGTGATGTTTCATATCTAGTTTTACCACTTAATCTTTCTATTTTATTTATTCCCACTTTATTCAATTTCTCTTCAATCTTCTTAGAAACAACACCTTCTCCACCGACTATTATGATATTATCTGCTCCTAACCTTTCAATTTCTCTTATAGTTTCATCTGGAATATCATTTAAGGTTGTAAGTAATATTGGAGCTTTTAAATGTGAAGCAAGTGGTGTAACAGTTAAACCATCTGCTAATGAAAATCCATTTGTTATTACTACTGTGTTAGCTTTGTCAAACTTATATTTACTTAACTTTGTTGCAGTTTCATATCTAGTACTTCCTACTATTTCTTCAACATTTAATACATTTTTGCTCACTGTAACTGTTATCTCTTTTGTTGTTACATTCCCGTTATTATCCTTTACTTCATATATAACTTTATAACTTCCTTCTTTTGATGTATCTACATTATTTGATATAACCTTTATTGACTTTGTTATATCTCCATCTTCTTTATCACTAGCTGTTACTCCTAATAATGGATCAAATTTTTCATTCAATTTTATTGTAATATTGTCCGCAACTATAATTGGTTTATTATTTGTAGAACCTGATGTACCCCCTCCTGTTGAACCTCCACCTGACACTTCAGAGTAAGTAAATTCGCCATCACCTACATTTTGTAATGTATCATACGTAATTTCATTATATGTCATAGATACTGCTTTAAATGCATCATGTCCTTTGCTATCATTAAACTTTATGTTATATTTAACATTCTCTTTTCCATTAATTTTTATAGTTCCAACTTCTAAATCATTTTTATCATTTACTAAGTTTTCTTTTGATGTTACATAAATATCTACCGTATTTTCAGCTTCATTATATTTAACATTAGATTTTCCTTTAGTCTTAATATCATTAGACCACTCTATATCCTTAAAGCTAACATCACCTTCAATCTTCAAACTCATTTGAAAGCCTTTAACTTGTGATTCCATATCATCTATAGCTATAGCTATTTCATTTCCACTCTTCTGAACACGACTTAATCTTGAAATCGTTGCAGCATAAGCATCTATAGCGCTCATAGACATCATTGTTGCACTTATTAAAAACGTGCTAATCATTAATTTTATTTTCTTCATTATTCCTCCTACAGGGTTTCAACTCAAACTTAAAATAATCTCTTTTAATCTTATAGTTTATTCCACAACTACATGTGGCTAATTAACAATTAACAGTTAGCAATTAACAATGATGGTTAATATTATTCACTTTGTTCTTAATATTTATGAATAGAAGTCCATAAAAACTACGTTTTTATATAATCTTTAAATAATTTGTTCTACAAATTATTTTTAAAATTGATTTAAAAAAACTGAGCTTTCAGTTTTATCCTTCATTGTTAATTGTTCATCCCTAATTGTTAATTTTTATAAATTATTTTATTTTTAATCTTCTCTTCTTCTATAAGTTATTTCATTTGGAACAATTCCACCCTCTAATTCAATCTCAGGTAAATTTTCTGGAATTTTAACTCTTAAAGTATCACTTACAAGTCTTTGTCCTTCTAGTGTTTCAGCATTATCTACTCTATATAATTCTGCTCTTATATTAGACGTTAATAAATCTCTTTCTTCTTTACTTATCCAATATATCCATGTTCCACTACTAATTTGACCTAAGTGACCATCTTCTGGAACTTCTGCTAATATTATTTGTTCTCCACCTATAACATTGTTATTTTCATCTCTTAATAAAACAACATTAAATGCTGGATCTCCACGATACTCTCCTGTAACAACTATAGAATCCTTTGGAATATACTCATCTTCACCATTTCCAAATCTAAAGTCTTCTTTTAATATGCCTATTCCATTATCTGAAATTTCAACATTATCTCCTGGAGGTGCTATTATATCAACTTCCGCTGCTGATATAGCTTTTGCTCCCTTAGCTACAAGTTTTACATAAGATGTGTCATACGCAAAAAGTTGTTTTCCTCCATCTACACCTTCCTTATTAAAATAAACTAGCTCTGTTGGATTATTCTTATCTACATTAAATCTTCCAGTCTTAGCTAAAGTCCAATTTTCTTTATCATTACTTACATAAATCTCATAGTCTTTAATCGAGTTTTCTGCAATCCTATCAATTAACTTGTCTTCAACTAATGCAGTATATTTAAATCCTACAATTGATTGTTTATCATTCATTTCAATTATTATATTAGGGTCTTCATTTCCTTTTTTAGTTCCCTCATAGCTTGTTGAAATATTATCATCCTTAACTTTATTTATAGATGGATTATCCACTGGTCCACTTGGATTCATTTCTGTATTTTTATCTTCATCATTTGAAGTGTTAGTACTAACTATCCAATCACCTTTGTCTATTGCTCCATCATGAGAAATTTTTATCTCTCCAATTTTTACTTTTTCTGTAGAATTTAGTAGATAATCATATGCTACAACTTCATAGCTAAAAGCTCTATTATTAGCTGCACTTATTATATCTGTGTATTCACTTTCTGTTGTAAATGCAACTGGTACACCATTTCTATATATTTCATATCCTAAAATCTTATCACTATCTTCTGATACAGATACTGAAAGCTTTACTTCTTTAGAATCTTTTACATATTGTCCATCAGTATAATCTACAAAACTTGCAATAGCCTTAGTTGAACCTGACATTGGAGTTATACCTTGTAATTTCTTTCTTCTAGCTTCATCATTTAAATACTGAATTTGTTTTGTCTCTTTTTCATACTTTGAAACATATTTTAAAGTTTCTTCAGTTGGTCTTAATCCCCACTTTATAAAGAAATCACTTAAATCTTTTCCAGCTGCATCACTGGCAAGTCTTATTAAAAGATTATCCTTATCAGCTTCCATAGTATTTTCTCTATAAAGTCTATTTAATTTAGCATAGAAAGACTGTCCATTTTCTAATAATGATTGGTTTGTTTCATTATCATAAGCTAAATGTAATTGCCAGAACATTCCTAGTGCTACAAACACATCAGATGGAACACCTATTGTTCTCGATGTAACTTTGTCATATATTGCTTCATATTTATTACTTGTTTCTAACCTTGATAAACTCTTATCATCAAAAGTTTGTGCAAGTAATGATAATATGTTGTTGCTTGTTTCTCCATAGATTCTATGACCTTCATCTATAACATGTCCTATTTCATGAGCAATTCCCCATCCAAATAAGCTACCTTCACTTAATGTTCCATCAACATTTTTAGTATGTGGTACACCCTTCATTAATGGCACAGTAGATCCATATTCAACACCTATATGTCCTGAGCTTGCATACATAAATGCACCATCAAACATTCTTGTATATCTTATATTTATACGTGATGATGGCATAGCATGCTTTGCTTCATTAGCATCTACCTTTCCATCATTGTTAATATCTGGATTTTCATATAATCCCTTTTTACCATAGGAAATATCCATAAGTTGTTCCCATGCTAATAATGAATTATATAATCTATTAACTTCATTTTCTTCTCCACTAATTCCTTCTGTAATTCCTTGTAGTGCAGCTTCTGCTGGAATTGTTAAAAGAACATTATCTGTAACTATCTCTGTGCTATTTAAAACACTAGTCTTTGGATCATACGAATATTCTTCTCCATCATATAAACTTTCTATATTATTTACATAATTTTTAAGCTCACTTATATATTTTTTAACTGTATTCTTAATTTCTGCTTCATTTTCTAGTCCTGCTACAGAAAGAACTGGAATTTTTGTTCCTCCACTAACTCTAATTTTTATCTCATTATTAGATTTAGATGTACTTGGATATCTAACATATACGGAGCCACCTCTTTCAGTGCTCATTGTTCCAATCTTAGGCACAGTAATTAAATTTTTACCTTTTTTAAGATTTTTTACTGTAGTATTCCATTTCCCACTTTCAGGATAATACTGAGTAAATACTAATTCTGGTATCACATTGCCTTGAGTACCTACATATACAGCTATCTCTTCTCCTGCTCTTGCTGATATTCCTAGTGGCTGATAGTCATTAAGCTGCATAGCAAACCCTAAGTGACCATTCCTACCATTATTTATGTTTTGATCTACAGTTATTATGTCATTAGATATTTCTTTATCTTGTAATATATTTTTTGCTAAACTTAACTCAAATAATATGTTATCTCTATTTGGATGATATTCATCACTATATTCATCTTTTGTATTAATACGATTTTCTAATTCTTCTATCTGCTCTAGAGTTACATCTTTATTTAATTCAAGAAGCAAATCATCAGTAAATAATGCTCTTACATCATCTTCTATACTGTCATAATGATAAAACTTAAGTTCTGATGCACTCATAGTCGCTGCATATGCACGGTGATGCTTAACTTGTATCTTTTTCGCATTTACTTTTGGGAATTTAACACTATACACACCTTTTTCAAGTGCGCTAACAGTTATTTCATTTTTAGAAAACTCTCTTTCTACAAGTGTACCATCTTCACTTTCTTCCCAAACTTTTACTGCATGATTAACATACATGGTTCCATAATCGCCATCTCGTCTTGCAACATATACCATTCTATCCATTTCATATGCTTCATCAAATGTTACTATTGGTCCATTAAATCTATTACCACCAGCATCAGTCCAATGAGTAGCATAATCATTATCTACTACATTAAATTTATTAAATCCCTCTGGATATTCATTTGGATTATACCCACCACTATATTCAACATCTATTATGTGATTAGTTGTAATACCTTCTCCATTTGGTGTATTTAGTAATTTATAATTCGTTGTTTTTGGTGCTGTTATTGTTGTTGTTTTAGCCTTATATGTTTGAGACTTTTCACTAACCCCTATAGAATTATAAGCTGTTAGATACATTTCATATTCTGCTTCATCTTCTAAATTTTTTATAGAATATGATGTTGATGTAATTCCCTTAACTTCTTTAAATTCAGAATCTCCAGTTTTCTTATAATATAAATTATATCCTTCTGCCTTTTTATTTTTACTCCAAGACAATGCAACTTCTCTATATTTACCCTCTGCATTAATGCCTTCTGGTGGTGCTGGCTTTTCAGTTGGTACTGGTGTTCCTATAACTCCATCTGAATATCCGCTACTCCACTCCTCATTTAACGATTGAACACTTAATGTATAGTTTGAAAAATTATTAAGTTTCTCAAATTCAGCTGAATTTTTACTAGTTTGTACTATTTTTGTTTCTTTAACTACACCATTTTCTATTAATTCACACTTAGCTTCATATCCTGTAACATTTGTTTCTTTATCCCAAGTTAATGTAAGTTTTTCGTTTTCTGCTTTAACCTTTAAGTTTTTAGGAATATTCATCTCTGGTTCTGGAACTTTATCATAAACATTATTTAAAAATTCTACTTTTCCAATCTCAGTAAGATTATTATTGCTACTTGTTCCTGTTACAACTATTTTTACTTTCTTTACAGCTACTTGTTTACCTAAATTTATAACTATTGATCCATTTACTGTATCATCAGAAAAACGTGCTATATTCTTTGCTGTTTCTTCTAAGTTATAATTTACAGTTTGTTCAACTCCATTTTCATCTACAACAATAACCTGACCTTTTGTTGGCGCTAAACCTAAATTTTGAGGATTAATTCTTATTTGCTCCATTTGAACTATATCATTAAACTCCATCCCTATTTCTACAGGACTCTCCTCTGATATAGTATCTGTATTTTCTATAATTACAGCTGAACCATTATCTACAAATATATCTTCTATACTACCTTGTTTTATAACGCCCTTACTTTCTTCTAATTTTATAGTGTTGGGATTTATAATTGCATTAGTATTAACTACAGCTGCTCCCTTAGCATTTACATTTAAACTATTGTGGACATAAGTTAAATCTGTTAAATCTACTTTCCCATCTCTATTTAAATCATATTTCTTAATTAATTCTGAATTAGTTGTATCTATATTATTTAATAGTAAATTATAATCTTCATCATTCACTATTCCATTTTCATCTATATCTCCTGGCAAAAAAACTCCATCATTACTTATAGATATTCTCTTTGAATAATTTTCAATATCTACATTATCTATATTTACACTTTTAAATCCTGTTCCATTTAAATTTAAATTATACTTATCAGTAGGTAAATTGTAGAATTTAATTGCATAATAGTATACATTTAAATCTTCTTTAGTAACTTCACTACCTTCATGATTTAGCTTTCTTACTTTATATGTTATTTCCTCACCATTAAAAGTCACTTTTTCAACTTTTTCAACTTCTTCTGAACCTGCCCCACCTAATGGCAATACAATAGAATCACTACTACTATTAAGTGTAACTTTAATATCAGTCGACTCTTCTGTTGTATTTCTTATTGGCATCTTAAAGTTAATATCTACTTCTAAATCTCCCTTTAATTTAACAGGCGTTGTTTTAGTTTCAACTTCTGTTACATGTTCCCCCACATTTGTTTCAGCAAATACTGGCACACTATATGACGTTATTAATGCCATAGCTACCAACCCTGCAACTACTCTCTTCATTGACTTCCCTCCTTAGTTTAGAAATTCATCTTTTTTGGTAATTTTATCTATTTAAATTGTCGAAATTTGTATTATTTACTTAATATTTTATTTTGTTTCGTTACATCTTTTACACTTTGTTAATAATTATGATTATTAAATATAAAAAGATTAGACTGATTATCAATCTAACCTTTTATTTCCATTTGTTATTTTATAATTACCCCTAATAACTTAGCTAGTTCAATTGCTTGTAATGCCGATACCCTCGCTCCTTTTAATTCATTACCTGAAAGAAGTATTCCTGAAATATCACTATCTGAGAAATCTATATTTTTTAATTTTGTATTCATAAATTCACATAGTTTTAAATCACAATATGAAAATGATATTTTACTAAAGTTACATTCTGTGAAACTTGTACTTTCCATATTACATTCTTCAAAATTTACTGATTTAATCTTTGAAAATGAAAAATTTGAGTATTTAGCCACATTATTTTTAAAGTAAACATTCTCCATACTACATCCAGTAAAATTGGCACCTATTAACTTGCAGTCTTTAAATTCTACTCTATGTATACTTCCATCTGAGAAATTAACATTTGATAAATCACAGTTTTCAAAAACAACATTACTTAAATCTACTCTTTCAAATGTACATTCATTTAAAATTACATTTTTAAAATAACACCCATTAAACTCAACACCACTTTCTTCTATATAATCCAAGGTTTCTTCCTGTATTAAGCAATCTTCTAAATATTTTTCTTCACTTATAGCTTTTCCTATATTTTCACACTTGTATAACTCATTAGATATATTTGTCTTTAATAATTTATATAAATCTGCCATATGCTCACCCCTAATTAATATTTATTTTGTACATATATATAGGGTTCCAAGTTTAACATTTAAATTATTCAATCAAAAAATTGGAACGCAAAATAGTGATGCATGCTCATAAACTTAGCATTTAAAAATTTATGAATAACTTAAACTTTGAGCTTGTTTCACTATAGGGTTCCAAGTTCAAATTTTAAATAATCTTTATTAAATGATATTATTAAGCTTACAGTTTATTCTGATATCATGATTGAAACAAATTAAGAATTAAGAGTGAAAAGTGAATAGTTATGGTTAATATTACTCATTTCATTCCTAATATCTAAAAATAGAAATGCTTAAAAACTGCGTTTTTATATTGTTTTGAACTAATTTGCTCTGCAAATTTAATAAAAAATCATTCTTTAAAATTGGAAATCCAATTTTCACCTTCACTGTCCATTGTCAATTTTAAAAATATAGATTAAAACTCAAAATTAAAACTCTCAACTGAAACATGAATAACTTAAAGTTTAAACTTGTTTCCCTATATAGTTCTCCAAATTCAAATTTTAAATAACACATTTATCAATTGAAAAACTTTTTTCTTTCATCAAGAAACAGAAATCATTTAAATAATTTAATTTTTAACTTGACCCCCTATATAATGATTATATAATAAATTAATTGTCCATTATACAAATTAGGTATATACTTTCTTATATATTTATGTGGTGAAGGGAGAATTTTATGGCTAGTTTAATATTAGAGGGTGGAACATTTAGGCCTATATTTAGTGCCGGTGTAATGGATGCCCTTTTAGATAATGATATTATGTTTCCTTATTGTATAGGTGTTTCAGCTGGCATTACTAATGGAATATCCTACTTGTCTAGACAAAAGAAACGAAATTTAGAAGTTATGGAATCTTACAGAAATGATAGTAGATATTTCGGCTTTAGAAATTTTTTTAAATGTAAAAGCTTATTTGGTTTAGATTTCGTATTTGATGAAATTCCTAATAAATTAATTCCTTTTGATATGGAAACATTTTTAAAGTATGAAGGAAAAGCACTGGTAGGAGTTACTAATGCGATTACTGGACAAACTGAATATTTAGATGCTAAAAATTTAGATGATAAATGTACTATGCTTAGAGCTACTTGTGCTATACCATTATTTTTTCCTGCTATCAAAATCAATAATAATTATTATTTTGATGGTGGTATTTGTGATCCTATTCCTATAAAAAAAGCTATATCTGACGGAAATGATAAACATTTAATAATTCTTACACGTCCTAAGGAATATGTAAAAGAATTTAGTAAAAAAAATGTGTTTGCTTCCAAAGTATTATATAAAAAATATCCTAAATTAAAAGAGCCTTTACTTAATAGACATAAACTATATAATGAAACAGTAAAGTATTGTGAAACTCTTGAAAAAGAAGGAAAGGCTATAATAATACGACCTACTTTAAACCAATCTATCGATAGTTTTGAAAAAGATATAACTAAACTAAAAAAAGGATATACCGATGGATATAATGCAGCTATAGAAAAACTAGATGAAATTAAAAAATTATTTGCATAATAAAATTGCTGGGGCATTTTTTAATTAACTTTTAAATTAATTATAAAATGCCCCAATTGTGTATTTTTTATTTTTTAAGTTTAATTATTACCTTAAATAAGTCTCCATCTACTTTTATATCAAATTTTCCACCATGTAAATCCACAAATGTTTTTGCTATTGCAAGCCCTAATCCAGAACCTTCTGTATTTCTTGACTTATCTCCTCTTACAAATCTTTCAACCATTTCATCTACATTTAAACTTATTTCTGTTGCTGACATATTTTTAAGTACTATTTCAACATATTCCTTATTATTTTTAATATCAATATATACTCTAGAATTAGGCATTGCATATTTAGTTATATTAATTATAAGATTTTCAAAAACTCTAAACATACGTTGACTGTCTAATGATAACATTACTTTTTCTATTGGAAAATTACTTTTAATCACTAATCCAGATTTTTGTATTTTATCATCTAATTCCAATAAAGTTTGTTTCATTAAAGATACAACATCTACATCTATTAAATTTAACGTTATATTTCCACTTGTAGCTTTGCTTACTTCAAATAAATCCTCTATTAATTCTTGTAATCTTTCAGATTTTCTATCCAATATTTCCAAATACTCTTTTCTCTTTTCATCTGAAATATTTTCATCTTTCAATAAATCTGTATATGTTATTATCGCCGTTAATGGTGTTTTTAAATCATGTGACACATTTGATATAAGATCTGTTTTCATTTTTTGACTTTTTGTTTCTTCCTCTACAGCATTTTTAAATCCCTTTTGTATACTTTCAACTTCATATTTAAATGAATTAAATATACCTAAATCTTCATCTATTTTTATATCTAAATTTCCTTTTGCTATTTTATTTGTAGCTTCAAATAATTTATTATACTTATCCTTTATTTCATTAGTATTTTTAGTTATGATTCTAAATAATATTATTGTATAAATTACAGCTACTATAATTCCCAAAAACCACATGCTACACATAATAACTAGTATTATAAAATTTATTATTAATATTTTTTTAACCTTCTTTTTATTATCATCCTTTAAATCTAAATTTTTAAATCTTACCATACTATTATTCCAACATTTTAATAGCCATTTAAACACCTTAACAGTCAAGCATTGTGTTTTAAAATATGCTTTTATACCTTTATTTAATATATACTTTATTAACAATATTTCTAAAAATATTATGAATAATAATATAAACCAATACATTACATTAACTAATGTTACCATCCATATAGCTAGAGATTGTGTAATATTTAATTTTATAAAGAAGTTTAAAAAACTTCCTTTAATAGTATCTATAATAATAATTTCATGTGAATTTGAAATATACATAAGAGCCATAAATAAAATTAAAAAATGAATTTCAAATGGTAATTTTGAAAATTTTTCAAATCCAATTATTTGCTTTGATTTTTTATATGGAATAATAACTGCCATCAAACCAATAATTATAAGTGCTATTTTTATAAAAAAGCTTTCTGCTTCTAAATAAGACCAGCCTTCTGTACTTTCCATATAATAAGTTATCTGATCATCATATAACAATTCTTTTGGCACACCATATACAAATCTTGTGTTTTTTATTGGATTAAGTTCTAATCCATTATAGTTTAATATTTCTTCATTATCCCACTCAAATTGATCATAAAGATAGTTTACATTAATTCCATGTGTATTTTTTATTGTTGCATTTCCTCTATCATCAAAATCTATAACAATATAAAATCTATATACATTATTTAAACTTTCCTGATCCTTAGGATCAATTTTATCATTCATTAAACTTTGTAAAATCTCATTTCCTTTAAAAACTGACTCATTGTTTTCTTTATTTTTTACACAATATTCTAAATTTCTAAGGCTAGATTCTATATCTCTTCTCCAACTTCTCAATTCATTTTTCCCATATTCAATTCTATCTTTTATATATTCTTCACTATATTCTGATTGCATTGAGTTTGAATTCATCATATCATTTGCATTTAATATAGCATTTATAGCTTCTTCATCATTTTTTGATTTGTTTTTTATTACATCAAAATATAATGCATAATTACTTCTATTCAAGTATGTTATAAATTCACTTCTTTCAAATGGATTAAAATTTTTTTCTTTTGCAAATTGTTCTATTTTGGGATATGAAAGATACATTCCTAATGCTACAAAGAATAATATTATTCCTACTATTAAATTTACAAATATTTTACTGTTTTTCGATTTTATATCCAACTCCCCACACCACCTTTAAATACTTTGGATTTTTAGGATTTATTTCTATTTTTTCTCTTATATTCCTCACATGAACCATTATTGTATCTGTATTAACTGCTTGCTCTCCCCAAACTCTTTCATATATTTCATCACTTGAAAATACTCTTCCTGGATTTTTCATAAGTAATGTTAATATTTTAAATTCACTTGGAGTTGTTTTTACTAGTTTTCCATCTACTAAAACCTCTTTTGTATCTGTATTAAGTTCTAATCCACCTGTAACATAAACATTTTCTACCTTTTCTTTTTCTTGTGCCATGCTTAAATATTTAGTATACCTTCTTAATTGAGAGTTTACTCTTGCTAATAGTTCTAATGGTCTAAATGGCTTAGTAACATAATCATCTGCACCTATATTTAATCCCATTATTTTATCCACTTCTTCTGATTTTGCAGAAAGCATTATAACGGGAAACTCATAATTTTGTCTAAGCTTCATTGTAAATGTTATTCCATCCATCTTTGGCATCATTATATCCACTATTGCTAAATGTATTGTTTCATTTTCTAATATTTCAAGTCCTTCGAAACCATCATTTCCTATAAAAACGTTGTATCCTTGATTTACTAAATATGCTTCTATTGCATTAGCTATGTCCTTCTCATCTTCTAAAACTAAAATATTATATAAACTCATAACTATCCTCTCCTACTATATTAATTAATCTTCATTAATTAATTATACAATATAAAATTACCTCCTCTACTTATTTATTAGGAGAACTTATTTTTTTTATATAAATCATATATAATGTTATCTTTATATTAATAATAAAATTTAAAGATTATTGATAAATAAAACTAAAGAATTCCTAAAGAATTTTAAAATTATAATTTTAAAATACAAAAAGCCGTAAATCAACGGCTTTTTATATACTATTTATTTATATCATGCTCTAACTTTCTCTCAATTTTTTCTTCTTTTTTAATTCATGTTCAATATCTCTTTCAATTTTATTTTTCTTTTTTACCTCATCTTCCATTTGATGCTTTATTTCTTTTGCAAATTTCTTTTCTGAATATCTTTCTTTCATATCTTCTATTATTTCTTCATTGTGAGATTTAATACCCTGTATAGTTTCTTTTAATCTTTCCTCAAAATCATTCATAAAAAATCCTCCTAAATTTAATTATAAATTTAGGATGTACATTTATCTTTATATTATAGGGTTCCAAGTTCAAATTTAAACTAACACATTTATCAAATAATAATTCTAGTGTTACAAGTTATGCCTATTTTTATATTTGGAATAAGTTTGGAGCTTATATAAATAAAGACTCATTCACTTATAGAATGAGTCTTTTTATTACATATAATCAGAAGTTTCTTCTGGCAATCCCTTTTTCTTTAATTTATCTTCAATAATATCTTTAATTATTGAATAAATAATTGCAAATAATGGCACTCCTATTATCATTCCTAATAAACCTAAGAATTTTCCTGTTACTAAAAGTGCAAACAATATCCAAAAAGCAGAAACCCCTATAGAATCTCCTAAAATTTTAGGTCCTATAATATTTCCATCTATTTGTTGAATTATAAGTATAATTAATAAAAACCATAATGCTTTTATTGGTGATACAAATAATATTATTACAAATGAAGGAATAGCACCAAAGAATGGTCCAAAAAATGGTATTATATTAGTTATTCCTATTATCACTGAAACTAATAATGTATATGGCATTTTAAATATTGTTAAAACAATAAATGTTAATATACCAATAATTAATGAATCTAATATTTTTCCACTTATAAATTTTTCAAAAGTCTTATTACTTCTATGTGTTAATTCTAATATTCTTTTAGTAGCTTTTTCTGAAAATAATGCATATGTAATTTTTTTGCATAATCCAAAAAACTTTTCTTTATCTATTAATAAATAAGCAGATACTATTATACCTAAAACTATATTCCAAACACGAGAAGCAACATTTTTTAACATATTTCCTAGTATAGGTATTAAATCTGTTAAGAATTGAATAATATAGTTTACAAATTCATTCCACTTCTCTAATGCCAATTTAAAATATTCTTCATTTAAATTTAATTTACTCATTAATTGGTCTGACATTTCACTTAAATTTTTCACATAATGTGGAATATCATTAGCAAGTCCTACAATACTTTCAACTAATTGTGGAAATACAAAATTAAAGAATAAAAATAATATAACAAACAATGTTATATATGTAAATAGAACGCCTACTCCACGCTTAGATTTTGGCTTCATTTTTTCAAAAGCCTTTTTACTTAAAATTTTATCCTCATAAAACTTTAAAATAGAGTTTAAAAGATATGCAATTGCAAATCCTATTATAAATGGTTGAAATGTTGCCATAATGTTGTCTAATTCAGTTGTAAAAACTGTCAAATCTGATGCAATTAAATAAAATACAACACTTAAACAAATTACGATAAATGAATATACTGCAACAGTCGTATATTTTCTATTCCAATCTATCTTCACAGTTACCTCCAAATTTTTATTTATATTACTAAACTTTTTTAGTTATTTCTATACTTACTGATACCTCCTTTTTAACAATATTTTATATTATTATAAACTAATTATGTGCTTTTTTAAACTTCTATAAATATTCTTAATAAAAACATAACAAAAGCATATAATTCCACTTTACTATAGGTTTCTAATCTCCAATTCAAAGTAATCCTTTTATCAAACTATAATATTAATCTTACAGTTTATTCTTATATAATGTTGGAAACCAAGTAAAAAGTAAGAGTGAAAAAATTCCTATACTATTAATTGTGTCCAAGTTTTTTTAATAATATCTTGATTAATTAGAGTTTTTAGAAATTATATAAATCCCCAATCAATAATTTTGATTGGAGAGTTATTTATTTTTCTGGAAGTTCTTTTATATTAGTAATATAATCACTATTTAATAATTGGTTTTCCTTTTTAGTTTTTACTTCTATCCAATTATCAACAACATCAATTATTTCACCTATAACCGCTCCCCCAATTCCTTCTGTTGATAACATACAATTCTTTCCTATATATTTTTTTATTAACTCATTACTCATCTTTATTCCCCCTCTTCTCTTTCTTGCTCTTTTTAATGCTATATCAGCATTTTTCTTATTAACAAATATTATAATTAAAAAGATAAATATTGGAATGCATAAATTTATCCATGATATCATCTCCATACTTTTATCTCCATTCATTTTATATTCTAATATTTTTTTTAATCCCCTAATATACTTTTAAAATAGAAATACCTAAAAACTACGTTTTTATATTGTTTTCAACTAATTTGATATTTAAATTTAATAAAAAGTCAATTTTAAAAATATAAATTAAAACTTAGCATTAAAATTATCAATTAAAATATTCATAACTTAAACTTCATAATTTAATTATATCATCACCTAATTAATATTTACCCTTTCATTCAAACATAATTTTAACATGCAATAAATAATTTAAGAGCGTTAAATTGCAATATATTGTATACTAATATTATTAAAATAATTCTATAAAAGAAAGGAATTTTTTATGATTTTTTCTTTAATAATTATAATAGGAATTTTTCTTTATATAAGCAATAATAAACTTTCCATAAATACTATAGTTTATGAAAACCATAAAATTCAAACTGATTTTAATGGATTTAAAATTATACATCTTTCTGACTTACATAATAAATCTTTTGGAAAAAATCAAAGTAAACTTATAACAAAAATTAACACTTTAAATCCTGATATTATTGTTATAACTGGTGATATAATAAATTCTTATAAAAAAGACACAAATAATGCTTTTGTATTATTAAAAGAACTTATTAAGTTATATCCTAT
Source organism: Clostridium amazonense (assembly GCF_056431285.1). Taxonomy (NCBI): domain Bacteria; kingdom Bacillati; phylum Bacillota; class Clostridia; order Eubacteriales; family Clostridiaceae; genus Clostridium; species Clostridium amazonense. The sequence continues at coordinate 455,944 of NZ_JBWKMH010000031.1, read as the reverse complement.
TTATTATGTCCCTGGTAATCATGAAGCTAGACGTTCTGATTATCAAAAATTACTTTTGAATATAGAAAATTTAGGTATCATTGTTTTAAATAATACTACTTGTTCCATAAATATAAATAATTCAAAAATAAATATTTATGGATTAGAATATGATTTTTTTAATTATAAAAATCATTTTTCAACTGATATATTGAAATCTGTAGACGAAAAATATTTTAATATACTTTTATCTCATGGTCCTCATTACTTTGACTATTATGCTAAATTTAAGTTTGATTTAATCTTCTCTGGTCATGAACATGGTGGACAATTTAGAATTCCTTTTATTAAAAAAGGAATCTATGCTCCATCTGAAGGTCTATTTCCAAAATTCTCAGAGGGAATTCATAAAAAACATAACTCTACATTAATAGTTTCAAGAGGCCTCGGTAATAGCAGATTTCCTTTTAGACTCTTTAATCTTCCTGAAGTACTTTTAATAGAATTCAAAACTTCTAAATTTTAAATGAATTTAACAAATAAAACAGGTATATAACTATATTTTTATATACCTGTTTTTCATAAATTTCATCGTCCAGCTTGGAACCCTATAAAATTAACTTATAATATTAAATTATTCTATGCCTTATGTAGAGATTTTTCTTTAATTATTCCTACTATTGCAGGCAAAATAGATATAAATATAATTGCTAAAACCACCATAGTAAAGTGTTCTTGTACAAATTTTATATTACCAAAAAAATATCCTGAACATGAAACTAAAAACACCCAAAGAATTGCCCCAATTGCATTAAAACATAAAAATTTCTTATAATGCATATTGCTAACTCCTGCTACAAAGGGTGCAAAAGTACGAACTATTGGAACAAATCTAGCTATTATTATAGTTTTACCACCATATTTTTCATAAAATCCATGAGTTTTATCTATATATGACTTCTTTATAAATTTACCATCTTTTTTCATAAGTTTGTTCCCTAATTTATTACCTATAAAATAATTAACTGCATCTCCTAAAATAGCTGCTATTAAAACTACAATTACCAATATAAAAATATTCATATTTCCCATTGCTGCAAATGTAGCCGCTGCAAAAATTAATGAATCTCCTGGCAAAAACGGAGTAATAACTAATCCTGTTTCAAGAAAAATTACTATAAATAATATTATATATGTAAAAACCCCATATTGTCTTATAATTGTTCCTAGATATAAATCTAAATGCAAAAACACATCTAAAAACAAACTAAGCATCTCCATAAAATCCTCTCCTTCGAGTATATTACACCTATTATATATAATAATTTATCCCTTTTGATAATTTACATATTTTTTTAACAAACATTTAACTTACCTATTTTATTTAATCTTATCCATAAATTACTTGAACTTAAATTTTTACTCTATAATATATTTTTTTAGAATATCATTTGCTAAGATACTTATTTCTTCATGTATTGCATTTAATTCATTTAGTTCTCCGCTTTTAAGTGAATATACTTCTTCTACAATTTCTTCTGCATTACAAAAAAATTCTTCATACTCCTCTTCATTTAACTCTTCTAACTTATCATTTATAGGCTTAGGAAAATAAACCTCTTCACTTTCATATCCAAACATTTCTTTTGACTCAAATTCCTCTATCATTGCCATTATGATAACTATAATCTCATTTATTGTAAATTTATTTATCATTTCAATCTCCTTTTTACTATAGGGTTCCAAGTTCAAATTTAAACTAATCTTTTTATCAAATAATACTACTAAAGTTACATATTATTTATATTTTTATATTTGGAACCAATTAAAAACTAAGAGTGAACAGTGAAAAGTTATGGTAGATATTACTCTCTTTGTTCCTAATATGTAAAAATAGAAACACATAAAAACTAGTTTTTATATGATATTTAAATCATTTGATTAGCAAATTATCATAAAATTTGATTAAAAAACTGATACTTCAGTTTTATCCTTCATTGTTAATTGTTAATTTTCTATAGAACTTTCTCAACTAAAACATGAATAGCTTAAAGTTTTGACTTGGATTCCTATATATTCTTTTCTAACTATATATTATATCAATAAATTGAATATAAAAAATGAGATTATTTAAAAATAAATAATCTCATTTTTTATTATTTTTCATCTCTTAATTTAAAATGCTCTATCATTTTATTTAGTGTATCTACTTGCATTGTTAGTTCTTCACTTGCTGCTGCACTTTCTTCTGAGTTTGCAGAATTACAATGAACTATATCTGTAATTTTTAAAATTCCTTGATTCACTTCGTCTATAAAACTTGCCTGTTCTTCACATGCACCAACTATATCAGATACTAAATTACTTGTTGTATCTGCATTTAATACTACATCAGATAAATTCTTTGCAGTATTATCAGCTAATTTTCTTCCACGTTCTACTGTCTTAATTGCATTTTCTATAAGCTCAGTAGTTTGTTTTGATGCATTTGCACTTTGGCTAGCTAAATCTCTAACTTCTAATGCTACAACAGCAAATCCTTTACCAGCTTCACCAGCCCTTGCAGCCTCTATTGTTGCATTTAAAGCTAATAAATTAGTTTGATCAGCTATACTTTCAATAACATTTATTATTTTAGCAATATTTTTAGATGCTTCTTCTATATCATCCATAGCAATTAACATATCTGTCATTTTCTTATTGCTATCATCAATATTACTTAACAATTTCTCTGATATTTTATTTACATTTTCAGCATTATGTGCTGTTGCTTGAACTTGTTCATTTATTTCCTGCATTGATGCAGACAACTGAGTAATTGAGCTTGCTTGTTCAGTTGCTCCTTCTGCTAATGCTTGTGCACTAGCAGCAACTTCTTCTGAGCCAGCTGCTACCTGATATGATGAATCTTTAATTTTATAAAAAATACTATTTAAATAATCTAATATATTTTTTAAGGATGCAGAAAGTTTACCAATTTCATCATTAGATTTAACTTCTATTTCAAGATTTAAGTTACCTTTAGCAATTTCTTCTGACACCTTAGATATTTCTTTTATAGGTTCACTTATTGCTTTAGTTAAATATCTTATTAAAATTATTACAATGCATATAACTACTATTATAAAAGTAAACATAATACATATTGTAATTATTTTTAAATTATTTAGATTGTTTGAAAGTTCATTACCTCTATCTATATTAGTTTGCAGTAGTTCATCAATCCCTTCTCTCATCTTTTGGATATCTGCTCCACCATCCACTTTTAAAATTCTTAAAGCCTCATTGTTATTGCCAGCAATTGATAAGTTAATAGCTGTCTTTAAAATAGTTTGATATGCCTCTATTCCTTCTTTTGCTTTTGAAAAGGCTACATTCTCATCTTCGGAATCACATTGTGACTCAATAATAGGTAATTTTTCATTTATTATATTAAAACTATTGGTTATTTCTTTCTCCAATTTTGATATTTCCTGTTTATCTTTCGATATAATTAATTCTCTAGCTGTTGAATATGATCCTTCAACTTCTATTCCCAATTGTCCTATATTCCCCTGTGCAAAACCATAATTAATTAGGGCATATTTATAATCTTCATTAGTTTTTTGTAAAAATAGTAAACCAACAACTCCTGATATATTGGAAATAAACGCTATTAAAATAACGGATATAAGTAATTTTTTATGTATTGACATATTTTTAAATTTCATACTTGTCATCGTTATATAATGAAAATTTAGTATTTTTTTATATTGCAGCTACGAATAATCAACTTGGATTTGAGTATAGATAACTACACAATTAGATTAAACTTCATTATGATAACGATTTCCACCATCCCTTCATCTTTTAACTTTAATTTTTACTTCCTAAACTTATATAATTTGTTAACCCTACCCCTATATAATTTCTCAATACATATTTATTTAAATCATTTTCCCTCCTTCTCTTGTTATATTTTTATTTTTATTTATATTTAAAAAACATATAGTTTTTAATACCTCTTTGGATAATTTTGTCGAATATGTACACATTATATCAAAAACTAACAATATTTTATATATTTTTTGAAATTTTATTATTTTTATTTATTAATAAGCAAAAAAATAAAACCTCCAGTATTTTATTTTTGGAGGTTTTATGTTTGTTTTTTAACATTTTCTTAAAATTTCTATTTCTTCACTGGTAAGTTTTCTCCACTTTCCAACCTCTATTCCATCTATTTTTATGTTTAAAATTCTAATTCTTTTAAGTTCTATAACATTGTATCCAAAGGATTTACTCATTCTTCTAATTTGTCTGTTTAATCCTTGAGTTAATACTATATTAAATGTATTATTATCTATTCTTTTAACTTTGCATGGTCTAGTTTTTGAATTACAAATTTCGACTCCTGATGACATTCCTTTAATAAATTCATCATCAAACTCTTTATCAAGCTTTACTATATATTCCTTTTCATGCTCATTTTCTGACTCCAAAATCTTATTTGATAATTCACCATCATTTGTCATTATTATTAATCCTTCTGATTCTTTATCTAATCTTCCCACTGGGAAAATATATTCAGGATAATTTAAGTACTCAATTATATTATTTTTTACTTCTTTTGCTGCCGTACATGTAATTCCTACTGGTTTATTTAAAGCTATATAAATTTTTTCCTTTTTAGGAATTGGCTTTCCATCTATAAGTATAATATCATCATCTTCCACCCATTGACCTACTCTACAAGGCAATCCATTAACTGTCACTCTATTTTCTTCAATTATTCTATTTGTTTCTTTTCTTGAACAAAATCCTAAATTACTAAAAAGTTTGTTTATTCTCATTGTCATATCCCTTCATTTATTTTCAAAAAATATTACTTTTTTATTAAACTTCTAAGTTATTACTACCTATTAAACTAGCTAAAAGCACTAATACACTAGACATAACACTTTTCCAAGCCTTGCATATAGATTTTTCATTCCTATTTTCTCCTGTCATACTTAATTGTCTTTCATATTCACTTCCATTAATAAGCAGGAACATTCCTGTAGCATAAACAACCATATAATTTGTTATTCTAGGTATTTTACTTAAATCTGGCCCATTTTTTGTGTAGTTAGTCCCATTTATAGAATCTAACAATGTATTCCTTTGATTATCTAAATATAAAATATTAAATACTATAGCTACTACTATAACATATATAGTATCTATTGATAAATTTAATATGCCTAGTTGTCTTTTTAATTCATTGTAATCTACTGTGCTATCTGTTTTTTGTGCATTGCTATTTCCATAATTGCAATTATCCATACTATTAATCCGTCCTTTTTATTACTAACATGAAATACATAAAATTCCACTTACATATAATATATGATTTCATTTTAAATATTGACTACACATTAAATTAAGAATAATAATTAAAAAGTTATATTTCAAGGCTATCTACTCAACTAATTCCAATAACAATCATATACTATTATATAGTTATTTGTTTAGGAGGATACTATGGATATTGATTTTTCTATATTAGAAAAACTTCAAAATTCATCAATCTTTAAAGATGAGTTTAAAAATTTACTTTCCGATAAAAATTTAACTCATAATGATAAACTTACACCCTTACTAGAACTTCTAAAAAGTGAATTAAATGATATTTTTTACAAGGATTCAAATAATTTGTGTACTTCTATTGATAATTACCATCTTAAAAACTACGATTTCATAAATATAACACCATATAATGGTTTTGATTCATTAAATCCTACTAATGCACGACAAAATAATTATGCATGGTCAATGTGTGATTTTGGGGAATATATCTATGTTGGCACTGGAAGAAATTTAATTGCAGCAGCTATTCCTCATTCAGTAAAGAACATAAAACCTCCTATAGATTTTGTTTCTAAAAATTTAGATATGACTGCTGAAATATGGCGTTATAAAAAAGATGGTTCTCTTCCTTGGCAAAGAGTTTTTAAATCTAATGTCGATTATACTGGAAAAGCATGCTACTCTGGTTTTCGAGCCCTTGCAACTTTTAATCCTACTGGAGTAAAACCTTGTATATATGCTGGCGCTATTTCTCCTTATGGTGTTAAAATCCTAAAATCTACTAACGGTATAGACTTTTATGAAATTTCTACTAACATTTTAGGAACTACTAGAACCATTAAGGAATACAATGGCAAACTTTACATGGCTGTTATGAGAGATAACTTTGCATCTAATGATTTTCCATCACTATTATATTCATCTAAAGATCCTGATTTATATGGCTGGGAATTAGAGACTCCTAATGGTAAAGATGGACAAAATCCTGTTGGTTCCATTTGGACTATAGAAGAATTTAATAATCACCTTTATGTTGGAACTTCTACACCAGATGGATTCCAAATTTGGAGAACTATAGGAAAATACCCCAAAAAGGATGAGTGGAAATTAATTGTAGATAAGGGTGCTGGAGATGCAGCAAATGATGCTGCTTTAACACTTCAATCTTTCGGAGACTATTTGTATGTTGGAACTGCAAATAATACGCTTAATCCTTTATTTTATGTAATTCCTAAAGGTGCTGATTTAATTAGAATTGATAAAAGTGATAATTGGGAATTAGTAATAGGTGGTCCTGCCTTCACTCCAACCACCCCTTCTACAGGAAGTCGCAAAGCTCCTCTAAGTGGATTTTTAAGTGGTTTTAATAATCCTTATAATTATTACATCTGGCAAATGAAAGTATATAATGATAAATTATATGTTGCTACTTATGACTCTTCTATTGCTTTAGAACCTTATTCTGAACTTTTTATAAAAAATTATGAACTATTATGTGATATTTTATCTACTGAACTAACAAATCTATCTATAATTTTATTAAAACTACAATTAAATATACTTTCTAATTTGAAGGATTTCTTAGGTTGTGATTTATGGGTATCTAGTGATGGCATAACATTTAATCCTATTAGTCTTAATGGATTTGGAAATGTATATAATTATGGTGTTCGTAATATGCTTGTTACTAGAGAAAATGTTTTATATATTGGTACAGCTAATCCATTTCAAGGTTGCGAAGTTTATAAAGTAAGGAATCCACATAAAAATAACTCTATTGATTCAAGTAAAGAAATTTTTAACACAAGTCATTTTGATGTTATTTAAATATTCTTCTTTATATTTAAGTTAAAAAACATCTTGTTTATTTATTTTTAACAAGATGTTTTCTATATTCTAATTCTTATCTAAAAGAAGTTTTTAGTGCTTCTTTTAATACTTTAGGTTGTTTTTTATATTGCGTTACTGGACATATATTTTTATTCTTCACATTAAATAATTTGTATATAGCAATTCTTGCTGCACGTACAGAGTATTCCTCAGTAAATACCATATCTTCTGGAATTTCAACAAATTGACTAATCATAGCAAAATTAGTAGATCCATTTGGTACAACTTTTGGTCTATCACTCATCTTTCTTGGTTGGAATTGTGCATCTATATATGGCATCATACATGGAATTACGTTTACTACTGTGTCCATAATTTCATCAATTTTATCTTCTATATGAAGATGATGTAAAAGTTCTGTAAGAATTTCTTCACCGGTGCATTCACGCATTGGCTTCTTCACATAATCCCCAATCCTATCTGTATATAGTCCATATCCCCAGAAAATAGTTGTATCTAACGGTTGATTTTTAAAGTGAGGTTGTGCTGCAACAACTATACTCATTAACCAATTAGAATCCTTAAATGTCATTAATGCTCCACTACCTGGAATATTAGTAGAGATTTTTTCAATAAGTTTTAAAAGCTTATTTCCTTTACAAGTAACGGTAAAACTTTCCCAATTAGTTTCATCTGGATGATTGAAAAATGGCTCTGGATTTCCAAGTCCATTTTTCTTTTTAGAAACCTTTTTCCAAAGCTCTCCTGATATTGGTTCTTCAGCATTAAATTCTGGTGCTGTATGCATATCTCCTAATGTTGCATTATCTGTCATACATCCATTAGTCATTATACAAACATCACCATTATTTAGATTTATAATTTTTTCACCATCACCATCATCTAGATGTATTGCAGTTACAGTTATTTCTTCCCCTGGTTTAAAGTCCAAGTCTGTAACTGTAGCATTTATACTAAAGTCTACTCCATAACTATCTAAATATGCTTTTAACGGAAGAATTACTGACTCATATTGATTGTATTGTGTACGCGTAACACCTTCTAATGTTTCTATACGTGAAAATTCAAATATCATACGTTCCATATATCTTTTAAACTCAAATAAACTAGACCATTTTTGAAATGCAAAAGTTGTTTGCCACATATACCAAAAATTAGTTTCAAAAAAATGTGGACTATTTTCAAACCATTCTGCAATAGTCATATCATCTAAATCTTCTTCTGATGTAATCATTAGTTTTCCTAATGCCATACGATCTGCATTGTTAAATCCCATACTTCTTACATCTTGAATAACACCATATTTATCTACTAATCGTGCTTGTGCATGTGTTGGATGTAAATGATCAAAATTTAAAATTTCTTCTGTTACACTTTTCCCAGGTAGTTCTAATGACGGTATACTTGAAAATAACTCCCAAAAGTTTTCATAGGTTTCTTCATTAAGCATTCTACCACCACGACAAACAAATCCATCATTATGGTTTCCTGCCCCATCATTACTACCTCCAAGAATTCTCATACCTTCTATAATATGAATATTTCCTCCTTTAAAGTTACAATCTCTAATAAGATAAGCAGCACCAGCCAATGAGGCTAATCCACCACCCACAAAATAAACTTGTCTATTATCATTATTTACATTACTAATAAGTTCTATTGAAGACTTTGATTTATTATTTTTTAATTTCTTTGCCCCTAATGTGGCTACAGTAGCTGCACCTGCTATTGCTCCTATTGCTAATAATGGATTAATATTTGCTTTGTTTTTAGACTTTCTTCTTACTTTTCTTTTCATTATAACTACCCCTTTCTATTTTTATATTTTAAGTTTATGTTTCTATTATATTTTTAAGCATTTCATTTGTATTTATACAATTTAAAGATTTTGTACAAATTTTAAAATATTTGTTTTAAAAATTCTATTCTTTTAGTATGACAATCTTGTTACATATTGTAGAGTTCCAAACTGAAATTTTAAATAATAGCTTTCTCAAATAATACTACTAATCTTATAGCTTATTCTATTATAATGTCTGGAACCAATTAACAATTAACAGTTAACAATTAACAATAATGGTTAATATTATTCACTTCATTCTTAATATTTATAAATAGAATTCCATAAAAACATAGTTTTTATATTGTTTTAAAACTAATTTGCTTAGCAAATTATCATAAAAATTGATTCAAATAAACTGAGACTTCAGTTTTATCCTTCATTGTTAATTGTTCATCGTTAATTGTTAATTTTGTATAACACTTGAAATTGCTCTTTCCCAAATGAAACATAAATAACTTAAAGTTTAGACTTGTATTCCTATATTTATATACTAAAAAAGATATGCTTAAATCTTAAAGCATATCTTTTTATATAAAATATTAAATAAATTAGTCCTAATAACAAATAACAGGCATTCCTGGTTGAATACTTTCAAATATTTTTCCTGCTAAATTATATGGTGCATTTACACATCCATGTGATCCATCATTCATATAAATTTCGCCACCAAAATCTTTTCTCCATGTTGCATCATGAATTCCTATATCATTATTAAAAGGCATCCAATAACTTACTTTTGTTTCGTAATTTTCACCCTTTAATGTTGCATTTCTTTCTTTGTAGTTAAGTTGGTACGTTCCTGGTGGTGTTGCGTGTTCATTAGTTCCCATTCCTGTAACTACTTTTCCTTCTGTCACTAATTGACCATCTTTATAATACCACATATATTGTTTTGTTAAATTTATTTCAACATATGTGTTTCCAACATCATTTTCACCTTCAACAAGTGCTGTTTGCAAATATATTGGTTTACGTGTTTTTTGTTCACCATTTTTTACTGATTTTATTAATTCTTGTTGTTCTTCGTCTTTATTTATTATCCATCCATAATTTCCGCCACTAACTTTAATAGTTTTGCCTTCAGATGTTACAAAATTTCTTGTTCCTTGCCAAGTATTATATTTACTTGCTAGCATAAATGCATAATTAGCTACTGCATCTTCATCTATAACTACATTAAATTCATTATCTACATTAAGCCATTTATTAACTATACTGGCATCTAAAACATCTTTTGTATTTGCAACTTCATAAGTAATTTTTGTAGAAACATATTTATCAAGAGTATCTTTTGCTTTTTTTACTTCATCAGATTTTGAAGTATATTTTGGTTTTTCATAACAATTAAGATTTTCTAAATCAATGCTAGCTTGTTGACCATTTATAGCTTCTATAATCTTTTCTTTAAATACATCCTCTTTTAATTTATTACCTTCTACTTCATCTATAATATTATATTTACCATCTTTATATTCCAATACAGGATTTTTAGGCTCTACTACATTATTTAAATCCATAGCTGAAAGCTTTGTTATAGCTTCATCTAGTAATGCATTGTCATAAATTATAGCATTATCTAGCTTATACTCTTTCTTTTTGAAAATTGAAGATATCCAAGCAAAAGGATTTTCCTTATCTTTTACAGCTTGTACTTTCCCTTCAATATCATATTTTAAGTTTATATCTTTTCCCTTAATTTCTTCAGTTTTATTATCAAGTTCTTTTAATTGTAATACATATTTTTCCGACTTTTTCATTAATTCATTTTCTATTTCATCCACAGTTTTTCCTGAAACACTATGTCCATTTATATTAGTGTTAAAGTAAAAATGATTTTTAAAATAAAATGATACTCCTAAATAAATTCCAAGTAAAATACAAAATAAAATTGCACATCCTATTTTAATATGCTTTTTCTTTGTCCCCTCCATAGTAAGTTTCTCCTTTTAAACTAAAAACAAAATTTCAACTCAAAATTTGTTAATTCATTTTATTAATGCACACAATAAGTAATTTTAATACTATTTTTTCTATTGTCAAACTCTAATTTTGTTGCTATTTCATATATAACTAAAATTATCTGTATAGCCAAAACTCATACTATTAAAATTACCTCTTTTTATTAACTCAACATTAATCATCTTCTTTCAGCACTTAATTAATCTTCACTTTTTATTATACTATCAACCTTATCCCAAATTATTACAAAGTAATTATAATTTTGAATAAAACTCAATTTTATATAACTCTACAAACATTAATTTATCACTATTTATATAGGCTATCTTAAAATTTCATCAAATTTTAAGATAGCCCATACTATTTTATTATCGTTTATTGTTTTTATAATTAACCCATATCACATTTTTTCTGAAAGAAATTCTTATTTTATAAAATTATCTTTTTCTAATAATTTATATAATGTTGGATTTAAATTAAAAGTATTCATTATATTTCTTACTTCATTCAAAGACTTTTCTTTTTTCTCATTAGAAATCTTAGATTTAGAAGCTCTAATTAAAATATTTTTAGGTGAATGTGCAATATCTATAAACTCTAATAATTGAGTTTTATACCCAACTGCTTCTAATAAATTTGCTCTAATTGAGTCAGTCATTAATGCAGAAACTCTTTCTTGCACTATTCCATATTTTGTAATAAGAGATAATTCATCTGATTTTATTTGTGCATTTAATTCATGTTGACAACATGGAACTGAAAAAATCATCTTACTATTCCATTTTATAGCATTATATAAGGCATAATCTGTTGCTGTATCACAAGCATGTAAAGTGATTACCATATCAACTTTATTATTATACTTAAATCCATTTATATCTCCTAATTCAAAATGTAAATTATCATATTTATATTGTTTTGCTATATCATTACATTTTTTAATTACATCCTCTTTTAAGTCTAATCCTATCATTTTTACATCTATCTTTTTTATCTCTACAAAATAATAATATAAAACAAATGTTAAATAAGATTTTCCACATCCAAAATCTAAAATTGTTAACTCTTTATAATCATTCTTCTTAATTTCATCATCAATAAGTTCTACAAATCTATTTATTTGCTTGTACTTATCATACATTGAATTGACAACTTTACCTTCTTTAGTGAATACTCCTAAATCTATAAGTGGTTCAATTATCATTCCCTCTTTTAATATGTAATTTTTTTCTTTGTTATGACTCTTATTAGCAACCTTAGCATTATCACTTTTTTTCTTACCTAAAAACACCTTACCTTTTTTAGATATTTTTAATTCAAATGTAACATCACTTGAAAATGCTGATACTTGTTTAAAATTACCTTCTACATATTCTAATAACTTTTCTTCTAAATCTTCTACATCAATATTCTCATGAAACACTTGTTTATCAGTATACTTTTCTATTTGATAATATTCCTTCTTATTATTTTCCTTTAAAAAGAAATTTATCTTATTATATTTCAATTCTTTATTACATTTATTACTTACAACTAACTTTAGAACTCTTTCATTTGCTATTTCGCTAATTGCACTTCTTAATTCTTCCATTTCTTCACACCTTACTTATTTATTTTTATATAAACAATTCTTTAATTTATTTAACTCTTACCTTAAAAATTATATTTAAACTTAACATTAAATATCTTTTTAAACCTTATATAAGTTTAATATAATTTTCGACTAAAAAAAACCCCTTTATCCCTGTAACATTAAGTAAATTAATTTATAAAAAAATACTAATACAAATTATCAATAATTTTGCATTAGTACTTTTTTAATTTATTTTATGTTTTTTAACCATTTATAGTAATCATTCATCTCTTTTTCATCTTTGTATACGTTCATTATTTTTCCTAACTCTATAGAGAATTCAATAAAAGCACATCCTTTTGCTGTTATACAATTTTTATCAATAATTACATCTTTTTTGTTATTAATTATTGATTTCCTATATAATTCTTTGTTCTCTTCTTCATCCAATAAAATTCCATCACCATTACCAGTGCACATCTTATTATCAAGCAAATGAAAATTAGCCATTAAATCCACACCACCACAAATTCCTGCTATAAATTTATTTTTATAATTTAATTCCTGCATTAATTTTTCTATTTTTTCATTTTTGAAAAGATATGAAGGATCTCCTCCTGGAATTATTAGCATATCAACATCATCTACATTCAACTTTTCTACTACTTCATCTGGCAAATATTTTTGCTTTTCCTCGCTTAAATAAATGCGATTTTCCAGTGCAACTGAAAAGCAATTTTCTTTAAAAATACTTGCTGCAAGTACCACTTCAAACTCACAAAAATCATCATAATATAAAATATATATATTCATAACTTCCCCACCAATCTATCTTTATAAAATAAATATACCAAAGTAATACTGACTACGTTATGTCAGTATTAACTCAACATGTTTATCTTATTTTTCATAGATTTTATATAAACTTTCAACTTCATCTTTTATTTTTTTTCTTAACCATAAAGGTTCTAAAACTTCCAGCCCATCTGAAAATTGAAATGCTCTTCTTATGTAACTTTCTGGATCTAAAGTCTTAACTTTTACAATATAATAATTTCTCTTTTTAGTAACTTGTCCATACTTTATATAGTAATAATCTTTTACAATATTATAAAGTTCATCTTTTATCTTTAATTTTATCTCATAACTCCTTTCTAACTCTAATGCTTTTATATAATCACTTTCATTTTTATATTCCTCTAAATTGAATCCCTCTGGTAATTTAAAATTTTCCCCTGTACATATTGCTCTTTCTATTCTATCTAGTCTAAAACATCTATTTTCATTTCTTAGTTCACAGAATGCTATAATATACCATGCCCCATCTTAGAAAATTATTCCATAAGGATGTATCAATCTTTTTGTAATTTTTAATTGATGTGGGTTAAAGTATTCTATACTAATTTTAATACTTTCCTCAATACCTTTTTTATTATATTAAAGTATTTAATTCTTTCCTTTTCTATATTCTTACATTGAATATCAAATAGAATCTTCTCCTCCACACCTTCTATTTTTTTGTTTTGTTCTTCATTAATATTATTTCTTATTTTTAAAAATGCTGAGTTAATATACTCACTATATCCTGGAATATTTATATTTTCTATTATTTTTCTAGATAATAATAATGCAAATGTTTCATCTTCACTAAAAATAATTGGTGGAATAAAATAATTATCCATTAGTGAATAACCACCATTATTTCCAGTTAACGCTACAATAGGAACATTCATTTCACAAATTGCTTCAATATCTCTATATATTGTTCTTATATTAACTTCAAATAAATCCGATAATTCTTTTGCAGTAACCCTTTTATCAATATATATTTTTAATACTATCCCCATTAACCTCTCTATCTTTTTCACTTTTACTCTCTCCTCAATTGCTACTTAATAACCATTATACTTTCAAATTAATTTTTTCTCATATTATCAAAGTAAAGTTAATTATTCTCAATATTAAATTTTTATCTACATTGTCACATTTTTCCCCTTCGTAGCTGAGACTTTAGTCTTGGCGGTTTTTAATATGTATATAAACTTAAAAATGCTAATACAAATTTAAACTTTGTATTAGCATTAAATATTATGGTTATAAAACTGTTTGTGCTATATTATTTGAATGGTCTCCTATTCTTTCTAGATTACTTATTAAATCTAAAAATATAGCACTTCCATTAGATTCACATGTTTTATTGTTTAATCTTTTTATGTTATTTTCTCTAATGTCTTTTTTGTATTTGTCTATAGCATTCTCAACATCACTCATTTTTCTTGCTTCAATTATATCATTTTTACTATATGCATTAACAGCTAGTGTAATTGCTTCTAATGTTTTTGAATACATATTTATTAATTCTTCTTTTGCCTCGCCTTTTATATTTACTTTTGTCTCATTTTTTTCAATAGCCAATTCAACTATATTTTCTGCATGATCTCCAATTCTTTCTATATCATTTATAACATGAAAAGTATTAGATATAGTCTGACTATCCTCCTCTGGCAAATCATGTGAAGATAGCAATACCAAATAATTAGTTATTTGTTTTTCTAATGTATTTATAATTTGCTCATTTTTATATACTGTATCAATTAACTTTTCATCATTTTCTAAAAATGCTTTCATAGAAATTTCCACATTATTTTTTGCAAGTTCAGCCATTCTAACTGTTTCTTTTAATACTTGTCCTGTAGCTACCATTGGAGTTTCTAGCAATTTTTCATCTAAATATATTGCCCCTACATTATCAATAATTTCATCACCTGGTATTATCTTATTAACAATAACAACTAAGTACTTAGATAATGGTAGCAAAATAAGAGTTACACATAAATTAAATATTGTATGAGCATTTGCAACCTGTCTTGCTACATTAGTTGGATTTATTTTTTGAACTATATCTATAACTATAGTTACAAATGGTAAGAATATAATTACTCCTATAACATTAAAAAGAAGATGAATTAATGCTGCTTTTTTAGCTGTTTTATTTGATCCGACTGCTGCTAAAAGTGCAGTTACACAAGTACCTATATTACATCCAAATATAATAGGTAATGCTACATTCATATCAATACTTCCTGTTGTTGCTAAGGCTACTAATATACCTGTTGTTGCGGAAGAACTCTGAACTATAGCTGTCATTATAAGTCCTGTTAAAACACCTAAAAATCTACTACTTCCTATAATTGCTATTGTTTCTTTAAACATACTAGATGCTGCTAATGGCTGCATTGATTCAGACATCATACCCATTCCTAAAAATAAAACACCAAAGCCTAATGCTATGTACGCAATATCTTTTGTCTTTTTTCTTTTAGATACTAAAACAATAATAGCTCCTACCCCTATAAAAATTGGTGCTATTTTATTTAAATCAAAAGAAACCATTTGTGCTGTAATTGTTGTTCCTATATTGGCACCCATTATTACACCAACTGATTGAACAAGACTCATAAGTCCTGCATTTACAAAACTAACTACCATTACAGTTGTTGCACTTGAACTTTGAATTACAGCTGTTACCAGTGCCCCTATTAATACTCCCAAATATTTATTACTTGTTACTTTTTCTAAAATACCCTTTAATTTACTTCCTGCTGCATTTTCAAGTCCATCCCCCATAAGCTTCATTCCAAATAGAAATAAACCTAAGCCACCAAATAATTTAATAACCATATCAATAACATCCAAAACTTCTCTCTCCCTTAACTTTAGAATATTTTATTTATATGATTATTTTATTACATTAAATTGATAATATTTGAAATTTA
Source organism: Clostridium amazonense (assembly GCF_056431285.1). Classification (NCBI taxonomy): domain Bacteria; kingdom Bacillati; phylum Bacillota; class Clostridia; order Eubacteriales; family Clostridiaceae; genus Clostridium; species Clostridium amazonense. The sequence continues at coordinate 439,635 of NZ_JBWKMH010000031.1, read as the reverse complement.
ACCTAGTTTTAACTTGACCTTAACTTAATTATTACAAATACTATATTATTTATGTTTTGGAGATATAAACAACAGAAAAAAGGTGACTATTCATATCACTAACATCACCTTTTTTATCAATTTTATATAGTTTTTTAATTAATCTAAACTCTAATATATATCAAAATATCTTTTATATTTTCATCTTACATAAAAGCTTATTTATAATTTATAAAAATTTTATTTATCCCATAAAATCTTATTCAGTATAGGTTTCATATGTGTACATTTTTCTTTCAATATTATGTCATTATTATAGTCAATGTTATTATATCCTAAGCAATCGTTCATACAAAAATATCTAACATTACAATTTTTACATTTATGATTTTTTTCATTGTCTACAATGCTTTTAATTATTTTTTGGTTAATAAAACTCTTATATTCTTTTGAATTAAAAATAACATCTAAATCTTCATTTAATATATTGCCTATCTTAAATTCCTTCTTTTCTAAAAATAAACAAGGATACATATCACCAAATTCATTAATTGTAAGTTTATTAATACCAGCTTTACAAACTATATTGCATTTTAATTTACCTCTTAACTCTTCTAACTCATCTTCATTTTTAAATGATAAATCTGGATAAGATACCATGCCTATTTTATTGAAATTAGTTGAACCTCTTCCTTCTGCAACAAACTGCCTTACTCCGCCTTCAACCTCCAACTTTTGGCAAAGCAACATAAAATCATCTATATGTTCTGAATTCTGAGATGTTGCAGTCATTGTAAGTACAATTTCATTTTTTTCAAATCCAACCCTTTTAAGGCTTTTTATGGCTTGTACTATTTTAGTGTATACCCCTTTTCCCCTAACAAAATCAGTAGATTCTTCATTATATCCATCTAAGCTAATAGATATTTCTGTTAGATATTTTCTTAATTCAAAGGCTGTATCATCATTTATTAACGTTCCATTTGTTATCATTCTTAATGTTCCTTTAAACTTACTTCTTATGTGCTTTAGTATTTCTATAATGTCCCTTCTAATAAGTGGCTCTCCGCCTGTTACCATTAATGTCTTTATATCTAATCTAATTAATTTATCTAAAATTATCTTTACATCTTCAGTATTTAATATTTCTTTTCCATTTATATCACAATCAGCAGCACAATGGATACAATTTAAATTACATCTTCCTGTTAACTTAAATTCTACATTGTCTATTTGTATATTCTCTTTTTCCATATTATCATTTACAATCATTTCTTCATCAATTAACACTTCAAATATGTCATTCAATTCTGATTTTGTACTTTCTGATTCTATTTTTAAAATATAATTTTCTGGTTCTATTTCATTTGAAATACACTCTCTTACTAATTCAAATTTATCCTTATCTAATACTCCCCAAACTCCGCTCTTACCATTTATAATTATTACTTCATTTTCACTTTCAAGAAATTTTGTGTATTTTGAAAATATTAGTTTATCATTAAATTCCTTCATAAATATATCCCCCTAGTTATAACATATCAACATTATAAAATTTATATATTATTTTTTATATGTATAAAAGTGGATTTTAAAATCCACTTTTTGTATTTTAATAGCAATCTCTAGTGCCACCATAATATATATAACTAGGTATTCTTTTTATCTCTTTTTTGCTTTTTCCATAAACTTTCATCTATTATTCTCCTTCTATTTTTATTTTAAGTATACTTATATTCTATTTAAATTTTACCTATTATATGTGAGTACTTTATTTATTGTTCAAAAATAAGTTTTTCTCCTATTTTTGTAAAAATCAATTTATTAACATACACCATCATCATACCATGTGTATGGTCTTCTTCTTTTTATAGATTCCTTTTTGTTCTTTCCATAAACTTTCATTCATTATCCCCCCAATCAACTTTAATTTTTATTAAGTATACTTAATTCAATATTTATTGTATCATTATGGAATTATTTTACAATACATTTTTTGTTAATTTATTTTTAATGTTTTTTATTTTATTAAAATTTTATAAGCATTTTTACCTTGTAATTTTATTAATTGTATAACTATTACCTTACATTGCATTCATTTTTATTTAAAAAATAAAAGGATTGAAAAAGAATAACTCTTTCTCAATCCTATTTATTTTTTATAAAGAATTTTCAATATCATTTAACATGGTCTCTGTTGAAGTTATGCCTCCAGATATTATATACCATGCTTCAGAATTCAAATATACTATTTTATCATTTTTGTATGCATCCGTTGCTTTTATGATTTCATTATCAAATAGTGCTTTAGCGCTTGATTCTCCACCAATAGCGCTTCCTCTATCTATAACAAATATGTATTCTGGATTCTTATCTAATAAATATTCAAAAGAAACTTGTTGTCCATGGTTGCTTTCTTCTAAAGTTGTATCTATATTATTAAATCCTAGTTGATTGTATATTAATCCAAATCTTGATTTTGCTGCAAAAGCACTTAAATTTCCATCATTAGCCATAACTGTTGAAGCATTTATATTTTTACCTTTTACCTTTTTATTTATTTCTTCAATTCTATTTTCTATATTTTCTATTTTTTTATTTATAAAATCTTTTTTATCAAATATTTCCCCTAATGCAGTCATATTACGTTTAAAGTCATCCATATAATTACTTCCATCTACTCCTAAATAAACAGTTGGTGCTATTTCTTTAAACTTATCATACATATCTTCTTGTCTTCCACTAATAACAATTAAATCTGGTTTTAATTCACTTACAGCTTCAAAATCAGGCTCTTTTAAATCTCCTAAATTAACATACTTTTCATCTTCATATTTTGAAAGACTTGATGGAACACTTGCTTTAGGCAGTCCTTTAACTTCTATTCCCATATTATCTAATGCATCTAATGCACCATAATCAAAAGTAACTACAGTTTTAGGATTTTTAATAACTTCTACTTCTCCCTTTCCATCAGTTATTGTAATTAATTCTTTATCATTTGTTTTTGTATCTTTATTTCCAACTAATGCAAATGCACCAATTACTCCTACTATTGCCAATCCAGCTATTATTGCTACTTTTTTATTCATATTAATCACCTCTTGAATTATTTGATATTTAAAATCATTATCATTAATAATATATACTTATTTTATTTCCTTCTATTTCTTGTACATTAAAATCCATTTCATATATTTCTTTTAAAGTGTTTTCATTTATTATTTCTTCAACATTACCTTCTTTCGCTATTTTCCCATCTTTTAATGCTACTATGTAATCGGAATAACATGATGTAAAGTTTATGTCATGCATAACAAGAATTATTGTTTTTCCAAGTTCATTACATAAATTTCTTAATACTTTCATCATTTTTACTGAATTATTCATATCTAGATTGTTTAATGGCTCATCTAAAAATATATATTCTGTTCCCTGTGCAATTACCATTGCTATGTATGCTCTTTGCCTTTGTCCACCACTTAACTCATCTAAATACTTATTTTGAATATCTGTAAGATGCATATATTCTATAGCTTCACTTACATATTTTTCATCTTCCTCTTTTAATCTTCCCTCACAATATGGAAATCTTCCAAAGCTAACAAGCTCTTTTATAGTAAGTCTTATATTGATATTGTTTGATTGTTTTAATATTGCAATTTTCTTTGATAGCTCTTTTTTATCCCATTCTTCAATCTTCTTTCCTTCAATAAATACCTCACCTTCATCCTTATTGATAATTCTAGTTATAACGGATAGTAATGTACTTTTTCCTGCTCCATTAGGTCCTATAAAAGAAGTTATTTTACTTTTTTCTATCTTTAACGTTACATCATCAACAACTTTTTTATCCTCATATTTCTTTACTATATTTCTAACTTCAATCATATCTTGCTCTCCTTTAATAAAAGATACATAAAATAAACTCCACCAATTAAATTAATAACTACACTTACTGGAGTATTTAGCTTTAGTATTTTTTCAATTAATAATTGCCCTGAAACTAATGTAAATAAACTTACCAGAACACTTGTACATATTAAAATATTATGTTTGTATGTTTTCATTACTTGTCTTGTTATATTAACCACTAAAAGTCCTAAAAAAGTTACAGGTCCAACTAATGCTGTTGAAATAGACAAGAATATAGATATTACTACTAAAAACTTTTTAACTACTTTATCATAATTTATTCCAAGATTTATAGCATGATCTCTTCCAAGACTTATACCATCTAAATATTTTATATCATCATATATAAAAGGTATCACTATTAAAATCATCAATATTGCAATTAAAAGTATATCTACATTTACATTATTAAAACTTGCAAATAATTTATTTTGTAAAACTAAGAACTCATTTGGATCTATTATCATTTGCATAAATGAAGATAAACTACTAAAAAGTGTTCCAAAAATCATTCCAACTAGTAATAAAAATACTATATTTGCACCTTTGCTCTTAAATAATACTTTATATAATGCAAAAGATGATAAAACCATAAAGCCAACACAAATCACAAAATTTAACTTTTTGTTCGTTATTAATAAACTACTTGCACCTAATATAAAAAATATTACTGTTTGAATAAGTTCATATAGTGAATCTAAGCCTAAAACACTTGGTGTTAATATTCTATTATTTGTAATTGTTTGAAACACAACTGTTGAAAATGCTATAGCTCCAGCTGTTAATGCTATTGCCACTAATTTAGGTACACGTTGTGACATTGCATAACTTATATTTTCTTTATTTACACCTAATGTTAAAAATAAAATCATAGATATACTCACTAATATTGTTAATAAATATATAGGCTTGTACAACTTATTTAATACATTCTTATTTATTGAATTTAAACTTGAATCTTGTCTTTTTACATTAACTTGCATAAGAATTCCTCCTAAACAGCATGATTAAGAATGTAATACTACCTATAACCCCCACTGTAAGTCCTACTGAAATTTCATATGGATATATTAAAATTCTGCTAACTATATCACATACTAAAACAAATAATGCCCCAAATAATGCTGTATCCCAAATTATTTTATTAACATCATCACCTTTATAAAGTGAAACTATATTAGGAACTATAAGCCCTATATATGGTATATTGCCAGCGGTTATTATTACACATACTGTTACTAATGCCACTATTATTAATCCTAAATTCACTACACTTTTATAATTAACACCTAAGTTTATTGCAAAATCTTCTCCCATCCCTGCAACAGTGAACTTATTTGCATATAAAACTGCTACAATCATTAATGGAATACTCAAATATACAAGCTCATAGTTTCCCTTTAATATCATTGAGAAATTTCCTTCCATCCATGAATTCACATTTTGAATTATGTCAAATCTATATCCTAAAAAGGTAGTCATTGAACCAATTATATTTCCACACATTATACCTACAAGTGGCACAAAAATTACATTTTTAAACTTAAGCTTTCTTATAAAAGTCATAAATATAAATGTACCTATCAATGCAAATATAAATGATATAATAGTTTTTTGCATTATACTTGCACTTGGAAAAATAATCATTGCAACTACAATTCCTAATTTTGCAGAATCAATTGTTGCACCTGTTGTTGGTGACACAAATTTATTTTGACTTATTTGCTGCATTATAATTCCACATATGCTCATTCCCATACCAGCTACTAATATACTAACAAGTCTTGGTACTCTACTAACAAGCATTAAATGTATGCTTTCCTTATTTCCACTTAAAACATCTGTAATACCTATATTCTTACTTCCTAAAAATAATGATATTATAGAAAAAATTATAAGCAGAACTACTAAATGTCTTTTTCTTACCTTCATAATTTCCACCTATCTGAATTGATAATTTGTTTTAATTGATAATTAATTTCATTTAAATATTATAATATTTTCCTTTCATCGTCAATATATTTTTTAATTTAATTTAATTTTATATAAAATTAAATACTTAGCCTCTGCTTGTGAGAATTAATTCTTATAAATAATCACTCCTTATATATTACTTTCAATTTTTTTATCCACATTATAATCCGCCAAGGTTAAAACCTCATCTACAAAGGATTTAATATTAATTACCCAAACCTTTGTAGATGAGAATTCATTCTTGTAAACCCTCATTTTTATATATTACTTTTAATTTTTTATCCACATTATAATCCGCCAAGGTTGAAACCTCAGCTACGAAGAAAATTTAATATTAATTCCCTAACCTTTGTAAACAAGAATTCATTCTTGTAAATCGTCATTTTTATATATTGCTTTCAATTTTTTATCCACATTATAGTCCGCCAAGGTTGAAACCTCAGCTACGAAGAAAATTTAATATTAATTATCCAAACCTTTGTAGACGAGAATTTATTCTTATAAACCCTCATTTTTATATATTGCTTTCAATTTTTTATCCACATTATAATCCGCCAAGGTTGAAACCTCAGCTACGAAGAAAATTTAATATTAATTCCCTAACCTTTGTAGACGAGAATTCATTCTTGTAAATCGTCATTTTTATATATTGCTTTCAATTTTTATCTACATTACACTTCGCCAAGGTTGAAACTTCAGCTACGAAGAATTTAATATTAATTACCCAAACCTTTGTAGACGAGAATTTATTCTTGTAAATCGTGATTCCTATACATTACTTTTTAATTTCTATCCACATTACAATCTGCCAAGGTTGAAACCTCAGCTACGAAGAAAATTTAATATTAATTATCCAAACCTTTGTAGACGAGAATCTATTCTTGTAAACCCTCATTTTTATATATTGCTTTTAATTTTTTATCCACATTATAGTCCGCCAAGGTTGAAACCTCGGCTGTGAAAAAATAATTTTTATAAATTTTATAAATGATATTGATTTTCATTTGCATTTATTGTATATTATTTATGGGCTTTAAATTATCGCGGCAAATTTCTAAGGAGATGATAATTATGGCAAAATTTATGGGACCTAGATTTAAACAATGTAGACGTCTAGGATTAAATGTATGTGGGCATCCAAAAGCAATGGATAGAGCTACAAAAGGCACATCTAGAGCTGATAAAAAGCTTTCACCTTATGGTGTTCAATTATTAGAAAAGCAAAGATTAAAAGCTTACTATGGAGTACTAGAAAAACAGTTTTCTAATTATGTAAAAAAAGCTACTAAAGATACAGATCCAACTGGATATGCTTTACTAAAAAGATTAGAATGTAGACTTGATAATTTAGTTTACAGACTTGGCTTTGCAAATTCTATTCGTCAAGCAAGACAAATGGTTGTTCATGGACATATTTTAATTAATAATAAAAAAGTTGATATTCCTTCTTACAGTGTTGAAATTGGAGAGGTTATATCTTTAAAAGAATCATCTAGAAATAATTTATTATTTAAAGATAACTTCATTAATTCTTTAAATCAATACAATTATTTATCTAAAGACTATGATAATTTCTCAGGAAATCTCTTAAAATATCCTGAAAGAGAGGAAATTCCTATTTTAATTGATGAAATTTCAATAGTTGAATTTTACTCTAATCATTAATTTTTTAAGTTTATTAAAGAGTATAGATAAATATTACTTTTATAATTAATCTGCTATATCAATTAATTTAAAAACTTTAAATGTTGCCAATATTTATGGGTTTTAAGTATAAACTAAAATATTAGTTTATAACCCTATATTTATCTATATTCTTAATATAAAGATTGGAGGTGAATTAATTCTATGAATGAAACTGCTCAAAACTCTTCTATAAGTAAATTTTTCTTTTGGGAAGATAAACTTATTAAAGATACTCCTTTATGGAATTGTAATTTTGATAATAAACCATTAACTCACAAATCAAAATTTGTCTATACTGGAATAATAAATAACTCTAAAAATATATTTGAATGTGGTTGGGCATCTTATCCAGATATATTTACACTTTTAGGTTTTGTTCAACATGTATTTTTACCTACATCACTTTTAACATGGTTTGATAATAGTATAGATACTGGCTTTTTCATACCGCTATCACACTTTGATGTTTTAATTGATGAAATACAAAATAACAACACTAAACTTGATTATAAGAAATTCTTTCATATGGAAAAGAATTTTCACCTCCTAAATCAATATTGGGCATTTGATTCTAATTCCCTATTCATAGAATTAGATAACTTTTGTAATCAATTTAGTGAAACTTGGGACTCCAAGGATAAAAAAGTTTTTATTAAAATATTTAATAATCCTAATGAAATATTTAATTTCATTAAGAAATCTCTTGAATGGGATTTTGAGGATTTTATTGAGCAAGAAATAAATATGAGTTTAGACAAGCTTAAATTTACTTGCCAAAATGCTATAATTGCACCTTTACTAAACAAAAAATTTATAGATATATTAAATATTAATATGCCTATAATGTTTTAATTTTACTATGATTTCTTTGATTAAAAGCTATCAATTTTTCCGTAAATTGATAGCTTTTAAATTTAATTTTTGTTTAAATTGCTTATTAATTCCTTATAATATTCATCAGTCTGTTTTTTATTTTCTCCACTAACAAAAACATATTTATCTTTTAATTTAATAACTATATATTCACCTTCTCTAGAATATACATATAACATAGATTTGCCATATCCATCTATATTATAATGTCCTAAACTATAATTTTCTGTACTTGCACCATTTGTTCTAACTCCCTTTGGTATACTATTTATAATTTTAATATCCTCTATTTCATCAATATCAAATGACATGCTATACATAGGTGCTGACATTACTACTTCATTTTCTCTTATATTCATATTGAATTTAGTAAAATCTAAAATAATAAACATAAATACAAGTCCAACAAGAAAAATAGCTGTTAAAATGTAAGAAATATATACTATATTTCTGCCCTTTTTAGTTCCCATATTATATGTCATTCCATATCCTACACGCTTTGCAACCATAGTTCTTGAATCATTGGGATTATTATAAATATCATACTTCCAATACTCATCTTCATCACTATATATTGGGGTTTCACAAGTTTTTATTAATTTATTTTGTTCATTTCTAACTTTTTCATTAATAATATAAATTCCGCCTAAAATTATAAATGATGGTGCTATAACAATTATTAAAATTAAAATCATATTTATGCTATTCATCTTAATCAATAAAAACATAAATAACATACTTAAACTTTGTATAGTTGCAGCAATAACACATCCTAACGTCCAATTTTTTTTAAATATTCTATTACATACCAGATTAATTTTACTATCTTCACTGAAAACCTTAGTTCTATCCTTACAATAAGCATTGTACATAAAGATAAATATAATAGTTCCTATTAACCCGATAAATGATAAATATATAATAGATGTATCTATAGTTTGTCTATCTTTTATTACTATTAATATTGGAATAATAGATAAAATTAAACTTGGTATAAACCAAGTTTTAGACACAACCATTGTATCCTTTAACCTAGTAACTTCTGTATCTATATTTATAATATATCTATTTTTAATAAACCAATCTTTTTCTCTTTTTAATTCTTTTAATTCTTCATTGTATTTTATAAAAACCCTATAATTTATATACATTAATCCAAAAATCCATAAAAATAAATAGGCTATTTTTAAAGAAATATAATTTACAATTATTGTAGGCAAAAATAGTAATATACTATAACACATACATTTTTTGTTAGCTTTTTTATACTTATCCAATATTATTAAAACCTGAGAATTTTTAAGTTCTGAACTTGGAAGTGTAACCCCAAGTATAATATTATTTTTTTCTGCTACTCCACTACTGTTATTTATAAAAATTGCAATTATAGTTGTTAAAGCGGTAATGAACAAAATTATATTTATAAACATATCTAAATCTCACTTCCTTTAAGCTTTAAACCATCCATTTTATTAAATATATTCTCACACATATTAATAAATTCATCATAATTAATTCCCTTTAAGCCAGATTCAACTATTATAAGCTCAAGTTCACTTTCTACTTTTTCTTTAAATTCTTTGCTTGTATCTAGCAATGGATTTACTCTAGCACCATGTCTTCTATCTATTTCAATATAACCTTCATTTTTTAAGATATTATATGCCTTATTAACAGTCATTGTATTTATGCCTATATCCTCTGCCATTTGCCTTACTGTGGGAAGTCCTTCTCCAACCTTAATCTCTCCTCTACCTATGCCCATAACAATTTCATTTCTTAATTGAACATAAATAGGTATATTACTAGACATGTCTAACTTTAAAATCATATTTTTCACCTTCTATTTAAGTATTATTTGTATTATATATTATAATACAAATAATACTTAAATAGAATAGTTTTTTATTAATTAATAAAAAATTCGCACCTATTTAGATGCGAATTTTTAATATTCTCTTTAATATTTAATTTTTATAGATTATCTATACCTCGATAATTTAATTTGTGGTTATTCATATTTTCAACATCTTAATACTAATTAAGATTGATAGATTTATTTACAGGATATAAGTTTAAAACTAATTTGAATTTTTCATCATCTATATTATTCCAACATTTCTCAGTAAATTGGTCCGTTATCATCGTATATACATATTTATTAGTAACTTCTTCTCCTGGTTTAAGTTCTAAATATAATTTAGTATCATTATCATTAAAATTTTGAAACATCTCAAGATTCAAGCCGTTTCTCCAATTTATTGTGCTTAACACAAAGGCATATGTTTCTATTTTTTTTATCTCATTGCTGTCATTTTTAATGTTCAATGTTACCACACCAGCATTCATTTTTTCTTCATCTTCTTCATACATATTTACATTTTTCAAATCCATTTTTCTAAGCTCTTCATCTTTTATTAATTTAAATTCTTTTGCTGTAATTTTTACTCCATTATATTCTACTGCTTCATTTAATTTGTGTTCTTCTACAATTGGACTTGGATATTTATTATTTATATATATATATCTTGAGACAATGGCAATTCCTATTAAAATGAACATGATTATGAAAATTATTTTTTTCTTATTGATTTTTATAGCTTTATTTTTCATCAATATTACCTTCTTTCAATTCTCGATGTCCTTTAATAGCACCATTTTCAATTATAAATATTTCATCTGATAAGTACTCCAATTCTTCTGAATCATGACAAGAAACTAATATTAAAGCTCCTCTATCTCTATGTTCATGTAATATCTCTCGTACTACTTTTACACTTTTTTCATCTAATGCATTTATAGGTTCATCTAAAATTATAATGTCTGGATTTTCCATTATCGCTGCTGCTATTCCCAATTTCTGTTTCATTCCTAATGAATACTTTTTAAATTTCTTTTTATCATCTGGGTCAAGTCCAACTAAAGAAATAGTTTTTCTAATATGCTCTTCATCAATTTTTCCTTGAATATCTGCAAGAATTTTCAGATTTTTATATCCAGAATAATTTCCTATAAAACCTGGATTTTCAATAAGTGCTCCTATACTTCTTGGAAATGAAATATCTTTTCCTAATACTTCACCATTTATTACAATTTCACCTTCAGTAGGTAAAATTAATCCGCAAATTGCTCTCATAAGCATGGTTTTTCCTGAGCCATTTTTACCTTTTAAACCATAAATTTTTCCTTGTTCCATTTTTAAATTTATATTATTAAGTATGGTGTTTTTTGCTATTACCTTAGTTAAACTTTTTACTTCTATCTCCATATTAATCCCCCTATAATACTCTAATTCTTATCTAATATATCTATTTTTTTAAATTTTAAAATTCCTATAATTATAGATATTATAATTATAATTGTTCCTATAATTAATCCATTAATAGTATTAACCCCATTTAAATCTATTTTGCTATTTCTAAGTATCATTAAATAATTTCCAATAAACATTCCATTGCAATAGAATGTTGAAATTACAAGTATTAAAATTATAACTATATTACTTAAAATAGATGTTGTAAATAATGCTACTGTCATTTGAAATAACGATAATGCTATTGATATTATTATAGGTAGTAGTATGCATATACAAAAAAATGTTTGCGATGTAAAACTTGTTGTATTTACTTGAGAAATATTCATATTAATTTCATTTGTTGGAGTTAATGAAATTCCTCCATTAAATACTGAAAACAAAATCATCACAACATAACCTATAGCATAATAAATAATAACATTTCCTATTACCCATATACATTTACTAAGAAACCATTGGTATCTCCGTTTTGAGCGAAGTAATATTTGCATTCCATAAGTTTTTAAATCTAATAATGGATAATATCCTATAATAAAAGTAAGAAATATATTTATTAATATCCATGATGCAGGTATTTTTAATGTTTCTAATTTATTATCAAAATTAAAACTTGTCCTTCCTTTATATATTTCAATTACATAATCAGAAAAGTTGGGCAAATTTTTAAAAGAATTATATTTCACTTCACTTGATATAATGCTTTGAAAATTAATTATAAAAAATAAAAAAATTAAAAATACTATAATATATTTTTTCCATGAATAGATAGTTCCCATAATAAAATCATGCTTAACTTGCATTAAAAACATATTCTTAGATTTTTCTTTTTTCTTATATGCATTATTCATTTAAAAATTCCTTTCCCTTTGATATATGTTTTCCTATTAAAGTGATTATAAAAATTAATACAATTCCATATAAAATTCCTAGAATTATTTTTTGTTTATTTACCCACAATTTGTAATCTATTGATATAACTCTATTAAATATTTTTAAAAATATTGCATGTCTTTCAAAAATATTTATAGCCATTATTATAACTAGTGAAATGATTTTTTTATCAGTTATCCAATATATAAGTAATGCTAAGGAACTCATTACTATCATTTTTATTGAATACACTAAAAAGAAGTATATTATTACTTTTAAAAAACTAACTTTTAATAGAAGTCCTTTGTTTTCAAAATTAAAAATACTATTTGGTTTATTCCAATTTATATATGAAGTTGAATACAAAGCACCTATAAAATAAGTGCATATAGATACATAAATTGTTATAAACACTGAAAATAATACTATTTTATATATCTGTTTGAACCAAAGTTTCTTTCTATTTTTTTCTTGTAAAACAAAAAAAATATTAAAATCATTTTTAACTATAAAAAAGAAAACAATTATAGTAACAGGCAGTATAATTGTTGCGCTTCTTGCTGATGTCACAGCAATTAGAAAATCTGCAATACTTAATTGTATATTACTTCTCATTGCTGATATTATAATGTCTCTATAATCTATTAATAACATAATAATCAAAAAAAATAAGTAACTTAAAATTGATATCCAATTATTTTTTATATTTCTAAAAAAATCACTTGTCCAAAGTTTTAAATCATTAAATATAATTTTCTCACCTCAAACTTTCCATTTCAAATTGTGAATTTGTACTTAATATCTAACCTTTAATACTTTTCCATTTTGACCTCTAGCTTTATAGTCTACAGTTCCAATAATTAACTCAACATTATTATAATCTAACTCATCATCCCACATTATATATATTAAATCTGTTGTAAACTCTTCATGTGGTTGCAAATTATAATAAAAGTATCTCTTATCTTGTCCCTTATCTTCTTTATTAGTCAAAAGTACAGATCCACCATTTATTATTTTGTTATTATTATCATAATAATAAATTCCATATTCCCCTAGGTTTTTCTCTAAAACTTTATCTGTTTTATTTTTTATTGTCATATTTATGATAAAGTATGAAAATTCATTTGTTATATTTCCTGCCTCATCAATTTCTACTGTCTTTTCCTCTATAATTTTCCCTTCCTCATTAACCTTTGCCATAGGATAGTCTTTTATCATTTTAAAGTTTTTTTGCTCTTTACTTCTTTCTACTTTATTAACTATATAAATTGAATCATCAAACTCTATTTCTTTTCCAACTTTAAATTCTTCTCCATTTTTATCAGTTTTTTCAGTAACACTTGTAATTTGTTTTCCTTCCAACTTTTCACCTGCTGATATTACATGACCATCTTTTTGTTCATTTCTACTATCATTTTCATTTTCTTTTTTATCATCTTTTATGTTTTCATTTTTCTCACTATTTTCTGATTTACTATTTAAAACATTATTTTTAGGTATAAAATTATTTTTAAGTAAACTATTATAAACTACTACCATTATCATAATCACGCCACAAACTATCAAAGCTATTTGTTTTTTGTTCATTTTATAGCACCTCAATACTTTTAAATTTATATCTTTCCTTTAATTTTAACTTCCATTTTAAAATGTATTTTGATGTAACTAAAAACTATTTATTTAATACTTCTATAATTAATATCTAACTTTTAATGTTTTACACTGTTGACCTCTAGCTTGATATTCTACACTTCCAATAGTTAACTCAACATTGTTATAATCTAAATAATTGTCCCACATTATATATATTAAATCTGTTGTAAGTTCTTCATGTGGCTGTATATTGTAACAAAAATAACGTCTATCTTGACCATCATATTCTCTATTTGTCAATGTTGGTGCAGCTCCATTTATTGTTTTATTGTTATTATCATAAAAGTCAATTTTATACTCTCCTAGATTTTTTTCCAAAACCTTATCTGTTTTATTTTTTATTGTCATATTTATAATAAAGTATGAAAATTCATTTGTTATATTTCCCTCATCATCAATTTCCACCATTTTTTCTTCTATAATTTTTCCTCTTTCATCAACTCTTGCCATAGGACGGTCTTTTATCATTTTAAAGTTTTTTTGCACTTTGCTTCTTTCTACTTTATTAACTATATAAATTGAATCATCAAATTCTATTTCTTTTCCAACTTTAAATTCTTCTCCATTTTCATTTTCTCTTTCAGTAGCAATTGTAATTTCTCTGCCTTCCAATTTTTCACCTTGTGATATAACATTCCCGTTGCTTTCTTCTTCTTTAATATTTTCTTCCTTTTTACTTTTATCATTTTTTATGTTTTCATCTTTCTCATTATTTTCTGATTTACTATTTAAAACATTGTTTTTAGGTATAAAATTATTTTTAAGTAAACTATTATAAACTACTACCATTATCATAATCACGCCACAAACTATCAAAGCTATTTGTTTTTTGTTCATTTTATAGCACCTCAATACTTCTAAATTTATATATTTCCTTTCACTTTAACTTCCATTTTAAAATGTATTTTGATGTAACTAAAAACTATTTAATACTTCTATAATTAATATCTAACTTTTAATGTTTTAGACTGTTGACCTCTAGCTTTATATTCTACACTTCCAATAGTTAACTCAACATTGTTATAATCTAACTCATCATCCCACATTATATATATTAAGTCTGTTGTAAACTCTTCATGTGGTTGTAAATTATAATAAAAGTACCTCTTATCTTGTCCATTATCTTCTTTATTCGTCAAAAGTACAGATCCACCATTTATTATTTTGTTGTTATTATCATAATAATGGATTCCATTTTCAACTAAATTTTTTTCTAAAACTTTATCTGTTTTATTTTTTATTGTCATATTTATGATAAAGTATGAAAATTCATTTGTTATATTTCCTTGATCATCAATTTCTACCATCTTTTCCTCTATAATTTTCCCTTCCTCATTAACCTTTGCCATAGGATAGTCTTTTCTCATTTTAAAGTTTTTTTGTTTTTTACTTCTTTCTACTTTATTAACTATATAAATTGAATCATCAAACTCTATTTCTTTTCCAACTTTAAATTCTTCTCCATTTTCATCAGTTTTTTCAGTAACACTTGTAATTTGTTTTCCTTCCAACTTTTCACCTGCTGATATTACATGTCCATCTTTTTGTTCATTTTCCTTTTCATTTTTATCATCTTTTATGTTTTCATCTTTCTCATTATTTTCTGATTTACTATTTAAAACATTATTTTTGGGTATAAAATTATTTTTAAGTAAACTATTGTAAACTACTACCATTATCATAATCACGCCACACACTATCAAAGCTATTTGTTTTTTATTCATCTTATAGCACCTCAATACTTTTAAATTTATGTCTTTCCTTTCATTTTAAAATGTATTTTGATGTAACTAAAAACTATTTAATACTTCTATAATTAATATCTAACCTTTAATACTTTTCCATTTTGACCCCTAGCTTTATAATCTACAGTTCCAATAATTAACTCAACATTATTATAATCTAACTCATCATCCCACATTATATATATTAAATCTGTTGTAAACTCTTCATGTGGTTGTAAATTATAATAAAAATATCTCTTATCTCCATATTCTTTTTCCTTATTGGTCAAAAGTACAGAGCCACCATTTATTATTTTATTGTTATTATCATAATAATAAATTCCATATTCCCCTAGGTTTTTCTCTAAAACTTTATCTGTTTTATTTTTTATTGTCATATTTATAATAAAGTATGAAAATTCATTTGTTATATTTCCTGCCTCATCAATTTCTACTGTCTTTTCCTCTATAATTTTCCCTTCCTCATTAACCTTTGCCATAGGATAATCTTTTATCATTTTAAAGTTTTTTTGTTCTTTACTTCTCTCTACTTTATTAACTATATAAATTGAATCATCAAACTCTATTTCTTTTCCAACTTTAAATTCTTCTCCATTTTCATCAGTTTCTTCAGTAACACTTGTAATTTGTTTTCCTTCCAACTTTTCACCTGCTGATATTACATGTCCATCTTTTTGTTCATTTTCCTTTTCATTTTTATCATCTTTTATGTTTTCATCTTTCTCATTATTTTCTGATTTACTATTTAAAACATTATTTTTGGGTATAAAATTATTTTTAAGCAAACTATTGTAAACTACTACCATTATCATAATCACGCCACACACTATCAAAGCTATTTGTTTTTTATTCATTTTATAGCACCTCAATACTTCTAATTTATACTTTTTAATAAATGTCTTCCTTTCTTCCCTTAATTAAAAATGTACTTGCTGTAATTAAAAACATCATTACTGTCTCTAATAATATAATTATAAATTTGTTTTTATAAGAATATGGTTGTAAAAATATAAGTGGTATATATGATTCTAAATTAAATGAACCTAATACAGAATATATAAATACATATATTAAAAATGGAGCTATGATTACCATAAATCTGTATTCTGCTATTAAACTTATGGAAAGTCCTATTGTTGCAATGAATCCACTAAACATAAAATCTATAATTAAATAACCTAATATATATATATATGGATGAGTAAAAAGCACTTTACTCCACATACTTACTTGACCTATTTGTCCATAAGTGCTTACATTAGGAACATATGATGGTAAAAACATTGATGTTATTATTAAATTAACAATTAATGGCATTACAACTGCAATGCCTGCTGCTATAAATGTAGCTAGATATTTTCCTATAAAATAATCTTTTCTATTAGCTCTTATAAGTACATTTTTTATATATCCACTCTTTTTATCTGTAAAAAAAGAATCTGCAAAAGGTATACATGCTAAAATAGGTACTATTAAATAATATAAAAATGATTCTGCTGTATAACTTGCACCTATCCACTCAGTAAATGTATTAGGTGGTGAATACATAGGTTTAGGATATTTACTTGCCATCTTAATAAAATTAATTGCGGCAGTATTATATTGAATATTATGAGCTATAGTTATAATTAAACCAATTAAAATTGTTCCTAACATAGCCTTACTTTTTATAGCTCTTGATAATTCTAATTTGAATATTTTTCCCATTTTAACTCTCCTTTATATGATAAATACCACTTCTATTGTTTAAAATAAAAGTGGTATTTTTATCACTTCATATATATTATTATTTTATATACTGTCTGGACTCCATACCCCTTCAACAGGAGTTCTTATAGCACCACCAGGAGTTAACACAAGTGTACATGTATTATATCCATTTTCTTTTACATAATTAGGTAAATACTTTACTTGTCCTTTAGCTACAAATTGTCTTCCATTTGCATTACAATTTGCTCTTAAACTAAAATTCCCACTATACTCATCTCTTCTATCGGTAGCCCATACATCTGCATTAACACCAGCTTGTGAACCATAATTATTTATATAACATGATGTATAATCTAGCTTATCTAAACTTTGTAACGCTCTTTCATCATTTACTATTGTAAATTTAAAATTATATGGTTTATCTTCAATATTTCCTGCTGCCTTAACTGATGCCATTCCTGCTGAAGTAACTGACATAAATACCATTGCTCCTACTAATACTTTTGAAATTGTTTTCTTACTTTTCATTTCTTTACTCCCCCTAAAAAAATTTAATAATTATTTAATCTATATAAACTTTTATCTTTAAATTTGTTTCTTATCAAAATTTCATAGGTTCTTCTTATAAATTTAAATTTTTCTCATGTAATCTCTTTTTCACCCCTAGCATAAATGTTTTAGCTATATAATTATTTAATACATATTAAATAATCATATAAAAGAATGTAAAATTTCAAAATTACTACATTTCTCATATATTTATTGTTTCATTATTCTATTTCTTTTTTATGTATATTATGTATCATTTGTGTAAACTTTTACATATTTTGTAATTAATTTATTCTTTAAATAAAAAATTCACACCTTTTAAGTGTGAATTTTTAATATACTTTTAATATAAAATTTTATCATAACAGTAGAATGGCTTTTCTTTGCCTAAAAAGCTCATTTCACCAATTAGCTTCAGCCCACATTTTAAAAATAATGAATTCATTTTTGTATTTATTGAGTATGTATCAGTTTTTATGTATTTAATATTATTTTCCTTTGCTAATTCTTCTGCAAAACTTATTAATTTTTTACCTACTCCTTTATTTCTAAAATTAGAATCCACTGCCATTCTGTGAATTACCATACACTTTTCATTAGATGACCAATTTAAATCTTTATATTCATTAGGTTCAACATAGTTTATACATACAAATCCTTTTATAGATTTTTCGATTTCTTCAACATACAAATCTCCATTTTTTATGTCATTGAAAAAATCTATATCTCTTGGATAGTTCTCGTCCCATTGAGTATTATTGTAACCTTTCATTTCTTTTACTGTAGATTTTATTATTTCCATTATTTTTAATACATCATCTTCTTTTGCTTTTCTTATCATTAGTGCACTCCCTTTCTCTTTTCATAAATTTCCAATCATCTTTTGTATTCTCAGCCATTCTTTTAATAAAATTAGTAGCTAATGTTTTTTCTTCTTCAGTAAAATTTCTAAAACAAACTTTTATATTTCTATTTTCTTCTTCAATTACAAAATCATATATATTTAGAGCTTCCTTTGTTGGCTTTAGTTTATATCCTCTTTTATCCTCTTCATTTTTTTCTTTTATTACATATCCACCATCAATTAATCTTTGAATTGCCTTTGTAGTAGTTGTTTTATCAACTCTTAGCATATTTGATAAAGTAATAAGATTTATACCTGGATTTTCACATATACGGGTCAAAAATATAAATTGCCCTTTCTGCAAATTTATTTCTTTATATTTTTCGTCACTAATATAATGTATTGCTCTTGATAATGCACCTATTTGTCTTAATATCTCACATTCTAAATTTTTAATAATTATCACCTCATTTAGTTGAATATTCAACTTAATTAATTTATATTTTACATTATTATAGTTGAAATTTCAACTATAATAATGTAATTGAAAATAATTATCATTATTTTGTGATAATGTATAGCTTTTATCTGAAATATATATTATTATATATTTAGGTAAACAAGCTAGACGATTAAATTAATCTTATTTAAATTGAGAAATCGAAAATTAAAATGTTATATAAAAATTAGAAAGTAATATATCCAAATGTGACTAGGCAAGGTTGAAGCCTTTCCTACAAGTGAATTGGCACATTTTACTTTTTCTTTGTAGATAAAATCTATATCAGTTTGGTAGCTGAATTTTTAATCTTGGCTGTCCTTGATTTGAGTATAAATATTTTTTAAAAATATATTCAAGTGACGTTTGGCAAGAATTAATTCTCGCCTATAAAGGTTATAATAACATTTAAGAATAGAAATACCTATAAACTCAGTTTTACTGGTCACTTTCAATTCTCAATTTTCAAATTTCAATTAAATTAACAATGAAGGTAGGTAGAATTATGTCAATTTATACAATTACTTATTATTTAAAAGAAGAATCTCATTCTTGTGGATGTGGAGATAGCCATGAACATCACCATCATCATCGTGACGATTATGCAATTACTGGTAACATAAAAGCATTAGGTTCTTGGGCACATTTTATGCCTACTAGCTTTTTAGTTAAAACGGATTTAAGTGCTAATGAAATTTTAGAAAAGCTTAAAGAATTCGTTGAAGAAGATGATACAATTTTTGTTACTAAAGTAGATAAAGAAAATGTTGCATCTTTAACTCCTGGAGTAATTGACTGGATAAATAAATAATACAAAAAACCTCTCATAATATATTGAGAGGTTTTTTTGTTAGTATTTCATTTACTAATATATGTATTTATGACACAATTAGTATATATTTTCATCAAGGTGGTGATTTTCATATTAAAATATCTAATTTTCCTATTTATATTTATACTTCTTAATAGTCTAATTCTTTTTAAACGATTTAAAAACACTAAGTATAAACAATTCATTCTTTATACTACAATATTTATAAATATTTGTTTTATAATAACTATCATATTTTGTTTTAATTTATAAAATTAAGACATCCATTCTTCATATAAATGGATGCCTTAATTTTTTATATTAGCTTTTCTATTTTATTAAATATAGATGAATTTTCTTTAATTTTGCTTTCATTACCTACTACTGTACAGTAATTTTCATTCATACCTTCTTTAATCATATTTGTGTATTCTTTCATTTCATCAAGTGTTGTATTTAAAATTTCATCTTTTTCTCTTTGTGTATCTTCATAAGTTACATTACAAATATAATTACTAACTGCCTTCTCACCCTTTTGTGATACTGTTAGTGGTTCATAAACTCTACCTATTGTTCCAATTATAAATTTATCCATATCATCTTTTTTGAAATCCATTTTCTCTATAAATTTATAAGTTTCATTATAAACATCTATTGTTTTTGTAAGACTTGGATCTCTGTAAGAGAAAAATGCCATATTTCCATTTTTATTTATATTCATATAACAACCATATGCACCACCTTGAAGACGAACCATAGGATATAAATATTCATTTTCTAATATATTTTCAAGTACATTTAGATTACCTGAATACTTATATCCAAGTTTTGCAAAGTTAAATCCTTTTATTACATATTGTACATTACTAGCAGTTATTATTCCTTCAATATCCCTGCCTTTTTTCTCTTCTAATTTAAAAGGTTCATATTTGATATTATTCATACTATCTAAAATTGTGTTTATATTAGATGTTAATCTATCACTTTCACCATTTTCTCCAACTATAGATACAATTAAATTATTTTTGTTAAATATAGTTTTATAAACCTTTGAAAGTTTATTTTTAATTTCATCTACATTATTTTCAAAGTTATTTTCTAAATTGCATATAAATTTATAATATGAAGCACCAGTTACCCTATCACTATACTCTCTGCTGCATGAAACTTTTGATAATACGTTATTCATTCCAATTACATGTCCAGCATTTATTAATTTCATTTGAAGTTTAGATTTTATCTCTTGAATAATTTGTTTTAATCTTGCACTATCATCAAACTTAGTATCAAATATTATTTCTTTAATTAATTCTAATAATACACTTATATTTTCTGAAATAACCTTTGATTTAATAGTAAATTTAGGGTAATATTCCATGCTCTTATTCTTTTCTGTATAAACTTCATTTTCAAAGTGTATACCACCAGTATTTTTTTGAATTTCTGTTATAAGCTTAGAATAATTTCGTTTTTTAGTATCCATTTCACCTAATACATCACTTAATAACCCTAAATAATTAATATTGCCTTCATCAATACATGTAGCATCAAATAAGAAATTTATATATGCAATTTTATTAGTATTTAAATTAGTTTTTATTAATGTATAATCCTTATTTTTAATTACTTCACTCGGTATCTTCTCTGCTTTTCTATCTATTTCTTCCATAGGTAATTTAGGCAAAGTATTTTTTTCTTCTTCTGTATCTTCTTTTAATTGAGCTTGATGTAATTTTTCATTTCTTTCCATAAGCTTTTCTAATTCTTCTTCACTTAAACTATTCTTATAATTTTGTAGTTTTTCTTCTAATAATCTATTTTTCTCTACTTCTAATCCTTTTTTAGGATTTAAAACTACTAATGAGCAGTGTTTATTGTTAATCATATTGTCTTCTATAAATTTTTCAAAATATCCATCATTTATAGCATTTTTTATTTTATTAAGATTCTCTTCATATTTTAAATGTGTTAATGGATCACCATCGTATAACCAACTATTTAACACTCTTTCATTATATTCAATTCCTTTGTTAGCAATTTGCAAAGAATCTGCTTCACGTAGTACAAATTCTAATGTATTTATAGATGCTTTTAATTTATCCTTATCTATGCCATCTTCAACAAGTTCCTTTAAAGTATTGAATATAATTTCTTTAAATTCATCCTTTTTATCTCCCTCAACATTTTTTATTACTATTGGAAATAACATTTCCTTAGTTGGGTCCATATTCATTTCATCTATATCTATTATGCATTCTCCTATACCTGCTTTAAGCAAAGCTTCTTTAATTGGCGATGCACTAGATTCTATAAGCATATCGTAAAGTATTTGATATGCTAAATAATCTTCTCCATTTTTTGTTTCTCCAAACGCAAAGTTTAATGCTAAGAAAGATTTATTTTTGTCATCAGCTTCTTCACTAATAGAATATTCTACTATTTGCTCCTCAATATTAGTAAAAATCTTAGTATCTTCTATACAAGAAGGAATTTCTATTCTATCAAATTCATCAAGATACTCTTCATTTATAAATTTTAGACAATTATCTAAGTCTTGATTACCATATAAAAATATATAACTATTAGTTGGATGATAATATTTACTATGGAATTTTTCAAATTGTTCTTGTGTTAATTTAGGAATGTCTTCTGGTGCTCCACCTGAAACAAATTCATATGTTGTATTTGGAAATAATGAACTATATATTTTGCTTGCCATTACTTCTTCTGGTGAAGATACAGCCCCTTGCATTTCACTATAAACTACACCTTTATAACATAATTTATTAGTATTTGGATCAATTTCATAGCGCCAACCTTCTTGACGTAATATCTCATGATTTTCATATATTCTTGGATGTAACACTGCATCTAAATACACATCCATTAAATTCATAAAATCCTTGTGATTTCTACTTGAAACAGGATAAATTGTCTTATCTGTGTATGTCATAGCATTTATGAAAGTATTTAATGAACTTTTTGCTATATCAGTAAATGGGTCTTTTCCTTTAAACTTTCTTGATCCACAAAGTACAGAATGCTCCAAAATATGAGCAACACCTGTGCTGTCTGTAGGAGTTGTCCTAAAGCCTATAGAAAATAATTTATTATCATCTTCATTTGCTAAATGTAATAGTCTAGCCCCACTTTTAACATGTTCGAACACTCTAGCTATAGATTGTGCTTCACAAATTTTTTCTTCTCTTAATAATTTAAAACCATGATACATTTCATCGACTTTAAAATTCATATTAAATCATCTCCCCCATCATTTCTAAAACAATATAAAAAGCCATAGAGTTTAAATTACCCTATGACTTAAAATATCAAATAAAAAATTTTTAAAATTTATAATCAAGGTCATTTAAAATATTATTAAATTTGCTTATATATATTAATCTTTTCATTATAATGACCTCCTTTTAATAAACTTTATGTTTTGACTTTATCACTTTTTTACATTTAAGTAAATACTTTTAAATTTTTATTCATATAAAGTTTAAAATCTGTTATGTCCTTTATTTTTATAGTGTTTTAAGTTTAGCTTTTAAAGTTTTTATCATTATTTAAAATTTGTTTTTTAATTTAAGATTTGTTTAAGCTTATAATTTTATAATTTACTCATAGAAACGAAAACAACTTTTATGGGAGGTAAATACTTATGGCTATAAAATCTTTTAAACGTTTTGAAAAAAAATTTATATTAAACCAAACTGAATATGATAATTTGCTTTTGAAATTAGAACCTTATATGACACAAGATGAATATTGTAAACTTTCTAAAACATATGATATTTTCAATATATATTATGATACAGATACTGATGATGTAATACGTCATTCCATTGCAAGTCCTTATTATAAGGAAAAACTTAGATTAAGAACTTACACAAATCCTACTAATTTAAATAGTAAAGTTTTCCTTGAATTAAAAAAGAAGATTAATGGGATTGTCAGCAAGCGTAGAGTAGTTCTTACACTTAAAGAAGCTTACGATTTTTTAGAATCTGGAAAACCACCTATTACTAATGATTATATAAATAATCAAGTTATACGGGAGATTGAATATTATCTTAGCAAAAATAAAGTTAAGCCTAAAGTTTATATTGCTTATACAAGAAATGCCTTGTTTGCAAAAGATGATAGAGATTTTAGAATAACCTTTGATTCTAAAATATTAACACGACGTGATTATTTGTCCCTAGAAGAGGGATGTTTTGGAAATGATATTTTAGGAACAAATAAATATCTTATGGAAGTTAAGTTTTTGGGAGCAATCCCTGTGTGGTTTACTAAAATACTTTCTGAACTAGAAATATATAATACACATTTTTCAAAGTACGGAAATGAGTATATGGATTATTCTTATAAAAAAAGATATGGCATTGTTGAAAGGAGAAAAGCAATATGTTAAATACACTAATATCATCAACTACAGGAGAATCGTTTACCCTGGCTAACGCACTAATAATTATAGCTTCCTCTATTATACTTGGTTTAATAATTAGTATTGTATATATGAAAACTAATAAAAAAAATGGGTATAATCAAGGTTTTACAATTACATTAATAATGTTACCTGTTATAATTTCAATTATAATACTACTTGTTGGGAATAATGTTGCTAGAGCATTTAGTTTAGCTGGTGCATTTTCAATTATTCGTTTTAGAAGTGCCCCTGGCGATCCAAAAGATATTTCTTATGTATTCTTTACTTTAGCTGTAGGACTTACATGTGGTATGGGTTATATTGGATATGCTGTAATATTTACAACTATACTTTGTCTTTTAATGTTTGTTCTTTCTGTAACAAAATTTGCTGCACCTAATGGTAAGATTATGCAACTCAAAATTACTATTCCTGAAGAATTAAACTATGAAGACATTTTTGAAGATATATTAAATACTTATACTACTTTCCATGAAATGCAAAAGGTAAGAACTAGAGATTTTGGAGCATTATTTGAACTTAGTTACATGATTTATTTAAAAGAAGATATAAATCAAAAAGAGTTTTTAGATTCACTACGCTCTAGAAATGGTAATTTAAATATTAGTTTAACTTTTAATGGTTTTGAAGAAAAAATATATGGCTAACCTCCATCCTTGAATGTATTATTAAAATATATTCAGGGATTTTTTTATAAATTAATTTTCATTTAAGGTTAAAATGTTAAAATCTAATTATAAAAATTAAAACTGTATATATTATATGTTATGAGGTGATTTAGATGAGAATATTACTAATAGAAGATGAAATACAACTTTCTGAAGCATTAAAGCAAATCCTTGTTAAAAACAAGTATTCTGTTGATGCTTTGTTTGATGGTGAAGATGGGCTTATATATGCACTTACAGATGTTTATGATGTAATAATTTTAGATATTATGCTTCCAAAATTAAATGGCTTAGATGTTTTAAAAGAAATTAGAAAAAAAGATATCTCTACACCAGTAATTTTGCTTACAGCTAAAGGTAGCATAGAAGACAAAATTATAGGTCTTGATTCTGGTGCTGATGATTATTTGCCAAAGCCATTTTCACCAGATGAATTGCTTGCACGATTAAGAGCTCTTACAAGAAGAAATGGTGAATTTGTTAATGAAAATATACTTAAATTTAGTGATATAAATTTAAATTTAGCTACATATGAAATGATAGTGTATGATAATTCATTGACACTGACTTTAAAAGAATTTGAAATTCTAAAATATTTTATGCAAAGACCTAAAATTGTAGTAAGTAAAGATGACTTAATAACTAAACTTTGGGGTTTTGAATCTGAAGTTGAACATAATAATATTGAAGTTTATATATCTTTTTTAAGAAAGAAATTATCTCATTTAAATTCCAATGTGAAAATTACTACTATTAGACGAGTTGGATATAGATTGGAGGAATAAATATGTTTGATAAACTTAAATCAAAATTTATTCTAATAAATATGATGTTATTAACTGTAGTGTTTTTAGCTATATTTGGAACTATCTATATAATGACTTCAACAAATATAAATAGGGAAATTAATATGACTCTTGATAATTTGATAAAAAACGGTAATATTAATAAACCTAAAATTAAGGAATTTGATAAAACTTCTAATGAATTAATTAAAGCTAATCATAAACCAATTCCAAATTCAGATAGCATTGTTGTTGAGGTTGATAATACAGGTAATATTCTAAAAAAATTTCAATCATTTGGTGTAGATATTGATGATGCTATACTTAAAAATGCTATAAACACAACTTTAAATACTGAATCGTCTTCTGGGACAATAACTATAGATAGTACTAATTATTCATATTTAAAGTATACTAGTGAATTTGGACGTAAAATTGCTTTTGTAGATAGAAGCCACTATGAGTACCTAATGGCTGAGCTATTAAAAAACTTTCTTTTAATAGGTTCTATAAGCTTAATTGCTTTATTTGTAATAAGTGTTTATCTTACTAATAAAACTATAGCTCCGATAAAAGAAACTTTTGAAAAGCAAAAGGAATTTATTGCAAATGCATCTCATGAATTGAAGACACCTTTAACTATAATAAAAACAAACACATCTTTAATTCTTAGTAATCCACAAGACACAGTAGAAAATCAATCAAAGTGGATTAATTATATAAATGCACAAGCTGATAGAATGTCTACACTTATAAATGAAATGTTATCACTTGCTAAATTAGATATTGCTGAAAACAAACTTACATTAACCCCTATAAATATAAGTAAAATTATGAACAATATGATTTTAATGTTTGATGCTGTTCTTTATGAAAACGAAATAGATTTAGAATCAAATATTCAAAATGATGTTTTAATAAATGGAGATCAAGAAAGTATAAAAAAACTATTTAGTATTATAATGGACAATGCGGTTAAACACACTAATCCAGGAGGAAAAATAACAGTTTCTATGTCCATTGAAAAAAATAAGGTTAGAATAATTATAAAAAATACTGGTGAAGGAATAGCACCTGAACATCTTGAAAAAATATTTGAAAGGTTTTATAGAGTTGATAGTTCTCGTGATAGAAAAACTGGTGGTTATGGCTTAGGACTTTCTATTGCAACCTCTATAGTAAAACAACATAAAGGTAAAATTTATGCTGAAAGCGAAATTAATAAATCTACTTCCTTCATTATAGAGTTGCCTCAATAAATTAAAATAAATTTTCTTTTCATATTCGTAGCTGAGGTTTTAACCTTGGCGGACTTTGATTTTTCTCCTTTCCTAAGTCCTTGTAGAATGAATTCCACCCTACATATCTTGTCACATTTTTTTCTTCTTTGTAGCCGAGATTTCAATCTTGTCGGGCCCTAATTTAAATACACTATCATCATTGGTGACAGTCATTAATTTATGTGACTGTCTTTTTTGTAAGCTAAAATATATATTTTAATAACGTTTTGCAAGGTTAAAACCTGGCCTACATATTGGAAACAAATTTTTTTCTCACTCGTAGCTGAGGTTTTAACCTTGGGGGACTTTGATTTTTCTCCTTTCCTAAGTCCTGGTAGAATGAATTTCATCCTACTACATATCTTGTCACATTTTTTTCTTCTTTGTAGCTGATATTTCAATCTTGGCAGCCCCTAATTTAAATACACTCTCATCATTGGTGACAGTCATTAATTTATGTGACTGTCTTTTTTGTAAGCTAAAATATATATTTAAATAACGTTTTGCAAGGTTAAAACCTGGCCTATATATTGAAAACAAATTTTCTTTCTCACTTGTAGCTGAGGTTTTAACCTTGGCGGACTTTGATTTTTCTCATTTCCTAATTCCTGGTAGAATGAATTCCACCCTACATATATTGTCACATTTTTTTCTTCTTTGTAGCCGAGATTTCAATCTTGGCGGGCCCTAATTTAAATACACTATCATCATTAGTGACAGTCATTAATAATTTTAAATGTACTATACATCATTGCATTTAGAATAAAATACAATGAAAAAGAGTAAATTATCTTAAATAATTCACCCTTTTCTATTCAAATTTATATATACTTCTTATAATTGACTATTATTTTCGTTTTTTGGTGTTGCTGATGTTTCAGCATCATTAGGATTTTTCATTTCTTTTCCTGGTGGTGTTAAATTTTCTCCATTCATCTCACCTTCTGGACGTCCACCCTTATTTCCACCACGGCCACCGCCCATGCCTCCACCTTGAGTGGCACCTTCCTGTGTAATGTTATTTATAACACTTGTAACTTCTATGTCGCCTACATTAGCTCCACCTGAATATTTTCCATCACTATATAATCCATCTACTTGTTTTCCAGTTGAAGATCCCCCTACTGAAACTAAATATTTTTCATTACTTTTTATATTTGGTGAGCATATAACAAGTGATTGATATGATTTTGATGGTGCAAATGTAATAATCTCTTCACCACTTTCTGATTTTACATTGACTAAAGTATTTGCTTCTTGTGATGTTAAACTTATATTTAATGTATTTTGCTTAGATGAATCACTTGGTGTTTGAACCATTCCTAAGCTTCCTGCTGCAATTAATGTTCCTCCACTAACCTCACACTTTCCATCATAATCTAGTGCTCCATTTCCATTGTTTTCTGGTCCATTTACTATTACAACTCCATCAGTCATGTTAATTGAACCATTAGCATCTAACCCATCACCACTTGCATCTACAAAAATATTTCCCCCATTTATATTAATTTCTCCACTTCCTGAAGATTCAAATTCATTTTGACCTGGTCTTCCATTTACCGATGAACTATCATTTCCTCCAGCTGCATTTATTCCATCATCACTAGCAGTAACATGAATATCTCCATTATTAATATTTATTACTTGTCCTTCAATTCCTTCATATGATTTTTTTACATTTATAATTCCATTATTTATTGTTACTGTAGAATCTGCATGTATTCCATCATCTCCAGATGATAAATCAAATGTTCCCTCATTTATTGTTAAATCACCATTTGAGTGTATAGAATCATCTGATGAATCTATTTTTATATTTCCACTATCTATAGTTATATTAGTTGTTGCTTTTATTGCTTTTCTACTAGTAGATTCTTCTTCTGTTTCATTTGTCGTATTAGTTTGTGGCTCTTGAGGCTTTACAGCTTTTGGATCTATATTTTCAGAAGCATTAGGATCAAATTTTTCACCTTTCATCTTATCCTTAATACTCAACTCTTCACTCTTAGAACTACTATTAGCACTTCCTCCACCTGAAGAAATTGTAATGTCTCCATCTGCAATTAGCAATTCTGTTTCAGCTTGAATTCCATCTTCTCCTGATGTTATATTAATTCTCCCATTTTCAATATATATATATCCTTTAGTTGCATCTGTTGTATTATCCGCTTTTAAGCCATCACCTTCTGATTTAATTGTTAAATTTCCACTTGATATATTAATGCAATCTTTACCCTTTATCCCATTATTCTTTGCATTAACTACTATTTCTCCACTTTGTATTTTCAAATCATCTTTACTTGCAATTCCATTATTATAATTCCCATTAACAATTAATTTACCTTCCCCTATAATTGTTAAATCATCCTTACTAAAAATTGATGCATTAGGTTCATTATTAGCTTCATCATCTAATACATAACTTTCCCCATCTGTAAAAGTATTTTCTGTACCTTTCTCTAAAGCAAGCACACATTTTTTCGCACTCTTTACATATAGAGGCGCACTACTTTTAGATGTTATATTTACACCATTTAATATTATATATATCTTATCTTCTGAACTTGCATTTACTACTATTTGTCCATCTTCCATATCTCCACTTATGCTATAAGTTCCAGCTTTTGTAATATTTATCTTGTTGTTATCTATGGAAGCTCCTTCTCCCTGAACCGACATATCACTTCCTAATTTTATAATTGTATCAACATCCCCTACAGTTTCATTATCTAATGACTTTATATCTATTTTTGAACTTTTACTAACTTCATTTGAATTATTGGTACTTGTATTGCTTGAACAAGCTGTAGCTGTTAAACATAATGTTAATGCTATTAAAATTGATATACATTTTCTCTTCATAATAAATTCTCCTTTTTATATTTATATAAAAAATAAAGTTCTTTCATCGTTAATGAAATAATAACACTTGTACCTTAAACCAAACTTAAGTTTCAAATTAGAATTTTAAAATGCAAAATTCATATCTAGGTGTTTTATTGAAAAAAAGATGACTGTCACCAAAATAAAATTTGGTGACAGTCATCTTTTTTTAATGTTCTTCTTTATTTCCTAAAACTGATCCTAAAAAAACAGTAAGACATATAACACTTGTTATTGCAATTATTATACTCATAAGTTTTGCTAAAACTGATATAGGCACTATATCTCCATACCCAATAGTAGTAAAAGTTATTATTGTATAGTAGAATAAATCAAATTTGCTTGGATTACCAGAATATGCATTTGCATTCATACTCTCAACAAGGCATACACCCAAAAATAAATTTAAAATTATCATAATTAATATAACTATAGAAACTATAATTATACTTCTTGAATCCACTTTTTCGGAACTCTTCCCACTTATATTTCTAGGATTTCTTATAACTTTAATAAGAATTCTTAAATTTAGCAAATGACTTATAGCAACTCCAATCATACCAATATAGCAAGTGTCTGCAAATTCACTTGGAAAAAATATAAGAATAGTAAAATATATATTTAATATAAAATAACTAATTAATAAGTCTATTTTCATACTCATATCTTCAACTGTATAAAATAACTTATATACTTTAGATGAAATTAAAAGAATATATCCTACTATAAAATAAATCCCATTAATTATACAAGCTATAATTATTGTTTTTGTAATTAAATTTACATAAATGTTCTCTGCTACATCTAAATACTTTATAATTCCCGTTGTAATATTTATCATCATAAATATCTGTGCTAATACTAAAAGTATAGTTTGCATCAATCTCCCAATTGCATTTCGTTCTTTAAATAAGGATTTATAATAGTTATTTATATCTTTTATTCCTTTTTTAAGTGAATATACTGTTTTCTTATTATAAACTTTTCTAATAAACACAATTATTAATATGATAATTGTAGTTGCAATCATAAAAAATTTTCCCATAAATAATCTCCATTTACCATATAAAATATTTTATATAAATTTAAAGTAATTATACTACAGTAAAATTATTTATTTCTACTTTTAAATATTTAAGTAAAAAAATAAAGTTAAAAGATTTATTTTCATCATCTTTTAACTCTATCTAATATATCTATTATATTATAGGAAAATCATTATTAATATAACTGCTGAAACTATTTGTAGTAATCCAACAAACAATCCATAAAGTGATACTGCTTTTCCTTGTTTTATTAAATCTTTAACATTTACTTTTAATCCTATTGCAGCTAAAGCAAATATTTCAAGCTTATTACTTATTGTTTTACATAACATTGATACATCATTAGATATGATTCCTAATGAAAACAATGCACAAGTAACAAAGAATCCTATTACATACCAAGGTATTTTTACCTTGCCCTTTTTTACATCTATAGCTTCTTCTTCAATTATTTCTTCATTATTTTTATTCTTTAAATGACCAAATACAAGCACTACTACTACAAGCAATATAACTCTTACAATTTTAAATATAGTAGATAGGTCTTTTACTGATTCATTTACCATTGCCCCACTTGCAACAACTTGACCAACTGATTGTAATGTTCCTCCAATCAACGCTGACGTTTGCATAGTTTCATGACTGTAAAGAACCTTAGCAATAAGCGGTAATAAAAACATTAAAAATATGCCAGTTACATTAACTATTGTAATTGCTATTCCCTTTTCTTTATCATCTGCATCTATTACAGGTGCTGTAGCTGCAATTGCAGATGAACCACAAACTGCATTTCCACTAGCCATCATAAATCTAAAATTTTCTCCAAAGCCTAATTTCTTTCCTATAAACAAAGCACCAACTATAGTAACAGTCATTTGACATACAATAAATGTAATTCCTCCAATTCCTAGCTCCATTAATGTTGAAACACTCAATGTTGCCCCTAATAATACTATTGAATATGATAATAAGTCTGTCTCTGAAAATTTATATCCTTTTTGAAAAATTTCTTGATTTAAAAATAGATTTCCAACAATCATCCCTAAAAATATAGCAATTGTTGCAGCTCCTAACTTTGGAACAAACTGCCCTATAAATATACTCAAAACTCCTACACCTATTGAAACGACTAGTCCTGGAATAATTTCTTTTATTTTCTTCATCATATACCATTACCTCTTTATATAAAAATTTAATTAATTTCCTAATCACAAGTAATAGTATAATCACTGATAAATCATAAGTAAAATGAATTGTTCATATGATAATAATTAATATTATTAATGATTATTTATAATCTAATTATCAAAAACAGTATTTTCAGTCTTCCACTCTATTAACTTTATATATAACCAAAAACCATATATTCCAAATGTTATAATAGTCAACATCCACCATTTTATATAATTCATAAACAAACTACCACCACTGCCTATAAACCTTAGTCTTCTTCCTTCTATAACTGTATTCTCTATTTCCCATCTATACTTTATACACATAGCCCATGGTGTTGCTATCCCTAAAGTAACAACACTTATTAAAGCTGCTAATAAATTAACACATATCAGACCTAATAATCCACCTTCAAATCTTGACATAATATCCTTCCTCCTCATTTGTTATATCTATAATAGTATAGTAACTTTCTAACATAAACTATACATTTATTCATCCTTAAATAATCCTTAACTAAACTGTAGGTGACTTATAAGTGACAGTCATAATTTATAGGTGACAGTCATTTATTTATTGACTATTTTTTAATGACTGTCACTTTAAATAACTTTAAATAGCATATAAATTGGTGACTGTCACTTATAAATGAGCTATAAAGGGTATATATTTTCAATTTTAATTGAAGTTTTGATAGCTTGTACACTTTTAAAGGAGAAAAGTAGAATGTCTTTATTTTTTTTAAAATTTCTAGTGTTATTTTAGTTGTTAAATTTTTTTGTTATTTATTTTCACTATAAAATTTTTCAATTATGTTTTTGTATTTATTTTCATGTAGTACTAAGTGAATGCCTTCGTTGCTTAGGGCATTTACTTCTTCTATGGACATGTTTTCTAGGATATGTCCTATTTCATATGTTGTTTTTTCTGTGTATATTCCTGCTAATAGTATGAATAATGCTTTTGGTGTTTTTACTCCATGATCTGCTTTTGTTAGGAATGAACTTCTTGTTATTCCTGTTTCTTTTTCTACGAAGTTTATTATTTGTTCTACATCAAAGTTTCTTTTTAGTATTTTTCTTATTATTCCAAATTTCTTATCGTTTATTTTTATTTCTATTTTTCTGTTGTTGATTGTTAGTGTGGTTGATAGGTTTAATTCTTTAAAGTGTGATACTTTTTGTATTAATGTGTGTTTGAATAGTTTTACGTATGATTCTACTGCATATCTAGAGTTTATTGATAATATACTTAGTATAAAGTCTGTATCTAATATTCCAAATTCATCTTCATTTCCGAGGTAACAACGCATGCTTGAAAATCTATATGTTTCAGGCATTTCACTATATCCAAATATGTCTTTTGGATTAGCATGTATGTATAGTGATGCTTTTAGTAAATATTCATCCGTATTTATTACTTCACTAAAAAATCTTTCTTTTAGCAGTGGTCCGTTTGTGTCATATTTAGGGTTATAGTATTTTACATACCTAAGTCCTATACTTTTCATTATGGTGCTAATTTCTTCGCCATTTGAGTCTATTATGAAGTGTGCATGAGTGTCCATTAAACAATATGCATAGATTTTAAATTGATATTTTATTTGACTTTCTCTTATTTTTTCCATCATCATTTCTTTATCTGATTCTGATGTAAATAATGGTTTTGATTTTGATTCATGGATTACTATATGATATATTCCATTTAAATCTGTTACTCTTGCTTGACGTGACAAAACAATCACTCCTTTTTATTATCATTTGTTTGTAAGTATTACCAACTGATATTTATTTAAACAAAAGGAGTGTCTTGTTTTTCTATAAATATGATTTTTCATTTTTCTCTTTTAATTCTTTTTTATTTAACCATTGTATTGCGCTCAAATATCTTTCTTCTACATTACTAAAATGTCCACCTTCATTAAGTACAATTTCCACTTTACCATTTATATTAATTTGATTTTTTATACTTTTGTATGTTTCATAAGTGTTTTCCTGAACTTTTGATACTATTTTATTTTTAGTTTTACATTCATTTTTTCCAAGTGATAAAAATATTTCAGAATCTTTATTTATTATTTTATTATTTTTTACAAATTCTAACCATCCATCATACCATAATGAACTAGATATACAGGCAGCTTTTTTAAAGTTGAAAATTTTGTACATAGCATATAGTGAAATTAATCCACCTAATGAATATCCCACAATATATGATTTGTCTCTAATTATTCTATAATTATTATCTATAAAACTTTTAACATTATTATTTATAAAACTTAAATATCTGTCTCCATTTCCACTAAAAATACTGTTATCAAATGGATTTTTACTTTTCCATGGAGTATACTCCTCACCACGATTAATAGGATAAATCATTACTATGATACATTCATAAGTTTTGTTTTCTTCATTTGATTTTTCAACTTTTTCTATAATTTTATTTATTGATTTTTCCATAATATCACCATCATTACAATATAAAACTGGGTAGCTACAGTTGATACTATTGTACGAATTTGGTGTATATATAAGTATTTTTCTTTTGTTTAAAATAATACTTTCTAATTTTCCTATCATATTGCTACTTCCTTTATTCTTATAATGTTTTAAATTAAATTTTATACACTTTCACTTTCCATTTTACATTGTAAAACATATGCAGGTGGTAAATTTCTAAAGGTCTTATCAATTTCAATTTCATTAAAAAATTCTTTAAATAAATTTTTTTTAAATAAAGTATATTGAAAAGTTATAAATTCTCCTCTTTTTTCTATTGTCTTTGACGTTTCCTTTAAAATATTCATAGATACCTCTTCTGGCAATGATGCAAATGGAAGCCCTGAAATTATATAATCTACAAATTCTATATTATATTTTTTTATTATTTCACTTATTTTCTCTGCACTTTCATTTAATATTATTACATTTTTCTTGTGTCCATATAGTTCTTTCAGTTTGCAGTAAAATTCTTCATTAACCTCTAACAATATTATTTTAGTATCATCTTTAGCTCTTGCTAATATTTTTTCTGTAAAAGCTCCTGTTCCTGGACCATATTCTACAATACATTTTGCTAATTCAAAATTTATTTCTTTAATCATTTTATAAGCTAAATATTTACTGCTTGGTGCAATAGCCCCTACTTTTCTTGGATGTTTTATATATTCTTTAATAAACATTTTATTTTCCCCCATGTATTCCCCATAAATATTTATTCCATTTTGTATTTGTCATACATTATCAAAATAACCTTCTTACATTATAATCCTTTTATTTTCTTAATTGATGTATTTTTTGTTACATTATATATTGGTATTTTTATTTAAATAGAAACAGTCTATTAAGAATAAACTGTTCTTTATCCTTAATAGACTGGGTCTGTTACGATTCCAATTGATGTAGCCTTTATTACTGGGCTATTTATAAGTTTTTTCATTTCTTCTTTTGTTCCTTGAACAATAACACCTAAGATTTCAGCATCTTCAACTGATGTTTTTCCTCTTTCCATAATTGCATCATGTAGTTCATTGTTGTATCTATATCTACTTTTCTTTAAATTTTCTATCAATTCATCATAATCATTGTCATAACTACCATAAATTTCGTGTGAAATTTCTAAACCTAATACCTCTGATTCCCTAATTCCATTGGCTTTAGCATCATAGTTATCAACTTTATATTTGTATTCATCCATTTTTTTATTTGTGAATTCATTTAACCATATCCATGTTATCTCTGGAAAATTATATTTATTTTTCATTGTAGGCATGTTTACTATTTTATACTTTTTGTCAAATGATATTGCCATTTCAATAATTTTTCCATCAGGAATTCTGTCTATTTTCTCCAAATCATTTTGATATTCCTTATATTTAATTTCTGGATGAAAAAATCTCATTTTCTTATATCCATTTTCCCAAAAATCTACTGGCCACTCTCCACTTTTATGATATCCCGCTCCACAGAATCTATAACACATCTTAAAAAAACTAATTCCAAATGAAGATGTCCTATCTTCTAATATAATAGATTTATCTCCAATTTGTTTTGATATTTTATAAGTTCCCTGTCCACCTAAAAATCCAAAAATATCATTTGCTTCACTCATATATCCATTGGGAATTGATAATTTAACATCAACTTCATTTTTTTCATAAGCATCATTACTAAACTTAAAACACATTAACCAATTTAAAACTCCACCAACTAAAAATACCATTATAGATATAGTAACTATTTTAATAATTAATTTAAATTTAGCCTTTTTTACTGATTTCTTTATTTTCTTCTCATCAAAGATTTCTTCTATTTCTTTCATTTAAAGCCCTCCATTCTTCCCTAAATTTATTTCTTGCCCTATATAAATAAGTTTTTACATTTGTTTCTTCTGTCCCCAATAATAAGCTTATTTCTTTATAACTTAACTGTAATTCATATTTTAAGATTAGAAGTGACCTATATTCTTCCTTCATATCATTTAAAAGCTTCGATATTTCTAAAGCTTTTTCCATTTTCAATATCTCATTTTCTACATTACATTCATCTTCAATATTTTCGTAAAATCGCTCTTCATTAATTGAAACAAAACTTATTATTTTTTTTCTTTTTATTCTATTTTTATAGTTATTCATAGCCACCTTAAATAGCCATGAAGAAAGTTTTTCAACTTCAACAGAATCCATATATTCTATAGCTTTTATAAAACTATCATGCACAATGTCTTCTGCATCACTAATAGAACAACCACATTTGACAAGATATAAACATATTATTTTAAATTGCTTTTTATATAAGTTTATAACTAAATCTTGCTCCATCTTTCATCCTTTCTAATTATTTATTGCTTAAAATCCTCTCTAATTAAATTGCCTTCATATATATAACAATCCATATTTTAAAATGTATACATTTTTTATAATTTTTACCTATATTTTAAATTATAATTTTATTAATTTCTTATTTAATTGTATAATAATTAATATACATAGTGTAAAAATATGTATTATTTCGTAATATTTATCTGTTTTAAAATTTATGTTTAGGGGGAGATACATATGAGACCAAAAAATGATTTTACTAAAGGAAGTGTTCCTAAATGTATAATAGATTTAGCATTACCAATGACATTAGCTCAACTTATAAACATTCTTTATAATGTTGTTGATCGTATGTATATTGGCAGAATACCAAATGCTTCAACTTTAGCACTTACTGGTGTTGGAATTACATTTCCTATTATTACAATAATAATGGCATTTGCTAATTTATTTGGAATGGGTGGGGCTCCGCTCTGTTCTATTGCAAGAGGAAAAGGTAATATTGATGAAGCAGAAGAAATTATGGGAAATTCTTTTGCTCTTTTAATTATTTTTGGAATTTTACTTACTGCATTAGGTTTAATATTTAAAAGGCCTCTTCTATTTCTATTTGGTGCTAGTGAATCTACCTTTTCATATGCAAATAATTATATTACTATTTATCTTCTTGGAAGTATTTTTGTTATGATTAGTCTTGGTATGAATAGTTTTATCAATTCTCAAGGCTTTGGCAGAATTGGTATGATGACTATTTTACTTGGCGCAATTACAAATATAGTCTTGGATCCTATTTTTATATTTGCATTAAATATGGGTGTACAAGGTGCCGCAATTGCAACTATAATCTCACAATGCTTATCATCAATATGGGTTTTAAAATTTTTAACTGGCAAAAATGCAATTCTTAAAATCAAATATAAAAACTTCAAAATAAAAATACCTATACTAAAACAAATTATTTCTCTAGGCTTATCTGGTTTTATTATGGCATTAACAAATAGTGTTGTTCAAGCTATCTGTAATATTACATTGCAAGTTTATGGTGGAGATTTATATATAGGTGTTATGACTGTTATTAACTCAATTCGTGAAATTATCATGATGCCTGTTCATGGAATTACTAATGGTTCACAACCTGTTTTAGGTTTTAATTATGGTGCAAAAAAATATGAACGAGTTAGAAGTGGTATTAAATTCATGTCTATAGTTTGTATTATATATGCAAGTTTAATATGGTTAGTCTTAAGAATATTTCCTGAATTTTTTATAAAAATATTTAATAGTGATCCTGCTTTAATTAAAAGCACTGTTCCTGCTATGAATATGTATTTCTTTGGATTTTTCATGATGTCCTTACAGTTTTCAGGACAATCTACTTATGTAGCACTTGGCAAATCTAAACAAGCAATCTTTTTTTCATTATTACGTAAAATAATAATTGTTGTTCCACTTACATTAACACTACCGAAAATGTTTAATTTAGGTATCATGGGTGTATTTTTAGCAGAACCAATCTCTAATTTTTTAGGAGGTTTAGCTTGTTACATAACAATGATTTTTACAGTTTGGCCTTCCCTTAAAGAGAAGTAATGTCCTTCGAATGAATTCAACACTAATATTAGCATTGAATTCATTCGCATTTTAATTAAATTTCACCTGTAATTCCTTTTTCTCTCCACTTACCTCTTTTAAAGAAAATCGCAGTTACTACTGCTCCTAATACCCAAGAAACAAGTAAAGATATAAATGTAGATTCAGGTCTGCCTGTAGGATATGCTGCACTTCTTGTTAAATAAGCAACTCCATACGCAATTGGTACACGTAGTATTACAGTAGTTATTAATGAAATCCACATAGGTGTCATTGTATCTCCTGCACCTCTCATAACCCCTGATAAACTTTGTGTTACTGCCATAGCAATATAACCTAATGAAAGAATCCTCATCATATGCATACTTAAATCAACTAATTCTTGTGTATCTGTAAATATAGCCATTAAATACTTGCCAAAAGTTAAAATTAAAATTGTTATAGTAGTTGAGACCATAACCGCAATCATTGTTCCATCTTTGGTTCCTTTGTCAACCCTATCCATCTTTTTTGCACCAATATTTTGACCCGCATATGTTGTCATAGCACTTCCAAAAGTAAAGTTAGGCATCATTGCAAATCCATCTACACGCATAACTATTACATTACAAGCTATAACCATTTCTCCAAAACTATTAGTTAAAGATTGTACAACTATCATAGCTAATGAAAAAATAGCTTGTGTTAGTCCTGATGGTAACCCTAGTTTTATAAGTTTCATTGAATATTTTTTGTCTACCTTTAACATTTTTAAATTCAAATCAAAAGTACTCTTCATTGTAGCTAGCTTAATAATGCAAAGCACTGCTGACACACCCTGTGCAATAACTGTTGCAAGTGCAACTCCAGGAACTCCTAAGTCAAGTCCTGCTACAAACCAAATATCAAGTCCTATGTTTAAAACTGTTGCTATTAATAAGAAAACAAGTGCTGATATAGAATCTCCAAGTCCTCTTAAAACCCCTGCTAAAATATTGTAATAAGCAAATCCTGCAATACCTAAATAGTATATTATAAGGTATTTTGAACACCAATCAAGTATTGCATCTGGTGTATTAAGTAATAAAAGTAATGGTTTTGTAACAATTGGACCTATAACCATTATTATCACAGATGCAATAGCTGTAAGCGATATACAAATGCCTATTGTATGTGATAAATGTTCACGTTCTTTTGCTCCAAAATACTGTGAAACCATAATTCCAGCACCTACTGAAATTCCGACGAATAATACAAGTAACAAATTCAATATTGGTGATGCACTTCCAACTGCTGCAAGAGCGTTATCTCCTACATATTTACCAACAATTATAGAATCTGCTGTATTATAGAGTTGCTGAGCTATATTACCTATTAGCATTGGTATTGAAAATTCAACAATTCTCTTCCACGGCGTTCCTTCTGTCATGTCTTTTGGCGCAAATAATTCTGAAATTTTTGCCATAGATTCCCCTCCTTTGTAAATAAAAAACTTCATAATATATTAAATAATATTATGAATATTGGCATTAATTTGCATTTAATTAACTCTTAATTTCTAAAATACCATCTAACATATTTTAGAAATTAAAACTATTATATCATATAAAGTAAAAAAAACTCACCTCATTTTTGGTATAAAATTTTATAAATCTTAATTTTATATAAAAGAAATTTAATATTTATACATATATAAAAAAGATGTTTGAAAATACAAACATCTTTATCCATATTGTGTTATTTATATCTAATTTAAATTTATATAACAATTTTCTTCCATTTTTTGTTGCAATTCATTTAAAAATTTATTTAGTTCTCTGCTTTTTGCTAACTTCTGTTTTGCAATTTTAGCATAATATAAACTTTCTGCTTCTAACTCTTCTACCTCATTAAT
Organism: Clostridium amazonense; assembly: GCF_056431285.1. Classification (NCBI taxonomy): domain Bacteria; kingdom Bacillati; phylum Bacillota; class Clostridia; order Eubacteriales; family Clostridiaceae; genus Clostridium; species Clostridium amazonense. The sequence goes on along the minus strand of NZ_JBWKMH010000031.1, from coordinate 398,638 downwards.
AATATTTTCTAATTCTTGCCTTAATATTTTACATTTACTATCTGACCAATTAGTATCATATACTTCTATAAAACTATCTATCCATTTATTAACTTCATTTCTAACTTCATTACTTTGGCAATTTAATAATATTCCATATTCTATGCTTTCAATTGCATCCCTTAATTCTTCTAATCCTAATATAAATTCTTCATCCTCTATCTTTTCTATGTCAGTATATTCACTAATTAGTCCTTCAAAGTATTCTAAAGAAGAATTTTTATATTTCAATATATCTTCTTCATAATATCCCATTAAACAATCACTCCTCGATTTTATAAATACGAGTATATTATATGTATATTCATATTTTTTAAAAAAGATAGTTATAATTTGTTTATATAAATTTTACCTGTATACTTTTTATAAATATAGATATTTTTATTTTAAAACAATTTAATATTAGTTCACCTTACTATATACTTCAAATAGTTGTAGCTATATTATATAAAAATTAATTATCATAATATTAATATAGTTCTTCATGTAACTATATTAATTTACGCTTTTTTAAATTATATTTAGTGTATATGATTAATATGCTTTAAATAAAGAAAGAATTGTTAACAAAATTAGTTACAATTCCTTTCTTACTATTATTTATTTATAGTTTTTGATATTAAATTTGCTGATTGAGTTATGTTTTCTAGTGTTAATGTAATTTTTTGAACAGCCTCAGCTTGAGTAGCTGCTATATCATTTGAACCATGTACCGCTTTTGCTACACCTTCTATGGACTTAATCATTTCATTTAGCGCCTTATCAATTTGATTAGCAGATTCTCCACTCATCTTTGCTAATTTACCCATTTCACTTGCAACTATTGTAAATCCTTTTCCTGTTTCGCCTGCCTTAGCTGCCTCAATAGATGCATTTAATGATAATATATTAGACCTTGATGCATTGCTTCTTATAGAATTAACTACTGATACAACATCACTTACATTTTTTTCTACAACCTTCATTATATCTTTAATATTATTTAATGCTCCTGATAAATCTACTGCTCCATTCTTAATATCATTAATAGAATCTTTAGTTTCATTAAGTGCATTATTCATTTCTATAGCTTCTTCACCAATTTTTTCTTTGTGTTCTGTTGAGAATGCACAAGTAATAATACCCACTACTTGTCCATCATCTTCAACTGGAACTAAATTACCTTGAATTGCCACCCCAAAAACTTCTTTAGGTAATTTATTATGTATAACTTTTCCTGTCCTCATAGCCTCAAATATTTTATCATTTCTATTTTCAATTCTATATCCAATATCAAAATGCAAAGGGAATGTATCTGCCTTTTGAAAATATAAAACAGTTCCTTCTCTATCAAATATAGTTATAGCTAAATCTTCATCAACCATTTTCTTTACTAATGGTAGCATTTCTTTCAACTGCTGTAACTTTTCTTCTCTCATATATAGCTCCTATCTTTTAATTTAAATTATAGTAAAATTAAAATTATTTTAAAAATATTTTACTATTAAATAACCCACCTATCAATATAGTTCATAAATAATTAATTAAATATTCTCCACTTTCTGTACATATCGAATATTATATTTTGCAGATTACTTATAAAAAACTACATATTAAATTTTTGATTACTATTATTATACGAAAATTATTATATTACCGTTAAAAACAAAAAATATATCAATATAGAAAGAAACTTATATGACAATTATAAAAGTATGAATCTATAATACACATAGGTGCTATATTTTAATAAAGATTTATAAAAATATAGCAATAACTACCTTTTATAAATCTTTATTTCTAATTTAAATTTTATGATCCTGTAGATTTATAATGTCTAACTCCTATTCTCCATAAAATATATGAAGGTATAATAAATAATATTGCACATATTGGTGATATCATATATAACCATGTATTTTTACTAACCCTATTTATTAAATATAAGAAAGGATAGTAGTTAACAAATGCTAATGGTACTACAAATGTAAAAAATTTCAATATCCACTTTTTATATATACTTAGTGGATATTGCGCTATTTCTCTTCCTCCATCTGTAAATATGTTCATAAATTCTAATCCCTCTATAGTAAAAAAGCATATTGCTGCATATATCATAAATAGACTAAAAAATAGAACTGTACCTCCTATTATCATAAGCATTAATGTGAATACTTTTCCTATAGTAAAACCTATATCACAAGTAATTATTGCATATATAAAAATTATTCCAGCTTGAATTAAACGACCAACTCGTGAAAATTCTATTTTACTCCCTAAGACTTGAATAATTTCATTTCTTGGTCTTAACATTATCCTATCAAACTCTCCATTAGATATTATAACTGAAAATCTATCAAAGCCTCTTCCAAAACATTCTGCTAATGCAAAGGACATAAGTATAGTACTAAAGCATAATAATACTTCGTTAAATGTATATCCATCTACGCTACCAAATCTCTCAAACAAAAAATACATTCCTAAAAATGAAAGTATTGTTGCAATGGCTTGTCCAAATATAGTGAAAAAGAATGATGTTTTATACTCCATAGCAGATCTTAAATGTATTGAAAAATATTTTAAATACAACTTCACAACCTTAACCTCCTTGCACTACAACTTTTTTCATTGCTTTTTTCATTATAATTTTTCCAATAAAAATTAATACTATAGCCCAAAATAATTGTAATACTATAGAAATCAAAGCACTTTTAATTTGTGTGTCACCTATATATATTCTAAATGGAGCATTTTGCATAGATGCAAAAGGTGTTATGTAAATAAATTTTTTTAGGTTATCTGGTAATAATGGTAATGGAATAACACCGCCCGAAAAAAAGTCTGCTACCATAATCATAACTATTTCAACACCTTTGGATGATATAGTATAAAAACTAAATATATAAATAAGCATACAATATGCAATAACAACAATAGTTCCTAATATCATAGATATTAAGAATAGTATAAATTCTATAAATGAATTAGGTCCGTTAAATTTATATGCTTGTGGCAAAAAAGCTGTAATTATTAATATTGGTGCAAATCTTAATGTTGTCTTTGATACTCTAGTTGCTAAATTTTTCATAAACCACATATCATATATATTTAATGGTCTACACATTTCATATGCAACATTTCCACTTGATACTAACTCCAGTATATCTTTCTCTAAAAACCAAGTCATAAATAATGCTAGAAAACTTTGTTGTAACCATATATACGTTGAAAGTTTTGAAATTTCCATAGGTACAGCCGATGGATTGCTTCTATAAAAAGCATGATATAACATAATATACATGAATCCCCATGCTAATTGAGTTACTATTCCTGCATAAGCGGCAGCTCTATATTGAAGCCCATTTATAAATCTTATCCTAAAAAAACTTAAATATGCCTTCATATCTTATACTCCCTGTAAAGTCCAACAACCACATCTTCTACTGTACTTGAACTTATTTGTATATCATTAATATTTACTTTTGATGATAAATATGCAATTCCCTCTGAAACTGAAATTTTTGATGTGTCTATTTCTATATTGGCTATTTCATTATGATTATCTATAATTTTAAGTCCATTATACGTTGCATCTAGTTTTCCTGAGTAATTAAGAGATATAGTTCTTTTAATATTAAATTTTTCTTTTAATTCATCTAATTTTCCATCTAAAAGTACTTGTCCTTTTCCTATTAATATTATTCTATTTGTTAATGCATCTAAATCTTGGGTATCATGTGTGGTAAGAATAACAGTTGTTTTTCTTTCTTTATTAATGTTTTTTATAAATTCTCTAACTGCAATTTTTGATACTGAATCTAATCCTATGGTAGGTTCATCTAAAAATAAGATTTTAGGACTATGAATTAGTGAAGCCGCAATTTCACATCTCATACGTTGTCCTAAACTTAGTTGACGAGTTGGCATTTTAATTAGTTCTTTTATGTTAAGCATTTCTACAAGCTCATCTATGTTCTTTTTATATTGTTTGTCTGGTACTTTATATATATCTTTTATTAAACTAAAGGAGTCTACTACAGGTACATCCCACCAAAGCTGAGATCTTTGTCCAAATACTACTCCTATATCTTTTACATGATTTATTCTATCTTTCCATGGTGTTCTTCCATTTATAATACATTCTCCACTGTCTGGATTTAGAATACCACTCATAATTTTTATTGTAGTACTTTTTCCTGCACCATTGGGACCAATATAACCAACCATTTCTCCTTCCTCAATTTTAAAAGATACATCTTTAAGAGCATAAATTAATTCATATTCCCTATGAAAAAGTGCCTTTACAGCTTTCCCCAGACCTTCATCTCTTTTGGAAACTTTAAAACTCTTGCATAAATTTCTAACTTCTATCAAAATATTAATCCTCCTATTTTAAATTAGGTGAAATGCTTATAAATTATACCATAACAATAAGATTTTTGAAAGATTATTCAAAATTTTTAAAATACTCTCGTGGAATATAAGCCATACATCTTCTTTTAAAGTTTGCTCCTATTTATAGTAACTATATTATTTTATTAAAATGTTAATAAAACCTCTAATATTATTTTGTCATATTTTACACATATTTTACTTTTTATAAAAATATGGTATAATAATGTAGAAAAATTTCGAATATTATTTTGTTTGAAAAAATTATATTTTCTATTTGAAAGGATTTATTTATGAAAAAATTACTTATTTTATGTTTAAACTTATCATTATGTTTATTCATATTAACTGCATGTGGCACATCTAATAAAGTTAAAGAACTGACTGAAGATGATGTTAAAACTTATACTTCACAAATGAGTGAAGAACCTCTATCAGGTGATATAACTTTAAATGGTGTAAAATACACTTTACCAACAAAAGCTAAGAACTTAGAAGATAACGGTTTTAAATATAATAATTATAGTGATAAAGGTCAGCCTTTAGAGACTGGATATTATGTTGAAGATATCTGTATGGATGATGGAAGCAAAAGTGAAGAAAGTCGTATGTATGCAACTCTTTTTAACACAAGTGGAGATACAGTTAATTTTGATGACGCAATGTTAGGAATCATTAAAATTTCCAAAACCAAGGAAGGTTATGAAAATACTGTAGTATTACCAAAAGGAATTACATTAAACTCAACATATGATGATGTTATTAACGCATATGGGACTCCAAAAGTTGACTATATGGATCAAGTTGGTTGGGTTAAATACTTTGTTTCTGATCTTGGGAAATACGGACAAGAGCTTCATATTGAATTTGACAAGGACACAAAAGTTATTAGCTCAATAAGATTAAAAAACATACCTAGAGAATAACAATAACTCATTGCTAAAAAGAATTTATATAAACATTCTTTTTGACAATGAGTTTTCTATTTAATATTTAACTTTCAGAATTTCTTCCGCTCCAAAAATAGAACCATATATTTGAAATTACGAATCCAAAAACTGTTAATATAATAAGTATAACTATAGATAAATGTATCTCCCTTATGTCATTTGTAGATATTTTTAAGTTATTGCTAAATACACTAAAATAATTTGCAAATCTACTACCCCATGTGCATGGAATATATGGCCAAATGCCATGTCCTAAATTAGTTAATAATAATGCACTTATAAAACTTTCTGTTATTCCTATACTAATTGATACACTTTTGCCATATTTCATATTTAAAAATAGATGAAATATGTAACTAAATATACTGCTAGCTAAAAAAATACAAGCTATAATTATATAAAATTTAATACTAAACAAATCATTATGAAATACATATTTAACACCTATGAAAAATCCTACACATGCAAGAATTGAAGCTAAAAAACCTAGTACTAATATTACTAACATCTTACTTATAAATGTTAACACCTTTACTTTAGTTCCAATTAACATATTTATAAAATTTCCTGCTACTGATTCCTTTTCTATATATAATGCACTAACAATACTAATCATAGCTGGAAATACAACTCCAACAACTTGCATATAACCTACAACCTTAGCAAAATCAGTATAACTTGAAATTGCAAATGCTCCTAAAAACACTCCTATTCCAAGTAATGGGATTAATAAATGAGTTAATAAAACATTAGATCTCTTCATTTTTATGATTTCAGAATATAACATCCTAGAAAATACCTTCATCTTATTTTCCCTCCTGCTTTTTAAATAATCTTATTGTAATTAGCGTGAAAATAATACAGTATAAAATAGACATTATTATTCCTGGGGCAATAACATTCGATTTTTCAAATATTGTTCCAGCTTCAACTTGAAGTCCATTAGGTAATATATTTAAAATAGGACACATTAATCTAGCTGAAATAGATGATGGATACAGAAACCAATAATCTTTTATTGCAAATATTACTCCAAATGCATTGAAAATTATAGAAATTAATATTGTTACAATACTTCCAAATTTACTGCTTAAAATCATACATACTGGAACTTGCCATAAAAAAGTTACAAATATAACTATAGTTGCTACAAAGCTTCTACTAACTGTAATAGTTTCTTTAAAAATATGGCCTCCTATAGTCACTCCAATTAGAAATACAATACAAGATATTAAATATAATAAACTGCATGTTAAAATTTTTCCCATCCAAATCTTTTCTTTTTTAAACGGCAATGTAAACAGTTGTCTATATCCTATTTTTGAATCTTTTTCTATTAGTATTGCACAAATTATACTAATTTCAGCTGGAAGAAACATAGTATACCACCAGTTATATGCGCCATTTTGAAAAACATACCCAGCTCCTAATATAGCTGGTAAAATTAAACTTAATATTGGGATAATAAGGATTAACTTTTTGCTAAAAGTTCGTTTAAGTTTTTGAGTTTCTGATATAACATACTCTAACATCTTAATTCTCCCTTCTATTTTCAAGTACAATTTTTCTAAATAATCCTTCTAAATTTTCATTTATTTTACCTTCATATCCAACTACTCCATCTGATATTATTGCAACTTCATCAACAACTTGTTCTACTTCACTTAAGATATGACTTGATAATATTACTGTTATATCTTTTTTAGGCAAAGATTTAATTAAATTTCTAAAATCCTCAATACCAATTGGGTCTAAGCCATTAGTTGGTTCATCTAATATAATAAGTTTAGGCTTATTTAATAATGCCATAGCAATTCCCAAACGTTGCTTCATTCCTAATGAAAATTTTCCTGCTACTTTCTTTCCTGTATTAGTTAAGTTAACAATCTCCAATACTTCATCAATCCTTGAATTAGGTATTCCTAATGCTGTAGTCCTAACTTTCAAATTTTCTCTTGCAGTTAAATTTTCATATAGTGGTGGATTTTCTATCAAAACACCTACATCTTTTAAATTTCCTCTATTCCATTTTTCACCTTTAAAATAAACTGCTCCATCACTTGGTCTATAAATTCCACATATCATTTTCAATATTGTAGATTTTCCTGCTCCATTGGGACCTAATAAACCATAAATAGAATTTTTAGGTACTGATAGATTTACTCCTTCTACTATAGTTTGATTTTTAAATTTTTTTGACAAATTTTTAGTTTCTAATAAATATTCCATATATATTCTCCCCTTCACTTTTCATGAATCGAGTATATACTTTAATTTTAAAGATTCCTTAAAGTTTTGCACTAATTTATTCTTTTTTCATGTTATATGTTAAAATGTATATATATGGAGGTTTTGTATGGAAAATGATTATATTTTAAAGATGATAAAATCTGCTTTACAAGGAATTGCATATATTTTAAAAGGTAAAAAGTCTATTGAGGAAAATATAGATTTAAAACGTGAAAATATTGTTTTAAATGAAGAAGAACTTTTAGAATTAACTATTATTCATTTATTAAGTGAATGTAAAATCAACGAAGCTGAAAATATTTTATTTGAAGCTATACAAAAGAATAACTCTCCAAAATATTTGTCTTTAGCATTCTTTTTCTATAGTGAAATAAATGAATGGAGTAATGAAAAATTATCTGGTTGTAACTTTTCAAGAGATGAAATATTAACTGGATTAAATGATGTTAAAAAAATCTACGATATATAAAAAAGCGTATTTCCATACGCTTTTTTATACACATTTAAATTACAATGTATTTTACAACTGCTTTAACAATTGATAATGAACAGTTAACAGTTATTGATGATATTGTTCATTTCATTCACAATATCTTTAATTATATCTAATTGGATCTTTGCAAGGTTTAACCTCACCTACAGAAAAAAGATTTAATTTTGCTTTTAAACTATTGGAATATTAATTTTCTGCAGCTCTTTTTAGTAATTCTTCTTCATTAAAAATTTCTATTTTTTGTCCTGAATTTTTCAAATCAATAGCCCTTCTTAATTTACTACTCATCTCATTTCTATGTAAGTTTTGTATATTTTTAGTATTAGTTACAAGACAAGTAGTTTTTTTAGTTACTGAACTCCCCGTACTCCCACCATTTTTTCTAACAAAATTTGTAGCCTCTATCCTTGTCATTGTATCTAACCTTCCAGTAAATACTACAACTTCACCATTAAAAGCATTTTGATTTAACAACTCAACTATATTTACACTTTTTCTAGTTGCTTGTCTACTAGATTTTTTTAACACTTTCCCCTTATTTGATGATGGTATGTATCCATTTTTATTAACAATACCCAAACTTACCCCAACCTGTTTAGATATTTTACTGATATCTTTTAACTGTAACTCTTTTGATATATTAAGTAATATATTACTACATGCTAATGCATCTGCTAGTGCATCATGGTGTTTAAACTCATAATCTAAAAATTTATTAACTGTATTTAACTTTGCATTTTCAAGTTCACTATAAAAATTTCTTGAAAGTTTCATAGTACAAATATAATTAAAGCTTGGTGACTCTATACTATATAATTTTAATGTATTTCTTAAAACTGATATATCAAAAGCTGCATTATGTGCTACAACTAAAGTTTTATCAAAATAATGTCTAATTTTTTCCCAAATTTCATCAAATTCTAATTCATTTTCAACCATGCTTGGCCTAATTCCGTGAATTCCAATATTAATTGGCATAAATCTCATTTCTTTAGGCTTTATTAAATAATGTATCTTTTCTATAACTTGTCCATCTTCAACAATAACAATTCCTATTGAACATGGACTATTTCTTTTTTCATTAGCAGTTTCAAAATCTATAGCTACAAAATTCATTGACTATATGCTCCTATATATTTTATTGTATAAATTTAAATTCTCTATACTATTATAAAATTTCTTCGAGAATTCCTTTATTATATCATATAAATCTTATAAATCTTAAAAATTAATTTTAACTTATTAACGTTATAAATTTAAATTCCTATACAAAAAAAGATATACCAATACGATTTGTTGATATATCCTTAATAAGTTATACTAGTGACAAGCTGCACCACTAGATTCTGAAAAATATTTCATTCTAAGAAATTCCTTATTTACATTATTAGTATCTAATCGCACTTCTAAAATTGAATATATTTGATTATCTTTTGATATTCCATAGGCTCCCTGTTGTAATTTAGGTAATATCACATTTGCCTTGCCATCTATAACATTAAAAGATTTTATTTCGTTTGAGAAATCTTCATTATATATTTTATATTCTCCATCTAATTCTTTTTCATTTAAATCAAAGTTTATTTTTGTTTCCATTCCACTATTTATAACTATCACTGCTGGTTCAAAATCTAATTCTATATTTTTGATTTCAACTTCTTGTTGTTCTCTATTAATTTTTGCTATTTTTATAAGTTTATTTGTTGAAACTTTTGACAAAGGCACTCCATAAAATTTACTTTCTTCATTTTCATACTCAGTACTCTGAATTTCTTTATCATCAATTGCATTTAAATCATCTACTACTTTTAATGTTCCTCTTTTCATCCCCATCCAACAACTATACTTTATATCTTCATTTTGAGAAACAAAAAAAATATTATTACTTCCACTTGAAAGCTTCTTTTTTATATTAAGAGATGGCATTATAATTTCATTGTTACATGAATTTATGGAATCCCCTTCAACTATAAACTCTGTTGGAAAGTTCTTTTGAATATATACTACTCGTGGAGTATATCCTCTATTATTAGCAGATATCGTTACAATTTGCTTATCTCCCACTATCTCAGCTTTATTACTCATTCCATCACTTTTGGTCACATTATTATTTTCATATATAGTTGGCATCTTGAATCCACTTAATGCAAATCCTCTACTAGCCATAGATATACCTAAAATTATTATGATTAAAGCACTAACTTTCATAAGCTTCTGTGAATTGTTTTGACTTAATAAATTTGACAAAATACCAAACCCCAGCATTAATGGAATTGTTCCTAATGCAAACATAAACATTGAAACTGCACCTTCAAATATACTTCCTGTACCTAATGCATATAACTGCATAGTTTGTAGAGGTCCACATGGCATAAATCCATTTAATAATCCAACTATAAATGGTGTTCTATTTCTATTCTTTTTACAACATTTAACCCATGGCAATTTGATTGTAAACTTTCTAAAAATTTGAATCCCCCACATATTTAACCCCATTATAATCATAAATAAACCTGATGCAAGTGCTATAAATGCTTGTCCTGAAAGTGATATTGATACTACTTGCCCAATTCCACCGACTATTCCACCTAATATTGTGTAAGATATTAATCTTCCTAAATTGTATTGCATTGATGGTTTTATTTTACTTAATTTTGTAGACTTTGATATGGTTATACTTTGAGACATCATTATTCCACCACACATACCTACACAATGTAGTGATGATAACATTCCAATTATAAACAACATAGCAAAGTTAACTTTGCTATTTAGCGACTGTGAAATATCAAATGAACTTGAATAATTATTAAAGTTTAATATTACAAGAGCTATAATAACAATTCCTAAAATACTAAGAATATCTTTTATTTTTCTTTCTCTACTATTTCCTTTTGCTAAAGAATATCCTATTTCATTTAATTTTAAATCTAAATCATTTTCACTAAATAATTTTGTATTATATCTTACTATTAAAGATGATTCTTTATAATTTGCTATTACCTCTTCAATTCCCTTACACTTTTTTAATTTATTTTCAATTTTTCTTTCACAAGATTCACACATCATTCCTGCTATGTGAAATTTAGATTCTTTTGTGTTCATAATAGTCTCCTTTTTTATTTATAGTAAATTAGTATGACTATCATATGTTAAAGTTATGTTGATTATATGAAGATTTTTTCTTTATTATGTATTTATATAATATTATCAATACAATACTGAATATTATAATATTACTTATTATCATTAATGATGCATGCATAAAAAACTCCTGCGGTAAAATATTAATTATCGGATCAATTTTACGATTAAATATCCAATAATTGTTATTAAAAAACATTTTATGAAATACAACAAATGCTTTATCAAAATTTACATAAATTGTAATTGACAATATAACTGGTAGTGCAATTAACAATCTGTAGGTATACTTAATATAGTCAAGTCTTTGCTTTCTTTTACAAATAAAAATTCCAATTAAAGATATAACTAAACTAGCTACAATTAATATATCAATACCAACAAATATTCGTTTTACATCCTCAAAATGTATTTTCCCATATTCTGAAAATTCAATGCTTGGTAAATTAAACTCGCTATATTCCTTATCATAACTTAGTAAATAATTAACAACATAATTATAATTTTCTACTATCTCTTCTCTACTATATCCACTTTTATCTTCTATTTTTAAATTTTCTATATCATAATAATATAAATATTTAAATGATAATGTTAATTTAACTGATGCAAGAATAACAAATAGCGCAAGAAAAACTGATAACAAAACTTGATAGTATTTATTTTCATTTTTTCTACCTCTACAACTTCTCTTTAAATTCATATATACATTTCCCCTTTTACATAATTTTAGTATATTAAACTTATACTAAAAAATTATGTTGTTCTTATGAAGATATATATTAAATATTTACTAAAAAACTATTTTAAATGTTGTTCCTTGATTCATTTCACTCTCTACTAAAATATCTGCATTGTGAGATTGTAAAATGTTTTTCACAACCGCTAACCCTATTCCTGTACCTTCAATAGAATTTCTACTTTTATCCCCTCTGTACATTCTTTCAAAAATATATGGCAAATCTTCTTTACTTATTCCTATTCCATTATCTTTTATTTCTAATATATTTCTCTTATTACTTTTATATAAATAAATATAAATTTTACCTTTTTCATTGCTGAACTTTATTGCATTGTTTAACACATTAATAAGAACTTGCTTTATTTTGTCTATATCCCCTATAATTGAATAATCGTTATTTTTCTGAATATCATAATAAATTTTTATATTTTTTGATTTTGCTACAATTTCGAACTCATTATAAACTTGCATTAACAAGCTCACTAAATTAATTTCTTGCAAATTTAATTTGATACTTTCTGACTCAAACTTTTTTAAAATGTCCAAATTATCTATAAGCTTTCCAAAACGAATTACCTCATTATTTAGACTGACCAAACTCTCATTTGTAATAGGTATAACTCCATCTATCATCCCCTCTAAATTATTTTGTAGTATATTTAATGGTGTTCTTATCTCATGTGAAATGTCACTAACTAATTGCTTTCTTAATTTATCTTGATATTTTAGTTTATTTGCTAATATATTTATACTTCTCTTTAAATCAAAAATTTCATAAATATTTGTTTCACCTACTTCTTTAATATCAAAATTTCCATTTGATAGTTTTGAATACATTCTTGCTACTTCAGATATTGGCTTAGAAAATTGTTTGGATAAATAAAAGCTAATTAAAATTCCAATGGTAAGTGCAATAAATGCGCTTGCTGCAATACTTTTGTTTATTGACGCTATGAAATTTATATCTGCTTCTGATAATATTACGGGTGAATAATGTCCTATTTCAACATACCCAACTACTTCTTCATCTGATTGTATATCAAAGGTCTTAGATGAATATATTTCTCCACTATTTTTAGTCATATTTTTAAAATGTAAAATATCATTTAAATCATTAGGAGTCATTCCCCATATAACATTCTTCTCTTTATCCATTAATGTTAAGCAATAATTATTCATATATGCCTCATGTATTAACTCGTCACCATCTTTTTTCGTGAAACTTCCATTTTTATTATATACATCTTCAAAATACGCTACTATTCTTTGATATTTTTCATTTTGGATTTCATTCATATATCCTTTAAATGCCTTATTTATAGTTAAATTAATAAATACAGTTACTAGTAGAATTGTTATAATTGCATTAATTATGAATACCTTATTTAATTTTTTTCTTATAGTTGACATCTACTATTTCCTCCAAACTTATATCCTACTTTTATAACTGTAATAATATATTTAGGATTTTTACTATCAACCTCTATCTTTTTTCTAATATTTTTTATATGTACATCTATTGTTCTATCATATCCATCAAAATCATCTCCAAATACTTTGTTTATAATCTGATTTCTCGTAAGCACAATCCCATTGTTTTTTATTAAAAATATTAAAATATCAAATTCATTTGGTGTTAAAGCTACTTCTACATTTTTAACTTTTACTATTCTTTTTTCATCATCAACTAATAAATTTTCATCATTATAAAGAACATTATTAACACTACTAATTCTTCTAAATAATGCATTTACCCTTGCTACTAACTCTCGTGGACTAAATGGTTTAACTAAGTACTCATCAGCGCCTATATTTAACCCCTCAATTCTAGAATTCAAATCACTTTTAGCTGTTAAAATAAACACATATGTATCTGACCTTTTCCTTATTAATTCACATATCTTTTCTCCACTAATATCAGGAAGCATTAAATCTAAGATTATTAAATTAGGTTTTTCTTCTTCAAATAACTTTAACGCTTCTAATCCATACATAGTATGATATACCCTATATCCTTCTTTTTCTAAATATGCCTTAATAACGCTTGCAACTGACTTTTCATCCTCAACTAATAAAATATTATACACATTTACCACCACCTTAATACCATAGTATACTTTATAAATATAATATCTCAATATAATATATTGTTTTATCCTCATTACAATATTAACATAAAAATATAAGGATATTTTAGAACTTAGGTTTATAAATTTATAAAAGTTCTAAGCTTATATTATCCTTATATTTATTTACCAAATCATCTATAATTCTTATTATTTCTATATCATCATTTCAAATATCTTATATATATTTAGCATTCCATATCCCCAATTAGGATTTGGATATATATCACTTCTTCTTTTATCAACTCCTCTTCTTAGAAATGTCTTTATGCTTTGTACATACATATATGGATAATTTCCTTTTACTATCCCCCACTCAAATAATAAGATACATGCACCTGCTCCAATTGCAGCTGATAAACTAGTTCCATTTATTATTTTAATAGAATTATTTAATCCAACAGTTTTAGTATTTGCTCCTCCAGCAGCAAAATCTATTTTATCTATATATTCTTCTCTAAAAGAAACTCCTGAATAAGGTACTAAACTATCAGTGTTTTGATCATATGCTGCTACTGTAACAACAAAATCTGAATCTCCTGGAATTGTTACTGTTCCATATGGATCACTTGAAGAAAATCTAGTTCCTGGAAGTGCAATACCATTCTGTAATATCCATGCATTATATGTTGCCACTTCTCCATATTTTAATCTTAATTTTAATAACCATAATCCTGCCGATATATTACTAAAATAAATTGCTATTAACTGATCTCCTGTGTATTCTTCTGGTAAAAAGTATTGAATTTGTATGTCTGTTTTTTCAACTGTAAATGAAAATTTCTTATTTACATTTAGTGTCGATGTAACAAATCCAGTTTCTTCACCTGATGGTGCTACAACACTAATATCCATAATATTCGGTAGATCTATCCAAAATTCTGCAATCATACTTTTTTGATTTTCTGCAATTACTAAACCTATTGATTCTATTCTATCCTTATTCATAATAATTCCAGATATATGGCCATCTTGTAGTGCCTCATTTCCTGATCCCGTAACTAAAACTATACCTACATTACTTGATACACTTTCTATAAAACTATTAAATATATTATCACCTTTATGATTACCATTATTGCTACCTAATGGTAATAATATAACTACTGGTTTATTTTTATTGATTAAAATTCGCTTTAAATACTCTACCGCTATAAAGATTGATGGCAATGCATACACTGGAATGTTTATATTTAATCTTTTTTTTAAAAGATTTGCTTCACTTAGTTTAACTATAACAAATTCACATTCTGGTGCTACACCTTTAATATTTTCATTTTTTCCTGATGCCCCCACTACTCCTGCCATATTGGTTCCATGTCCATTTTCATCTTTACTTGGAACAATACTATATGGATCCCCACCATTTCTATATAGATCTATAGCCATATTAATTTGTTCTTTATTGTATACTGTTCCAAAAGGTACACTTTTATTTTCATTTATATTTGAATTAATAGTTTGATCCCATATCTCAACTATCCTAGTTTTTCCTTCTTCATCCATGAATTCTTTATTTAAATAATCTATCCCTGTATCAATAATACCTACAATAACACCTTTTCCAGTTAAATTTAAAGGTTGTCCTCCTTGTATAGAAGAAACTTGCGCTTCATCTATTGCTGATATCTGCTGCAATGTATATGCCTGCGGAGATGATATATATATTATATTAAAATCATTATTTACAATCCCCTGGTTTTCTAATAACTTTCTTACTTCACTGACATCTTGATAAGCTAATAAAAATTCCGCTTTAATAGAAAGAATAGCATATTGATTATCTATTTTTGTAATATATATGTTTTCAATATTTTTCACATTATTAATATCACCATTATATTCAATTACATATTGAACATATTTCGAACTATCAAAAATATTTTCAGTAATTTCATGTTGTCTATCTTCCATTAACTTCATCCCCCTATTTTATATTAAATCAATAGGATATCTTATTAATAAGTTATTTATATAATATTCCTTATATTTTTCCTTATTTCTATATGAACCTCCTAGTATTTTAAAAACTCCTAATAGATCTAATTTCCCATATCCAATCTCTTCATTTGGATAATTATCTACTCCTTCTCTTTTAGCACCATATACTAGAATACTTCTTAATTTAGCTGAATAGAGACCTGTATAATTTCTATCAACTACTCCCCATTGAGTTAAAAGGCAGCATACTCCAACTACTATAGCCACAGCTGCTGAACTGCCACTTACTGTTGTAACTTTATTTGTAATTCCAGATATAGTAAGAATATCAATTCCTGGAGCTGCTATATCTGGATTTATTAAATAATTTGTGTTAAATCCTCGTCCCGATGATGCAATTATAGAGTTATTTATACTATTGTAATAAGAAACACTTATAATTTTTCTTCCTGTTGAAGGTACTGTTAAAGTATTATATGGATTAGACTCTAGAAATTTTGTTCCCTCTGGTAAAAGTTTTTTATCAGGTAACCATATATCATATCTTCCATTTGTAATATACTCTCCTCTTAGTTGAAATTTCCATATTCCCTCTTTTATATTTAAAAAATTCACAAAAAATACTTGATGCCCAGTAAAATTTTCTGGATCGTATCCTTGTACCTCAACATGAGTATCAATTAGAAAAAAGTCTTTTTCTTCTACTGAATATATTTTAGGACTTATAAATCCACTTTCTTCGTCCGCTGGATCTATTATATTTAAGGACATTCTATCTGGTTTCTGTACCCATATATAAAAACTCAATATTTTCATCTGTTTAGTAATATTTAATTCTACAGTACTAACTTCCCCTACATTACTAATAAAATTTAATGCATGTCCTTCTGCATCACCAGTATTCCCTGTTCCACCAATAAAAGCTAGACCTGATTTACTTGCAAGTGATGTTATAAACCTTCCTGTAATGTTATATCCATCATGACTTCCATCATTAGTGCCAACTCCAATATAAATTATCATTGGCTTTCTTAATTTTTCATGCATTTTTCTTAAATATTCAATTGCTGATAAAACTTCTGTATTGTTGTATACAGGAATTTCATCATGATTATTTTCTCTCAGTATCTTCTTATAATGAGGAGCTTGTAGCAATTTTACAACCACAAAATCACAGTCATTTGCCACACCTTGCATTTGTCCATTATATCCCTTTGCTCCAATTATACCTGCCATCTTAGTTCCGTGATCTACTTCATCTACACTAGGTACTATTTCATATGGATTACCTCCATTTCTATATACATTAATTGCCCTATTTATTTCTTCATTAGAATATGTGGATCCTATATATAAGTCCTCATCTTTTTCTTGTATTGTTTGGTCCCAGATACTAACAACTCTAGATGTTCCATCTTCCCTAATAAATTCTTCGTTTAAATAATTTATCCCAGTATCTATTAATCCTACCAACACTCCTCTTCCAGTTAAATTTAAATATGGATTATTCTTTATAGTTTGTATATCATCTGAATTTGATGGATTTATATCTTGTAATACATATATGCTTCTAGACTCTATAAATATAATTGCTGGAACATCTTTTCTTAATCTATTAAGATCTTTTCCACGTACTGCTATAGCTCCTAATGTATCCGTAAAAGTATCTCCACAAGCATAATCCAACTTATTTATTTGTTCCTTAAATGAACCTCTATACTCTATTAGATAATGTTCAAGATTCTCATCTAAAAATCCACTACATTTTCTTGTATCATTCCTCATTATACCTCTCCTAAAGCTACTTCCAATTAATTATACATTTGAATTTTAAGTAATATTCATATTTTTTTTAACATTGAAATATTTGTATAATATTCATCATTTAAATTCTAAATTGCATAATATATTTTATTTTAATATTTTTCAAAATAATGTTTGACATATTGAAATTATCCTCATATAATGTTGATTAAACAATTTCTAATAAGTTAATATATAATGCAAATAAATACAATGATGAGAAGAGTAGATATAAGACGTAGTTTTAGCGAGTTGACGATGGTGAAAGGTCAATAACGAAGCTTTTATTGAAAAACATCTCGGAGTTTCTAACCCAAATCATATATTATGAGAGTAGACTTAGACGGAATCTCACCGTTAAAAGAGAAAAAGTATCAAGTTAATCTTCGTACTTTTAGAGCTGATCGTAATGATAATTTGGGTGGTATCGCGGAATTTAAACTTTCGTCCCTTTGTATAGGGATGAAGGTTTTTTTATATTTAAAAACATTACAAAAGGAGAAAAATAATGAAAGATAAAGCAAAATCTAAAGTATTAATTGTAGAAAATTACAAATCAATGTTATCCCTAAAAGAAACAGAAATTGCAATCAAACTATTAAAAAATTATTTTGAATCAGAACTTGCCAAAGAGTTAAATTTAACTAGAGTTTCAGCACCTTTATTTTTGCCTTCCGAATCTGGTCTTAATGATAAATTGAATGGATTTGAAAGACCTGTTGCATTTGATATAAAGGCTATTAATAATAGCAATTTAGAAATAGTTCAATCCTTAGCTAAATGGAAAAGACTTGCACTTCATAAGTATAAATTTGAAATTGGTGAAGGTTTATATACTGATATGAATGCAATTAGAAGAGACGAAGATTTAGATAATTTACATTCTATATATGTAGATCAATGGGATTGGGAAAAAATAATTTCTAAAGAAGATAGAAATGAACTTACTCTTAAAAATACAGTTATAAAAATATTTAATGTATTTAAATCTACAGAAACATATATATCATCTAAATATCCATCATTAGAAAAATTTCTTCCTGATGATATTACATTTATAACAACACAAGAACTTGAAGATAAATATCCAAATCTTTCACCTAAAGAAAGAGAACATGAAATATGTAGAGAAAAAAAGGCAGTATTTATCATGAAAATTGGAGATACATTATTATCTGGCGAAAAACATGATGGAAGAAGTCCTGACTATGATGATTGGACATTGAATGGAGATATTTTGTTCTATTATCCTTTATTTGATTGTTCTATTGAGTTATCTTCTATGGGAATTAGAGTTGATAAAAAAGCTCTAGAAGATCAATTGGTTAAATCTAATTGTGAAGATAGAAAAAACTTATATTTTCATAAATTATTACTTGAAGATAAACTTCCATACACCATAGGTGGTGGAATTGGTCAATCTCGAATGTGTTTACTATTTCTAAGAAAAGCTCATATTGGAGAAGTACAAGCCTCAGTTTGGGATAATAACACTTTATCAATTTGTGAAAAAAATAATATAAAGCTATTATAGTTTTTTAAAATAAAGAATGGACTATATCAAACCGTCTTATAAAAATAGTTTTGATATAGCCCAATCATTATTACTTTTAATTTATTCTTTAACAAATTCTCTTAATTTAAAACTTCCAGCTGTAAAAAATACTAATGACATTAATATAACTATTAAAGTTGGAATCACAATTTCTCCTGTGTTTATTATTTTTAAAAACCATGTAAATGGTGATATAACACTAAGATTTGTTATTACTTCTGGTACATTATTGAAAGATTCTAATTCGCTGCCAAAAATCCCTAATCCAAATGTTGCAAGTGCTAAAACAACTGTAAATAAGCTTGCAATTGTTGCATTTTTAATCCATCTTGTTACTGCTAAAACTATAGCAGTTGTTACTAAACTACTTAAAAATATAATTAATATTCCCTGTGGTATATTTACGTTTGGAGTTTTCACTAAAATTGTTACAATTAAAAATGCAATACTACTTAAAACCCCTTGTAATATAAATGATGATAAAAATAACCCACCTAAAATATCCATATCTGAATTATTTGTTGCTATAGTTCTCTTTAACACTTTTTGCTCTTTAAGTTTAATTATTTCCGTAGTAATAATTGATCCACCAATCATCATAAAGTAGCATATCATGGTTACATTAAGTTTATAGTCATCTTTATTTTGTATATTTTCATTTTCAATATTTGTAACTATCGCATTTTCACTTAATCCTTTACTAACTTCTTCTTTTGCGACACCCATTACATATTTTGAAATAATGTCTCCAGCCATAATAGCTCCAGATGTAGCTTCAGATTTGTAACATTTTATTTTAGGCATTTTATTATTTTCTATTAACTTTTGAAAATCACTATCTATAACATAAATCGCACCTACTTTATTTTCCCTAATTGAGTCTAAATGTTCCTCTATCTCTCCATCAAATGTACTCACTGTATACTCATCACTTAATTTTTGAATAAGTTCATTAGAATAACTTGATTTACTATTATCTATTACTACAATTTCTCCACTGCTTTCACCTGAACCACCAAAATTCATAATTAAAAGCATAGCAACTGGAAATATTACTGTCATCAATAACATAGATGGATTTTTCATTTGCTTTTTTATATTAATTAAGACTACCCTTATTAATTGCATACTTTTTTCACCCCACTAATCCATGCTTTTATTACTGCTAATGTATAAACTATTAGAGATATTATAATTACTATTGCTATCCATTTTCCACATCCATCTAAATTTCCACTTGCATTATATATCGAAAATGCATTGTTCAAATAATGAGTTGGAGTTAATACAGCAATTTTATTTGCTTCACCTACAAATATTTCACCACTAATTAACGGTAATGCAAATATAACACTTCCAACTATTTTTCCATACTTAGCACCAAATAGTGTTGATATTCCTTTGGCTATAGATACAACTAATATAGTTGACAATATTATTAATATACATAAATCTAAAAATTTCCCATTAAAACTTAATCCTGCAATTCTAAAAAACATTACATAAGCGGTAATTATTATAAACACATAAACTAATAATGCTGCTGTCTCATAAAAAAGATATTGTAGTCTTGTTATAGGTGCTGAAATAATTCTTTTTTCTAAGTTCATACTTATATCTGCATATCCACTTTGAATCATAGTAAATATAAGCATTGTTATTACAAATCCTATCATTGATGATGCCATTTTCTTATATGGATTATCTGTTTTTACAGCATCTATCATTACATTTTCAATAATAGCCTCGTTATCAAGGTTATCTAAAGCCTTTATATCTCCGCCTTTTATAGATACATATAGTTTTTGATGATACTTATCTAAAATCACCTTTAAAGTGTCTATTGTCATTTTCATATTATCCACTTTTTTATTAATAACTATATTACCTTTATTTAAAGATAACACATTCTCTTCATATCCCTTTTTTATTATTATCTCTGCATCTGGCTTTTCATCTACTAAATTCACAATTTCCTTAATATTATCAGTTTCTAATAAATTAACTAGCTCTTTAGACATATTACTTTTATCTTCATCAATAATTGTTATATCAACTGGTTTTAGTGTTAACGGACTTTCATGAGCCATTCCTTGAAAAAAGCCCATAAAACATGCAATTAAGATTGGAAACAAGATAAAGTATGATACGGTCACTACACCATTTGAAATCATTCCTTTAAGTGTAGTTTTTATATAATATAAAGTCTTCACACACTCATCCCCCTAGTCTCTTAAATTTTTGCCTGTTAATGCTAAAAATACATCTTCAAGTTTAACATCTTCATAGCTAATCTTTTTTATATTTACACTATCTTTTTCTAGGATTGAAAGAACATTTGCAAGTTTAAAATTGACTCCAATTGTTAACGTAATTATATTATCACTATCCAATATTTTTTCTACACCTTCAATTTTATTTAGTTCCATAACTGTATCTGCACATATATTTTGTGTTTCTATAATTATTTTATTATTAGAAAATACAGAAGCTTTAATTTCTTCTCGTTGTCCATATGCCACTTCTTTTCCTAAATCCATTATAAAAACTCTATTGCAAAGCTCCTCAATTTCCTCCATATAATGTGATGTATAAATTACTGTTGAACCCCATTCTTTACATATATTTTTTATAAATGCAAATATATAATTTCTTGATTGAGGATCTACTCCAACTGTAGGCTCATCTAGAATTAAAACTTTAGGGTGATGTAAAATAGCCACTGCTATATTTAATCTTCTTTTCATTCCGCCTGAAAATTTCTTTACCTTTTTCTTTTTGGTGTCCTCAAGTCCAGTTACTTTAAGAGCTTCAGCTATTCTTTCTTTTAAAAGTTTTCCACTTAAACCATACAAGGCACCGAAAAACTCTAAATTATCATAAGCTGTAAGTTCTTCCATTAATGCTAAATCTTGAGGAACATATCCTATAAACTCCTTTGCTTTAATAGGTTCCTTTAAAATATCGTATCCACATATTTTAATAGTTCCACTATCTGGCACTAAAAGACTTGTCATTATATTTATTAATGTTGATTTTCCTGCACCATTTGGACCTATAAATCCAAATATTTCACCTTCATTTACACTATAACTTACATTATCTAAAACTAATTTATCATTAAACCTTTTAGTTACATTTTTTACTTCTACAATACTCATAATAAAAATTCCCCCTTAGAACTTTCTTTAACAATATAATACAATTTTTAGTACTATATAAATACAACTGAAGGTCACTACATAAATGACTTAAGTCACAAAAAAATAATAAGCTATTAACCTTAGCTTATTATTTCCTCTAAAATATATTAATTTACTATTCCATTTTTAAAAGCAAAAATTGCAATTTGAGTTCTGTCTCTTAATTCTAATTTTGATAATATGTTAGTAATATTATTTTTTATTGTTCCCTCTGATAAAAATAATTCCTCTGCAATTTCTTTATTAGTTAAACCATTTGCTATGGCTTTTATTATTTTAATTTCTTTTTCTAAAAGACCATATCTTTCAATATCCTTTTTAACTTCTTTGTTTAACTCCATCATCTCTAAAGCCACATCAGGATGAACAACCATATTTCCCTTATATGCTGTTTTTATTCCTTCATATATTACATCATGTGAACTATCTTTAAGCATATATCCAAAAGCTCCATACTTTAATGCTTCCTTAATGTATTCTTTATCTTTAAAAGTAGTCAAAATTATAACTTTTATCTTTGAAAATTGCTCTTTAATAAGCCTTGTTCCCATAACCCCAGTGCATTCTTTCATTCTTATATCCATTAAAACTACATCTACATCAATAGTTTTACAACATTCTAATGCTTTATATCCATTTTCAGCAGTTCCTACCACTTCAATATCATCAAATATTGAAAGCATCATTTTTAATCCATCTCTAATTAATTGTTCATCATCTACAATTAAAACTTTAATCTTATTCATATTATACCTCCAGTTCTTTAGGTACTATAACTTTAATAAAAAATCCATTTTTTCTACTAGATTTCATTTCAACTATTCCATCTAGTTCATCAATTCTTTCTTTTATACTTTTTAGACCTATTCCACTTTCTACTATCTTATCTGTTCCTTCACCGTTATCATTAAATGACATTATAAATTCTTCTAAAGTAAAATTCATAATGACTTTTACTTGTGTTGCTTTACCATGCTTTAAAGAATTTGATAAAACCTCTTGGGTAATTCTATATAAATGACCTACTTGTTTAGTTGATAAATTCCAATCTCCTTTTGATACAATAACCTTAACTTCCACACCAGACATTCGTTCAAAATTCTTGCATACATCTTGTAATCTTAAAACTCCACTATAATTCTCATATTCATCAGATTTTAACTCTTTAACAGCTTTTTTTACATCCTGAAAACTTTCATTAATAAATATTCTCAAGTTCTTTACCATATCTTTAATTGGATTATTTTCTTTATCTAAAATTGCTTCCATTGCAGATAATTGAATCATTGCAGTTGATAATGTATGACCTACACTGTCATGAATCTCCCTTGAAATTCTATTTCTCTCTTTTAATAAAGTAAATTCTTCAATTGATTCTATATATCCTTCCAGCTCTTTATTTACTTCTATAAGCTTTTCATCTGATACTTTAAGTTTATCATATAGACTTTGTGCCTTTAATTTTGTACTATAAAGTCTTGATATAAAATTTAAAAGAATAAAAAATATTATAAGTAAAACACTTGTAATAATTCTTTCTTCTACATTTTTATTAAACACAGGATTTATTCCTAGTATTAAAACTGTTCCAGCAAATAAATACTTTAATACACTATTTTTCACTGTAAATATGTCTATTGAAATACCTATCAAATAAAAAATAATACTACATCCAAAAGTTAATTTTCCTATACACACTGCTGCTAATTCAATTACTATAGATAAATAAAACATTCTTTCTCTATTTATATGAAATATTCTTAAATGATTATTTATAATAAACAATAAAATAAATACAATACTCAAAACACTATAATTTCCTTCTTTTACAAACATCTCAATTACTAATATAACAAATGAAATATATCTTATTAATAACAACTCTTTGCTTTTTACCATAATATCCTCCTATAGGGTTCCAAGTTTAAATTTAAAATACCATTTTTATCAAATGATACTAACTATATCACATTTTATTCTATTATCATGTTTGGAACCAATTAAAAATTAACAGTTATCAATTAACAATGATGGTTAATATTATTCACTTCGTTCTTAATATTTACAAATACAAGTTAATAAAAACTAAGTTTTTATATAATCTTTAATTAATTTGCTTTGCAAATTATTATAAAAATCGATTTTTAAAAACTGATACTTCAGTTTTATCCTACATTGTTAATTGTTAATCGTTAATTGTTAATTTCTATATAATAATTTAGTTATTTCTTTTTCAACTGAAACATGAATAACTTAAAATTTAAATTTGTATTCCTATATACATTTAATATTAAATTCTATAAAATTGCCAGTATATTTTTGTTAAAGATTATAATCTATACATAATAAAAAACGTCGCTAATTTAATATTAGCGACGTTCTAATTTTTTATCTTACACTATATTTTTTATATTATTTTGTAGCTTCTTTAGCTGCTGGAAGTATTACTTCAACCTCTGAATGTGGTCTTGGTATTACGTGAACTGATACTAATTCTCCAACACGTTGTGCAGCAGCAGCTCCAGCATCTGTAGCAGCTTTAACAGCTCCAACATCTCCTCTAACCATAACAGTTACAAGTCCGCCTCCAACATATTCTTTTCCTATTAAATATACATTTGCAGCTTTAACCATAGCATCTGCTGCCTCTATTGATCCTACTAATCCTTTTGTTTCTATCATTCCTAATGCATCGTATTTCATTTTAAAATCCTCCTAAAATTATGTTTTTTTTATATTATTTTTAATTACTCACTATTTGTTTTTATTATTTTACTATAACTATTTTTGATCTTGAATTAATGCCCATTGCATTAGCTTCTTCAATATCTAGATGACATTCAAGTTTTGAAGTATCATTTGCTCTAATAGCTACATTGCTATACACTCCACCTCTTAGATCATCACATTTTATTGAAACTATGTCACCATCACAAACACCTAAATTTTTAGCATCTTCTGATGTCATATGTATGTGTCTTTGTGCTACTACTAAACCTTCTTCTATTTGTACTGAACCTTTTGGTCCAACTATTGTAACTCCAGATGTATTACTTAAGTCACCAGATAATCTTACATGTTGAACTGCTCCAAGTTTGATGCAATCTCCCATTAATACTTCAACTTGAGTTTTACTTCTTGTTGGTCCAAGAATTCTAATTTTTTCAATTGCACCTTTAGGTCCACAAATTGTTACAGTTTCCTTGCATGCATATTGTCCTGGTTGAGATAAATCCTTAAGTTTTGTAAGGCTATAATCTTTTCCAAAAAGAACATCCATGTCTTTTTGTGAAAGGTGAACATGTCTATTTGAAATACCTACTGGAATACCACTGGCATCCTCTTGTATTGCACTTTTGTTTTCTTTATCTTTAACAGCTTCTAATAAAAGCTTTAATAGTACTTCACAATTATCCATTAGTTATTTCCTTTCATAGCTCCTATTATTTGATTAACTAAATCTACAAGTTCTTCATTTTTTTCAGTTTTATCACAGCATCCTGTGCAATTATTTGAATTATCAACTGAACCAGTAACTTTGTTTAACATTTCTGCTGCTGCCGCAATTTGAGCTGGGCTCATATTCATAAATTGATTTTGAACACCATGACAGTTTTCTGCAGTTTTTATAGTGTTAAAAGTTGAATCATTTGATGCTAATGTTGCACAATCTTTTAAACCATATGCAACTCTTTTTTTGTTTATAAGGTGTTCTGGAGTAACATTTTCTGATACTGAACTTCCACCCCAAGTTCCACAACCTAAAGTAAATGCTGGTTTAAGACCTGTGCTTCCACCAGTTCCTCCTTGTGTTCCACCAGTATTGATAAGAATACGAGAAGCTGGTAATTTAGAGAATTCCATAACTATATTTCTATCTTCAGTATGTATGCTCATTGTATGACCAATTCCATTTTGAAGTAATTTATAACTTAATTCATATGCTTCATTACAATCTTTTACTGTATAGAATCCAAGAACTGTAGTAAGTTTTTCAAATGATAGTGGATTTCCTTCTCCAACTCCATTTTGTTTACCTATAAGTACTTTTGTTCCAACTGGAATTGTAATTCCTGCTGCTGATGCTATAACTTGAGGGCTTCTTCCAACAAATTTAGCATTCATAGCATGTCCATTTTTGAATAATAATTGACATACTTTATTAGTTTCCTCTTCACTCATGAAGTATCCACCTTGTTTTTTAAATTCTGCAACAACCATATCATGATTACATTCTTCACATACTATTGATTGCTCTGAAGCACAAATTGTACCATTATCAAATGTCTTACTTGCCATGATATTTCTAACAGCTTTTTCTACATTAGCAGTTTTTTCAATATATGCTGGTGAGTTTCCTGCTCCAACACCTATTGCTGGTTTTCCTGCACTATAAGCAGCTTTAACCATACCTGGACCACCAGTAGCAATTATTATTGCAACTTCACTACATTTCATTAATTCATTTGTAGCTCCTATTGTTGGAGTTTTAACACATCCAATAATGTTTTCTGGAGCACCTGCTTCTACAGCTGCATTAAGCATTAATTCAGCTGCTTTAATTGTACATTTTGCAGCAGATGGGTGTGGTGAAAACACTATAGCATTACGAGATTTTATAGCTATCATAGCTTTATAAATAGCTGTAGATGTTGGGTTTGTTGAAGGTACTATTCCCATAACTAAACCAACTGGTTCAGCAATTTCTATAATTCCATTAGCTTTATCTTCTCCAATTATTCCTATAGTTTTCATGTCTTTCATTGAATCATATAAAATAGTAGCTGCTAAATGATTTTTGAAAGTTTTATCTTCAACTTTACCAAATCCAGTTTCCTCAACTGCCATTTCTGCTAAACAATGAGCATGCTCTTCTGCAACTCTAACCATATTTTTTAATATTTTATCGATTTGTTCTTCAGTGTAAGTAGCAATTTTATTAGCTGCTGCTTTACCAAGCTTTGCAATATTTCTTGCTTCTTGTATTGAATATAGATCCTTATCAAAGTTTTCCATAGTATTTCATTCCTTTCTTAACTTTAAACTATTAATTTTTCTCATAATATGCTTTAAATTTTGCAATAAGCAGTTTTTTATCTGCTTTTGAAACAGTTCTACCTTTAATTACAAAATCTTCATATTCACGAGCTAAATTTCTAAGTTTAACAACCTTCAATTTAGATAAAGTTGAAATAGCTTTTTCTAACCCTTCCATATTCACTAAGTTATCTACATCTTGTTTATGCATTCCTTGTGAATTGTTTTTAGGTAGTTTATTTAAATCATCATTGAAGTTCTCTTCATTTTCTTCTAGAATTTCTTCATTATCTAATTCTTCCTCAGATTCTTTTTCATCTTCTAAAATACTTGTATTATTATCTTCATTTTCTTCTTCAATTGTTACTTCATTTTCTTCAACTTCATTTTTAGTTGTATTTCCAACTATACATTCTAGTTCTTCATGTGGTCTTGGAATTACATGTTCTGAAATCAAGAATTCTTCATTTATTTGTTTTACGGAAGCACTTCCTGCTTCTATAGCTGCTTTTACTGCACCTACATCCCCTGTAATTACAATAGTAACAAGTCCACCACCTACATAAGTTTTTTCAATAATTTTTACATCTGCAGACTTTGTCATTGCATCAGCAGCTTCTATAGCTGTAACTAGTCCTCTTGTTTCTATTAGCCCAATTGCTTGCATAGATTTATCCTCCTAGCCTTTTATAAAAGATCAGCCCAATTTGCTGGATATGTAGCATAGAATAATCTTGCTTTATCCGGTGAACCCCAAACTACTTTAGATCCTGATGGTACAAATAATACATCACCCTTATGTGCTGTATATGTTTTTCCATTTATTTCAACAGTTAGAGTTCCTTCAATGACATAATCAATTTCTTCATAAGTTAATTCCCATTCAAATTTTGAATCTTCAATGATTAAGAATCCAGCACTCATCTTTGATTCTTCTTTGCTTACTAACTCTTGAAAATATACTCTTGCATCTTTATTTCCAGTATCAAACACATCCATTTTAACAGTGTTTCCTCTGACAACCTTAAGTCCATTTTCATCACATTCAGCATCAAATAAAGCATTTTTAGGTTTTAAGCATTCTATAAGTTCTTGTAAAATACCTTTTTCCATCATAGCCTTAAATAACTTCATTAACATTTCGCTATCTATATTTTCTAGGTTTGATGTTTCTTTTTTTTCTGTGCTTTGCACTTCTTCTTTTAAATCTTCTGTAGTAAACACTATTTGATTATTTACTGCAAGCTCTTTTGCTGCTGGTGTAATTATTTCACTACCATCTATAAGAAATGCCTTTTTCCCATTTACTATTAATGTTTCAATATCTTTTGCACAAATTAATTTCTTCACGTTTTCACATCCCATCAAATTAATTATGGTAATTTCAATTATGGTAAATTTAAATTTTATTTAATCATTGGAGAGTTATGAAATTTTAAAATATAAATTTACACTAATTCGTTTCATTATTCTAAACTGCAATCATTATCAATTATTCCAACTACAACTGCGTCTACTGGAATATCTGAACTTCCTAACATCTTACGTCCTGCCGAACCCGTACTTACTATAACTCTATCCCCAATACCTGCACTCATAATGTCAGCAACAATAATTCTACGTCCTTTACCCGTTCCACTAATTTCTTCAGCAAGCATAAATTTTAGTCCATTAAGTGACTCTGCTTTTCTCGTAGCCCATACATTGTCAATAAGCCTTGCCATTATCATCTTATTTTCCCTCTTTCATTCTTTGCTTGATTTCTTTTATTGCAGATTCAACTGATGATGTGTCACCAAAAATGCCAAGTAAAACCATATGCTGAGGACATGTCCCCTTAATATCTTCAACAGTGACTCCTGCAGCTTTTTCAGCAATATCTATAGCATAAATCATATCAATAAGCTTTCCTTGAACAAGTCCTATTGCATCAATACTATCTAAATCTACTTTGCAATTTACACCTATTCTTTTTTTAAGAATGTCTTTTGCTCCATTTGAAGGTGATTTTATAATTCTAAAATCCACTTTTAAACACCATCCTTAATTATTCAATAATATCTTGTGTACAACTTAGTGCTATTCCAAGTGGTGTAACAAACATAGGATTCTTAGGCTTATGTGTATATACTCCCGTTTTCTTTTCAATAATTTCTTCAATTCCTTTCAAACAACAGGTACCACCTACTAAAGAAATTTCTTTAACATCATATCCATTAATATTGCTATTAATTATTGATGCTACTTTTTCAACTACCGGTCTTAGTAATGGTAAAATTTCATTATGGTTTTTATTATCTCTTTTAAATTCATCTGCCTCTTTAAAACTTATTTTATATGCACCTGAAAGAACTAAAGAAAAATGAGTACCGCCTGTTGGTTCATCAACAACATGAACAACTTTTCCATCTTTTAAAATTGATATTCCTGTTGTTCCTCCTCCTATATCTACAACTGCACCATTTTCAATGTTTAGTACAGCATTTGCAGCAGTAGGTTCATCTAATAGACATGTAAGTTCAAATCCAGCTGCTTGAACTACATTTTTTATAGCACCAGAATCTAAGGCGTCTGTTCCTGGTGGAATTGCAGCAGCTGCATAAAGAAGTTCTGTGTTTAACTTTTCTTCAATCTCTTTTTTTAGTTCCCTAACAATATTTACAGCTCCTATATAATCAACAACCATACCATCACGAACTACATCTGCATATCTATATGCACCTGCAACTGGTTTATAGTTTTCATCTAAAACTGCTAATACTACACATGCGGTTCCTAAATCTACCCCTGTATAATAAACTGAAGATTTTTTAGTTATTGGTTTTTTTATAACTTCTTCAAATTTTTGAACTAACTCATCACACTGTGCGAAGTTTACTCTTTCCTTTGACATTGTTTTCCTCCTACTGCTGAACAAATCAATTGAGATAGTGAATTAATTATTGCATTCATATTCTCTAAAATCTTATCTTTCAAATCATCATTTTTATAGTTCTCTATAAATTCAAACTGCAACTCTTGTAACTCACATCTAAGTGTGTGCATTTTTAAGATTATGTTGCTATTTTTAAGTTGCATATGAAATTCTGTTATTTCAAAACAATCATCAATTTCTGTTGTAAAATTTTTAGAATTAATTCCTGTACATTCTCTACAATTAAGTACCATCAAAATTCCTTTTCCACTTACAACATTTCTGATATTGGATATTTTTTTTCTTATTTCTATAATATTTTGTGCTAAAAAAACATCCTCTTTTAATACTTCACTACTAGTAACAAGACATAGCGCTTCTATTGATTTTAATTTGTAGCAAAGTTTCTTATTTAAATTAAAACCTAATTCTACCTTCTCAACTTTTTTTTCTATTTCTGGTTTCTTTTCTTCAAAGTTGTTTTCATCTGTCTTTGAACTATTTTTGTTCACTTTAAAATTTGTCTTATTTTCATTTAAAACATTTCCAGTGATTTTTATTCTTTTATCAGATAAATATTGAGCTCCTCCAGGTGTAAGACGCTGTCCTTCTTCTAATTCGTAGGTATCAAAAGGCTTTTTTCTATATATATTTCTCAAATATTCTTCGGTAATAAATTTTATTTTTGCCATTTACTCCTCACCTTTTTCTAATAAATACTTTTTCAAAGCATCAATCCCTATTCCCATTTCACAACTAATATGAAAATATGGTTCTTCTACACCTATATCTTTTAGCATCCTAATACAATTTTCTTTGTTTTGAGATGCTAAGTCACATTTTGTTATAACTCCAATCACTGGACATCTAAAACACTTTGCAAATCCATAGGAATATATTTCCGTTGAGTTAGACTGATCAACCAATATAAGCACATGAGATGCATCTTGTGCTAATGCAATTATGTGTTCATACATCCATGCATTATCTATATAAGCTCCTGGAACATCAATAGTATTTTTACCATATTTAATTTCTTGTGTTATCCTAACTGGACCCTCATAATCATTTAATATATTTACTAATGTAGTTTTTCCACATTTTGAAGGACCAATTACCATTATGCGCTTTTTCTTCATGTTCTTGTTATAATAGCTGGCGTAAATCCTAGCATATCCCTTAAAGTATCATTTACTGTGTTTAGTGCTGTTTCAACACTTTGAACATCTCCATTTATTACAACAGAACCTGTAAAACGATCAAGAAATCCAATTTCTACATCTGCAACCTTTGTAGCAATATCTGCTGCAATAATGGCTGTTTCAAATGGAGAAAGGGTTAAAATTCCTATTGCTCCTTTTTCATCTATTCCAAGACGTTCATATATATCAGGCATAGGTGATGCAATAACATGAGCTATGGTAATCTGCTTTCCTGGAACTGATTCCTGTATAATACGTTCAATTTTTCTATCAAGCAAATCTTCCATAAATCCTTACCTTCCATTTTCAATTTATTTTAATGACGAATTACTTCTACTGGTAAATCGTAGTTTTTTATCCATCCTTCGATTTTATCTAAATCCTCATCTTTTAAACTTGGATCATCTTTAACTGGATATTCCATTCCTAATTGGTTGTATTTATTTACACCCATTTTATGATAAGGTAATAAATTTACACCCTTAAAATTCTTATAATCTTTATATGGTGTTAAAAGTTCCATTACTTTTTCTATGTCTTCCTTACGGTCATTTACACCCTTTAATAATGGCATACGAATCTTAACATTATATTTAAGACGTAGAAGTTCTTGTAAATTTTCTAAAATTTGTTCATTTCTAACACCAGTTAATTCAAAATGCTTTTCAGAGTCAATATGCTTAATATCAAATAAGAATAAATCTGTGAACTCAGCAACCTTAAGTATTGTTTCAAGCTTTGTATAACCACAAGTTTCAATTGCAGTGTTTATACCTTCTTGCTGGCATGCCATTAATAAACTACATGCAGCTTCTGGCTGCATTAAAACTTCTCCACCACCTAATGTAACTCCACCACCAGACATATCATAAAAAGTTCTATCTTCTTCTACAATTTCTAAAAGTTCAGATATAGTTTTTACTTCTCCAATTATTGATATAGCAGATTTAAGACAAGCATCCTTACACTTACCACATCCGATACAATCAATATCACGATTAACTTCATGTTTTAGAGTTTCATTAGAGATAGTGTGTATTCCTACTGGGCAAGCTGAAACACATGCTCCACAGTTAACACATAAGTTGCTTTTAAACATAACTCTATGTTTTTTCATCATTCCTTCAGGGTTTGCACACCATTTACAACGAAGTGGGCATCCTTGGAAGAATATCAAAGTTCTTATTCCATCTCCATCATACATATTGTATTTTTGTATATTAAAAATTGTAGCTTTTCTCTCAATTACACCTAAATTT
Source organism: Clostridium amazonense (assembly GCF_056431285.1). Taxonomy (NCBI): domain Bacteria; kingdom Bacillati; phylum Bacillota; class Clostridia; order Eubacteriales; family Clostridiaceae; genus Clostridium; species Clostridium amazonense. Next base: position 365,609 of record NZ_JBWKMH010000031.1, on the reverse strand, counting down.
GTATTACTCATTTTATTCATTCTCCAGTTCCATTTATCGTGATCTTTAATTAATATCCTCTAATGAACCCTGTAATCTATAGCATTCTATAGATTACAGACTTCATAAAATTTAATTTATATAAATTTAAGGTTTAACTTTAATTAAAAGTGTGTAAGCATAGTTCTACTTATAATTTCATCTTGAACATCTTTACATAACTCAACGAAGAATGCACTATATCCAGCAACACGTACAATTAAGTCACGATATTGATCTGGGTGTTTTTGTGCTTCTATTAATGTTTGGTTATCTAAGTAGTTAAATTGTACTTCTCCTAATTGAAGAGCACATGCACTACGTAATAAAGTAATGATTCCTTGCTCTCCTTCTTTTGTATCAAGAAGTCCAGATATTAATTTAAAGTTGTGAACCATACCTATGTTCATATCTTCACAAGACATTTTAGAAACAGATTTTATTATAGATGTTGGTCCTTTATAGTCTGCTCCTTGTGATGGACTTATACCATCTGATAATGGCATCCATGCTCTACGTCCATTTGCTGTTGCTCCAGTCATTTGTCCGAATGGAGTGTTGTTTGAAATTGATAGAGTACCATGACTAAGAACTGAGTATAATGTTTTATACTTACGGTGTTCTTTTTCTGTAAAGTTGATTAAGTCAGCAGCAATATAATCTGCATAGTCATCATCATTACCGTACTTAGGTGCTTCTAAGCAATCTTTTCTTAATTTTTCATATCCAACAAAGTCAGCTTTTAATGCTTCATTCATTTCTTGTAAAGTATATTTTTTCTCTTCAAATACTAATTTCTTTATAGCTGCCATAGAATCTGTGTAAGTAGCAAGTCCGCTCCATACTACTCCTGGTCCGAAGTTGTACATAGCTCCACCAGCTTCTACACCTTTACCATTTTCCATACAACCTTCATACATCATAGACATAAGTGGTTTTGGTGCAAGATCTCTGTGAACACGTTGAGAAATTACAGTAGCAACACTTGTCCATTTTGTTATAAATTTGATTTGCTCTTTAACAGCAGCTTCAAATTGCTCGTATGTTTTAAATTGATCTAAATCTCCCATATTAGGGCATACTTGCTTACCATACCATAGTGGCACACCATTGTTTAAAACAAGTTCTATACATATTGGCCATTGAGTATATCCTGTAGAAGTCCATTGATATAATCTACCTGATTTTTGTGGCTCAACACATCCCATTAAGCAATAATCTCTTGCATCTTCTATTGAAACACCTTTTGCTAACATCATTTTTATATGAACATCATCAAAGTGACATGCTGGGAATCCCATACCTGCACGGATAACTTCAACTATCTTTTTAAGATACTTTTGTGGTGATGCTTTGTGTATACGACATGCTAAAGTTGGTTGATATACTTTAACGTGACGAACTGCATCCATTAAAAGATATGTTAATTCGTTTGTAGCGTCACGACCTTCTCTAGTAACACCACCTAAGCACATGTTAACGAATGGTTGGTAACCTGCAAAGAATTTAGATGCAGCTTCGCTTGTTAACCACATCATTTCAGACATTTTTATAAGCATACAACCTGCTAATTCAAATGCCTCAAAATCATTCATACGACCTGATTCAATATCATTTTTGTAGAATTCATACATATATTGGTCAACACGTCCTATAGACATACCTGTTTGGTTTTCTTCAACTACAAGTAATGATTCTATAGTCCAAACTGCTTGGATTGCTTCCCAGAAAGTAGTTGGTCTATGAGCTGGAACTTTAGCATTTACTTCAGATATTTTTAAAAGTTCAGCTTTACGCTTAGGGTTAGTTTCTTTTGCAGCTAATTCAGCAGCATAGTCTGACATACGTTTAGCATATATCATAACACCTTCTGCAGTATCTATTAATGATTTATAGAAGTAGATTTTCTCTATATCTTCTGGTTTTTCATAACTAAGATTTGCTAATTTTTCTTCTGCTTCTTTTATTATGTCAAGCATTCCTTTTTTCATTAATATAACGTCATATCCTGGGTTAGAGTCTCCTCCACCATTTAATGCGTGATATGAACAATCTGAAACAAAAGATTCTCCTGAAAGTTCCCATACTCCTGCTTCACGATATTGGCTTTCACAATACTCATCAACTGATTTTCCTTGCCAATATGGGAATATTTCTTCACGTAATATTTGCTTATCTTCTTCAGCTAAATAGAATGGGTCTTGTGGTCTTGTTCCTATTGTATCGATTTCTTCTTCTAGCCATCTCCAAGATATCTCAGGAGAAAATGCTCCTGCACGAGGTTTTCCGTTTGGTGCACCAACGATAAGTTCGTTATCTTGAATTACTAATGGTGCTGTTTCACAACAATATTTAAAACATTTACCACGTAAAATCGCCTTAGGCATTCCAGGATTTTCTTTTACCATTTTAGTTATAGCTCTTGCACGGTGAATTGTTATTGATGGTACCTGCTTTAAATAAGTCTCTTTTAATTTAACTAAACGCTCTGTTATTCCATCTGGTATTTCACCATTATTTTCACATACAACATTTGCAGTTGCTGGTCCTTCCTTAACTATATCTTTAGAAACTTTTTTAAACATCTCCATTAAATTTGCACGTTCCTCATCAGACATGTTTTTAGTAGCTTCCATAAACTTATTTGAGAATTCACGAATATCCACTGTCATTACCTCACATTCTTTAATTTATTTTTTTGTAGATAAAATATGTTTTTTATTCTAATTCAGATATAATCTTCTTTAATATTTCTTCTAATAATTTTGTATTACTTGTTTCATTTGTTTTGGGTTTATTTAATACTGGGTATGGATTGTTATCATTTCTGTTGATTTCTTTTTTTAATTCATCAACATTTCTAACTCCATATCCAATTTTACGTACATATATTAAATTCATTGGTGATACATTATCTGAAGTCATACCCTGACCTGCAGAACCACTTCCCAAAGTCATTGACGGAAATAAATTAGTAGTAGCTCCCATGCTTCCAAAAGTTCCCGAAGTATTAACAAGTACTCTTCCTACTGGTTTTTTCAGAGCAAATTGTCTAATAACCTCTTCATCTTGTGAATGTATAATTAGTGTATGACCATTTCTTTCACTTAGTAATAACTCTATACATTTTTCACAAGCATGCATCCAGTCATTTTCTATATAAAATGCTAATACTGGACAAAGTTTTTCTCTTGAATAAGGATTTTCCTTATATACAAATTTTTGTTCTGAAATAAGTACCTTTGTGTCTTTTGGAACATTAAATCCAGCTTTATTAGCTAAAAACACTGGAGGTTTACCAATTAATTCAGCATCTGGACTGCCATCTCTGTAAAAAAATATGTTTCCAAGCTTTTCAGACTCTTCATTTGTCATAAAGTATCCACCATTTCTTTGAATTTCTTCTTTTACTTCTGATACAATCAAACTATCAACAACAATAGATTGTTCTGCTGCAGATACAACACCATAATCAAAGCTTTTGCTATCGATTATTGACTTAACAGCTTCTTCTATATTAGCTGTACGTTCTATAAATGCTGGTCCATTTCCATTTCCACCATAAATCACTGGTTTCTTAGATTTATAAGCTGACTCTAACATTTCTGGAACTCCAGTATTCATTATTAAAGCTGTATCTTTGTGATTCATAAGTTCTAATGCACCACTAGTCATTACTGTATGTAAATAAGCTATTGCTCCTTCTGGAAGTCCAACCCCTTCTGCTGCTCTAATTAAAATATCAAGTGTTCTTGATATAGTGTTTTTAGCTCTTGGATGAGGTGAAAATATAACTGCATTTCCTGATTTAATTGCTATTAGGGCTTTATATATTGTAGTTGATACAGGACTTGTTGCTGGACAAAAGGCTATTATAACACCCATTGGAACCCCAACATCTTTAGTCTTACTATCTTCATCTTCATTGATAATTCCTACATATTTTTGACCCTTAAGTCTATTTTTTAGATACTTACATACAAAATGATTCTTTACATATTTGTCTTCACAATTTCCATACTCTGTCTCATCACTAGACATTTTTGCAAGTTCTTTTAAATATTTTTCAATTTCTTCAGCCATACGCTCAACTATTTCATCAAGCTTTTCCTGTGGAAATGTTGCCAATTTTTTTTGTGCCTCTCTGGCATTTTCAACAAGAATCCTCGCTTCTTGCATGGAAAGTAAGTCATTGTCAATAATGTTCATTTTTCTCACCCTCCTTCCCCTTGAAAAATTCTATATTTTCTATTCTGGTATAAGAGTTGTTATCTCATAACGTTTTATTATCTTCTCTATGTCTTTATGTGGTCTTGGAATAACCATTGAACTATAAAGGTTTGCACCTTCCATTCCTTCAACAGCTGCAATTCCAGCATCTACAGCTGCTTTGCATGCTCCAACATCTCCACGAACTAAAACTGTTATATATCCTGATGCAACATTTGCATATCCTTCAAGTTCTACATTAGATGCCTTGCACATAGCATCAGCTGCCTCTAGAGCAAAAACTAAACCAAAAGTTTCAACTAATCCTAAAGCTTCATATCTCGCCATATGTAAATCAAATCCTTTCTACTTTTTATAGGTCAATATCGTGTACTGAAACGATATCTCCAACTGGTCTAATAGGACGTGGCATAACATTATGTGCTGTTAATGTTCCAACTTCAGCTGCTGCTCTAGCACCAGCTTCAACTGCTGATTTAACTGCCCCAACATCCCCTTTTACCATAACTGTTACAAGTGTAGATCCTACATTTTCATATGAAATTAGCTCAACATTTGCAGCTTTTAACATTTGATCTGCCGCATGAAGTGCTGGAACTAATCCTATTGTCTCTACAAGCCCTAATGCCTCATTTCCGTAATATCTCATAAATGACTCCTCCATTTTAGTTTTATTCATAATACTTTTAAAAAGTAAGTGATTTATGTTTTTATTGTGACTTTATGATATTTAAAATTATTTTTATTGTAAATTTAAATTTATTGCGATAATTCATAATTTTACAAATATTGTATACGCATTACATATTTATATAGAAATCTTTTTAACTCCATTGTTAATTTATCTTTTTATATAAATATCTATTTTAATCTCTAATATATTTATTTATTGTATCTATTCCATCTTGATTAGCATGGTAATAAACTCTTAATTCTTTATTACTATCTAAATCAAATTTTGTTTCTTCAATAAGACCATTTGCTTCTGCTGTCATTAATGCATTAATAACTGCTTTTTTATTTAAAGCTTTAAAGCTACCATACTCTCCCTTTAATGCTTCTATAACATCTTCTGCACATGATTCTTTAACTTTAGTAAAGTGCTTTAAAATTGCATAATTCAGTGGTTTCATCTATTTAAACCTCCTCTTTCTTTCTAAATAAATCAAGTGGATTCATAGATATTGTAAGAATACCAAACATCATTATTACTGCTCCAATCCAAGCAACTGAAGGTAATGACCATCCATCCATTCCACCATATACTCCTAATACTAATAAGCAGAATAATGGTCCAAAGAAAGAATATGTTCCATTACATGCAGTTCCAAGACTTGCTCCACACATACTATTTCCAGCATACCATGCCATAAATGTCATGAATGATAATAAACCACTTAAAGCGAACCAAATCATTGCAGGTGCACTAGTAAATGCTTGTACAGCTAAATCAACTGAAATATTTACTCCACCAGCCATAACTCCGATAATTGGAACTAATATAAATAAGTTTGCTATTCCTGATGTCACTTGACGTATACAAATACCGATTTCTGGGTCAATCATTGCTGAACCATATCCAGCTACGCAACCTTCAAATCCCCATCCAAGTGCTGCTACTATAGCTATTAAAATACCGATTACTGTATTTTTTGATACTCCACCAGCAAATCCTGTACTACCAATTAAAAAACTTGCAAATACACATATTATAATACCTACTGTCATACGCTTACTTACTTCTTGTTTGTATAAAATTTTACCTAATATTGCTGCTATTGCAGGACAAAGTGCTGATATTGGAACAACTATTGATCCAGCCATTTGAAGTGCTATAACATATGCAGTTCCAGCTATTGGTCCTCCAATAAGTGCTGCTACTATCATAATGTGTCCTGGTTTTGTATTAACACATCTTAGGAAATCTTTAAACTTTCCTTTTACACCTGCATATCCAAGTGCCCAAATAGCACTACAAGTATCGTTTATTGCATTTCCTAACGCTGCAAGTAAATATGCTACAACAAATGCTGATAAACCTGCTGTGTTGGCACCATACCAATCACCCCAAACACCTTTTGTCATACCCATTGTTAGAAAAGCTGTGTATAATCCATAAGCAAGTCCTGAAAATAATGCTAGAGATATACCTTTTTTGAAAAAACTACTAGTTAATTTCTTTTTTGCAGCAACTGCTTCTGAATTTACTGCTCTTGAAACTTCACACATAAAATAAAAACTCCTTTCAATACGATAAAATTATATGTTTAATAAAATATAAACCTTTTCAAATATTATATTTTTTTAAATATCGTTTAGGATTGTTATAATTTCGGGCATTTTATTTTTAAACTTTCGAATAACTTTTCACTTCATATCTGTAAACCTTTTATTCTTTACTTAAATTATATTCCTTGCCCTTTGGGGGAAGGTCAATATATCTTGAAAAAAAATATTAAATAAAAATTTTAAATAATTAAAATTCATATATTTTTTTTAATTTCCGACTATTCTTAATGCAAGTTATATCAACCTTTTTCAAAAATTCAACTTTTCCTTGGAGTTTTTCTAAACATATGCTTATTTTTTTTATTGAATAACATATATATCCATTTTCCATTCAAATATTATTCAATTTTCTCACAATATTCTCTATTAACATTCTGTACTTTTCCCCTTAGGGTAATCTTTTTTTTAATAACCTTTTATTTTTTTCTTTTTATTTTAATTAAAATTTCTGTTACAAATCTCTCTTTATTTTTTGTTGTCCAATAATCAGTTACATATCTTTCATAACATTCATCTGAACATATATAATTATGGCTATTTGCCCATTCTTTAATCTTATTATAAGTTTCATCAATTGTTTCATGTGAGCCTATATGGTAGCATGAAACTGCCATCCATCCACCAAATTCCATACTAACCTCTTCACTAGATTTTAAAATAGTTTCTTGCATTATCCTAACTTTTTTACACCTTCCTGCTATTTTTTCCTCTACCGATGGAAAACATATCATTACAGGTCCTGTAACTGCATTTTTCATATTATCTATATAATTACTAAATTCTAAGTTAATTATAGAATCCATATAATCATAATTAAAATCTTGTTCTAAAAATGTTAATATCTTATTCTCAACATATTTTACCGACACATCACAAGCATTATTCTCAAGTATCATTTGTGCTTCTGCTATTAAATTATGCCAATCTTTAAGTGATCTTTTCTTTAAATTTATTTCTTTCTCCATTTCACTTAGTTCATCTATCTTATTTCTAAATCTTTTATCAAAAAAGTCATAGGTTGTACCATTTAGGAACTCCTTCATCTCTTCAAGTTTAAATCCACTTTGCTTATAATACTTTATCATTGGTACAGTTAATAAATTTTCCTTACTATAATATCTGTAACCACTTTCATGAGCTATTTTATCTGGCGATAATATTCCCATTTTGTCATAATACCTCAATGCTTTCGTTGTTATTTTGCAAATTTCTCCAACTTTTCCTATTGAATAGAATTCATCTCTCATCCTAATTCCCCCTTTTTTATAAATTTTAAATTTATACTTAATTTATATTTTAAATTATTTTGATGCACTTTTGTGATATTTTTATAAATTTTATTAATTTTTTAGCAAATTTAAAATTTATAATATATAAAACAAAAGACTTCACATTGCATAATTATGCGATGTGAAGTCTTCATTATAATATTATTTATATATTTAAACCTAAAATCAGTATTATTATTCATAAAAAAGTTTATAATTAATGTAGAAAATTTATAACTACTCTAAAATTTTATTAAAAATTTCTACTAAATCTTCCCTTGTTGATTCTCTTGGATTTACTGTTGTACAAACATCTTTTAATGCAGCATTAATAATCTCTTCTCTAGATGCTTTAGCAAGTTCAATATCACTACCTTGTTCCTTTAATGTTTTTGGAATCATAAGTTCTTCTTGAAGCGATACTACACTTTTAATTAAATTATTAACCCCAATATGTACATTTGGTGAATGTAAATTTAATAATTTTGCAACTCTTTGATATTTTTTTGCAGCTAAACTATATTCTCCATTAAAAGAATCCTTACTTAAATTTGCATTATATTCAATTACATGTGGAAGTATTATTGCATTACTTCTTCCGTGTGGAATATGTAACTTTCCACCTACTGCATGAGCTAAACTATGTGTAATTCCAAGTCCAGCAGCATTAAATGCCATTCCTGCAAGACATGATGCATTATGTAACTTTTCTCTTGCTACTACATCACTTCCATCTGCATATGCCTGTGGTAAAAATCTAAAAGCTAAAGTTAAAGCTTTTTCTGCAAGTGCATCTGAAAAATCTGTAGCACCTGTAGAAACAAATGCTTCTAATGCATGTGTAATTACATCCATTCCTGTATCTGCTGTTATTGCTTTAGGTACAGTTTTTACAAGTTCAGGATCTAATATTGCATAGTCTGGTAGAAGTGATTTATCTGTTAATGCATACTTTAATCCTTCTTGCTTATTAGTAACTACTGCATACTCTGTAACTTCTGAGCCTGTACCACTAGTAGTTGGTATTGCATAAAATTCCTCTATCGTTGAAATACCACCATTAACTCTTTTTGCATATTCTCTTATAGCTTTAGCTCCATCAATTGATGATCCACCACCAAGTGCTATCATAACTTCTGCATTACATTTTTTTAAAACTTGAATACCAGCTGCAACAACTTCTACAGAAGGATCAGGAACAATATCACTATATATAGCAACTTCACAATTAACAAGTTTATCTTGTATCTTTGCAGCTGCTCCTGAAGTTTCCATAAATTTATCACATACAATTAATACTCTTTTATTTTTAATTTCACTTAGTCTATTTAAAGACCCTTCTCCGAAATAAACACTTGTGGCAATATTAAATTCTTTCATATCTATCTTCTCCTATCTTGAAAACATTTTAGATATGAATGAAATTAGTTATTCTTAACCCGAAGTATAAAAATTCACCACAATTATAACAATCAAATAAACTTTTAAAATAAGTTTATTCATTTAATTATATCAACATTATTTTCATAATACAATATTATAGTTTGCATAATAAATTAATTTTTCTAAATACTTATTGCTTTCCAAACTTCTTTTATTGCTTCACTATCTTCAAAATCATTTGAAAGTCTTCTCATCAAATTTGACATTTCCTCATTATTAAATACTCCTTCGCACTGATTTATATCATATGTAAACTTATCATTTATTGCTCTTAATAAATAATATAAATTATTTTTATATTCACAATCAGAAATGTGCTTTCCCTCTTGAAGCCTATTAAGTTCCATCATAGCATTTGATATATTATTTGATAATCTACAATAATCTCTCTCATCTTTTGCATCAATACAATGCATTGCAAAGGAACTTAACTCTGCACTCACGATCCTTTTTGAATGTTCTCTATACCTTTTTAATTTTGAACTATTATAAATACATATATTGAATAAAACAAAAATTAAAATAAATACCATAACTTTCTTCATAATTTCCTTATATCTCATAATTGTCATCATCCCCCTTATACTACTATAACTTAATTGGTTTTATTTTCAATATACTTGCAATTTAATCAAGTAAAATAACTTAAATAATTTATTAAATACTAATATTTTAATATATTATTTAAAATTTTTAATTTAAAATATCAATATTCTTCTTTCAAACAAGAATTTAAAATCTGCATTATTATTTTAAAATATTATAAAGCCTTGTAAGAAATGTATTTCCTACAAGGCTTATAAGTATAATCTTATATATCAGTATTAATAATTTCATTTTTCTAACACTTTAGTTTTCAAATATATTATAAATTTATTACCTATATCTGATAATTCATCTCTAGAACGCTTAATATAGCCAAATGAAACTTTTTCCTCACATTCTGTTATAGGTATCACTTGTATTCCACAATATTCATATTTGTCTTTTGCTAAACTTGTACCTATTGAACAAAAATCTGTATTTTTTAGTAATTGTATTAAAAAGCTATCACTATTTGTATATGATATGGATGTGTTTTCTCCAATATAAAATGCATCTTCTTTTAAATGTCCCAAATGATCGAATAAAGAATATTTATCTTCATAATGTTGAATTAATTTAGTATCTTTTATTGACTGCTGACTTATTATTTCATTTTTAGATATAATACTATTCTTGCCTAAAAATAGACATAATGATACTTTTCGTAACTCAGTATATTCCATTCCCTTTGATTTTATATTATGCATAAAGGCTGACATGTTACGTTTAGATATATGTACAACACCTAATTCTACATCTCTTCTATGAACTTTTTTTATAATTTCTTCAACACTGCATTCACAAAAATCCATTTCAATGTTTTTATCTAAATTATTATTATAAAATTCAGCTAAAAAAGTAGATAATTTATTGCTTGGTACACTTCCAATAGATAATTTTTCTACATATTTTTCTTTCTTTAATCCTTTAATTAACTTCATATTTTTTAATACTTCAAGTGCATATCTATATATTTTTTCGCCCTCTTTAGTTATAGTTACTCCCGTTCGATTACGATTGAGTAATTTCATATTTAATTCTTCTTCTAAAGACTTTATTACTTTACTAACATTTGGTTGTGTAGTAATTAGTGTTTCTGCTGCTGCATGAAAACTGCCCATATCAACACTAACTACAAAATATTGTAATTGTTTTATATCCATAATCTTATCCTCATTCATTCTCCTTTATGATATTCAAACTCTTAATTAAATATAATATCATAATAAAAACACTTCTTAATTGGGAAGTGTCTCTAATAATAGTATTTGCAAATTATTATTTGTTATAATAAATTTAATATTAATAAAAATAATTATTTACAACTTTCTTTTAATTTGTAGTTTCACAAATAATATAGCATATTATAGATTAAAATGTGTATTATCCTTATATTGTATGTATTCCAAATTGTTATCACTAATGTATTTTATTTATAAATCCTCATGTAATTATACTAATATATTCTTATTTTTCAGCTTATCCACTTCATTGTTTTATATTTACTCAATATATTACACATGGAAAATAAAACATTTAAATACATATTTCAATTCCAAATTAGAATACCTTTTTTACAGAAGAAAGATAAATAACATATTTTTTCATGTAAACTTAAATTTCAATTTATTAATATTTTAATTGATAATTTTAGTTTTCATATTTTTGCAATACTTGTACCACATCATATATGATTTAAATATAATGTTGTATAGGGATAATTATTTTCCTTAAATTTTTTATGTAGGTGATTGTAATGTCATGTAATGATAAAAATATTCATAAGGAAGTATCCATACCATATCCATTGTATCAATCAAAACAAGGAAATTATTTTATTGGTGAAACACCAATATTAATCGGTAGAAATGGACATGCATTAGCAGGCTTAGTAAATCCAATAGATTCAAATGTAACTATTTATGTTAATGCTATGACTATAACAAATATTTCAGCTCTTAATATCTCTGCTGAATTTTATGTTAAAACAAATTTAAAAAGAAGTATGATTAGTGATTCAATTAGTGCAGCTAATTTAGATTATTCTACTACAAATCCAGAAGGTGAAATTAGATATCTAGGTTTAGGTGTTTCAAAACCTAAATTTGGCGTATCTATATTTAGTAGAATAGTTCCACCTTATTCAACATTAGTTGTTGATGGAAGTCAAATAATTCTTCCTCCTGGACAATCAATCTTAATTTATTTAGGCGGTTTATTACCAATTCAATTAAACAGTACTATAGTTGCTTTTGGATGGTGGGAAGAAATGTTATGTACTCCATCACCTTATTGTTGCTAAAAATTAATATTTAAAAATAAAAAACCACGATTTTTTAATCGTGGTTTTCTTAATGAAAACTTATATTATTGGTAACCATTGATAAGTTATTACTATCCAATAAACTAAAAATAAAATTGTTGCTGATACTAAGTAGCTTTTTTCCGTTTTTGTAGTTTTCTTTAATATAAAACCTAATACTATTCCTATTATAAAATCTATAAATACTGCCAATGGAACAAATAAAAACTCTGAAGATACATATCCTCCCATCTTATTTACAATTGGCTCATATATTATAACTGTTGGAATTGCATGTATTATATCGTATATGTGTGCATTATTCATTATAAGTATAGATAAAGCATTTCCTACAAATGATAATATTGCAAATATAAAACCACAAGATAACACTTTTCTATTTTGTATAAATGTTCTAAGTTTACTCATTAATTTTTCTCCTAATATTTTGACTAGAGTACTATGATACTCATATCTTGTTCCCTTTTTTTATAAATATTCATAAATATTTTTTTGTTCTTTACTTTATATTTAAAAATTTTCACTAAATAACCCTGCACCTTTTATGATTTCTTGTTCTAAAAACAAGCTAGATACAGCAGCTTTATAATCATTTATTTTTTGTGATTTTTTTATTTTCTTAGCATATTTCTTATTGTCAGAAAATATGTAAATCATATAACCCCATAATTCTTTCATTTTAAACATAGTATTTTTTTCATCTTTATATAATTCTAAATAATTATTTAGAACCTCATCATGAAAGTCTCTTATTACTTTTTTATCTATAGTATTCTTATTTTCTATTTCATTTATTAATCCTGGATTGGCAAGTAGTCCTCTTCCAATCATAACTTTATTTAAATTCGGAAATTCTTTTATTATTTTATTATAACTATCTGTTGTAAAAATATCGCCATTATAACAAATTGTATTTTTACTTAGTTCTAACGCATCTTTAAACACTTCTAAATTAGGTGTATTTCCATAAAAATCTTCTCTTGTTCTAGGATGAATAATTAATTCTTCCATTTCATATTTATTATAAATTTTTATAAGTTCATAAAACTCTTCTGGACTGTCTTTTCCTATTCTAGTCTTTACAGAAATTCTTACGTCATTTATTTTAAAGATTTCATCTAAAAATCTATCAAGCTCATCCCTTTTTGCTAAAAATCCCGAACCTCTATTCTTTGAAACAACAGTTCCTGCTGGACAACCTAAATTTAAATTGACTTCCTCATACCCAAGTTCCTTTAATTTCTTACAAGTAACAATAAATCCCTCTGAATCATTAGTAAGTATTTGTGGCACTATATTCATTTTATTGTTATTTTCCGGTAAAATATCTCTTAACTCTTTAGTTTTAAGACTTTTACTAGTGTTAGGAACTATAAATGGCGTAAAGTATTTATCTATATTATGAAAAAACTTCTCATATGCATTTCTATATATGTATCCTGTAATTCCTTCCATTGGTGCTAAATAATATTTCATTTGATATCTCCTCATAATTTTATAATAATATTTATATTATAGACTAAACTAATATTTTCTGAAATATAAAATAGCAAAAGCAAAAACACATCAGTAAAAATTACTAATGTGTTTTTATATCTAACTTTTTAATTTATTTTTTCAATGTACTTACAATTATCATATATATGATTTAAAAAAACTAATAGTCTTTCATAAAGTGGATTTACTTTATCACCAAACTTATGTTGTAAATTTTCCCCGACTTCTTTAACTGTTCTATTTCCATCAAGTTGTATGAATACTGCACTACAATATTCATCAAATTCAATTTTTTTATACATAGGAATTTTAAATCTTAATTTTCTAAAAAACCTTTGTATTTTATAATCTTGTTTTTCAAGAACAGTGACTATTTTATTTTTATTTACTTCGTATTCAACATAATCACAAATTTTAAATTTTGTATTTAAAATTTCTTCATTAGTCTTCATCATGTTTTACCTTCGATGCCATAATAGGTATGGTAGTCGCTACAACTAAAATTACTAATAAAATTATAGCCATAGTATTACTTGCTGCAAATCCAGCTGGAGTTCCAGGTGTTATTATACCTGATACTTGTAATATTATTCCTATTAATCCTATTATAGATCCACCAGCTACAAGTCCTGATGACAAACTAATTCCATTGGAAACCCTAACTTCTTTTTCTTTATCACTCTTACTCATTTTTTCAACAAATACACGTATTAATGCTCCGATTAATATTATAGATGTTGTTGATATAGGTAAATAAAATCCTATAGCAACAGTCATTATAGGTAAGTCTAATAAGAATAAGAATAGTGCCATAATAACACCAACTATAATCATTGGCCAAGGTAAGTTTCCTGACATTATCCCTGAAGTTAATGTAGCCATTAAGTTTGCTTGTGGTAATGCAAATGGTGCATCTGCTCCAGTAATTTTTAATTGACTTGAAAGTACCATTATTGTTCCTGTAACAACAACAACACCAACTATACTAGCTAATACAAAAGAATTTTGCATTTCTCTTTTACTTCCACCAATTATATAAGTTACTTTTTGGGATTGGCTATATCCGCCAGCTACTGATATTGCAACAACCATAAATGCTGCAAATAGAAGTAATGTTTTATTATCAGCCTGACCAGTCCACCCCATTATAACAAATACTAATGTTAATATAACCAATGAAGCAATTGTCATACCTGATACTGGAAGGTTTGATGTTCCTATTGTACCTGTTAAACGACCAGAAACTATTACAAATAGCATTGATAATATTAATGATACAATTGCTGCTACTATAGCCATTGTTGCACTTTGAGAAATAAAGAATGCTGCTACAAAAGCTACTACAATACCACCTAAAAGCAATAGCATTTCTCCTGAACCTTTTTCCCCATCAGCATCTTTATTTGATTTAGCTCTTAATGTTTCTTTTATAGAAAGCACTATAGTTGGTATAAGTTTAACAGCCCCTATTATACCACCACAAAGCATCATTCCTGCTCCTATATACTTAACATAACTTCCTGATATAGCATTTACATCCATTTGATGTAAAAGCATACTTGCATCATTCCATGTTTGTGTATTACGTTCTGCTAAATCAGTAAAATAACCTATTAACGGAGCAATACCAAAGTTAGCAAGTATTGAGCCTGCAAACATAGTTAAGGATACCTCTAATCCAACTATAAATCCTATACCTAATAAAAGTGGATTTACTTCTGTTGAATATTTCCATTTATAAAATGCACTTCCTAAAAAAGTAAAAGTATTATTTATCATGTTTAAAAATGAGCTAGTTAGAACATTAATAACACCACTTATTCCAACTCCAATTCCCATATACTTTATAGCATCTCCACCTGCTTCTGAAGCAACAAGTGTTTCAGATATTGCCATTGATTCTGGATACATAAGTTTTCCATGTTCTTCAACTATTAAATAATTATAAACTAATGCTAAAACTCCTATACCAAATAGTGTTCCACCTACACCTACACCTATTCCTTCTAAAAAAGTGATATCTTTTCCTATTAATATAATTGCAGGTAATACATAAATCATACCACTTGCTATAGATTCTCCACCACTTGCCATACCTTGAGTTATATTTTTCCCAAGAATTCCTGTATTACGAGCAAATACTTTAATAAGCATTGAACCTATTATAGCACCTGGAATACCTGCTGCAACAGTTAATCCTGATTTCATACCTGAATAAGCCGTTGATGCTGCAAATACAGTTGCTAATACTATACCTATTATAATTGAAGCGGCATTGGCTCCTTTTTTAGATTTATCTGTTATATAAGGAACATAATCTTTTCCATGAACACCCCCATAAGCTTCTTTGGGTAATTTGTCTTTCATATTTTAATCTCCTTTCTTTTGTTCATTCATATCTTTACATTGAATACGTCCTTTTTATTATTTGCCATAATTCGATAATATATTTATGTTTTCTACTAAATTCTAAAATAAAAGATGAATTATAATTTTAATTAATTACAATTCATCTTTTTTTATACTCTCTAATTTAATTCTAATTTAATATTTTTCTAAATAAACTCAAAATTAATTATTTATTGTTTTTAAAAAATTTATATAAAAAGTACTTCCTACCCCTACTTCACTTTCAACTGATATATCTCCATTGTGTGCTTTTATAATTGCTTTGCTTAAACATAATCCAATTCCAATACTAGTTGGATTAATAGAATTTTCACCTTTATAAAATCTATTGAAAATTTTATTTATTTCACTTTTTTCTATTCCTTCACCATTGTCCTTTATAGAAATCCGCACAGATATAGGTGTTTCATATAGTTCAATGAAAATATGTCCTCCATTTTTAGTATGCTCTATTGCATTTTTTATAATATTACTCAAAGCTTCAGCTATCCACTTTCTATCATGATACAAGACTATATCTTTATCATATTTAAATTCGATTCTTTGATTTTTTTCATTAGCTTTTATTATTAATGGATTTATACTCTCTTCAATTGTATTTTTCATTGAAAATTTTTCCTTATGATATTCTACAACATTACTTTCTAATCGTGCATATTTTAATAATGTCTTAACTAGCCATTCCATTCTTTCTAATTGTTCTTTACTAAGTAAAATAAATTTTTCTATATCTTTATTATCCATATCTACATGATCTAATAAAATTTCATTATACATAGACAATGCCATTAATGGTGTTTTAAGTTGATGTGATATATCATTTATTATATTTTTCAAATTTAATTTTTCATCATATAGCATTGAAATACTATTATATATACGCTCTTCCATAATTGAAAATTTTAATATAAACTTATCTAGACTTCCTTCATATTTATGTTCTTTAAACTTATCACAATTTCTGCTTTCAATAACATTTTCTGCTCTATAAGTTAAATACTTAACTTCTTTATATAAGGGATTAAAAAAATAAATTACCCCAATAATTAAAAATATAATACTACCAACAGTTATTGCTAGAAATAATATTTTATATCCATCAAAAGCATTTGCTATTGTTGGATTTTCCCTATAACTTAAACTATCGTCATAAGAATATTGGGATAAAATATTTTTTCCTAAGATTTCGTTTCCTTTCATTTTATCTGTAAATATTGGAATTATTTCAATTCCTAATTCTTTATCTTTTTCATACACCTGCCCAACTATCTCATAACTTTTTTGTATAATATTATTATTAATATTATTTACAAACATTGAAAATATTATAATACTTAGTATAGATTGCATAACTAAAATTAAAATTATATATCTTATAATTTTTAATCTCTCATCTTTATTCTGAAATGGTATCACTTATTTCACCACCTCAACACTCCACTTATAGCCCACACCTCTTACTGTTGCTATCAAAGTAGGATTTTTACCATCGTATTCTATTTTTTCTCTTAGCCTTTTTATATAGACACTTAATGCATTTGCATCTATATAATTTCCATCTATATCCCATAATTTTTCTAAAATAAAATTTCTAGTCAATACATTAGGTGCATTTTCCATAAGCAATAACAATAATTTAAATTCATTTACCGTTAAAGATATATCTTCACCATTTTTTCTAACAGAATGTGCCCCTTTATCTAATTCTATTCCATTGCTCTTTATTATTTTTCGACTATCTATAACTTTTATAAAATTTCTTTTTCTCCTTAAAACTGCATTGATGCGCGATACTAATTCCTTTATCTTAACAGGTTTTGTTACATAGTCATCCGCTCCTAAATCTAATCCTGTTACTACATTTGACTCCTCATCACATGCAGTCATAAATATTATAGGTATCTCATTTCCCGTTTCCCTTACCTCACTACAAAATTCATATCCATCTCCATCTGGTAACATTAAGTCTAATAAAATCAAATCATCACCATCATTTAACTTTTCCCTGGCACTCTTTAAATTTAATGCATGCTCAACTACAAATCCTTCTTTTTTTAAACTATATATAACTGCTAATGCAACTGCTCTATCATCTTCAACTAGTAAAATTTTCTTCAAATTAAATTCCTCCTAACTACTCATTATTTCTTATTAATTCTGTAGTTTTTGTAAAATCTATTTTTCTTACAGATAGATAACTTCCTAATATATTTATAAACAACAAAATTATACTTCCTATAATTGCTTCTTTAAGAGGAATATATTTAATATCTATATTATTAGTATAAGTAAGTATATTGTATATAATATGTAAACTTATAAAAGATACTGTAAAACTAAAAACAGAAGATATAATCCATTGAATCAAATCCTCTAAAAATAAAATCTTCTTTAATCTTCTTTTATTAATGCCTATAGCTAATAACGTTCCAATTTCTTTTCCCCTTAGTTTTATATAAACACTTTTGTTATTTATTATATTAATTGCCCCAATGACCATTGATAAGCCTAATATCAAATATACAACTAGTGCTATAATACGTAGATTTATACTATAGTAATTATTCATTTCTTTATTATCCGTACAATATCCACCAATTAAATTTGCATAATTTTTAATTGTTCTAACTTCTGATTCCCTGTTAGTACTATTCTTTAGTTTTATAGCTAAATCAATATTATTTAACTCCAACTGAGCAGAATTAAATACTTTTTTGTTATTTAAATAAAATGATTGTGAAACTATTAATGTTGTATTGTTTTCTACACCGTACCTTTTGCCATTTATGATATCATTTAATTCTATTTCACCTAAATATATTAATTCCATTGAATTATTAGCTTGCACAAGATTCTTTATTTCATTTTCATCTAACTTATACTTACCATCAACAATTTGATATTTACTAGGTGTAAGTTTAAATTTCTCACCTTTTTTTATATTAAATAAACTCTCTTTAGATTTGTAATACTTTTTACTATTTATATCTGTATTTAAAACAAAAACCCCATTCTTATGTAATTCATTATTATCCTGTTTATTTAATAAACTTTTAATATATTCATCTTCTAAAATTATTAGTGCTATATTATTACTATAAACATATTCTTTATCATCAATTTTCAAACTTTCTTCACCATATACATTTTTTTCACTTATCTGTTTAACGTTACTATTCAATTTTACATCTGAAAATACACCTTGAATCCTATAAATTATTTTGCTATATATATTATTGCTATTTCCAATACTCTCAATTTCATTTTTATATTTATTTACTTCTGCTATTACACTAGAACTATTCTCTATAGAATTTATATCAATTGTTAAATCCATGCTTTGTTTTAATTCTCTTTTATAATCTTGTAACGAACTTGTATTAAATCCTACAAAAATAATAAATATACTTAATAAAAAAGTAGTTGTTATTGTGTTAATTAAGAAATATTTATTGTCTCCCCTAACATTCTTATATGCCAATTCTCCATTATATCCAAATAATTTCATTATAATTTTTGATCTTTTAACTTTAATTATTTTTCTAATTCCATAATTATTTTTCATTCCATAAATAGGATCTATATGTCCAACTTTTATTATTGGTATTATTGTTGATGTAAATATGCTTATAACTGTAAATAAAATTACCTGTATAATTACCTCTGGATATATTTTAAATTCAATCATTTTTGTAGATATATTAAACATCTCCGCAAAAAAAGTATAATAAATCACAAAACTTACTATTATAGATAAAATAATTCCTGGAATAATTGATAATAGCACCAATAAAGTACTTTCCTTTATTAATAACATTCTTATCTTTCCTGGAGTTGCACCAATACACCTTAGTATTGAAAATTGCTCAACCCTTTCCTTTATTGAAATATTTATAAATCCATAAATAAAAACTGTGCTTAATATTACTATTGCAAAATTTATAATCATATCTTGTAAAGTAGCCTTATTACTTAAACCATACTTATTTACATCATATCTATACAGTAACTGATTATTTAAAACTACATCATCACTATCATTATACTTATCAATTTGTTTTTCTATAGAATTAGCTATCCTAACAATATTCTTATATTTATTTCTTTTTGATTTTGTATTTATAGCTATATTAATTATAGACTCATCTATGTTTTCATCAAGTAATGTTATTCCACCCGAACTTTCAATAACATCAAAATTTTCATTTATAAATATCCCAACGATTTTATAACTTTTATCCTTTATATTAACATAATCACCTATTTTCTTTTTTAATTCTATACTACCTACTTCGCTAATAATTATTTCATCACTACTTATTGGTAATCTTCCATTTTCTATTTTAATCACTTCATTAAATAAATTTTTAAAGAATATTTCATCTGCTGCATAAAGATAAAAATTACTAATATTCTTATCTTTAGGTACTTCTCTAGTTATACTAACCACTTCTTTATATATTCCTGCATCATTTACTAAAACATTATTTTTAATTACTTCAGCTTCATTAAGTGTTAAATTTTTAAATATTGCTTCAAACTTACCTGTTCTTTCCTCAACTCTTGATATATTACTTTCATTTACATAAGCCTGTATATATCCGATTGTTGAAAATAAAATTATACTCATTATTATGCCTATAATAATGCAAAAGTTTCTTTTCTTATTTATCTTAAACTGTTTATTAACTATTAATCTATAATTCCTTATGAAGCTCACTCCCTAATCATTTAAAATTTCTCCATCTTTTATTGTTATAACTCTATCTGCCATTGCTGCAATTTTTTCATCATGAGTTATAAGTACTAATGTTTGATTATATTTACTTGTTATATATTTAAGCAAATCCATAACATCCATAGCAGTATTTGAATCTAAGTTTCCCGTTGGTTCATCAGCTAATATTATATCTGGCTTATTTGCTAAAGCTCGCCCTATTGCCACTCTCTGCTGCTGCCCACCAGACAATTCTGATGGTAAATGATTTTTTCTATCATCTAACCCTAACATTTTTATAAGTTCTTCTTTATAATTCTCTTCCATAGTTCCATCATCCAAAAGAACTGGCATTTCTATATTTTCCTCTACTGTCAATACTGGAATTAAATTGTACAATTGAAAAACAAATCCCAATTTTCTTAACCTTAATAGTGATATATCATTTTCTGATAATTCACCCAAATTAATTTTATCTATATAAACATCTCCTTCTGTAGCTCTATCAACTCCACCTAAAATATTTAATAATGTAGATTTTCCTGATCCTGAAGCTCCTACAATTGCTATAAATTCACCCTTATATATCGTTAAGTTAATGTTTTTTAATGCCCTTACACTATTAGGGCCCTTTCCATAAACTTTACCTACATTAACTACATTTATAATACTCATTAATTTCTCCTTAACTTTAAAATGTTTTATTATATATAATAACTCAAACTTCATTGTTTAATCCATATATTCAAGTCATATCTTTAATTTTTCATAGACTAAATAATCTACTTTTATATATTAACCATTTAAAATTTTTATAAAACAAAAGAGGTAGGTTAATCCTACCCCTTTCATTTTAGTTTTTAACATCTCTTCTTATAAAAGTTATAAATGTAATTAGTAACATTACAATTGATATAAGAATTAATTGTATAGCTCCTTGAGTGTATTCTAATTGCATCCCAAAAGATTGTGATAACATTTGTTGTGTTGATGGTATCAGTCTAAGATATGATACATTTATATATGGAATAAATGTACTAATTATCCATGTTTGCTTAAGCGATATTAACATATCTGTAGCTGGTACAGCACCCAAATAAAGCATCATACTAATAGCAACTGCTAACGCTGTATTTTTAGCTACTGTTGATATTAAAAATACTAAAGTGGCAATAAATACTAAGCTAGAACATGATATCATAATTTTTGAAAGTAAAAATTTAATATAACTTAAATGTACTATCGATCCATTTATTGTATCTAATAATGGTGTTTTATAAGTTTCAAAACCAAATACAACTCCTGTTGATATATAGAGAGTTGCTATTCCAATGAAAACAACACCTATTCCAACTATAAGTACAGCTAATAGCTTTGACAACAATATTTTCCATCTTGATACTGGTCTTATTAGTAATAATCTTATCGTGCCTTTTGAATATTCAGTTGCCACAATTCCCCCACCTATTATAATCACTATTATAACAGCTAAAACTACAAATATTTCATAGCCTCCATCTAAAACACTTCTAGCATCTTTTATTTGATTTAACACTGGGATATTATTTTCCAACCCATACCAAAGTTCTTTTATTTGATTTATTGTTACTTCTCTTTTTTTATTAAAATTTTTCACATATTCATCATATGTCATTTCAACACCTTCAAGTGATGCTTGTGAACTATATTGCTTTTCATCTAACATAGGATATCTTAATTCAATCAATTCATTTTCTATTTGTTGTATTGAATTGTTTTTCCAATTATTTAAGTCATAATCTATTTTATTATCAAATCTAAATTTCATAACTTCCATATCTTGTTGTAATTGTGGAATTCTAATCTTTGCATCTTTAGATTTTTTTTCAAGTTCTAATAATTTTGATTTTCCAGCTTCATCTGTAGGATTTTTTTTCATTAATTTTTCATATTCAGATATACAACTATTTAATTGTGCAATTTGACTATTTGTTCTATTAATTTCTTCTTGCGTATGAGCTATATAATCATTATTTAAAATTATATTTTTAATTTTTTCTTTTTCAGCTATAAAATTTGACTCTATTTCTTTTTTCTTTGCTAAAGTCATATTAAAATATTTTTCTACTTCATTTGAATCATCATTTTGTAAATTCTCTAGCACTATATCTTTTTCATACCCTTCCAAAACAAATTCAATTGCTGCTAAATTGCTTGAAACATTTCTATAATTTTCAATCTCTTTTTCACGCCAATCTCTATGACCAACTTCATTCTCAACATAAAGCTTCCTTGCTTCTACATTTATCATGGCATACTCAAATTTTATTTTTCCCTTTTGTGTTTTATCATCTTTTAAGCTTTCTAAATATAATTCTGCATCTTGTAATAAAAATTTATTGCTTTCCATTGTACTTTTATAGTATCTATTCTCTGGAATGCTATTAATCGCAATTGGAAATATTATTGCTGCAACTAATATTAATATGCTTAGTAATTTTATACTTGGCTTTTTAAATTGCTTTACTAATTCATTGTATGTCAAACTGAATAATTTCATAAATACTTCTCCTTTTTATCTTATTTGTTCTTTAGATCCTTTAGTAACATTCATAAATTCTTCTTCCAATGTTTTTGTTATAATCGCAACTATATATATTGAAATATCATTTAAAATTAACTCTTTATTTACTTTTGCTAATTCTTCTTTTTCACAAGTCAATTTAATTCCATTTTCAAATTTACTTATACTAAATTCTGGATATTTATCATTAATAATCTTAATTGCATCGTCCTTATTATCTACCTCAATGTAATAGGATTTATGGGTTTCAAATTCACTTTTCTTTATATCACTAATAGTTTTAATATCAATCATTTTTCCACCATCAATAATCCCAAATCTATCACACATTAACTCCATTTCACTTAACAAATGGCTTGAAACCATTACTGATAACTTTTCTTTTTCTGCTAAGTTTCTTAACATTTCTCTTAATTCCTTTATTCCCATTGGATCAAGTCCATTTGTAGGCTCATCTAGAATTAATAATTTTGGGTTATGTAATAATGCTTGTGCAACTCCTAACCTTTGCCTCATGCCAAGTGAATACTTACTCACCTTATCATCTATTCTATTTCCAAGCTTAACTAATTTAACAACTTCTTCAATTCTTTCTTTATTTATTCCACCATGCATTCTTCCATAGAGTTTTAAATTATCTCTACCACTTAAGTATCCATACATCTCTGGATTCTCTATAATTCCACCCACTCCTTTAAGTGCCTTTTCAAATTGACTTTTCACACTTTTTCCATCAATATATATTTCACCTTTACTTATTTTATATAAACCTGTAATCATTTTTATTGTTGTTGTTTTACCTGCACCATTAGGCCCTAGAAATCCAAAAATTTCTCCTTCATTAACAGTAAAAGTTATATCATCAACCAATGCTTTATTGTTCATAATTTTACTTACATTTTTTAACTCTAAAACTGATTTCATATATTTAACCTCTTTTTCTATTTATTTTTAACCTTTAAATCTATATCTCCGTTTTATTACCGACTATTGAAATTATAGTCTTCTTTTACTTTTTTTAAGTTCAGTTATATATTATTGTTTTCTTGATAACCATTTTTTTATCCTTCTAGTATCATGTATTGGTATTAATTCATCTTCTTGCTGCTTGCTACATGTTTTATTATATCTTTATAAAATTACAGTTTACTTATAGAAATCTTACAATTTAATAACAAAGTGATAATCTAAATATATTGTTTTACATTTTGAGTAACTTATATAACTTTTTATATTTTCCCTATATTATTTCAAGTAATTTTGTTTTATAAAAAGTTAATACTATTAGTACTGAAAGAAGGTGTCTTTAAATTGAGTGGAAAAATAATATTAAATTTAGCAATGAGTTTAGATGGATATATTGCTGACGAAAATGGTGGCTTTGAATGGATTGTTGGTGATGGATGTAATAAATTAGATACTAAAACTAAATGGGATTACTCTGAATTTCTAAAAAATATTGATGTTGTAGTAATGGGTAAAAATTGTTTTAATCAAAAATTTCATAATGATTTTAAAGAAAAAGAAGTATATATAGCAACATCTGAACCCATGACAGACTATGATAATATTCATTTTATTAATAATAATATATGTAAAACTATAATTGATTTAAAAAATAAAAATATAAACATCTTTTTATTTGGTGGTGGTATTCTTATTGATAACTTCATTAAAGCTAATATTATAGATGAATATATAATTGGAGTAATCCCTACAATTTTAGGAAATGGAATTCCATTATTCTTAGAAAATAATCCAAAAATAGATTTACATCTTGAATATTATTCAATTGAAAATGGTATTACAATATTGAAGTATTCTAAAAGAACTATTTAAAATTTATACAAACTAAAAAAACACATCAATAAGAAATTTGATGTGTTTTTTTATATTAAGCTCTATTATCTGCTCTTATGTTTCTTTTAAATGTATAATAGGTTCCAACAAAATAACTTACATAAAGCATAATCATAAGAAATATACCTATACTCATATTTACTACAAACATATTGCTTCCTATAAAAACCTTAATAAGTTCTTCATACATTATATAATAATTGTATATAAACACTACAAATGCTATAGTTCCTATTACTATAGGGATTGTAAAATATATACCTATTTGTTTTAGAATTATTTTATTAATCTGATGTTCCTCTATTCCAAGTTTACGTAAAACATTGAATCTATCCTTATGCTCTATAGAATCCATAAGTTGTTGAAGTGCAAGTACAGTTAAACTAATCATTAATAAAACAGCCCCTAAATATAATCCTAATATTCTCATTGCTAAACTAGCATTTAATATTTCACTAGTTTCTGCTGATTTAATTCTTCCTTTAATAAACTTCTCTGGAGAATCATATTTTTTCATAAGCTCTGGATTGTTATTTGAAAACCATGTAGGTATATACTTAGCTTCAAATTCATATGCATCATCATAACTCATTTCATTATTAGTTGTAATAAATAAATCTACTTCTGCAACTTTAAGTTTTTCACATAATTTATCTGGAATTATTATAATATTGGTTGCAGGATAATTATAAATGCCTTCTCCTAATACTTCTAAATAATATGGTTTTTCACTTATTCTTAAGTCATTTCCTTTTATATTTATAGTTTTATTTTCATTTACATATTTATCAATTTGACCTTTATCAGTCATTTTGTCCCATTGAACTGTGTACTCATTATTTTTCAAGCTAACTTTATCATATCCTTGCATACTTCTTAACTTATTAAAATCACTTAAACTTATAATAAATGGAGCTGTAGATTTTATATCTTTTTTATAAAAATCTTCTTCTTTTGCAAAGTATTTTTCTACTTCTTCATACTCATTTAACTCTACACCTAAATCTTTCAAGTGATTTATAAGCTCTGAGTAATTAAAATTAGCCATATCTCCTATTTTATTTGTATTACTATTTTCATCTATTCTATATGAATAACTACCACTTCTCAATTCTATATCAAAAGGAATTCTATAATCTAAATATCCTAAAGACCACTGTGACATTAATAGTGTAAGTATAATGCTTATTGATGAGCCTAAAAACGCTATAGATACAGTTGCCATAAGCATTGGGGTTGTCCTTATTTTAGATAATATTGTACCTAGTAAGAAAAGATTGGTACCTTCATATTTAAAGTTTATAGATTTTTCTTTTATTCTTATAAGAATATATGATATTGAGTAAAACAAAGCATAGGTAGCTATTACAAATGATATTACAGAAACTCCTTCTGCCATCATCATTTTTATAGCACTTGCTGTATAGTTACTCTCATTTGCTAACTTCTTAATATCTAATATATATTTAGTTGAATATCCAAAAATGCCATATGCTATTATTGATAACATAAATATTATTGAATACACCATTTTACTTCTTCTAAATTTAAATTCACTTATTTTACTGTTATTTATCATATCTATAAGTTTTAATTTGTTTAAAACTCTTATATTATAAATTCCAACTATCAAGAACATACCTATAAAGAAAATAAATGTTTTAATCACTGTATCAAAATAAAAATTAAAAGAAAATACAACTTTTTGATTAACACTCATATAAACCATAGCTGTAACTACCTGTGAAAAAAGTATTCCAATAAATATACCGCACACTATAGCTAATATTCCAACTAAAAGCATTTCCACAAAAAACATAAATGCTATATTTCTTTGTTCAACACCTAATAATATATATGTAGCAAACTCCTTTTGTCTTCTTCTAATCATATACTTGCTAACATAGGCAACTAATAATGATAATATACCTGTAATTATATAAGTTGAATACTTTAGTACCGTTTTTAAAAATTCAAAATTATACGAGTTCTCTGTTATTAAGTTGTAATTTGAACTTGATAAAGATGTAAAAGCATAAAACAAACTTACACACATTGTTATAGTTATGAAATATATTAGGTAATCCTTAATAGATTTTTTTGCATTATTTAGCGATAACTTAATGTACATCCCTTACATCACCACCTAACAATGCAACTACATCCAATACTTGATTAAAAAATTGTTTTCTTGTGTTATTTCCCTTCACTAATTCAGTAAATATTTTTCCATCTTTTATAAATAAAATTCTATCACAGTAACTAGCTGTAAAAGAATCATGCGTTACCATTAATATTGTGGCATTAAATTCTTTATTTAAATTTGATATCATTTCTATTAACATTTGTGCTGATCTAGAATCCAATGCTCCTGTTGGTTCATCTGCTAAGATTAGTTTTGGGTTTGTTATCAATGCTCTTGCACAAGCAGTTCTTTGCTTTTGTCCGCCTGATACCTCGTAAGGATATTTTTTAAGTAGTTCTTCTATTCCAAGTTCTTTTGCTACTGCCTTAACTTTACCATCAATTTCACTCTTATTAGTTTTATTTATTGTAAGTGCTAAAGCTATGTTTTCATGTATAGTTAAAGTGTCTAAAAGATTAAAATCCTGAAAAATAAACCCTAAATTTTCTCTTCTAAACTTTGCTATATTTTTTCTACTTATTTCAGTTAAATCTTTACCGCTTAAATAAATATGTCCCGAACTCACTTCATCAATAGTTGCTATAGTATTTAATAAAGTTGTTTTCCCAGAACCTGATGGCCCCATTACCCCTACAAACTCTCCTTCTTGTACACTAAAACTTATATCATCTATTGCCTTTATTACATTTCCTTTATTTCCATAATATTTCTCTATCTTATCAATTTTTAATATTTCATTCATATTTATCACCTCAAGGTTATTCTATATCATTTACCCTTGCTTTGATTTCATTTAACCTTTCATTAATGTTACGATGTTGTAACATTATTTTTGCCTTAATTAAAATTTACAAAATCGTCCTTTAGGAAAAATAATATTAACCTTTGTGTATTTATCTTTTTCTGATGTTATGCTTATTAATATCCCTAATTTATCGCATAAATTTTTACACAAATATAATCCTATACCTGTAGATTTATTATTTGTTCGACCTTTATTTCCTGTAAATCCTTTATCAAACACCCTATTTATTTCACTATCTGGGATTCCAATTCCATTATCCTTTATATTTAACTCCACTCCATTTTCTCTTTCATTAGCATATATTTCTATAATAGCCTTTTTACTATTTCTATATTTTATTGCATTTCCTATAATTTGATTTAGTATAAATTCTAGCCACTTACTATCACTATACACATTTTTATCAACATCTCTTATTTCAATACCTATGTTATTAATTATAAGTACTTGCTTATTTCTAGTAATAACTCTATTAATACACTTTTCTAGTGATATTTCCTTTACCAAGTAATCTTTTTCCACATCTTCACTTCTAGCATAAAATAATGCTTGTTCTACATAACTATCAATCTCTTCTAACTGTTGAAGAACTAATCTTGATGTAGCTGTCTTATTGTTTTCTTCTAATAATTTAATAGCAGAAATAGGTGTCTTTACTTCATGAATCCACTTTTCTATATACTCTTTATAATCTTTTCTCTGTTCTTTTATTGTATTTATTTCTTCTCTCATAGACTTGCTAGACATTTTTAACATTTCATAATATGGCACTGCCTCTATGTACTTGGGACTATCTATAACTTCACTTAACAAATACTTTTTATCTATATTTTCAATGTACTTATTAACCTTTTTTAAAATCTTATTCATCTCTCTATATTCAAGCATAAGATATATCGCTAACCCTATCCACCATACAATTATTATTACTTTTATAACATTAAAGGCATTACCAACACTAAATAAAAAAATAGATAAAACTATCATAGATATAACATTTAATGAAATTACACCTATTCTATTGTTAAGATATTCTTTTATACTCATACCATATACCCTTGTCCTCTTTTAGTTTTGATATAATCCTTTATTCCTATTTCTTCTATTTTGCCTCTTATTCTTGTTATATTAACAGTAAGTGTATTATCATTTACAAACAAAGCACTGTCCCACAAACATTCTAATATATCTACTCTTGATACTATCTTCCCCTTATTTATTAATAAATAATGTAAAATTTTCAATTCATTCTTAGTAAGCTCCACTGATTTATTATCATGTTCTATTGTACTTTTCAACATATTGAGTGTCATACCATTATGTTCCAAACTCTCTGCTATTTTTTCACTTGGATATGCTCTTTTTAATATGGCTGCTATTCTAGCTAAAAGTATTTGGGTATTGTATGGCTTGGTTATAAAATCGTCTGCTCCTAGCGTTATTCCCATTAACTCATCAATATTTGTGCTTCTACTTGTTACAATTATTATTGGTACTTTTGAAAATCCCCTTATCTCTGTACATATTTTAAATCCATCATCATCAGGTAAATTTATATCCAATAATATTAAATCTGGATTATGCTCTTTCACTTGCTTTGCTACATCATTAAACTCCATTACTTTTATTGGCTTATATCCATTAAAATTTAATAGATTGTAAATTTCACTTCTTATTAACTCATTATCCTCTACTATCATTATTTTAAACATATCTATAATTCTCCATTTACTATTTATTATCATATTATATGGTTCCAAGTTCATCTTCATAATTATTAGTTCCCAAACTTGGACACCATCAAGAGTGAGACTAGCTCGGAATCATTTTATAAATACCATTCTACTTTTAAGATATCATAATACATTAAATTTTTCATTTATTTTAATTTAAAATAATCTAGGAATCCAAGTTGGAACTTTAAGTTATTCATGTTTCAGTTGAGAATTCTAATTAATTTAATTGAAAATGGAAAATTGGAGATCCAATTTTAAAGAATGATTTTTTATTAGATTTGCAAAATTAATATTATCATGTGATAAAAAGATTACTTTGAATTTAAACTTGGAACCCTATACTGTAAAAGCACATTTCAATAAATTGAAATGTGCTTTTACAAGCTTGAACTTATTTTTATATGTTTCTATAATAAACTACTTATCATTCTACTCCTGATTGATATTTCCTCATTCCAAATTTGAGTAAAATCTTTAATATAAAATAATAAATTGTCGGTATAATAAATACACACAAAATTTCTACAGTATTTACCTTGTTTAAAGCAATTCTTGCTGGAATTGCACTAAACAAAAAAACTGGAATTATATAAATAAAAAAGCTCCTTATGATTTCTGGAAAAACTGTATCTGGTTTTTCACTTACTGATATTAATTGTAGTAATATTGATGATAATTCCTCTGACCTTACTCCAAATAATGTTAGACTAAACAATATAAAGAACATCATTCCCATAGTAAATGAACCTAATAATATGGAAAAAACATATATTATACTTATCTTTCCGTTACATAACCGCATACAATATATATTTAGAAATATTAAAAGTGGTGTGCTTGCCAATGCTGGAATATTTATAAATTTAAAAATATAAAATTTTATCATAGAAATTGGCTTTATTATTACAAAATCGAATCTCCCATTTATTATATTTTCACAAAAACTTCCCAATCCTTCTGTAAAAAAAATTGCATAAATATTATTTATTAAGAATGAACATGATATATATAAAAGAATTTCATATTTTGTATAATCTCCAAAATTTACAATATTTAAAGACAGTAAATAATATCCTACAAAAACTGAAGAATATAATGATATATCTGCTAAAACCCAACTAATTAAATTTGCTCTATATTGAGTACTTTTCTTTATTGAAAATTTAAAACACTCTAATACTACTTTCATAACATCTAAGCTCCATTCAATGAATATTTTTTAAATCCAAATCTGACCAAAATAGAAGTTATTATGTTTAAAACAATAATCCATATAATAGAAATTATTACTCCACTATAGATTTCATTAACATTAATATGTTTTTCTATTAAAATTTTCGTAGGGAAATATGACATATATGGAAATGGCAGTTTTAACATAATATTTTTTACCGACTCTGATAATATATCTAACGGAAAATATGCACCAGCAAGTAATCCTGTTAAAAGATTACGAATTGCAGAAATTCCCCAAATTTCTGTTAGCCAGAATGATAAAGCCCCAATTAAAATAGAAAATGTTGAGTTAAGTATATATCCTATAATAATAAAAAGAATTGAATACATTATTTTTGTAAAACTTATACTAACACCATTTATGCATATTATTACTACAATGATAGGTAAATAACAAAAAGTAAAAGTTAATAAACTAGATAAAATTTGTTTTAAAGATAAACTTGCTACATAGTTTATAGGTCTTAGCATTTTTTGTCCTAAGCTTGGACCCTTTATATCTTTAGAAAATTCATTTTCCAAGTGAACTTGAGTAAATAATAATATTACATTAGAGATAATAATATAAATCATAATATAATCAAGAGTCATTTCTAAATTATTATTTGTTATTAACGATTTCCATAAAAAATAACTAAGAATTATTGGAATAATAACCATCCCCAAAATATCACTAACTAACCTAACTCTATATACTAAAAGTTTTTTTATTGTAAATATTAAAAAGCCTTTTAATAAATAAACTTTTTTATTCATTACATCCCTCTCTCTTTATATAACTGTTCAATAATAATATCTAAATTATCTTCTTCAATTGTTATATCTCTATAATCATCTAAAGTTGTTATAAGCTGAATTATTTGCATTATTAACTTTGCTTCTGTCCTAACCTCTACATTATTGTTGTAATATGCAAACTCTACATTTTCAAACCTTTTTCTTAATATTTCAACAATTTCAGGTGTAGTTATAAACTTTAGCTTTTTATAATTTGGCATCTCTTCTTTTAACTTCTCAATACTCCCATAATAAAGTTCTTGTCCTTTATTAATGATTAAAATACGTTCACATAAGTCTTCAATATCTTCAATGTAATGACTTGTTAAAATTATAGAAGCATCATGCTTTTCTTTATAGATTTTAATATAATTCCTAATTTTTCTTTGAGATATAAAATCCAAACCTAATGTAGGTTCATCTAAAAAAATAATTTTAGGTAAATGTAAAAAAGATAGTATTAATTCCCCCTTCATTCTTTGCCCTAAAGAAAGGCTTCTAACTTGCTTTTTTAAATCATGATTGGACAACTCTAATTCATTTGCCATATCATTAACTCTATCTAATGCAATTTTCTTTGATATTCCATATATTGATGCATATAATAACACATTATCTAAAATTGACACATCATAATCTAATTGGCCCTTATTTCCCATAACTAATGCAACACTTTTCCTATAATTATTTGACTTTAAAAATGGATTGCTTCCAAGTACTTCAATATATCCATTATCAGGTTTTATAACTCCTGATATCATTTTAATAATTGTAGTTTTTCCCGCTCCATTTAATCCTATTAGTCCTAGTACTTCACTAGAATTAACTTCAAATGATATATCCTTCACAGCCTCAGTTGTTATAAATCTACGCTTAAAAATACTTTTTATACTTCCACTCACACCTTCTGATTTTAAATGTACTTTATATGATTTATTTATATTTTTTACGATTATTTGCTTCATTATAAATTCCTCTTAATTATTATTTTAATTTCCATATTCTTAATTATAGTATCATATTTTTAATGTAAAAATTAACAAATTATGTTATATAACAACTTAATTTTTTGTTACATATTTATTCATTCATTTGAAAATTTCTTAATGTATTCGTGGAATTATTTATATTGAAGATAAATTAAAATTTTATAATAATAAATTACATTAATGTTATTTAGATTTATAAAAAGCACATTACAATGAGTTGCAATGTGCTTTTATAAACTTAAACTTAAACTTGCTTTATTGTATTTTTAGTGACCTCTATGCTTTTCTTTCCTCTTAATTTTCTTCTTTTCAAATTTTATTTTTTCTTGAATTTCAGCTTTCTCTTTATTCAATTTTCTACGTTCCATTTTATTAATTTCATGTTGCTTTTTCAATGAAATCTGAGCCTTTGTACCAATTTCATTACATTGTAATTGTTTTTTTATTTTTTTCTGTAACCTCTTAGGATTTATATGTGTCTTTAAACATTCTTTTTCCTTTTCTTTCTGTTCAAGAAAATTTAATTTATAGTAATCCCTTAATATAAAATTCAAAACCTCTACATCCTTTGGTTCTGCACCAAATGTAACCTTAGAAACTTTATAGCATTCTCCTTCTTCAACTTCAAATACACCTACCCAAAAAGGTTCCTCAAATAAAACTGTTAATTTTATAAATATTAACATAAATCTTTCCTCCTGAAAATAAAATCTTTCAAGAGAACGGACAACCCAGGAGGGCAGGTTACTGCTATAAACTCATTATAGGTTCTGACTACCAACAGAACTGTGTTTTTATCTCTCACTTAATATTATATTATAAATTATAAAACATACTATAGTGTTCTAAGCTCAAATTCAAAATAATATATCTATCAAATGATAATACTATTATTTAAAGAAACTCTAACGAATTTGAATTTAATTTATCTAACATCCCATATTAACAAACAAAGGAGGTTTTATCATGACTGAAACTGAAAAAGCATACATTGTTGGAATTATTGATGGTGAAGGTAGTATCATGCTTGAAAGATTTCATTCTAACCAGCTACCCTCTCCTTGTATTTCAATAACTTCATCTACCCTTGAATTACTTGAATATGTAAAAACGGTATTAGGTAAAGGCTCAATAAAATCTAAGAAGAACTATAAAATAGATGTTCATAAGAATTGTTATACATATATTTTAAGATATAATAATGCCCTAAACCTCTTAAATGACATCTATCCATATCTTATAATAAATTCCAAAAGAAAACGTGCAAAACTTATAATTGATAATTATAAAAAATTAACCCCTAGAAATGGCAGATATACTGAAGAAATTCTGAAAAATAAAATTGAATTTTATAATAAGTTTATTAATACAAAATAAAAAACACATCAGTAAATTTCTGATGTGTTTAATCTTCTATGGTGGAGACGAGGGGTCGGTTATTCACATATTTCTATCTGCCCTGACTATAGTTAGTTAAGTTTCTTGGCGTATTATAGAGGCTTAATATAGTTTATATACTCTATCCAATAACGTATAGACTTTTCACCTATATTCTGTAATTCTACTTTGATGCATCTTACTAGAAAAGTATTTACTAATATTTTTTAAAATTAAACCCTAATAAATCTATATCATCTTGTTTATCTAATTTCTTATCATAATTTTTTCTTAATTGAATTAAATTCAAATGGTCGAATCCACATTCCCTATATAACTTTATAGCACTTGTATTTCGTGGTATAACATCCACAAACATTGCAACCACTTTCTTTTCAACCATTAATTCATCTAATTTTTGCATTGCGAATTTCCCAATACCAATACCCCTATGTTGTTCTATTATAAATATATCTTCTAACCATGACACATTTTGACCTCCAAACCTAACATAGAAAAAACCTACTGGTTCATTATCTAAGAATATATTGTAAATAACCCCCTTCTCTTTCCAATATTGTAGAGTTCCTTTAGATTGTTCATCCGTCTGCCAATATTCTTTGGGTGCATTATTTAACTTTCTATGATAGTTCATCAACTCCGTAATCATTCTAGCAGTAGTTAAAAACAAGTCATCTGATAGTTCTTTAATATTAATATTCATAAATCTTTATCCCCCTTTTAATACATCATATTTTAAAGGTCGAATCAATATATTAATAAAATTATACCATATTATTACAACAATTTAATTTCTTGATTTATTAAACAAATTTAATTATTCATTTTGTAATATCTAATTTCATTTAAAGTTTTTTCTTCATCCCAAAGTCCTTTAAAGTACATATCTATACTTTTTAAAACATCATCATCTGCAACACTTCCAATTGCAATATCACATTTCTTATATATATCCATCCCTCTTCTACAATCACAAACAAAATTAAGCTATACTTCATCATCTTTAAAATTTATAACATTATATGTATTTAAATTATCTTTTAATTCATATACATATATTTTAAGATATAATAATGTCCTGAACCTTCTAAATGAAATTTGCCCATATCTTATAATAAGTTTATTAATACAACGTAAAAAAACACATCAGTAAATTTCTGATGTGTTTAATCTTCTATGGTGGAGGCGAGGGGTCGGTTATTCACATATTTCTATGTGCCCTGACTATATCTTAAACTTGTCGTTAGTTAAGTTTCTTGGCGTATTATAGAGGCTTAATATAGTTTATATATCCTCTATCCTAGTATTCCTTAGTAAATTTATTACTTTAGGAACCTATAAGTCGATACAAGGCTGTTGAGTTTCCTCACATACCTCTCGGTATTACCTTCACCGTCACGTGCTAAGGCTTCACCGATAAAGCCAAGTTATCACTTTGAAATCACTTTCAAAGGCGACTCTTTCACGAATCGAACCCCTGTCCGAAAGCAGACCAATCTGGGCATCTCCGAGTGCAGTCTGCAATTTAACATTCCCTCCAAGTAACGCCTACAGACAGGCTTTACTTTTCAGTAGCTTCATTAATTCCGTCCATAGCTCAAAGCTTTGCTAAGTTCGGTTCCCCACTAATCGACGCCCTATCCTAAGTCGTGGGACTCCTAGGTAGAACGAGCAGCTACTAAGCTGCTAATGCAAAATTATCTTCTGCGTTTACATTTAGTGCATATTTTATTAACGAGGCCACATGCTTCCCTCGACTCGCTTCCCAGACCCATCTTACCCCCGTCGAAGCCAAAACGCCCCCATGTTGTAATTAGGTCTAAACGCAAATTGCATATTCAATTGTATTACTATTTTAATCTTTTAATTAGGTATTGTCAACACATATCACCATTGTAATACTTTCTAACACTTGAAATTATCTCTATGGAAAATATTAATTTATACTTTAATAGTATATTCAAATTTAAATGTTTTAGACCTATTCTATAACTTTTTATAAATTTGCTATAAGTTAACCTATATCCTATACATAAAATTTGTTTATTAAAGACTCTATTTTTCACAGATACAAAGAACCTAGTTCTGAGGATTTAGTAAATCATATACTTAAATATCGTAATGATTTAGATACTGTTTTAGCTATTGCTAAATCTTATATAAAATAAAAAATCCAGAATATCTACTGGATTTTTTACTTTAACTTATTTCTGCTAAATAATATTTATTATTTATTTATACTGCAATTGTATTGTTATTTTCTTTAATGCTGTATATTTTTCCATAATTCCAAGTTATTCTTTGCTGTTTTGATAACTCCTTAGGCTCTAACTCAACTTTCATTAAT
Source organism: Clostridium amazonense (assembly GCF_056431285.1). Classification (NCBI taxonomy): domain Bacteria; kingdom Bacillati; phylum Bacillota; class Clostridia; order Eubacteriales; family Clostridiaceae; genus Clostridium; species Clostridium amazonense. The sequence goes on along the minus strand of NZ_JBWKMH010000031.1, from coordinate 328,973 downwards.
TCGCTTTTAGGTATTTCTTTTTTTGTATTATTATCAAATGTAATACTTTTAGGTATGATTCCTAAGTATTCTCCTAATTTCCCACTATCAATTGTTTTGTTAGTTATTTGATAAGTTTTTTCCCCACTTAAAATTTGAGTGCAATTATTAAGATTTATAGTAAAATTATCATTAGCATTACTTCCTTCATTATTTATTGTTTCAAATTTAATAATTAAACTATTGTCTTTCACATTTCCACTTGGTATAGCCTTATGAAGCTTTCCATTTGCAATGACAATTAACTTATTATAATTCTGATTTCCCTTTATAGTGTAAACATTGTTATATGATACAATGTATTTTGCTTTATTTTCTACACCCTCAGCTATTTCTTTTAAATCTTTAATGACTTTTGATGTTATCTCTTTTTCTTTTAAGACTTTATAATTTGAATCCATAACAACATATTTTTGAATATAGCCCACCCATTCACCTATATTTTCATTATCTATAATTTCATTAAGCACTGTATACTTTGTTCCATTATAAATAAATTGTGTTCCATCTTCATTATTTATTGTACAAATAACTTTTCCTTTTTTACTATAATCTATATATTTATCAACAATGCCACATCCAATAAATGACATGCTAATTATCATAACTAATATAATTCCAACTATTTTTTTCAACTTCTAAACACTCCTTATATAAGGTTAAAATTTTAAATAATATATTTATCAAATGATACTACTAATCTTATTGTTTATTCTATTATCATGTTAGGAACCAAGTAAAAATTAAGAGTGAAAAGCTATGGTAGTTATTACTCTCTTTGTTCCTAATATCTAAAAATAGCAACACATAAAACTTGTTTCCCTATATTATTAAAATTATTTATTTGCATACATTCTAACTTAGCACTAATCATGAGTTTTTCTGCCTTCCCACTTTTCAAACCATAAAACACCAAGTATTGTTATTATTACAAAGCTTATTAATGCTATAGGCATTCCTTTATTAAATTCAAGTGTAGCTAAGTTACTCATACTAATTTTTATATTTTCTGTGTTTTCTAGTCCTTTAAACTTTATAAAGTCTTCAAATTTCACATAAGGAATGGACTCAAATCTTCCAGACCATGCCCAAGGTATAAATTGCCATATTCTATCACCAAGTCCTGTTTGAAGTAATGTACCCCAAACACCACCCCCTACACCAATTGCAATGGTTGGTCCTATTCCAAATGCAATACTTACTATTAAGTAGAAACCATACAAGAATAATATACCTATAATGGTAAACAATGTTCCATATAAGAAAATTCCATAACTAATATTTGTTCCATTATATATAAACTTCATTCCTAAAAGTAATATACCTGTGGATATAAACATGTCCACTATAGTTATAATAACAAGCATAGTTAGTTTACTAAGATATATTTTATGTCTTGCCATAGGCTCTGTTATTAAACCTCTAAAGTTGCCTGCACTTTCTTCTACCATGATATTGAGTCCTGTTAATATTGATGCCATCATTGGAAGTGCCACCCCTAATGTTTGGAAATATATATCATATATTCTTATTTGCCATGAGTAATCCATTTTATAACTTGATATATACATTAAAATAAATATTGGAAAAATTATTGGTGTTATAAGAACTATATATCTAAATGCTGTTCTTTTAGTCTTCATCCATTCTGCTTGAAGCATTTTATTTTTCCTCCTTTTTCGCAAACCAAATTGAAGTTAATATTGTTAAAACTAAAAATCCTAAAAGTCCTACTATAATCCCTACTGGTATTACTGATGGATTTAAAAGTTTATCACCATTTTCCAATAAACAACCATTAGGATGTATTTTAACTATTGGACACATAAGCCTCATACTTAAACTCCATGGCCATAAAAACCACTTATCACCTATTGTGACAATTACCTCTACAATTACGCCTAATCCACTTATTGCAATAGCAAAAAATGTTCCGAACTTTTCTGCCACAAATAAACATATTGGTATTAATAAAAGTGTTGTAATCCATATAACTAAAACGCCTGAAATTACACTTATCATATCTAACTTTAATCCCGAAAATATTAATCTCACTATTAATATATTTGCTATAAACATTAACGAAGATAAAAATGTATAGCTTCCAATTGCTATTACCTTGGAAATCCACATATTTTTAATATTTATATCTTTAGACTTTAATGTTCTATACTGACCTGCTTTCTTTTCTCTAATTACTGAAAGTGCACATAAAATTGCTATTGTAAATGGCATTATAGCAAGGCTCCACCAATTTATAACATTCTGATAAAAATACATATTCATCCATATTGAATAAATTAAAACATACATAGGTGCTATAAATACAAGTTTTTTTGCAAATGTATTTTTATACTTTAAAAACTCCGCTTCTATCATTCTTATCATATTTCTCCTCCAACTCTAGGTTTTAAAATCCACATTAATTTTCAACTTTCAATGAATATTACTCAGATATAACTTCCATAAATAATTTTTCTAAGTCTTCATCTCTATTTATTTTATTTTGGTACTTTAATTTACCTTTATATATAATTCCTATATATTCTGCTATTTGCTCTACTTCTGATAAGATGTGACTAGATAATATAATTGTTATTCCACTTTCCTTTAACGACTTAATTAGAGTTCTTAAATCCTGTATACCTAAAGGATCTAGTCCATTAGTTGGTTCATCTAATATAAGAAGTTTTGGATTATTTAAAAGTGCTATTGCAATTCCTAGCCTTTGTTTCATACCTAATGAAAACTCTGATGATTTTTTCTTTCCTGTATCTTTTAAATCAACAATTTCTAAAACCTCATCTATTCTGCTTTCTGGAAGTTTTAAAAGTTTTGTATGAACTCTTAAATTTTCTCTTGCTGTTAAATTTCCATAAAATGCTGGAGATTCTATAAGTGCTCCAATATCTCTAAGATCTTTTCTATTCCATGGATGTCCATTAAAAATTATTTCTCCAGATGTAGGATACAAAAGTCCTGTAAGCATTTTTAGTGTAGTTGATTTTCCTGCACCATTAGGTCCTAAAAAACCATAAATTGTACCTTCCTTTATTTTTAAATTAATATCATCAACAGCTACCTGCTTTTTAAATTGTTTTTTTAAATTTTTAGTTTCTAAAAAATATTCATTCATTGTAATTCTCCCCTTCGTTTCTTTCTATATCTAGACTAACAAACAAATCTAAGGATTTTATAAGGATATCTTTAGATTCATAAAAAAAATAGAGAAGAAAAATTTCTCCTCTATTAAACCTTAATGTTATTTAATTCTTTTATATAAAATTCAACAGTTGCTCCACCACTCAAATTATTGTATGCCTTTATTTGTCCATTATAGTTATTAACAATCTTTTTTGCTATATAAAGACCTAATCCAAAATGATTTTTATAGTCTTCATCTTGATAAAATGCAGTAAATAATTTTTCAGTATCTTTTTGTTTAAATCCACTTCCTGTATCGCTACATTTAAAATTTATTTTATCACCTTCACTATATACTGAAAGATTTATTTCTCCTTTTTTTGTAAATCTTAAACTATTATAAATAATATTATTAAGTACTCTAATTATCATAGACTCATCTAACATATAATTGTCTTTTTCAAGATTTGTTTCTAAATTAACTTCTATATTATTTTTATTAGCCTCATATTTTACTTCTGTTATTTTTTCATAAAGTAACTTTTTCAAATTTACATTTTCATTTTTCAATAAAAAATCTGTATTTTCAACTTTATATAATAATGAAAGATTATCAGTTAGCATAGTCATCCTATCACAATTTTTATTTATAATTTTACTATGCTTATTCATGTTAAAATCTTTCCTATCCTTTAAATCATCCACAAGTTCAAGCTGTGTTTTTATAACTGTTATTGGAGTTCTTATATCATGAGCTATAGATGAAACCATCATTCTTCTCTCATTATCAAGTTTTGTTAAATTATCTATATTTTCTTTTATAGTATTTATCATTACATTAAAAGCATCTTGAATTTTACTAAATTCAACACCCTTTATTCCCTTCATTTCGAAATTGAAGTTTCCATTTGAAACACTTTCTGCACCATTTAATAAAACATTTATATTATTAGCCATATATTTATACAATTTTGATGTAAATAACACTAAAAATAGTGCAAAATAAATTAATGGAGTAAATAACATAACCATATATACAATTGTTGTTACTGGCCTATCACTAAAATTATTAATTACATATCCAAAAGGAGCTTTTAGCACATATACACCTTTTATTGAATTGTCGCTTCTAATTGGTACATATCTATAAACATAATTATCAACTACTTCTTCTTGATTTATATTATTAATAACTATGGTATCACTTCTTAAAACTTTATTTTCTCCATATAAATGTTTTCCATTTATATCAACAACTTCTCCTTTTACATCTTTATTGTATTTATTTAAATCTATTATGTTTCCATCTAATATAGCACTTTCATTATTCTTTATACTGTCTTCTATATCATCTAAAATTCTTACATAATAATCTGCATATTTCCCTTTATTATCAATAGCTATCCATGAAAATAATGCTATGTATGTTGCAATAGATGCTACAGCTGTAAACATACATACTTTAAGTACTAACATATAAAATTGCCTTTTTAGTGTTTTATTTTTTTTCATTTTTTATCTCCCATTTATAACCTAAGCCATAAACAGTTGTAATATATGACATATCTTTATCTATAGCTTTTATCTTTTTTCTTATATTTTTTATACTTTCTGTAACAGTGTCTAGATAACTCTCTGAATCTAACCCCCAAACATTTTCAAATATCTTTTCCTTTGAAAATACTAAATTTTTATTAGTAATTAAAAGTTTTACTATTTTATATTCATTTTTGGTTAATTGTAGTTTTTCACTATTACATAAAACTTCCTTTGCATTTATATCTATAACTACATTGCCAGAACTTAATATATAAGTTTTCTTATTTCTTATTCTTTCCTCTCTTCTTATATGACACTCAACTCTAGCCTTTAATTCTTTTAAACTGAATGGTTTTGTAATATAATCATCTCCCCCAACTGAAAGTGCTTCTATTTTATCTTCTTCTAATGTTTTTGCACTAACAAATATAATTGGACATGCTATTTTTTCTCTTATCATATTACAAAGTTCTAATCCATCCATCCCTTCCATCATTATATCTAATATAATTAAATCAAAGGGATTGTTTATAATACTTAATGCTTTTACAGCACTTTCAGCAGTTTCTACTGAGTAACCATATAGCTCTAAATATTCCTTTACTGTTATGCAAATATCTTCATTATCATCAACAATTAAAATTTTTTTATCCACATAAAACACCTCACTTATCTACAATTATATAATAATTTTTAAATTTTAAAATTACAATAATGTTTTACAAGGTTGAAACCTCGCCTACAAAAGGTATTGTTGAAATCCCTACCACAGAAGGTGTTGTTGAAATCTTGTGGATTTTACATAAAAAATAAAGCACATCAAATAATTATGTGCTTTATTCTATCTTACATTTCTCTTGTTAATTCTTTTTTATTTTTTATGCAATTTGAAATTGTCTTTTCCCTTACTGTAGTTTTTGCAAATTTTGATATTAATATCATTACTATTGTTGTGATTGATGCTATTCCAAAAATAATTAGCATATAACGGCTTTGAATTGTATCTATTACAAAAAACTTTCTTACAAAAGGTATCATAAAAGATATAGCAAATAATATACTCATTGAAGCAACTATAATTAATCTATATAAATTTAGTGGTGTAGCTACCTTTAATAAAACAACCATACTTAATGTACCAAATGTTGCTACTGCAAGTGTTCTACATTCTTCTAGTGATGCTCCAGTATAATGTCCTATAATAAACATAATTATTGTACTTATTCCTATTAATGCTCCATTTGGAATTGCAACTTTCATTACCCTTTTTAAGAACCCTTCTTTTATCATATCTTTATTTGGTGACATTGATAAAAAGAATGATGGTATACCAATAGTTAAACTACCTAAAAGTGTCATTTGTATAGGTATCATTGGGTATGGCAATCTAATAAGAGCAAATACCACTGCTAATATTATAAAATATACTGTCTTAGTTAAGAACAATTCTGATACTTTTTCTAAATTATTTATAAGTTGTCTTCCTTCTGAAACTACATGTGGAAGCGCTGTAAAATCTGAATTCATAAGAACAAGTTGTGCTACTGACTTAGTTGCATCTGCCCCCTCAGCCATAGCAATTCCACAATCTGATTCTTTTAATGCTAAAACATCATTAACACCATCACCTGTCATTGCAACAGTGTGTTTATTAGCCTTTAATCCAAGAACTATTCTTTTCTTCTGATGTGGTGTTACTCTTCCAAAAACACAAGTTTTCTCCACCATCTTATTAAATTCTTCTTCGTCTTCTGGCAAGTCTTTTGCATCTACATAACTTTCAGCATTTTCAATTCCAACCTTTTTAGCTATAGCTGATACTGTTACTGGATTATCTCCTGATATTATCTTTATTCCAACATCTTGTTTCTTGAAATATTTTATAGCTTCCTCTGCATTTTCCCTTATTATATCCTCAATAACTATTAATGCTTCTTTTGTTACTTCTCCTTCTAAGTTATCACTTAGTACCCCATTAACCTTAGCTAAAAGAATTACTCTATTACCTTTTTTAGCTTCATTTTCAACACTTTCTGCTATCTCACTATACCTATCTTTAAGTATCATTTCAGGTGCACCTAAAACCCATACACCATCATTTTCAACTTCTATTGCTTTCCACTTTCTTTTAGATGAAAATGCTATCTTGTTTTTTATCTTAAGATGAGGATTATCATTAAATCTCTCTAAAATTGCTTTATCTGTTTGATTAGATGTATTAAAACTATGTGAAATTGCTGCAATTATCTCTTCTATTTTTTCTTTTTTTTCTTTTCCTATAGTTAAAATTTCACTTACCTTTAAATCACCTTTAGTTATAGTTCCTGTTTTATCTAAACATAAAACATCTACCCTTGCTAATACCTCTGTTGCTGGCAATTCTTGAACTAAAGTTTTCCACTTTGCAAGTCTCATAACTGCAAGCATAAATGTTGTGCTTGTTAATAGTACAAGTCCTTCTGGAATCATACCAATTACACCTGAAACCGCACCCATTATAGAATCTTCTAAACTTCCTCTTCCATTTAATAACTGACTTCCAATTAGTAATATTGCAATTGGAAACACAATCCACATAATAGTTTTAAATATCTTATTTATATCTTTTTGTAACTTTGAATTTATAACTTTAAACTTTTTAGCTTCATTAGCAAGTTTTGCTGCATATGTGTTTTGACCAATTGCTATAACTTTTGCATACGTCATTCCTGATGTTACAAAACTTCCTGATAACAATTTGTCACCTTTTGTTTTCAGTATTGGATCTGTTTCACCAGTAATCATAGATTCATCTACTTCTATTTCATTATCTTTAACCATTTCACAGTCTACTAATATTTGTTCCCCTGCTCGTAATCTTAAAATATCATCTAAAACTATCTCTTGTACATTTATATCATTTAAACTATCATTTCTTAATGCTTCAACCCTTTTTTCACTTATAACTGATAATTTTTCAAGTATTTTTTTTGCTTTTAACTCTTGAAATGCTCCAACTATTATATTTGCAATTACTATTATTGCAAAAAAAGCATTTTTAAATGATCCTGCTAAAAGCACTACTACTGCAAGACTTAAATTAATCATATTATAACTAGTAAATATATTGGCTCTAAGAATTTGTCCTAATGTACGAGAAGGTGGCTTAGGTATTGTATTTACATTACCCTTACACACTCTAATTTTTACTTCTTCAGTGGTAAGACCTTTTATCCTCATATTGCTTTCCATAATAACACCTCTATTCCCATATCCGTTTAATATCTATCTAAAATAATAACTTCATAGATTTTTTTTAATTGCATTTTATAGTTAATAACTTATTTGAATTTATTGCATAATATGTAACCTTAAGTATATAGTATATCCTATAAATTCCAAATTATAAATTATTTTAACTTTTTCCCCAATATTATAGGGTTCCAAGCTAAAATTTAAAATAATAGCTTCCTCAAATGATACTACTAAGCTTACGATTTATTGCTATATTTATATTTGGAACCAGTTGACAATTGAAAATTTACAATTGACAGTTATGGTTAATATTACTCATTTCATTCCTAATATTTAAAATAGAAATACATAAAAACTACGTTTTATATTGTGTTTAAATAATTTGCTTTGTAAATCTAATAGAAAATCATTCTTTAAAATTGGAAATCCAATTTTTACATTCAGTTTCAATTTTCAATTAAATTAATTAGATTCTCAACTTAAACATGAATAACTTAAAGTTTTAATTTGGATTCCTACATAAAATTTCAAGTTAATATTTTATTTTATTCATTATTTTTAATTTTTCTTTCCATATTAAAACCTTATATATCTATATTAATCATAAATTCTTAAAAACATATTAATATAAATATTAAGAAATTCTTAAGATTATATATTTTTTTATAAATGCTTTCTTATTTCTAATTATACAGTTTTAACCTTAAATAAAAGATACAATAACATTAAATTTACCTTACATTTTTGAAATATAAGCCTTTTTAATATCTTAATTATATTTCAATACATTTGTTCTTTTTACATATATTGTATGATAGAATAAATTTAATATAAATTTGTGAGGTTATTTTTATGATTGATATGACAGAAGGAAATATTAATAAAAGAATTTTAAAATTTGCACTACCTATGATTCTAGGAAATATATTTCAACAAGTATATAATTTAGTTGATTCTATTGTAGTTGGAAAATTTATAGGAGCAGATGCATTAGCATCAGTAGGTTCATCTTTTGCTATAATTGTCTTTATAAATTCAATTATAATTGGTTTATCTATGGGTGTTGGTATTATTCTATCTCAATTTTATGGATCTAAGGATTTTGATAAATTTAAAGAAACTACATTTTTATCATTTATTTTTATAGGGTGTATTACTATTTTTTTAATGGTACTCTCCTTATATTTCATAGATTCTATTCTTTTATTGTTTAATATGCCTTTAGAACTTATTAATGATTCAAAAGAGTATTTAATAATTATTTTACTTGGATTAATATTTACATATATCTATAATTTATCTACATCTCTACTTAGAGCCATTGGAGATTCTAAACGCCCCTTATATTTTTTAATCATAGCTTCAATAATCAACATAGTTTTAGACCTACTTTTTGTTATAAAGTTTAATTTAGGAATTAAGGGTGTTGCTATAGCTACAGTAATTGCACAAGCTGTATCTGATTTTATAAGCATTATTTATACTTATATAAAATTAGATTTTTTAAGATTTGATAGAAAATGTATAAAAGTTCATAAAGATACATTAAAATCAGTTATTAAATATTCTACATTAACTGCCCTTCAACAATCCATTATGAATTTTGGGATACTAATTGTACAAGGTCTAGTTAATACCTTTGGTTCTACTGTAATGGCAGCTTTTGCAGCAGGAGTAAAAATAGATTCTATTGCATATATGCCTGTACAAGATTTTGGAAATGCATTTTCTACTTTTGTTGCTCAAAATAAAGGTGCTGAAAAAATTGACAGAATAAAACTTGGAGTAAAAAGCTCTATTAAAACTATCATTATATTTTGCTTTATTACTTCAACATTAATCCTTGTATTTTCAAAGCAAATAATGTTATTATTTGTTGATAAACATGAAACTTCCGTTATATCACTTGGAATAGAATATATATCTGTTGTTGCAATATTTTATGTTTTAATAGGATTTTTGTTTATGTTTTATGGTTTATATAGAGGCCTTGGACTATTGAAAATCTCTATAATTTTAACTATAGTATCTTTAGGAACAAGAGTATTACTTGCATATATTCTTTCTTCTACATCATTAGGGGCAAGTGGAATTTGGTGGTCTATACCTATTGGTTGGGGACTTGCCGATATTTTAGGTTTTATGTTATATAAAAAGTTTATAATTAAGTGTAATAAACAAAATTATATAAAGGTGGCGAAATAAAGTGAATTGTTTAGTTTTATATTCTTCATTAACTGGTAATACAAAAAAAATTGCTTATGCTATTTATGATGAAATAACTAGCTCAAAAGATATTTTTGAATCAAATTCTAGTATTAACTGTGATAATTATGATACTATCTTAGTTGGATATTGGGTTGATAAGGGGCTTTGTGATACTAATTCTAAACTAATTTTAGAAAATTTAACTAATAAAAATGTAATTCTATTTGGCACTTTAGGGGCTAAAGATTCTGGTGCCTACTATGATAAAATAAAACTCAAGGTGGAATCTCTTTTAGATAACTCTAATAAATTGCTCGGACACTTTTTATGTCAAGGAAAAATTAATCCTAAATTAACTGAAAGATATAAAGAGTTACTTAAAACAAATCCTAGCGATGAACATGCCAAAGCTCAAATTGAAAATCATAAAAATGCCAGTACCCATCCTGATGATATTGATATTTTAAACGCAAAAAATTTTATAAAATCTTTGTTATAATAAATAATGGATTTCAATTTTTTAATTGAAATCCTTTTTTTTATATTTATTATTAATAAAAATCTTAAAACTTCAAATACTATACTATAGGTTTTAAATTTCATTTTAAACTTATAATTTTACTAATTAAGATATTCTTAAATTAATACTTAAAGTTATTTAAAATATTTGAGAAAGTATCTTATTTTCAAGTTTATAAAATATTTATAAATTTATCGAAGGAGCAGATTTATGAAAAAATTTTTTCTATCTAATTTATGGATTTACTTTGTGGTGTTTTTTATTATTTCCGTAATTTTATGCAATACAAGTGTATGTTTTGCACAAAATGCACCATCTTTTCAACATATAGAAACTTATATTAATAATCACTTTAATTCTAGAAATCAATCTATTTTTAATGGTAACATTAGTTCTATTGCTTCAAAATACAATACCTCTGTTGAGGATGGACGATATGCTCTTGACCATGAAGTTCGACGAATAAAATATCTTAGAGATTGGGCTTCTCAAAGGGGCATAACATTTACAAGTATTAATTCTAATGTAATATTTAAAAACATGAATATTTCTTCTACTGGGGCGAATTTTAGAGTTGATGAAGAATGGATTTTTAAATATGTATATGATTCTGATGAAAACCCTACTGAGAATATCTTTGGAATAAATTTATTTCATATGATTGATCTTATAAATACGAAAAATGATTTAATAATCAATAAAGATTGGTATTTAGATTGCTTTGAAGATGCCTTAAAATCTTATGATGGAAATTATTCTGAATTATTACTACCATCTCCAACAAAACAAATATTTGATTTTTCAAATATAAACTATGAAAATGTTGTTATTAATTCCACTGATACATATAATCGATTAAAAGCTATTGAGTATGCTGATAAATTTTCTGGAGTACCCTCATTAAGCCAAAATACAGATAAATATAACAATAAATATATTAATTTTACTGGTGCTGGAGGAAATTGTACAAATTATGTATCTCAATGTTTAGGTGACGTAAACGCTGGAAATTTAAAAAAAGATTTTACGTGGTATACATTAACTAAAGACAATATCCATTCTGATTATTCTCCTGCATGGGTAAATGCTGATGCCTTTAGAAATTATTTTGTTTATGGTGGTAGAGGAACACTACTACAAAAAGGAACTTTTAAAGACATTGTTAATAATTATTCTCCCAATGATGATATAACTATAAATAAGCTTGCTCCTGGTGATGTAATCTCATATGCAAAAGGAAATGACATTGATCATACAGCTATTATAACAGATTTTGATAATCATGGTTATCCATTAATAAATTCACACACTGTTGATAGATATCATGTTCCATTTGATTTAGGTTGGGGTGATGATAACATTTTATTTCATTTAATTCATATAAAATAGTAAACAAAAGCCTTAAAGCATTTATTATGCTTTAAAGCTTTTTTGTCTTAGTATCTCATTCTTTCTTTTAACTGTCTATCAATTTCCCTCTTGTGTGCTTTTTCAAGCATTGCATCTCTCTTATCGTAATTCTTTTTACCTCTACACACTCCAAGATTAACCTTTACTCTTCCATCCTTTAAATAAAGTGCTAATGGAATTAATGTAAGACCTTCTTGTTGAATAAGTCCTGATAACCTTCTTATTTCTTCTTTATGTAGAAGTAATTTTCTATCTCTTAATGGATCTACATTAAAAATATTTCCTTGTTCATAAGGACTTATATGCATTCCAACTATAAACACTTCACCATTTCTAATTTCTGCATAACATTCTTTAACATTTGCTTTTCCAGCTCTTATTGATTTAACTTCTGTTCCAACAAGCTCTATTCCAGCTTCCATTCCTTCTTCAACAAAATAATCATGCCTTGCTTTTCTATTTTCAACTAATGTTTTATTTTCTTTTCTTTTATTAGCCATTTTTACACCTTCTTTTTCCTAAAATAAGAAAACATAAATTCTATTTCTCATTAACGATATTTTAACAAAAAATCACTTCATATACTATATCATTTCCAACTTTAAGTTATAATTTACAATATAATTATAACACATAGTCTAATTTATATGATTCCAATCTCAAATTCAAAGTAATCTCTTTCTCAAATGATACTATTAATCTTATAGGTTATTGCCATTTTTATATTGTTTTTAACTAATTTGCTCTGCAAATTTAATAAAAAATCATTCTTTAAAATTGGAAATCCAATTTTTACATTCACTTTCAACTTTCAATTTTCCATTTTTAATTAAATTAATTAGAATTCTCAACTTAAATAAGAGTAATTTCATTTTTCAAATTAGAACTCTACATAGTTTCATAATATTAAATATAACATGTGACATATAAAACGTAATTTTATATGTCACAAAATAATTATATAATAACTTTTTAATAGGCATTTTCCTTTTTTATGAACGTCCAACAAATTCAATGCTAAACAATGCAGAACTTACAGTGCTTGGAATTTCATATCTAACTCTTGCATATGCACCATATAGATTAGACTCAAGTATTCCCTGTCCATTATCGATTAATACTTTTCGTGAATTTAAATCTTCTGTATAAGTTCCATTTGGAAGTCCTGGCTCTGCTGTCAATTCTATAGTTAATGTTGCTGTTTCATTTATATTAGAATATACAAAATATGAGTAATCTTTAAGTTGTCCAATATTAACAGTTCCAGCTACACCTTCACTACTTGTTGCAGTAAAATCCCAAGTGGTGTACGTTTGAAAATATCCACCTACTATAACTGTTGCTGAATTACTTACATTTACTTGTACTATACCATTACTTGTTACTTTAATAGGTGTTGATACTCCACTATCATTAATTCCATTTGCTAAAATCATCAACTTGGAAGCCACATCATTAAAAACAATAGTATTAGCCATATGCTTCACCTTATATCATTATTTAATAGCTATATATTTTTATATAACTATATATTATTATATGCCTAACAAATATAATTTGATATTTTAAATATCATATATTACTTATATTTTTATAATGTTAAATTTATATATTAAAGTATAAAATATCTATACTCTCTTCATCAAGTTTGTCAAATTCCTTTAATGACCTTATAATCTCCTCTAAAGCCATAGGTGTATATCCATTTCTTTCATATAATTTAGCTAATTCTAATAGACAATTTTTGCTATTTATATAATTTAATGATTCTACTGCCTTTTCAAACAATTCAAATTCATTTGCCCTTATTAAAACTTGTAATAGATTTATACTTTCCTTTAATATAGGTTCATCAAATTCTTTTTCAATCTTATTTCCTGCACATAAATCATATATAAGTTTAATTGCAGCTTTTTTATTTTCATCATTAATTACTTCAAAGTCTTCATCTAAAATTAACTTATTGGTAATAATTTTTATAAGAATTATATATGCTTTTGAATCATTAAAGTAAGGTGATTCTTTGGGCATTCTTATTAATTGATAATATGCCCTTTCTGGTTTATTTAAATATATCAAAATTTTAGATAATACATCTATTAATATATCTGTTGCTACTTTTTGATTTTGATCTAAACTATATTGTAGTGCCTCTTCATAATATTTAAGTTCAGTAATTATAATTATAAATAACGTCATATTATTTACATCATTTAAATCAAAAATGCTTTTCAGTTTATCTATTGTTTTTTCTTTTCCAAGTGCTTTATCATAACATTTTGCAATATTAAAATATTGTCCCCAATTTTCCTTATTTGATTCTAAAGACTTTTCAAAGTTTTTTATAGCTTCATCATAATCTTCTAATTTAAAATAAATATTTCCTAATTCATAATAAGCTCTAAATGTAGAAGCTCCATTTATAAATCTTAAATGAATTGGTGCTTCACCCATATTTATACACTTTTCATATTCTTTAATTGCTAAAGTATATTTTTTCTGTTTTGCTAGTGTTAATGCTTTGTAAAAATATAACTCTGTAAAATCAGGGAAAAAACCTATTCCTTCCTCAATGCCTTTAATAGCCTCTTCATACTTCTTCATATCAAATAATAACATTATTCTTCTTAATATTAATTTGTTGCCATAACCTTCACTTGGATTCATGACATTGTATGCAGTATTAAAATGTTTTAATGCATTTTCTAAGTCAATCATTGCATAATATTCAACTGCCATATTAAAGTTTTGAAAAGGATTAAATGGATCTTTTTTTAATTCTTCATTTATTAATGTCATATTTCTTTGTCTTTTTTGCTTTTCATCTATAACTGATTGAATATACCCTAAATGATATATTCTAATATCTTCATTTACAAATTTAGAATAATCAGTGACTCCTTCTTTACTAATCACTTGTTCATGTATAGCTCCATTATATTTATACTTTCCATTATTCCTTAAAAGTCTTAAATTTAAATTATATGAAAAGTTTTTTTTATCATTTTCATTTATAAGACTTAGTGTTTTAAAATAGTGACCATCTTTTTCAGATGTATTTACAATCTCTATAAATTTCTCTATATCTTCTCTTTCAAAAACATCATCACCATCTAATACTAATATCCAATCTTTTGTAGCATTCTCCACATACACATTTCTTGCATTAGCAAAATTATTATCCCATTTATAATGATATATCTTAGCATTAAAAGACTCTGCAATTTCTATTGTTTTATCTTCTGAACCCGTATCTACAATTATTAGTTCATCAACTAAATCCTGTACACTTTCTAAGCACTTTCGCAAAAATCTTTCTTCATTTTTAACTATCATACCTAAACTTACAGTTTTTTTCTTTTCCATTATCAAATACCCCTTATATATTACTTATAAATAATCTCATTTTTAATTTGGTAAATGACGTATAGTTTTCTATACGTCATTATAAAAATAAAATGTCAATTCATACGCCAAATTTAAAAATTCTCTACTTAAAAAAATTACTTAATTTAATTATCTTCCTACATAATAGACATCAAATGTCACTGGTAAAAGACCTGCATTATAAGCCAATCTTGCATAGTTTCCATATATTGTAGAAGGTATTACTACCGCTGAGCTCCCCCCTGCTACTGTCACTGTTGCTTGGTCATAGCCTGTATAGTTTCCATTTACGTTTGTTGGAGAAATTTCAATATGAAGAATTACTGGATTACTACCTTTGTTATAAACAAAATAAGAATAATCATTAAGAGCTGATACATCTTGAACTAAAGTTGTACCTGTTCCACTTGCTGCTGTTACACTTATAGTTGAACTTACTGTAGTGTATCCAATATTTATTGTTCCACCTGCTACTGTTACTGTACCTTGTGTTAATTGTGACACTTGTACTATACCTGTTACTGATACTGTATTATCTACTTTTACTGATGGTGTATTTGTAATATCTACACTTCCGCTTGCTACTTGTACTGTGCCTGTTACTGGTACTGTATTTGCTACATTTACTGATGGAGCATTACTAATTGCTATACTTCCACCTGCTACTGTTACTGTACCTTGTGTTACTTGTGATACTTGTACTATACCTGTTACTGATACTGTATTATCTACATTTACTGATGGTGTATTTGTTATATCTACGCTTCCGCTTGCTACTTGTACTGTACCTGTTACTGGTATTGTATTTGTTACATTTACTGATGGAGCATTACTAATTGCTATACTTCCACCTGATACTGTTACTGTACCTTGTGTTAATTCTGCTACTTGTACTATGCCTGTTACTGGTACTGTATTTGCTACATTTACTGATGGAGCATTACTAATTGCTATACTTCCACCTGATACTGTTACTGTACCTTGTGTTAACTCTGCTACTTGTACTGTGCCTGTTACCGGTACTGTATTTGCTACATTCACTGATGGTGTATTACTAACTACTATGCTTCCGCCTGATACTGTTACTGTACCTTGTGTTAGCTCTGCTACTTGCACTGTTCCTGTTACTGGCACTGTTCCTGTTATTGATAAATTACCTGTAACAGGTATTGTTCCATCTACAGAAACTGTTCCAGTTACTGATACTGATGTGTTTTGTATATTAACTTGTAAAGCTCCGCTGTTATCTGTCAACAATGGATGGCTATCACCAATATTATCAGTACCATATGCTAAAACCATTAATCTAGATGCAACATTATTAAAAACAAGATTATTAGCCATATATTTCACCTTATCTTATATTTATTTATAGCTATATTAACTAAATATAAGGTTTAAAATAATAATTCAAACCTTATATTTTTATTTACATAAATATTATTATTTAAACAAAACTATACAAGAATATCGTTTTTTCTCTATATAGCTACACTTTATCATATGCACAACAAATACAATTGGCTATATAAAATAAAATTAATTTCCCACATAAAAAATAAGGCAATAAAATGCTATTTGAGTCATTTTATGCCTTATTTTATATATTTATTCTTCTATTTCTTCATCATCTTTTTCTTCTACAATTTCAAAGTAAACTTCACGATTTTCTATACTAACTCTAGTACATACAACTTTAACATCATCACCTAATCTGTATATGTTTTTAGTTCTTTCACCCATAAGTTGTATATTTTTTTCATCATATATATAATAATCATCTTTTAAATCAGTTATATGAACAAGACCTTCTACTGTATTTGGTAATTCTATGAATATACCAAAATTTGTAACTGATGAAATAATCCCTTCAAATTTTTCGCCAATTTTATCTGCCATATATTCAGCTTTCTTTAAGTCATCAACTTCTCTTTCAGCTTCTATTGCTATTCTTTCTGTATCTGATGCCTGATTAGATGCTTTATCTACTATTTTATTAAGTTTTTTCTCTCTCTTATCACTAATTCCACCATTTAAATATTCTTTAATTATTCTATGAATAGTTAAATCTGCATATCTTCTAATTGGTGAAGTAAAGTGACAATAATACTTAGCAGCTAATCCAAAGTGACCTGTACATTGTGGTGCATATCTAGCTTTCATCATGGAACGAAGCAGTAATCTACTAACTACATGTTCCTCTTTTTTACCTTTTACTTTTTCTAAAATTTCTTGAAGAACCCTTGGATGAATTTCACCTGTATGTTTTACAAAGCATCCTAGATTGTGTACAAATTCATTAAAGTTCATAAGCTTTTCTTCATTTGGATCTTCATGAATTCTATAAACAAAAGGAACATTTAACCAAAACATATGCTCCGCTACTGTTTCATTTGCAACAAGCATAAACTCTTCTATAATTCTATTTGATACAGCTCTTTCATAAGGTTCTATCTTTACAGGTTTTCCCTTATCATCTAATATTATTTTTGCTTCTTCAAATTCAAAATCTATAGTTCCTCTGTCCATTCTTCTCTTATTTAAAATATTAAATAACTTTTCCATATTTTGAAACTCTTCAAGTAAATAATCATATTTCTTTATAGTTTCTTCATCTTTATCTCTTAATATCTTTGTTACATCTGTATATGTCATTCTCTCATTAGTTTTTATTATAGATTCAAATATTTCATGATCAACAACTTTTCCATTATGATCTATTTCCATAACACAACTTAAAGTTAATCTATCTACTCTTGGATTTAAACTACATACACCATTAGATAATTTTCTAGGTAACATAGGTATAACCCTGTCAATTAAATATACTGAATTTCCTCTTTTAAAGGCTTCTTTATCTAAATTAGAATTTTCTTTAACATAATGTGATACATCAGCAATATGAACTCCTAATTTATAGTTTCCATTCTCAAGAACTTCTATTGATACTGCATCATCTAAATCTTTTGCATCCTCACCATCAATAGTAACTATTTTTAAGTCTCTTAAATCTCTTCTTCTCTTATATTCATCTTTATTGATATTTTCATCTATCTCAACAGCTTCTTTTTCTACTGCAAAAGGAAATTCTTCTGGAAGATTAAACTTTCTAATTACAGTTAAGATATCTACGCCTCTTTCATCACTATATCCTAAAACTTCTATAATTTTACCTTCTGCTTTCTTATTTTCATCTGGCCATTTAAGTATTTCTACTACAACTATTTGACCTGTCTTAGCTCCATTTCTTTTTCCCTTTGGTATAAATATATCCTTTGTCATTTTATTATCTGATGGAACTACAAATCCAAAACTTTTACTGTCTTGATATAATCCTACAACTGTTTTATTTTTTCTATCAATAATACTCTCTATAAATCCTTCACACTTTTTACCATTGTTTTCATTTTTTAAAATTTTAACTAATACTTTATCTCCATTCATTGCTGTATTTACATTTGATGCTGGTATAAATATATCTGGTTTATCTTCTTCCAATATTACAAAACCGAATCCCTTTTGATGTGATTGAAATATACCTGTTACTAAACCCATGTTGCTAGTTATTCCATATCTTCCTGATTCATTACTTGCAATTTGACCATCTTGAACCATACTATCTATTATTTTTTGAAAATCTTTCATATCTCTTTTAGTTATACCAAAAATTTTAGCTAATTCTTGAACCATCATAGGTCTATACGCTGGTTCATTCATGAAGCTTAACAAAACTTCTCTTATATTCATAATCTCCTCCTTAACAATGTTTTTACTAAAACATCAAAACCTTATACTATCTTTAATTTATTCAATTCTATCATATGTTATAAAATCTATTTTAAATTTACTTTTTTATTACTTTATACTTAACTCCAGTATAAAGTGCAAATAAATTAATATACAAATTAGTTTCTTATATATATGTTCCAAAATATCATTTTAATTTATACATTGAAAATTATGGACATACATACTTATCCTTAAACATAAAATATAATTTCACTTATTCTAATTATACACACAAAAGTATATAAATATTGATATTATTTTAATTTTTTATCTAAATGTAAAACAAAAAACTTCTAGAATAAATTCTAGAAGTTTTTTAGTAAATTAAATATATAATTTACATGCAATAAATATATAACAGCCCTTGGGGTTGGGCTATTATGAAATAAATAAAAAGGGGGCTATATATCTCTTTATTTATTTTGCACTTTTATTATATTATATTTTTAACTTACATTCAAGTAAAATTGTTAAAAAAATTACAAAATAAGCTAATTTTATTGATAATTTGTGAAATTTTTAGAATTTTCTCTATTATTTCTATTTTTCAACTAATCTTTTACGACATTTTTTTCATTATTCTATTTTAGATTCATTAATATGTTAATTTCTTCCTCTGTTAACTCACGGAATTCGCCTTCTTCTAAAGACTCATCTATTTTTATTGGGCCAAAGCTTATTCTTCTTAAATAAACTACATTTTTATCTAATGATTCAAACATTCTCTTAACTTGATGAAACTTTCCTTCTTGAATTGTAACTTCTACACGTGATCCATTTTCATCTGCCTCTAAGATATTTAACTTTCCTGGCATGCATAAATAACCATCATCTAAAGTTATTCCTCTTTCAAACGCTTTAGCATCATCTTTAGTAACACATTTATCTATCTCTGCATAATAAACCTTATCTACATGATTTTTAGGGGCTATTAATTTATGATTTAATTCTCCATCATTTGTAATAAGAAGTAAGCCCACTGTATCTTTATCTAATCTTCCAACTGGAAATGGCTTAAATGCCTTATATTCTTCATCTAACAAATCAATAACAGTCTCATCATAATTATCAAAAGTTGCACTTACAACACCATCTGGCTTATTCATAAGTAAATATATAAATTCCCTATAATTTAAAACCTCACCCTTAACTTCTATAACATCATTTTCTGTATCAACCTTCATACTACTATCTTTTACTGGTACACCATTTACTATTACCTCTTCTTTTTTACAAAGAGCTTTCACTTCTTTTCTACTACCATATCCTAAATTAGCAAGAACTTTATCTAATCTTTCCATAACATACTCCTTTCATATAAGTTTTCAAGCTAATGTTTTACTTTATACACTTATTAATTAATAATCCTAATTTTACATTTTTTAAATGCATAACTCAATTTTTAAACTTGATTTCCTATATACCTTTTATTTTTCACTCTAAGTTTAGATTTTACCAATTTAGTAATTAGAATTCAAATTTTTATTTAAATTTATAATAAAGGAGTTATATCAAAATGACTTAGTTAATAAATTAATGAAAAATATAAGGCTATTGGTAAACTTTAAATACCAATAGCCTGTTTCTAGTTTGGATTTCAATATACTATAGGGTTCCAAGTTCCAATTTCAAATAATACATTTATCAATCTGAAAACTTTTTTCTTTAATCAAGGAACAGGAATTATTTAAATTAGTATTTCTTTAAAAATTGATTTAGAAACTCTTATTAATTTGTGTTTTATTAGAGTTTATTTGAAATTTTTATGAATAACGTTTTAAATAATTCCTGTTTCCTTTACTAGCATTATTCTCATTTAATATTTGAGTAATTTCATTTTTCAACTTGGAACCCTATATTTTAACAAAAATATTTTTGATATAGTCCCATTTATTATGTTATCTAGTTAATTCATAAAGTGCTAATGCGTATATTTCAGTTGCCTTTACCATGTGATCTACAACTACATATTCATTTGGCTGATGTTCAGTTTTTAACCCATATGGGAAAATTGCTCCAAATGCTACACAATTTTTTATAGCTCTAGCATATGTTGCGCCACCAGATGATAGTGGGGTAGAATCTAGTCCTGTTTCTTCTTCATAAACTTTTCTTAACGTTTTTACTAAGAAATGATCTTTTTCTATATAGATTGGGTTTGTCCAATCATATTCTTCATATTCTAAACCAAACTCTTTTGATTTTTCAATTAAATTATTTACTAATTCTTCTTTTTTAACAGTAACTGGTATTCTTATATCTATGTATATTTTTTCTTCCTTTTCATTTAAATCTATTTTTCCTATATTAAATGTAAGTTTTCCTGAAACATCTTCACAATTTGCAAGTATGTTATTAGCATTTGCATCTTCACCTATAACATTTGCTATAAAATCTATAGCATTTGAAGATATACCTAAATTTTTGAATGCTATACATAACCTACTTATAGGATTAATTCCCTTATCACTTGCTTGTGAGTGAACGCTTTTACCTATTACAGTTATTCCATTCTCCTCTTTATATTCAAATCCTAATTTATCTAGTTCATTTTTAACATCTTCTAATTTTATACTATTATAAATAGCTTTACTTGGAACTGCATTAAATGCTTCTCCTGCTTTTAGTGTTACTGCTGAACCCTTTTCAGATTTTAATATAGCTTGTAATAATCCCTTTTCTGCATTTACACATGGGAATACACTATCTGGAGTAAATCCATAGCTTGGAATTTCCTCATTATTTTCATTATATTTAGCCATGTCTCTCCATAGCGTTTCTTCATCTGTTCCAAATATAAATCTAACTCTTTTATTAAGTTTAATTCCCAAATCTAAAAGTGATTTTAATCCATATATTGCAGCTATTACTGGACCTTTATCATCTTGAGTTCCTCTTCCATACAATTTTCCATCTATTATTTCACCGCCAAATGGTTTAACATTCCAAGCTGCCTCATCTCCTGCTGGTACAACATCTAAATGCCCTAAAACTCCAACAAGCTCTTCACCTTCACCTATTTCTGCATATCCATAATAACCTTCTTTATCTCTATAAGTTTTAAATCCCAAAGATTTACATAAATTTAATGTATGTTCTAATGAATCATTTATATCTTTTCCAAATGGACATCCATCAATTGATTCTCCTATAACACTTGGAATTCTTACACTCTCACAAATAGAATTTATCATCTCATTTTTATTTTCTTGAACTTTGGCTTTTATCTGCTCTTTCATAATTATTGTCTCCTCATTCTTTCTTTAAAACTTAAATTAAAATTCTCATTTTCAAGATCTTTCTTTATTTTTTCATTAAATTTTCCTTGTATTAAATACATTAATACTGGGATATACATATAATTTAAATATCCTCTTGCATTAAACATTAGTATCATCAATACTAATGATGCTGTTATAGATAGCACTGTAGCTGATTTATCACTTTTATTTATTAATTTAACAAACAATCCAAATGTTAATCCAATTAAAATAAGCATAGTTGAAAATCCAACAAATATTGTAAGTGATTGCATTTTTTCTGGAACTGATGGTGTTAATCCATAACTTAAAATAAATATAAATGTTAATATTCCATATCTTATATAACTGTTTCCAACTCTTTTTCTACCAAATAACAATACTGCCATAAATGTAAAAAATATAGAACCCATTAATCCCATTAAACTCATTTATTTTCTCTCCTTTTTATTATACTAATTCCTTATCCCTAAAAATCTTATATTTCCTTGGAAATTTACTATATTTAGTCACACTCTTACTTTTTCTTATAATTTTATGTATAAAAAGAAGAGAGATGATATTTATAAAAATTTATTTCTAAATTTGTAATGAACACAAATGTTATGCTTTCATTCCTATCTTCTCTCTTCTAATCATTCAAACTTCTATTTTATAGTATCATTATTCCTACTGATAAAATTAGACATGTTGCTATGAATATACAAAGTAATACTTTTCCTACAAATTTAAGCCATGTAGAATATTCAACTTTTGCTATAGCTAGTCCACCCATTATAACTCCTGATGTTGGTGTTACAAGGTTTAATATACCTGATCCAGCTGAGAATGCTGATATAACAAGTTCTGGTGCTATGTCTAATCTTTGTGCTAATGGAGCGAAGATTGGCATTGTAACAGATGCTAATCCTGATGTAGATGGTATTAAGAATCCTAATCCCATAAATATCATATATGTTATATTTATAAATGCTATTCCTGATACTCCATTTAATACTCCTACTGCTTTATCTAAAACAAATAAATCAAGTCCTGAGTTTGTCATTAAGAAAGATACACCTCTAGATACTGCAACTATTAATGCAACACCTATCATTTCTTCTGCACCTTTCATAAATGCAGATATAAGTTCTTTTTCTTTTAATCCATAAACTTTTCCTACTACTATAGACATTATTAAGAACCATATAGTTATTTCATTAAAGTACCATGCTCCTAAATATGTTCCTGTTATTGCTCCTGTATTTTCAGCAAGGAAGTTGATTCCAAAATTCTCCCATGGAACTACACCAATAACCATTACTAAGAAAGTTAAACCAAATAATGCTAAGCATATTTTCTTTCTTGTTGTAAATGTATGTTCTTCTGTTTGCTCTTTTACAAAGTGATCTTTAGCTAATTTACGTTCTTCTTCAGTCATTAATGATTTAGTTGGATCAGCTTTTACTTTTTTAGCATATCTCATTACAAAGAATATTGATATTGCTAATGTTGTAAACCATAATGCTATTCCAAGTCCTATTACTGTTCCTTGGTTTATTGATACTCCAACAGCTTCTGCACCTGCAACTGCTGCACCTATACAGAATGGATTTATTGTTGATCCTAAAACTCCTGTTCCTGCACCTAATATCATAGCTGCAACAGATGTTACACTATCAAATCCAGCCATTATCATGGTTGCTGTAATAATTACATAGAATGCTAAACTATCCTCACACATTCCCCATGCAGTACCACCAATTGATAATAAAATCATTATTACTGGTATTAAGTATATTTCTTTTCCTTTTAGTTTTTTTACTATTGCCCCTACCCCTGCATCTAGAACTCCTGTTCTAGTTACAACACCTAGGAAACCACCTATAATTATAGTACATAACGCAACATCTATTGCTCCTTTTAATGATCCGGCATTATACATGTTTATGTACTGGTTTTCTGATTCTCTTAAAACTTCAAGTGCTTTTTCTGTACCTTCATTTTGCATAGCCTCTTGCACTGCTGAATGAACAGCATCATCTCTTACACCAACCATACCATTCATAGGTGCTAATACTACATCTGATACTTTAGCTGGTATAACCTCAGGCACAAAATGAGTTAATATACCTATAACTAGTGTTAACGTTAACAATATAGTATAGGCAGAAGGAAATTGAAACTTTTTCTTTTTCATAAAGACACTCCTTTCATCCTGAAAGAATTGTTCAATCTCAAACACATAAAGCATTTTATATAAATGATATACATTTTAACATAATAAAAGTTTAATAGCTTGTCCTTTTAAATCTATTGCTTAGCTATCGTATATGTTGTTAATAAAATTGCTATTGAATATTAGACTATTTTAAAATCTAATTAATTGATAATTCCGATTTTTACTCTTATTATCTTATAATATCATTTCGAGTTTTTTCTACTTTTTTCTTTTGTGTTTTTGATGATTTTTCTTTCTTTTTTCTTATTTAATTAATATTATAATAATTTTCAGATAAAAAGTCAATTTGTTTTTAAATTTTTCTAAAAATTCCATCTTTACTTTTTATTCTTTCTTTTGAATGTATATTATGTTTTTTATGTAAGTTTTTCTTAATTTATCTATATTGCTATAAATTAACATAAAACAAAAAAATAGAGAGATTTACATCTCTCATTTATTAACTATCCTAAATATTTTTTAACTTTTTGTATGTAATTTTGAGTTTCTAATGGCAATTTATGAAAATCACTTATACTAGTAACTCCTCTTGTTGACATTGTTCCCGGTCCACAATTATACGCAGCTAATGCCATTTGTAAATTTCCATTGTACATTTGAATATAATCTTTTATATGTCTTGTCCCTGCATCTATGTTTTCAGCTATATCATAAGGATTATTAACACCATAGTGATTTATATTTTCTGGCATTAATTGCATAAGGCCTTTTGCTCCTGCAGATGAAGTAACATTAGGATTAAAGTTTGATTCTATTTTTATTATAGTTCTTATAATCTTTTCATCTACTCCATATTTTTGAGAGGCCTTTTTTATTTCATTTTCTATAGTTTTATTATCACTATTTAAATTTAAATTACTATTACCACTTAATATATCTTCTAAATTATAGTTTGGTCTTAAAACCATATTCATGATATTGTTTAAACCACTATTTCCATTATTACTTAAATTATGTTCATATTTATTTTCTGCTAAATTCTTTTCTTTCATGGCACTTAGCAAACTAGCAAATGCTATATTATAGCTTCCACCACTTTCACTATTGCCGCCTTGCATCATTTTGCTTACCATCATCATTTGCATCATTGAACTTAGCCCGTCATTACTTGTTCCATTTACACCATTTGGCATTTAATTGCACCTCCATATAAAAAAAATTATATATATTTTAGTCATTTTACATGATACTATTACTAAATTAATTATAATATATTCCTTATATAAACTTCGACATTTTTTTTCTAATCTTTATACATATCAATATGTAATTTATTAAATATATGGAATTTTGTGTTTTTTAATCGATTCTATACAAAATAAAAAAGCATGTTTTCACATGCTTTTTTTCTATAACTCTAAATAAATAACTATATGCCTTAACTAATCTATCTGTATTTTATTGATTGACTTTAAATTCTAATAAATCATAATCCTCATATGCTATCTTTTTATTTGTACTTTTTACTAATGCTAAGATTTTATAAAATCCTTTTTTAAATGGAATAAATGTGTAATAATCTTTTTTACTATATCTTTGTATTAAATTCCATTCACCTTTTTCCATTAAATAAAATTCATATATAACGTCTTTTCCACCATCACAATTCACTTTAAAATTTATACCCTCATTGCATTTAAAAATATCCTTATCATAACCTATGCTACAATTTGAAATTGGATTTCCTTCTAGTACATTAAATATCATTGTTTTTTTATAATCATATTCATCCGTACTAGCTTTATTTTTAGCCATAATATCTACTATATATTTACCTCCACAACGTGGTATAAATTTAAATTTTTTTTCTTCAAAATATTCGCTTTTTTCAACATCATGATTATTTATTTTTATATTATACTTTATAAGTGTATTTAATGTATTTTCACAAATACATTCTAATGTTATCTCATCACCAATTAAATACTTTGATTTACTATCTGTTAAGACATAATCAATTTTAGCAGGTATATATTCATAACAATCAATATATGTCATTGCATGAACATCGTACTCTCTTTTAGATCTTGAATCTCTAACTCTAATATCTATTTCATATTTTCCAACTTCTTCTGGTGCAAAATATACAGTATTACTATCGCTATAATCAATTTTTTCTGTTACTTTATCATCTTTTTTAACTACAAAACTATATTTTAAACTTGTTCCACCACTAGCAATAGCTCTTATTTCAACCGGTTCATTTATGAGTAATTGATTTTTTTTATCTAAAATAATCTCTTCTATTTTTATATTATCTATATAATCTTCTTCTATTTTAAATTTTATGCAATCTTTTACTTCATACTTCTCTTCACATTGTCTATCCTTAATATAAACCTCTAGATTATATTCACCAGATTTTGTTGGCTCCCATAAAAAATTATTTTCTTTGGTGAATTTTGTAGTATAATTTTCATTTCCATCTACAATAAATTTATATAATAAATCTCTCCCGCCAGATGCAACTACTTTTAAATTTATCTTGCTATTTATTACTTGTGGAGAACTCAAATCCGTTGTAAAACTTAAAAGTTCAATTGGTTTATATGGATATACTTTATAATGAATTAATGCTCTATCATCATATTCATTTGGTGAATACATATCTTTTACAAGACATAATATTTTATATTCACCCTTATGATTTTCTCTATAACTTACTAACCGTCTAGTTGAATAATCTTGAAGACATGTAACGTTACCCATATCATCAAACTTTAAAAACTTATATAGTATAACCCTACTTTCATCAAAGTCTGCTTCAACTTCAAAAGTAAGTTCTTCATCCACTAAAAGATCTGGTGATATACATTTTAAAGATTTTATTTCTAACTTTGATATTGGTAATACCGTAAAATTTATAGAATTAAAGTCATCAAATAAATTGCTAGAGTATATACTTTTACATTCCACAAGAAACTCCATATCACCCTTAAACTTAGGTGTATAAGATAAACTATTGTCTACGGTGTAGTCCTTAATTAAAATCCACTTTGAATTTTCTTTTATCCAATATCTATACATAATAGATGCTGAATTAGAATTTGCTGTTACTGTTACTTTTTCTCCAACTTTCACTTCATTTTTATCTACTTCAATGGACTTTATTAATTTTTCTTCTCTTTTTCCTACTATAAAGTCACTCCTTGACATATAATCAAAAGGTTTTTTACTTCCTTGAACTTTAGCCTGTACCATTATTATGTATTTTCCATCCATAATAGGTTTCCAAACTGCAAAATTATCAATGCTAAACCCTTTTATGGTTTCCCACATTCCATCATTGCCTATTAAAAATTTATATGTCAAATTTTTTTCTACTTCATTTTCTATACTAATAGTTATATCTTTGCCTTTTTCTTGAGGACTTTCTAAATTTGTAATAATATTCATTTCATTCATCTATTACGTTTCCTCCTCAATATTGTTACTTACTTCTAATTTCTAGTTCTCTCATAAAATATAAATAAAAAATTTATATTTTCATGTAATATTATAATTTATTATACTATAATTCCAAAAAATAGAAAAGTTTATTTTCTCGCTGATTTTTTATAAAATAGAACATAAATTTCTATAAATATCAAAAAGAAGACAAATTTAATTTGCTTTTTCTAAAATACTTTTTAAACTATTATAAAGCCTTTTATCATCTTCTTCTGTTCTTTTTTTATGATTCGCTGTTCTGCCTCCACCTCTTCTAACTTTTGAACTTATATGCCTTTCAAATAATAACTTATCTATGTTTTCGTTTGTGTAAATATTTCCTTTAGGATTTATTGCAAATGCATTTTTAGCCAGCACCATTGCTGCAACACCATAATCTTGTGTAATAACAATATCACTTTTTTTACACTCATTGGCTATTTTCATATCCACACTTTGAAACCCACTATCCATATATACAACCTCACCATAACTTGGTTCTAGCCTATGATTTAAATCACAATAGAATATAAGTTGTACATTATATTCCTTAGATAATTCTTCTATTATTTTCTTTCCTGGACAAGCATCTGCATCTACTAAAATTTTCATATTTTTACTCCTCAATACGTAAAATAATATTTCTAACTAATTTACAATGACTAAATTAGTGCAAATTATACTTAAATCTTTTTTAGTATATCATATAGGGTTCCAAGTTCAAATTTTAAATAGCACCTTTATCAAGTGATATTATTAAGCTTACAGTTTATTCTATTATCATGCTTGGAACCAATTAACAATTAACAGTTAACGATTAACAATGATGGTTAATATTATTCACTTCGTTCTTAATATTTATGAATAGAATTGCATAAAAACTATGTTTTTATATTGTTTTCAAACTAATTTGCTTATCAAATTATCATAAAAATTGATTCAAATAAACTGAGACTTCAGTTTTATCATTCATTGTTAATTGTTCATCGTTAATTGTTAATTTTGTATAACACTTCAAATTGCTCTTTCTCAACTGAAACATGAATAACTTAAAGTTTAGACTTGTATTCCTATATAGGGTTCCAAGTTAATATTCAAAATAATCTCTTTATCAAATGATACTATTAAGCTTACAGTTCATTTTT
Organism: Clostridium amazonense; assembly: GCF_056431285.1. Taxonomy (NCBI): domain Bacteria; kingdom Bacillati; phylum Bacillota; class Clostridia; order Eubacteriales; family Clostridiaceae; genus Clostridium; species Clostridium amazonense. Next base: position 299,648 of record NZ_JBWKMH010000031.1, on the reverse strand, counting down.
ATTTTTATATTTGGAACCAAGTAAGAGTTAAGAGTGAAAAGTGAAAAGTTATAGTTGATATTACTCACTTTGTTCCTAATATCTAAAAATAGAAATGCTTAAAAACTACGTTTTTATATTGTTTTCAAATAATTTGCTCTGCAAATTTAATAAAAAATCATTCTTTAAAATTGGAAATCTAATTTTTACATTCATTTTCAATTTTCAACTTTCAACTTTCCATTAAATTAATTAGAATTCCCAAATTAAACAAAAATAATTGTACTTTTCAACTTCTTTTCCTATAAATAAAGAAACTTTAAGTAAAAATTTCACTTAAAGTTTCTTTTATGACCTACACGTTAAATCTATCTAATTCTTCCTTTATTCCCTTTGTCATGTTAGCAAGAATTTTAGAGTGTTCTGATACCTCATCTGTGGATGCATTCATTTCTTCACTTATTGCTGCTATCTCTTCTGCAGATGCAGAAACTTCTTCTGATACAGAAGACGCGCTCTGAATTCTATCCATAATTTCATCTTTTCCGTTTAAAATAGCTTGTCCTATATTTATATTTTTTTCTATTTTAGGTTTCATACCTTCTACTGCATTATTTATTTTATCAAACGATGTTATTGCTTTATTTATTATTTCTTCTTGTGATTTTATTTCCTCTTGAACCACTTCTGTCATTCCAACCATAGCAGTTGTTTCATTGAATACAGTAGTAAGTAATGTATTTATATCTGCTGCTGAAACTTTACTTTGTTCTGCAAGTTTTCTTATTTCATCTGCAACTACCGCAAATCCTTTTCCTGCCTCTCCAACTCTTGCAGCTTCTATTGCTGCATTTAATGCTAATAAATTCGTTTGCTCTGCTATTCCATTTATAATTACTGTAATTTCATTTATCTTATTAACATTACCTTCTACATTATTTACTTTTTCAACTAACTCACTAAATGATACATTTACATTTTTAACTGAAGTTGATACACTTTCCATCTCCTCATTGCTTTCTTTTGATAACAGATGTATATTATTACTTTCATCTCCAATTTCATTTGTTGAGTTCATAACTTCTTCTACTTGATTATTAAACTCAGATAATATGTCTACTATATTATTTATATCTTCTGACTGCTCACCTGTACCTTTTGCAACATCTTGAATTGAATTTGCTACCGTATCTGATGAACTAGCCATCTCACTAGATAAATGAGAAAGTCCTACTGCTTGTTCTTCTAGCTCCAATGTACTTTCTTTAGTCCTATTAATCATATCACTAATCGATGATTGCATTTCATTCATAGCTCTAGACATATCTCCAAATTCATCTTTTCTAGATAATAAGTTTTTTTCTAACTTTATTGTCATGTCGCCTTTAGATATATATTTCAAATGTTCTACACTATCATCTAAAACCTTAGTCATTTTACTAGTTTGTCTATATATCAAAATAATTGCTATTACTAAACACACAACTAATGATATTACCATTGTATTTTTCATTACTTTACTTACTGCTAATATTTCAGACTCTTCTATTTTTATTGACATTATCCAATCTGCATCTTCTATCATTTTATAAACAATAATATTTTTCTTACCATCTTCTTTAAATCTTCCAAATCCACTTTTCCCATTTAACATTTTTTGTATTATTTCTTCATATTCTGAACTAAACTTACCAGTTTTATCTGATAAATTTGCTACACCAATTTCTTCATTTTTGTCATCACTAGCTATAGTTGTTCCTTTCGAATCATACATAGCTACCCTGCCTGTTTTTCCTATTTGTATCTTTTCTATAATATGACTAAATTCATCTGATGATGCTATTCCAACTATAACTCCTACAACTTTTTTATTTTCCACTATTGGACTTGCATATGGAATAATCATAATACCATTATCTACTTCATTAACACTTTTTATTGGATCATTTGCTGTAGATGTTCCTTCTAATGCCATTTTAAAATAATCCCTATCTTTTATATTTACTATACTATCTGGAAAAACTAGATTACCATCAACATCCGCTATTCCAATTCTCATAAATCCATTAGAATCTGAATATTTCTCTAGTTGTTTAACCTTTTCTTCTGGTGTTAATTTAGGGTCTGTAACTTCTTTGGCTAAAGATAGATTGTCTAATATTGTAATTTTATTAAGTATTTTTTCTATAACTAAATCACTAGAACTATTTAATATCTTTTGATAATCTTCATTTACCATAGTTACCATACCTTTATCTGATATATAAATAGCTATAAATGACAATATTAGACTTATGACAACTATTATTGCAGTAAATGTTGCAATTAGTTTACTTGATATTGAATTTTTCCTTACTTTAAATTTTATATTCTTATCTTTTTTCCCCTTCATAACTTGCCTCCTTTTTATAACCATTTCTTTTAATTTTTCATTGAAAAACTTATATATTTTAAAATTTAAATCAATTTTGATCAACATTATATTTTAGCTTTAACCTTATTTTATTAAGTGAATAAGATTAAATATGAGATTGTTTTCATATATTTTAAAATTCAACTATATAATACTTATTATAATATTCGATATTATTTTCATAATTTTTAGTTATTTTTATATTTTTAACTTTTTACTATAAAATATATATTTTTTTACTTATATTTAAATTAATAATAATTAAACAACAAATTTAAAACCCTGTCAACTAAATTTGACAGGGCTAACATTTTAATTAATCTATTTTAAATTTTTCTATATTTTCCTTTAATATTTTCATCATATTTAAAAGCTCTCTAGCTGATTCTGCTACATTTTGAGATGATGCATTCATTTCTTCTGATATCGCTGCAATTTCCTCTGCTGATGCTGAAACTTCCTCTGATACAGCTGAAGCATTTTGTATCCTTGTTATTATTTCATCTTTTCCCTTTTGTATCTCCATTTCAACTTGAATATTTCTTTCTATCTTAGGTTTCATTTTTTCAACTGCACTATTTATATCGCTAAATGAGTTTATTGCATTACCAACTGTTTCAATTTGTATACTTACCTCTTCTTTTACTACTGCTGTAGTTTTAACCATATCTATAGTTCCTTTTGATATTTTATCTAAAAGTAGTGTTATATTCTTAGAAGATGATTTTGATTCTTCAGCAAGTTTTCTTATTTCCTCTGCTACAACTGCAAATCCTCTACCAACATCACCAGCTCTTGCAGCTTCTATTGCTGCATTTAATGCTAATAAATTAGTTTGCTCTGCTATATCATTTATTGCATTTGTTATAACTCCTATTTTATTTATATTTTCACTTACTAAATTTACTTTAACTTCTAAGTTCCTAAATGATTGCTTTACATTCTCAACTGATTTAACCACTTTTTCCATATCTAAATTACTATCTTTAGACATTAAATATATATTTTGATTTTCAGTTGCTACATCATTAGTAATATTTTTCACTTCTTCTAATTGTTCATTAAAATAATTCAATATCTCAACTATTTGAACTATTTCTCTTGATTGATCATCTGTTCCTTTGGCTACATCTTGAATTGATCCTGCAACAGTATCTGCTGATGAGGACATTTCTTCAGCTAAGCTTGCTAAGTTATCAGAGTATTTATTTACATCTATACTTACTCCTCTAACACCACTTACTATTTCTATAATAGATTTTTGCATCACTTGCAATGATTTTCCTATGCTTCCTAGTTCATCTCTTCTTTCTAATATTTCTAAATCAACTTCTTTTGTCATATCTCCATTTGCAATTACATCCAAATGTTTTTCTGTTTTTACTAACGAATTAGTCATTCTTTTAGTTTGTACAAATATAGTTAAAACTCCTATCGCTAGTAAACTTATTAAAAGTATACCCATCATATTTCTCATCATAACTATATTAGCTAAAATTTCAACTTCTTCAATACCAATTATCATATGCCAATCAGTATTCTTTATAGGTCCATAAGCTACAAAAACCTTATTATTATCAATTTTTGCTCTTACATATCCATTTTCATTAGATATTACCTTATTGTAAATTTCTGTATAGTTATTACTTTTTTTAGCTTCTTCTTTTATATTATTTATTAATATTTCTGATTTGTTTTTATTATTTTGAGCTATAAGTTTTCCATCATTATCAAAAATCATTATCTCTCCAGTTGAACCTATTTCTATTGAATTTGCTATATCTGATAACTTTTTAGTATCTGTAACAGCAATTATAGCTCCAATTATTTTATTATTTTCCTTAATAGGAGTAGCATATACTACAACTAATTTTTCACTATCTTTCAAATTTAAATTTTCTATTGGATTACTCATAACAGTTTTCCCATCAAGTGCATTTTTTAAATAATCACTACTTTGAATATTAGCTTCAAAGTCATTGAACGTTGTCTTTCCATTCAAGTCAGATACTCCAACTCTTATAAATCCATTATTCTTTGCATATTTTTGTAAAATTTCAGCTTTAAATTTGTTATCTATTTTGGAATCTGAAATTTCCTCATCCATAGCTAAATTTTCAATTGTATTCATTTTCTTTATCATTTGTTCATTTACCATATCACTAGATAATTTTAATATTTTAGTATAGTTTTCTCCTATAGATTCCATCATTGCTTTTTTAGATATAACAAGTACTAAAGAAGTTAAACTTATACTGATAACTGCTATAATAAGTGTAAAACTTATTATTAGACGTTTCGATATTGAACTTTTATATCCATTTTTTTTATTTCCACTTTTTGTTTTTCTCATAATATTCACTCCAATTTTCATAAAAAAACATAAGCAAATACAATTTATATTGTCTTATTAAATTTGTTCCTCATTATTGTAATTCCTTTTTTTTACATATAATAGTATTTCCCTAATATTATTATATATTTTTCAGCCAATTGATTTACTATTATTTTAATTAATTATTATATAGGGTTCCAAGTTCAAATTTAAAATAACATTTTTATCAAAAATACTACTTAAATTACATGATATTCCTATTTTTATATTTGAAACCAACTAAAAAGTAAGAGTGAAGAATGAAAAGTTATTGTTGATATTACTCACTTTGTTCCTAATCTCTAAAAATAGAAACATATAAAAAATCATTCTTTAAAATTAGAAATCCAATTTTTACATTCACTTTCAACTTTCCATTTTCAATTAAATTAATTAGAATTCCAACTGAAAAAATAATTGTATTTTTCAGCTTGAAACCCTATATAGGGTTCCAAGTTCAAATTTTAAATAATATATTTATCAATTGAAAAACTTTTTTCTTTTATCAAGAAACAGGGATTATTTAAATTAGTATTTCTTTAAAAATTGATTTAGAAAATCTTATTAATTTGTTTTTTATTTTCAAGACCTGAACCCAAGGACGGGTTCAGCGACTGCCTAGACAGGACGTCGTGTGAACTAAATTTAGAAATATGTAATTGAAAATTTAATGTATATTTTTTATAAATCAAGGAAGTAATTCGCATCAATAATGGCATTTTATTAATGTGAATTACTGACGAAGAGTTATGAAAAATAGACTAAAATTTAATTACATAGCTCTTAATTTAGTTCACTTATAGCCGTTTAGTCTTGGAAATAAAATAGCAAATTTATTAGAGTTTCTTTGAAATTTTTATGAATAACGTTTTAAATAATTACTGTTTCTTGGAATAACATTATTCTCATTTCATATTTAAATTTAATCTCATCTTCAAAATTATCTTGGAATATATTTTGATTTTGTATACTTTTCCTTTTATATGGAAATAATTTTAAATAATTATAGCTTAATTTTAAAAAATTGTCTTCAAATTGAAACATTTATTATATAAAATGTAAGTATGATATTTAAGAAAGGAGTTGTTATATATGATTTTAAAGAAGATTTCAAAATTCGTCTTAGAAGCTTTAGTTATGTGTGGTCTTTCAGCTTTATTAGGTAGTGCTGCTTTAAGTTCTGGAATAATATTGTAAATATACATTTTTATTTTACTTATGAAATATTTTACTTATATAGTTTGATACCTTAATTTTTATAAATTAAGCTAATATAGATAAAAAATAAAACTTATAAAAAGATAATATAATAACTATCTTTTTATAAGTTTATTTATTTTATATCGTTGGCTTATATATAATATTAATAGTACCATATTCACTATTTTCATTAACTATTGCATCAACTTCATAAACTTCTTTTATAAGCTTGGGTGTTAATATTTCCTTCGGATTTCCATATGCTACTACTTCACCATTTTTTAAAACATATATTTTATCACAGTACATGGCTGCTATGTTTAAATCATGAATTGCTGATATAACTTCAACATTTAAACTTTTCACAATAGACATTAATTGAAGTTGATATTTTATATCTAAATGATTTGTTGGTTCATCTAATATTAAACAATCTGTTTTTTGTGCTAATGCTCTTGCAAGAATTATTCTTTGTTGTTCTCCACCAGATAATGTTGAAAAACTCCTATCTTTAAAAGATAGCATATCTACTCTTTTTAATGAGTCTTCCATAATCTTATAATCTTCTTCATTATCTCTTTCCATAGCTTTTTTATGTGGTGATCTTCCCATAAGAACGATTTCCTTTACCGAAAAATCAAAATTATAGTGATTATGTTGTGCAACTACAGCCATTTTTCTAGCAGTTTCTTTTATTGTTAAGTCCTTTATGCTTTTATCATCTAACTTCACAATTCCGCTACTTGGCTTTAATATTCTATATATACATTTTAAAAATGTTGACTTACCACTTCCATTTGGCCCTATAATTCCAACAAACTCTTTGTTATCAACATTTATATCTATTCCTTTTAGAATATCTAAACTTCCTATGTTTACTTTAATATCTTCTGTTCTTATATTCATTGGTTATTGCCTCCAAATCCATAAGTTCTTTTTATCATTAACCAAATAAAACATGGAGCACCTATGGCTGATATTAATATACCTATTGGTATTTCAGCTCCTTTAACTATTATTCTTGATAAAACATCTGCCCATGTTAAAAATATTGCACCTACTATAGCTGCTATTGGAATTATTTTTTTATGATCAGTTCCAAATATCATTCTAACAAGGTGTGGAATAATTAAACCTACAAATCCTATCATTCCTGATGAATAAACTAATACTCCAATCATTAATGATGTTATAATTAAATAAACATGTCTATATATATGTAAATTTGTTCCAAGCGTTATAGATACTTCATCACCTAATAACATTAAATTTAAAGTTCTACTTTGTGTTATAAAAAATATAGTTCCTATTAATATTATAGGTATAATAAATATTATGTCACTCCATTTTGCCCCTGCTAAACTTCCCATAAGCCAAAACGTTATAGTTTTCATACCCTCTGCATTATTAGATATATATACTATTAAATTAGAAAATGCACTACAAACAGCACTTAGTGCCATCCCTCCTAACAATAATTTTGTAGAATTAGTTGGGCCTCCAATGTTAGATAACAATAATACTAATATTGATATCAAAAATGCTCCTATAAATCCACAAATCCCTATAGCATTACTACCAAATGCAGTTCCTACACCTAAAAGCACTGCCATAGTTGCTCCAAGAGATGCTCCTGATGATATTCCAAGTATATATGGATCTGCTAATGGATTTTTTACAACTGCTTGCATTACTATACCAACTACAGCAAGTCCCATTCCAACTGCAACTGCTAAAATTATTCTTGGAAGTCTTATAAGCCAAACAACATCATGTATAGGTCCACTACCTAATACACTTCCATCTCCTATATGAAATAATTCATAAAATATTATCTTATAAACTTCTTTTATACTTATATTTGCAGAACCTAAAGTTACTGCATAACCAATTGAAAATATTAATATGACTAACAGTATAATAGAAACACCTATATATATAGGTGTTCCTTTTAATAAGCCATTTTTCTTATCTCTTACATAAGTTTTTCTGCTCATTTACTTCTCCTATTTTGCTAAGTCAGGATATAATCCTTTAGCAAAAGCATTTATTCCATCTATAGTTCTAATTCCACTAGAATACATATCACCTAATGGTATTGCATAAATTCTCTTATTTTTAACTGCACTTAAACTTGCATATGCAGGATTTTCTAATATTTTATTTACTGCTTCTTTTGGAACATTTTCATCTCCTCTATCCATGTAGCTTACAAATATACAATCTGGATTTGCAGAAATTAAGTCTTCAGCTCCAATAGATTTACCTTCTGTTTTTACAAGTTCTGCACCTAATTTATTAATCATATCTCCAGCTAACGTATTTTCCCCATAAACACGTATATTATCTTTTCCAAATTCAATTACCATTGTTTTAACTTTTTCTTTATCTTTAACTGATTTTGATACTTCTTCTACCTTATTAGTTATTTCATCAACTAATTTTTGAGCTCTGTCTTCTACATTAAATATTTTTCCAATATTTAATATATCATCAATTTCATTTTGCATAGTGCTTTTTTCTAAAACTCCACTATTTAAGGACATATATGTATTCGTTCCATTCTGTTGCCAGTAATCTACTTCTCCTAATCTCTTTTCATCAAATAATGAATACCATCCTAATATAAAATCAGGTTTTTGCATAACAATATTTTCTTTTGATGGAGTAAATTCTTCTAAATAATTAATTTTTTTGAAAGCCTCTTCATATTCTGGTTTTACAGGATGATCAAGTCCTGCTGCTGCTACTATTTTATCTTCTAAGCCTAATGCTAATAAAGTTTCAATAGAATTTTGATATACTGCAACAACTTTTTCTGGTGCTTTTTCAAAAGTCATTTCTACTGGCTCTTTGCTATATTTATAATTTTTAATAGTTACTGGATAATTTGATTTTTTATCAGCTTCTTTTTCAGCTGATACTTTTGTATTTGATGCATTTGATGTGTCTTTAGAATTGTTAGTACCACATCCTACTAATCCTAAAGTGATAGTAGCACTTAATACTAATGCCATAAGTTTTGTTAATTTTTTTTGATTAAATCTATTCATTTTATCCTCCCGTTATATAAAAAAATACTATAATTTTAACGGATATAAGGACACTCTAAGGAATGATATATCTCTCTGTACCGAAGAGTATCATTATAGAATCTTGGCAAGTCTCCTGACTTATAGATCATTATACTAATTTTCCTTCCCAAATTCACTTCAGTGGATTAATTAAATTAGTATTCCCTAATTACAGTAGCGGTCCTGTGTGAAAATCTCATTCAACTTCCTTTTTAATTTTTCAAAACCAAGTCTATCCATATTCAATTATTTTTCATTCATCGTTAATTATATAATATATTACTTCATATTTCTACATAATATTCTATATTTAAATCCTTCAATCAGTTTAGCTTTCTAATTTTGCATTTTCCAAATTAAGTAAACTATAATTTAATAAATGAATTCTCATAATTTTTTTAATTTAACTTATATCCTTGTCCATAACTTATATTATATTTTAAATAATATAAAAGAGTGATTCCAATTCGGAATCACTCTTTTGCTAACTGAAATGTTAATCAAAATATAATGTTTAAATCTTAAATCTTTCTACTTCTGCTTTCATTTCTTTTGTCATTTCTGCTAATACTTTTGAATGTTCAGCTACTTCCGAAGTAGATGCATCCATTTCTTCACTTATAGCTGAAATTTCTTCAGCTGATGCTGAAACTTCTTCTGAAACAGCTGATGCATTTTGAATTTTAACCATAATATCATCTTTATCTTCTAAGATTGCTTGTCCTATTTCCATATTCTTTTCTATTTTAGGCTTCATTTCTTCTACAGCATTATTTATTTTATCAAAAGATACTATTGCTTTATTTATTATTTCTTCTTGTGATTTTATTTCATCTTGAACCACTTCTGTCATTCCAACCATAGCAGTTGTTTCATTGAATACCGTAGTAAGTAATGTATTTATATCTGCTGCTGAAATTTTACTTTGTTCTGCTAGTTTTCTTATTTCATCAGCAACTACAGCAAATCCTTTTCCAGCTTCACCAACTCTTGCTGCTTCTATTGCTGCATTTAATGCTAATAAATTGGTCTGCTCTGCTATTCCATTTATAATTACTGTAATTTCATTTATTTTATTAACATTGCCTTCTACATTGTTCACTTTTTCAACTAATTCTTCAAAGGATACAGTTACATTCTTAACTGAAATTGATACACTTTCCATCTCTTCATTACTTTCATTAGATAAAGTATGTATTTTTCTACTTTCATCGCCAATTTCATTAGTTGATGTCATAACTTCTTCTATTTTTTCATTGAACTCAGTAAGTACATCTACTATGTTATTTATATCATTTGACTGATTATCTGTTCCCTTAGCTACATCTTGAATTGCATTTGCAACAGTATTAGATGATGTTGTCATCTCATTAGATAACTGTGCTAAATTTGATGCATGATTCTCTATTTTAAGTGTATTTCCATTTATATTTTCTATCATTCCACTAATAGACTTCTGCATTTTTTCCATAGCTCTTGTCATATCGCCAAATTCATCTTGTCTTTTTAATATTTTTTCATCAAAATTTAAAGTCATATCTCCATCAGCTATATTATCTAAATGTAAAACTGTTTTATTTAGTACAGCACTCATTTTTTTTGTTTGATTATATACAATTAGTACTCCTGTTATTAAGAAAATTATAGCTATTATTCCCATAGCATTTCTCATAACCTTTATTCCATGTAAAATTTCATCTTTTTCTATTTGCAACGATACATACCAAGTTGTTCCTTCCATAGGACCATACACAGTAAACATTTGCTTATTATTACTATTTTTATATGTTCCATATCCATGTTCACCAGCAAGGATTTTCTCACCTATCTCTACATCAAGTTTCATACCTTCTTCTGCTGAACCTTTAACAATTCCAGGTTCTCCTACACCTTCACCATCTTTATTAGCTACAATAATTCCATTTTTATCAAAAATAGTTATACTTCCTGATTTTCCAACATTAGTTTGTGTTACAATGTCACTATACTCATTTGCAGCTGCAACTCCAACAATTGCTCCAACAACTTGATTACCTTCCATTATTGGACTAGCATATACTATTACCATTGCTCCATTATCTGATTTATTCACACTTTTCATTGGATCACTAGCACTTGCTTCCCCGTTTAATACATCTTTAAAATATTCTCTTTTTGATATATCAACCTTACTGTCTAAAAATAACAAATCTCCATTAGTATCTGTAATTCCCAATCTTATGAAATTATTTTTTTCAGCATACTTTTCTAATATCTCAACTTTATGTTGTTTACTTGTATTTTTGTCCTTTAAATCATCATCAAGTGATAAATTTTGTAAAACATTAAGTTTATTATTTATTTTTTCTCTAACAACACTACTAGCACCAACTAATAATTTTTCATAATCTTGATTAGCCATATTTATATGTGACTTATCAGAGATTGATATAGCAATCCATGCCATACTTATACTTATAACCATTATTATTGATGTAAATATAGTTACTAATTTTTTAGATATTGATTGTTTAGTTATTGCTTTCCCATCACTAGATAATTTACACTTTTTTAATTTCACCTTTATCTTTTCCATAAGCGTCCTCACTTCTTATTATTTATTAATTTAATTATCGATTTTTTTACAAATTATTTAATATTTTTTACCTGTATTTTAAAAATATTAATATTATTCCAGTTTTATTAGTATTTTTTTAATATTGTTAAAATTTATATTTTAACTTTAAAAAACCTCGTGTATTTATACACGAGGCTTCTTAAGGGATTAGTTTTATAAATATTTAATAATAGGAGTTAGTTCTTTTATTTTTCAACTTATTTCTTTTATATTATTTACATGTTTGCTTGAAAATATTCATAAATTTGATTAGTAATCTTATAAACATAATCTCTTTTAATATAATTAAGTAATATGAATATTTTTTTAACTACATTTCAACTAAATAAAAGCCCTTATAATACATTTAATCATTTAAACATATCATAAGGACTCTTTCAAATATTACTATCCATTTAATTTTTAAATTATTCTCTTATATCATAAAATAGTTAATACACTAATTTGATATGACTATTTTATTCCCACTCTATAGTTGATGGTGGTTTAGAAGTTATATCATAAACAATTCTGTTTACTCCTTTAACTTCATTAACAATTCTTCTTGAAACCTTATCTAATACATCATATGGTACTCTAGCCCAATCTGATGTCATTCCATCTGATGATGTTACTGCTCTTAAAGCAATTGTATGACAGTATGTTCTTTCATCTCCCATAACACCTACAGATTGTATGTTAGGTAAACAAGCAAAATATTGCCATATCTTACCTTCCAATCCATTTAGTGCAACTTCTTCTCTAAATATTGCATCTGCTTCTCTTACTATGTGTAATTTATCTTCTGTTACTTCACCTAAAACTCTTATTGCAAGTCCTGGTCCTGGGAATGGTTGTCTCCACACTAAATGATGTGGAATTCCTAACTCTTCTCCAACAGCTCTAACTTCATCTTTAAATAATTCTCTTAGTGGTTCTATAAGTTCGAATTTAACATCTTCTGGTAGTCCTCCAACATTGTGGTGACTTTTTATTGTTGCTGATGTGTTTGTTCCACTTTCTACAACGTCAGCATATATAGTTCCTTGAACTAAGAAATCTATTTCTCCAAGTTTATTTGATTCTTCTTCAAATACTCTTATAAACTCTTCTCCAATTATTTTTCTCTTTCTTTCAGGGTCACTTACACCTTTAAGTTTTCCTAAGAATCTGTCTTGAGCATTAACTCTTATTAAGTTCATATCAAAACCTTTTCTAAAGATTTCTTCAACTTGATCACCTTCATCTTTTCTTAAAAGACCATGATCTACAAAAACACAAGTAAGTTGTTTGCCTACTGCTTTATGTACAAGTACTGCTGCTACAGATGAATCAACACCACCTGATAATGCACATAATACTTTTTTATCTCCAACTTTTTCTTTTATTTCTTTTATTTTTTGCTCTGCAAAAGATGACATTGACCAATCACCCTTTACGTTACAAACATTATAAAGGAAGTTTGTTAACATTTTTGCACCAAATAGAGTATGCTCTACTTCTGGGTGGAACTGAACTGCATAAAGATTTTTCTCTTCGTTACACATTGCAGCTACTGGACATTGTGATGTATGTCCTATTACCTTAAAGCTTTCTGGTGCTCTCTCTATAAAGTCAGTGTGACTCATCCAACATTGTTTTTCTTCTATTCCAACAAATAATTCATTATTTGTCTCAAGATTTACATCTGTTTTTCCATACTCTCTAATATCTGCTGTTTTAACATTTCCTCCTAGTGTATGTGCCATAAGCTGTGCTCCGTAGCATATTCCTAGTATAGGTATGTTAAGTTCAAATATTTTTTCATCTATTCTTGGGGCACCTTCTCCATAAACGCTATTTGGTCCACCAGTGAATATTATTCCTTTTGGATTTTTAGCCTTTATCTCTTCTGCCGAAGTACTGTAAGGTATTATTTCACAATAAACTTTATTTTCTCTTACTCTTCTAGCTATAAGTTGATTATATTGTCCACCAAAATCTACAACTAATACTAATTCTCTATTCATTACATTACTCCCTTCATTAATTCCATTGGGAATTCTCTTTATTAAATATCTTAGCAATATTTAATGTAGCATATTCCATATATATTATATACAAATATAAACTTTTTTAAAAGTTTAATAATTCGATATTTACTTTATTTATAAATTTATGGTTAGAATGTACGACTTTATGTGGGATAAAATTTTTATTCTAACCATAAACATATTTGCTAATTTATTTATTAATTCACACTATAATTTGGCGCTTCTTTGGTAATTGAAATATCATGTGGATGACTTTCTTTTAATCCATTTGAAGTTTGAACTACAAATCTAGCAGTTTCAAATAATTGAGTTAATGTTGCTGATCCTAAATAACCCATTCCTGAACGTATACCTCCAACTAATTGGAATATTGTATCTACAACTGCTCCTTTGAATGGTAATCTTCCTTCTACACCTTCTGGAACTAATTTCTTACTATCTTCTTGGAAGTATCTATCTTTACTTCCTGCTGCCATTGCTGCAAGAGATCCCATACCTCTATAAACTTTGTATTTTCTTCCTTGATATATTTCAGTATCTCCAGGAGCTTCTTCACAACCTGCAAACATTGAACCCATCATACAAACTTTAGCTCCAGCTGCTAGTGCCTTAACTATATCTCCTGAATATTTAAGTCCACCATCTGCAATAACCGGAACACCATATTCATTAGCTGCTTCTGCACAATCCATAACTGCTGTTAATTGTGGAACTCCAACACCTGCAACAACTCTAGTTGTACAGATAGATCCTGGTCCTATTCCAACCTTTATACAATCAGCTCCAGCTTCTATAAGTTCTTTTGTTGCTTCTGCTGTAGCTACATTACCAGCAATTACTTGAAGGTTTGGATATTTAGTCTTTACTTCCTTAACTGCATCTATAACACCTTTAGAATGTCCATGAGCAGTATCTATTGTTATAACATCAACTTCAGCTTTAACTAATGCATCTACTCTTACCATCATGTCTTTTGTTACACCAACAGCTGCTCCGCATAAAAGTCTTCCTTTTTCATCTTTAGCTGCATTTGGAAATATTCTAACTTTCTCTATATCTTTTATAGTTATTAATCCCTTTAGTTTAAAGTTATCATCAACTAGTGGTAATTTTTCTATTTTATGATCTTTTAATATTTGTTTTGCTTCTTCTAATGTAGTATTTTCTTTAGCAGTTATTAAATTTTCTTTTGTCATAACTTCTTCTATTTTTCTTGAAAAATCTTTTTCAAATAGCATGTCTCTATTTGTTATTATACCAACTAATGTTTTATCTTCTTTAACTATTGGAACTCCTGATATTCTATATCTTGCCATTACTTTGTCTGCTTCTTCTAAAGTGTTTTCTGGATATAAAAAGAATGGATTTGTTATAACTCCATTTTCTTGTCTTTTTACTGTTTCTACTTCTAAGGCTTGCTCTTCTATAGACATATTTTTGTGTATAATACCTATACCGCCTTCTCTAGACATTGCAATTGCCATTTTTGCTTCTGTAACAGTATCCATTCCAGCACTCATAAGTGGAATGTTTAATTTTATTGTTTTTGTAAGGTTTGTTGCCAAACTAACGTCCTTTGGTAAAACCTCTGATTTATTTGGAACTAATAACACATCATCAAATGTGTATGCTTGTTTTAATATTATTGCCATTTATACTTCCACTCCTTTTTAAATACTTTTAATAACCCTTTATATATTACCGACACTTAATTGAAATGAATAACTTTATAAAATCATTTATAAATTAATAACTTTCAAATTGTTCATTTCTTTTTAAAGTTAAAATAATTTTAAATTATTTTATTTATGTGCTTTTCAACATTTTATTGTATTGATTTTATGTATGTACTTTGTAGTTTTACTAAAAAGTACTTAAATATGAAAAAATAGCTAATTTTACTATATATGGATATAAGTAAAATTAGCTTTATATTTTGCAATTTAAAAGCATATTTTACTCATAGTCAGAAATTTTCATATTGGTTTCTGGTAGATACTCCTTGCCATATTCAAGGTATATATGAGTTAATTATTATGTTTTTTTATTTGTGTTTCTTTAACTATTACCAATTATTCTATTTAAAAATTCATAGTTTGTCAACAACTAATTCAAACTTTTTTTAATTAGTTTATTTTTTCCACTTCAAACCTTGATATTTCACCTTTCAAATTTTCAGTCAGGTCAAACAAAATTTTAACAGCTTCTGAAACTTCTTCACATGAACTATTTAGTTCCTCTGTTGATGCTGATATCTCTTCTGATACTGCCGTAGAACTTTCTATATCACTTCCAATTTCTTCACTTTTCTTCCTTATATCTATAGAAACATTACTTATATTCTTCATTCTAGGTATAATATCATCTATAAACTTATCTATATTTTTAAATGATATTATAGCTTTATCTACATTTTCTTTTTGTGAATTCATATCTTTATTCATATCTTGTGTGCTATCATACATAATTTTGCTTTCTCCAAGTACATCATCTATAACTTTTTTTATCTCTACTGCAGATTCTTTGCTTTGTTCTGCAAGTTTTCTTATTTCCTCGGCAACAACACTAAATCCTCTACCTGCGTCCCCTGCTCTTGCTGCTTCAATTGCAGCATTTAAAGCTAATAAATTTGTTTGTTCTGCAATTTCATTTATAACTGTAGTTATGTCAATTACTGAGTTTACTCTACTATTTACCTCATTTATAACTGTATTAAATTCATCAAATTTACTGCTAAAGTCTTGCATAGAATTCATTAAGTCTATCATATCCTTATTGCTTTCTTCAACTTGAATTTCTATTTCTTCACTTCCTGATACTATTACATTTACATCGTTGTTCATAGATATTATATTGTCTTCAAATATTTTCATTGTCTCATTAACTCTTATTAGTTCACTACTTTGAGAATCATTTCCTCTAGCTGCTTCTTGAACAGATAAAGCTATATTTTCTGAACCCTCTAACATTTGATTGGATACTTCACTTAGTCCCTTGGCTTGTCTATTTATAACATTAGAACTTTCTGATATTGTATTTATTATATTACTAACAGATTTTTTACTGTTATCTATAGCAGCAGATATTTCTTCTATTTCTACTACATCTCTTTTCTTAAACTTTCTTTCTTTTAAAGTAAAATCATTACTTGCCATGCTTTCAAGTTCTTCTTTTACTCTCTTTACATAATTATTAAATTGTCTTGCAATATAAAGGCTTGTACTAGTTCCTAAAATAATAGCAATTAAAGTTATAACTAATAGAACTTTTCTCATATTAATTAAACCTCTTAATATTTGACCATAACCTTTATTTACACAAATAGTCCACCCATCAGTTCCATCTATAGTAGAATATCCAAAGCATAATTTTTCACCATCTATTTCATATTCTCCGCCACCACTTTTGCTATTTTCATCTTCTTTTTTCAATGATACAAGTTTCTTCATTTTTTCTGTTAATTGCTTATGTTCATTTTTTACAACTTCAAAATTACTACTTAAAATTATATCTCCATCTCTATTTATAATATTAACACTGCCATCTTTAACATATTTTATTTTAGCAAGATCTTCTGACATACTTTCTGCATTTTGAGATATTACTAAAGCCCCTACAATACCTTTATCATTTTTAATGGGATTACTATAATTTACTATGTATTTTCCCAATTCATCAGAGTATGCTGTGGATGATATATTTAAGTTTCCCTCCATAGTATCTTTAAAGAAGTCATCACTTTTTACATTTTTCCCATCTAATTTATCTTTAGAATGTATTATTCCATTTTTATCAACTATTGATATGGATTCTATACCATACTCCTCTTTAAATTTTTCTAATCCATTTAACTTTTCTTCTACTTTTACCTGATCATTCTTTATTAAACTTAGTTCACTTAGTAACTTAATTATATTTACATTTGATTTGTTTTTTTCCTCTATGGTTTCTCCTATTTGATTTGTTATAGCCTCTAAGTTATTTTTAGTATTGTCACCTAATATTCTATTAGCAGTTAAATTAACCATTACAATAACAGCTATTATTATAATGATAAAAGTTCCTAGTATCCCCTTTACCATTTGCTTTTTTATTGTCTTTTTCCCCATACCATTACCCTCTCTTTATAAAACTCTAAATTGTTCATATAACATAAAATAGAAGGAAACTAAAATTAGCAGTTTCCCTCTTTTTATACACTTATATTTACTCCATATCCTCATAAAGCTACTCTTCTGTTTTTATAACATTAAATTCAAGTGCCTCTGCATATCCTTCTAAACTCTGTATTAAAAACTTATGAATCATACCTTTAAATTCTGGTGTAAATTCTTGAACATTATATTTTAAATTGTTAACTATATGCTTTGTAGATTCACTACTGTTTACTCCATTAAATTGAAATGAAGTTTTTTCATCACCTTTAAATATTATATCTTTAGCAAATACTGATGAATTATAAAAGGAACTTTCCCCCTCAAATGTAACTGTTCCTGTGCAATATACAACATAATTTATAAAGCTTTCTATTTTGTTAGATGGTATTATTAAATCTCCATCAATTAATATTATTTTATATATTTGTCCATATGCTTCCATATAGTTCTTTTTATATCCCATTGATTTAAGTTCCTCTACTGCATGTTCATATATTCCATCGTTATTCTTAGGATTGTCATCAATTATTCCTGCAAATTTTTTATACGGTTCCTTTGCGTCTCCACCATTTATGAGCTTATTAAAATCAATAGTTTGATTCCCCTCAGTCTTAGCTCTATATTTTATTAATAAGTTTTTACCATCCTTTTCAACTTTAACAAAATCCTTAGGTACATATGGATTTTTTATATCTAAATACTCTTTTTTCTTTGCATTATCATCTTTTTTATCTGTAATTTTAAATGGTACATATGGCACATATTCATAATCAGTATCAAAAACTTGTATATCACTGCTACCTAAAACTTTTGGTCCCTCATAATCTCTATATCCTTTTTTTAATACCTCTTCAAATTTTAGATTATAAAGTTCTTTTAAATTTATTTGAGTAAAGCCTAGTCTATTTTCTTCTGTTTTGACATTATCTTCATATGCAATTCCATTAATTAAATCACTAACTTCATAACTATCATCTATATCTAATTGTTTTCCTTTTAAATATAAATCTACATCTGAAAATTTTATTTTTGAGTCTAGACCATTATTTACATTCTTTTTGTACTCAGGTTTAAATTTTATTTCACTATCTTGAATATATATATTACCTGATAACTGTGTATTATTTTGTTTATATAAATTTAAAGTTTTATCAAATTTTTTTATACTTGTACCAGTGTCTTTTCTTATGCAACTTTTATTTTCATTCAATGGTGATATTGCTGTAAATGCACTATTAAACATTCTTGAAAAATAAGGATTATAAAGTTCCACCCTATCTATATATTGAATGATTTTTGTTTCTTCTTCTGTTTCATTGTTTTTAGCAATAGATTCAACTTTTATATAATAATATTTTTTACCAGTTTCTAAATCAGTTATAACCTTATCATGTGAACTTTCTAGTTTCACTATATTTGTTATATTTCCATCTTCTTCATCAAAAGTTAAAACTCCATTTTTCCCAATTGCTGAAGGATTAAAACTCTTAGGATTTAATAATATTTCTGGTTTATCAACTATATAGTTTTTCATAGCAACATATGACTTTTCAATTCCTGATTGTGCTATAAGCTTTAAACTTCTATTTTCCTCAATATGCTTTGTGTTTTTATAACTTGAAAAACTTAGAGATAAAAGTGATGATGCCAATACTACTATAATCATAACTGTTATTAACGAGGTTATTAATGCAGAACCATTTCTTTTTCGCATTATTCATCCCTCCTAAATCTATCTATAGATACTTTGTTTAGTAATTGTACTTCTTTATCTTTTTCTCTGCATCCTGCAGTAACCACTACTTTTGCTTCTCCACTATTAATATTAATCTCTACATTTTTTATATTATTAGCTATTAGTATTTCTTCTACAGAACTTTCTTCAAGCTTATTATATTGGCTGTACATTTCTAATGATTGTTCCTTTACTTTTGCTATTTCAAAACTTTCTCTGCCTTCTTTGCCATTATTAACTTTATATATAACCATTGTTTCCTCACTCATGTGAGGCTTGAATATAACAGGTTTAAAAATTGGATTTATGGAATTTATTCCTTTTTTATCAAGCTCACCTAAAACTTCAACAACTTTATTGTCATTGACCATAGCTTGATTATTTTTATATTGTATGTTTCCATCTACCCCTAATTTAAAGTAATTAGAAAACTCATATTCATTAATAACTCTTGCTTTTGAATTTAATACAAAAATTTTATTATCAAATGATTTAAGTTGATATCTATAAAGATTTCTTACATTTTTATATTTTTCATCATCTTTCAAAACATACACAAATCTTAATTGCTTCTCTTCATTATTTTTTTCAACTTCACTTAAATAACTTGTTTCTAAGTAAAAGACCATATTAGAGTTCGGTGTATTTTTAGTGAAATCTAAATTTTTATATTCATCATTATTTAATATATCATTCCTTGTTATTATTTCATCACAGTATTTTAAGGTACTTAAAATATTATTTGATGCTAATTTAGCACTATTATTAACTTCATATTTTCCTCCAATAATATTAAATAATTTCATATTAGATCTTAATATTAGAGAAAACATTAAAATGCATATGGCTAACAATGACATACTTATAATAACTTCTACTAATGTCATTCCTTTCTTTTTCATAAATCTTACCTACCTATTTCAAACGTTGACATAGATTGTCCACTTTGAGTAAAATCTAAATTTAAATCCCAAACTATGATATTTAATGTATAGCTTTCAAAAAAATTATTTTCACTTTTCCTATTTTCTTTTATTTTTATACATGCACCATAATTTTTTTCATTTTTATTGCTTTTAAGTTTTTCAAAAATTTCTTTATCTTCATTAATATTAAATTCCAATTTTTTACCCTTATTTTCTAAATCATCTATAATACTTAATAATTCATTATTATTATCAAAGTAAATATAGATTAAATTCTTATCCTTAATATTTCTTACATACTCTATTCCTTTATTTTGAATAGATTGAACTATTGTATTATTATACATAGAAGTGTGTTGCCTTCTTTTTTCTAGTACTACATTTTTATTAACAGCATTATAAATACTAGTTACTGCAGTAAAAGTTATCATAACTATTGCTAGTGATATTATAATTTCTATTAACGTAAAACCTGATTTTTTATACTTCACACCTACCACCAACTATACATTTATTTAAACATATTTTCTTTTCCATAATCACCTTCATTAAATTCATAGCTTGCTTTTTCACTATCATAATCTAATTCACTGAAGAAAAAGTCTACAGTCATACTAATGTTATATTTTTTATCATTAGACAATGCTATTCCTCTAACTTTACATAATCTCTCCTGCTCTTCTAATGCTTTTACAAAATCAAGTATTTCACCATAGTCACCTAAAATGTTAAAGCTTACAGGTACTTTGCTTATTGTTTCGCTTTCATCTTGAACTTTTGTCTCACTATTATTTTTTGTTGTTTCATTTATCTTATCTGCTACATCTTTTATTTGATTTGATACTTCATTTACTTCATCTTTAGATGTTGTATTTTCTTCTCCAAAACTTATATCATTTAATTCTAAATCAAATTTTTTTGCTAATTTTTTTATATCATAACCTATTTCTGGAGTTCTAGCTTCTGTAGGAACTTTTTTTGCAGCTTTATCTAGCTGTTTTTTTAGCGAATCTAAATTACTAATTTTTTCACCTATATTATTTTCTACCTTTTTTGCATACCTTAGTCGTTTTTGTGTATTCTCAACTTTGTGTTCTAACCTTTTAGCTTCACTCCTATATGGAAATATTGATATTTTCAATCTTGTTACTATTAAGGCTATCAAAAGTACACACAATACTCCAAGTAAAACTTTCTCACTCTTTTTAAGTGGTTTCATAATATTACTCACCTCTCCTTAATTCTATTTCTGCCGTAAATGAGTATTTATTATTACTATTTTTAGCTATACTTGGAACAGTTATTTTTTCATACTTATTAGATGTTTCTACATTGCCCCAAAATTCTATAATAGAATCATAATCTTTTCCTATTCCTGATATGTTTATTATATTATTTTCAAAAGTATAGCTTGATATAACTAAATCTCTTGGTAAAGTGTCTTGAAAATCTTCTATAACCTCAGAAGATTTTTTTTCATCTTCAACTGTTAATCCATCAACTTTATCTAAATACTTTTCTATCTTTTCACTTTCACTTTGCACTTCATCATCTTGTGTTAATATATCTTCATAGTTTGATAAACTTTTCTGTAAAGTTATAAGTTGCTCACTAAGCATTCTATATCTAATATAATAAAAAGCATTTACACCAATTAATACAACTACTATTGTAATAATAATTGCATTAATTCTTTTATTTTTCTTTTTCTTATTTTGTTTATATAGCACCACTTTAGGCACTAAGTTTAACTCCTTCATTCTTCTCTCTCTTCCCCCTAATTTAAACGAATAAATTGAATATCGAGTTTCTTATATTATATTTTTTATTCTAACTCTCTTATTAATAACCCATAGCAATTTATATATTCTATAAGGTCTAGATCATCTGGAGTTTTTGTTTCTACTATAGAGTTTAATTCCTCTACTTTTATTACTTCACTTTCAAAATATTCAGCAAAATATTTTTCTATTCCTCTTATTTCATTTAATTTTCCTACAATATATATCTTATTTAAATTATTTTCTGATCTACCGCCAAAGTAAAACTTTGCTACATTATTAAGCACTGTAGTTAATGTATTTATTAGAGCTAACACTTGTTCACTAAAATAATCTTCTTGATTACTAACACTAATGTTTTTTAGCTTGATATCTAATTCGTCTTCACTTAATTCTAATGCTTTTCTTATATTAGCAGTTCCAAAATGTACTCTCTTTTCTATTTGAAGCATATCATTATTCATTATACAAAATGTAGTTTCTGTATCTTGTATATTTATAGCACCAACATGATTTAAGTTCTCTTCTTTATTTAATATTGATAGTACTCGTTTTAATGAATTGCTACTTAAATCTATACATTTTATGTTTAACTTAAGTTTTTCACTAATATCTATAAATTTATCAATTTTAACTTTTTTAGCCATAACTATCATATATTTTCCCTTTATAGCTACATCTTCACCAACTTCCTCAACAAGTTGATAACTATAATAATATAAACTTTCTTTATCTGGATAACTTTTTTTTATCTCCATTCTTATTGCAGTTTCTAATGCTTCTTCACCTAAAATAGGTAGCTCTATATATCTTGTTATTATGTCATCTCCATGTACAACAAAGCATACATCTTTAGGCTTCCTTCTCAAACTTTTTAAATAAGTAGCTAATTCATTTTTAACTTCTTCAATATCATTAATATCACCATTTTCAATAACACCTTCTGATAAAAAAAGTTCATCATAAGCTACTATTTTATGTTTAGTTCCAACAAGTACATGTATACTCTCCTCACCTATATCAACTGCTAACCTTAACTTTTCTTTTACTTTCTTTTTCTTCTTATTCTTTTTATCATTCTCTTCTTTATTTATATTTTCCTTATCTTTTATTTCATCTTCCTTCTTTTTTTTCTTTTTAAACAGTTCCTTTATGTCTTTATTCCAAATATTCTCTTTCTTCGTAGGCTTCTCAGACATACTTAAACACCACCTTTTTTTGATTTTCTCTCCATGCTTAAAACTTCAAACACTGAAATCTCAGTTAAAAACTTCCACTTTAAGTTATAATTTAACTCCTAGTTTGTTGATTTTGAACCAATTGATAATTAATAAGGATTGTGAATATCCTCGGGGATTGAAATCCCCGCTACAATATTTTATTTGTACTCAAATAAAAAACTATAATACTTTATCCATAAAAAAATTATCTTGTAGAATAAATTCCCCCTCTTAATGCTTATGCTAATTATAGTTTTAATAGTAAATATCACTACCTTAACATATAAGATTAATTATTCCCGTTAATTGTTAATTTTTGTACTATATTTTGAATTGCTCTTTTTATTTTAAATAATAATTTATTAATTGAAAAACTGTTTCTTGTAATAACATTATTATCAATTGAAATACGAACAATTGCATTTTTCAGTTTGAAACCCTAAATAAGACTTAAATACCAATTTAAGATTTGATTTCCATAAAGCATAAAAATTATTCCCGCAATAACTATATACGGTCCAAAGGGTATAAAATCCTTTTTAGTTTTCTTTTTTGTTGCTATTAATATTAATCCAACTATTCCACCTATAATTATAGAAGTTAATATTACAAATATAGTTCCTTTAAAACCTACATAGAGTGCTATTAACATATATACTTCTAAATCACCTGTTCCCATGGCTTTTGTTATTAAAATTATTGCACCTATTATAAAAAGTACCAATATAACGCCAAATATCCTACTTGATACATTAAAATGATTTAAATAATCATATACCATGAATACAATACCTATAACAGCTGGAATTATAACTGTAGCATCGTAAATATCAGTAGTTTTAAAGTCTATCATTGCTATAACTATAAGAAATGATGCTAATATTATGTATCTTAAAGTATATGATGTTAATCCATATCTCATATAAATTAATAAATAGACTATTCCAGTCAAAACTTCCATTGCTGGATATTGAATTGATACTCTACTTTTACAATACCTACATTTGCCTCTTAAAAATATATAACTTAAAACAGGAACCAAATCCCAAGGTTTTAATCTTGTATTACAATTGCTACAATGTGAAGGTGGATATGAAATTGACTGTCCTTCTGGAATTCTACATATACAAACATTTAAAAAACTTCCCATTATAAGACCTATAACAAAAATAAATATACAAACCTCAATCACTAAACACACCTCAAACTTTCCTGTAATTTAATAATACATAATAACTACTGATGATTATAGCTTATATGTCTATATAATACCATTTTATTACAAAATTTGTAATAGTATTTTTCACTTCATCAGCATTTATTATGTATTATTTTAAATAAGTAACCCCTATTTGGGGTTACTATAATATTTATATTTTATTTATTTTACACTTGTTTTTGTTACTATATCTCCTGCTTTTCCATTTGTGTCTACGAAATTCCTTAGTGTCTCTACATTTGTATTTTCTCCTAATTGTGTTGAAAACTTCTCTCTATCTCCTTTTTTAATATAATTGTTCAATTTGTCTGTCTTTAATAATTCTTTTACATCTTGGCTTTCGTCAATTTTATCGGCTGCTTCTGCATTATAAGTTTCTATTGCATTTAAAACTATTTTAGCTGAAGCCACTGTTTGTGATGTTCTAGCTTTTTCTTTATATCCACTTAAGCTAGGTAATGCTATTAATGCCAATATTAAAATTATAGCTACTACTGATATAAGTTCTATTAGTGTAAAACCTTTTTTTGCTTTTTTTACTTTCATATTAAATCACCCTCCTAAATATTTATATTAATTTTCATTATTGAAAATTAATATTATGCTTAATTATTTTTTCACTATTTTTCCTTTTTCAAAATAAACTTTACAATTATCAACTTTTTTTCCTTCATTCTCAACAAAATCTTTTAAATCCTTAATTGTTATTTCATTCTCATATATTTGCTGTTCAAAATTACTACCATATTTCTCAACCAAGTTTCTAAGTTTCTTTTGCTCATTTTCACCCATATAAGAATCTATATAATTATGGGCTGGAAGCAAAATGTGTTGCACCGCATAATTATCTCCTATAACACCTGTTGAATTTGTTTTTTCTACTTCATTTGTTTGTTCATTTTTTCTATAATATGAGTCTCCACCATCTTGAGCATTAAATGTTTCCGCAGCATTTAATAAAATTTTTGCTGAAGCTACTGCTTTACTTCTATCTGCTTTTTCTCTGTAACCACTTAAACTTGGTAGTGCTATTAATGCTAATATCAAAATTATAGCTACTACTGATATAAGTTCTATTAGTGTAAAACCTCTCTTCTTCTTGTTAATTGAATTCATATTATTAATCTCCCTATAATATTAAAATATTTATACTAGTTTATTTTTCTATTGTCATTACTTTTGCCTTTTGATATTGGTTTTAATTGATTTTCATTTTTATCATATTCAACATCTTTTGCTTTTTCTTTCTTATTAACATACTCTCTTAACTGTTGTAATGTAATACTCTTATCTATTAGTTTTTCTACTTTTTCAATATCTTCATCCTCTAAATATTCCTTTACCTCAGAATTTTCAAGAATTTTTCCTACTTCATCATCCTGTTTAATTATTTCTTCTTTTCCTAGTTTTTCTGCATTAATTGCATCAACAGCATTTAGTATTACTTTACCTGAAGATATAATGTCCGTTTTTACAGCTTTGTGTTTATAATTAGTTATCGATGGTACAATCATCAACGCTAATATTGCAACGATTGTCATGACTGCAATTAATTCTACAAGTGTGAAGCCTTTTTTCCTTGAACCAGAGATTTTTTTCATACTCCTCACCCCTCTATTTTATTTAGTAACAGTATAAAATTTTAAAATATTATACTGTCTTTAACTTTATTGAGTTTGTAATAATATATTTTTTCTGTCATTCAATTCATAGCGCCACATTTTGTTATTCACATTATAACTTTTATCTTTTGATTTATCGTAACCATATAATGCTATATCTTCTATTGCTGAAAATTTTATATTATGTCCATCATCTAAATTTATATGATTTTCAATATTTATTTTATTTTCTTCTGATAATATTACAGTATTGTTAAGTTTTTCTAATACATTTATAATGTCATCATCTTTTTTTATCATATCTTTTATATTTTCACTGTTGTACAGATTTACCGCATTTCTAATAATTTTACATTGAGTTTCAACCTGTATTATTCCTTTTTTTCTTGTATAAGCCTTCATATTTGGTACTACCATGATTGATAAAATACTTATTATAGCTAGTACTACAATAATCTCAACTAATGTAAATCCCTTATTCTTCATAATACATTTCTCCCAATATATTTATTCTAAATACTGTCATACATTGTAAATAACGGCATATACATTGCAATTGCTATAAAAGCAATCATTATTCCTAGAAAAACTATTATTATTGGTTGTAGTATTGAAGATAACTGATTAGTCATAACATCTATATCATTTTCATAGAAAACTGAAGTTTTAGTTAAAACTTCATCTAAATTTCCACCTCTCTCACCTACAACTATTGATTCAACTAACATTTGTGGAAATATATCTATAGTTTTTATACTTTCTCCTATAGACTCACCTTCTCCAACTCTAGCCTTTACAAATTCCATTTTAGATATAACATATTCATTTTGAACAACTCTTGCTGATAAATCTAATGATTCTATTATTCCTATTCCAGATATTAACAAAGTACCTAAGGTTCTTGAAAATCTTGCTGCAATAAGCATATTTATAAGCCTACCAAATATGGGTATTTTAGTCTTAAATCTATGAAACTTAATTAAAATTTGTCTATTATCCTTAACCCTTTGACGCACTAAATATATAATTGCTGCTGTCATAATAACTATTAATATTCCATAATTAATTAATACATTACTAATTGATATAAATACCCGTGTTATTCCTGGTAATGTTCCTCCACCATCAGTTATATTTGCAACCATCTTTGGCATAATAAAAGTTATAATAAAAATTATCATTACAAGTGCAAGTCCAAATACCAATATTGGATAAGTCATAGCTGATGCTATTTTCTTTTTAATCTTATACTGTTTGTCATAATAATCTGCTAAAACATTTAATGTATTACTTAAGTTTCCTGATGTTTCTGCTGATTTTATCATACTGGCATACATTTCTGGAAACTCCTTATGCTTTGATATTTCATCTGACAACGCACCACCCTTTTCAATGCCTAGGTATATTTCATCAAGTATTTCTTTAAACTTTGAATTTTTAACTTGATTTCTAACTACTCCTAACCCTTCTAAAAGTGGAAATCCTGCATTTACTATAAAAGCAAACTCTCTTGAAAATATAACAATATCCTTAAAAGAAACTTTTTTTATATGCTTCTCATAAAAACTCTTCTTTTGTACTAACTTTTTTATATCTTTAGGATATATATTTCGTTCTATAAGAAGTTCCATCGCAGCATTTTTATCCTGTGCTTTGATTACTCCTTGGACACTTTTGCCTTCAAAATTTACACCTTCATATGTGAAATTTGTCAATTGATTCGCCTCCCTTAATTACCTATCTTCTAAATATGCAACTCTAACTAACTCATCAATAGTTGTAACTTTTTCTAATACTAATTTTATGCAGGCTTCTCTTACAGAATTCATTCCATTTTCCTTAGCCGTTTTTCCTATATCATCTATACTAACGGATTTTGATATGTCTTCTCTGATTTTAGAATCAATTTCCATAATTTCAAATACACCAGTTCTATCTTTATATCCTGTTTTATTGCACTTTGGACAACCAACTTTTTTTCTTAGAATTACTCTCTCATTCTTATTTATGCCTAACATTTCTTTTTCATAATTAGATGCCTCATACTCATCTCCACAATAAGGGCATATTTTTCTTACAAGTCTTTGTGATATTATACCTACTAAAGATGTTGCTATAAGATACGGTTCTATTCCCATATCCATAAGTCTAATTACTGTTGATGGTGCATCATTAGTATGTAAAGTGCTTAACACTAAATGTCCTGTTATTGCTGCTCTCATTGCAATTTCTGCTGTTTCCGTATCTCTTATTTCCCCAATCATTATTACATCTGGATCTTGTCTTAAAATAGAACGAAGACCTGATGCAAAAGTAAGTCCTGTTTTTTGATTTACATTAACCTGATTTATTCCGTCTATAGAAAATTCTACAGGGTCTTCTATTGTTATTATGTTTATATCTTCTTTATTTAGTTCTTTTAATATGGAATATAAAGTTGTTGATTTACCACTACCTGTTGGACCAGTTGAAAGTATAATTCCATGAGGTCTACTTATTATTCTCTTAAGTTTTTCATTATCTTCATCTGTTAACCCTAGACTACTTGTTGATATTTTGTTAGAATTTTTGTCTAATATTCTTATAACTATCTTTTCACCATTCACTGTTGGCAATGTGGAAACTCTAAGATCCACATCTATTCCATTTACTTTTGTTAAAATTCTACCATCTTGAGGAATTCTCTTTTCTGCAATATCAAGTCCTGAAATAATTTTAATTCTTGCTACTATTGCCCTTAAATCACTTTTATCTAGTGACATTATTTCCTTTAATTGACCATCTAATCTAAATCTAACTTTAACTCTATTTTCTAATGGTTCAATGTGTATATCTGATGCCTTAACATTAATTGCATTTTCTACAATCCAATTAACAGTTTTAACTATAGGTGAATCCATTATTTCATTATTAAATAAGTCTATTTCTTCCCTATCTGTTACTCTATATCTAACAATATTGCTATATATCTTATTTATAGCTCTTTCAACTTCACCTTTAGTCGCACTTACAAAGTGTACATCCTTACCTGTAAATATCCTTATATCTTCTGCTGCAAATATATTAAGTGGATCAGAGGTTGCTGCTATTATTTCAAATTCCTTTTTTCCAATAGCTATTAAGTTATATTTTTTAGCAATGTTCTCTGGTATAATTGCCACTATTTCTTCTGACAATTCTATTGAATCTAAATATACTCTCTCAATTCCAAGTTGTTGTTCTAGAACATTAAAGATTTCATCTTCTGATATAACACCCATATTTACAAGTATTTCACCTATTTTTTTCTTTTCCTTTTTTTGATGTTCTAATGCATTATTCAATTGAGATTGTGTTATCTTTTTCTGCTCTAATAATAAATCTCCTAATCTTTTTTTATATATTGCCATATCTTAGAACTCAACTCCTTTAGCACTTTTAAAAATATATTCTTACAAATGCCTACTGAAAATTTAGTACTTTTAAACTTTCAAATTTTTATTTAATCTATCTTTTTAATAAGGCAATATGATAAATATTTTCTTTATTTTCATATTATCATATGACTCTATTTTTGCTTGCAATTTGTAATAATTAGACCATTTTTTGTATTAAATTTATTTTATTTGAAATTAATCAATAATATTATTTACTTTCTATTATTATACTCTAATTTCATTTATTTTCCATTTTGTTTACTTTAACTATTTGTTAATCTTAAAAAATAATAAAACATGTTTACACATGTTTTGTTTCCTTTTTTTATTATGTTTTAATTCATATCATTATTAAATAACCAAACTTATATTACAGTAGATTTATAAAAAATACTATAAGAAATATTAGCCATAAAATAATTTATTTTCTATATACCCTTTGTATCTAAGATTTTAACCTTTACTGACTTCGATTTAAATTCCACTCTAAATCCAGGTAGAATAAATTCCACCCTACATAAAAATTTAAAATAAATATATGACTCATCAACTTCTTGATCCTTCGTAGCTGAGACTTCAGTCTTGGCGGTTTTTGATATAGATATAAAATAATATTTTTCAAATTCATATAAAAAAAGCAGAAACTAAATTATATAGTTTCTGCTTTATATTTATATCTTTTTATTATATTTTAGTACATTCCGCCCATTCCCATATCTGGAGCTCCCATTGGTGATGGGTTTTTTTCTGGTAAATCAACTACTGCTGATTCAGTTGTTAAGAATGTAGCAGCTACTGATGCAGCATTTTGAAGTGCGCTTCTTGTAACTTTAGTTGGATCTACTATACCAACTTTTATCATATCTACAAATTCTCCTCTTAAAGCATCATAGCCTATTTCTGGAGCTGATGTCTTAACTCTTTCTATTATTACAGAACCTTCTTGACCTGCATTGATTGCAATTTGTTTTAATGGTTCTTCTAATGATTTTCTTATTATATTTATACCAACTTGAATATCATCAACATCTGAAGTTAATGTTTCAATAACTGGTATTATATTAGCATATGCTGTTCCACCACCTGCTATTATACCTTCTTCTACAGCAGCTTTTGTTGCAGCTAATGCGTCTTCTATTCTTAATTTTCTTTCTTTAAGTTCTGTCTCAGTTGCTGCTCCAACTTTAATTACAGCTACTCCACCTGCAAGTTTTGCAAGTCTTTCGTTTAATTTTTCTCTATCGAATTCTGAAGTAGTTTCATCCATTTGAACTTTAATTTGGTGAACTCTCTTAGCTATATCTTCCTTAGCGCCTTTTCCATTTACTACAACAGTATTTTCTTTAGAAATTTTAACGCTTTCTGCACTACCTAACATTTCAACTGTAGTTTCTTTTAAATCAAATCCAAGTTCATCACTTATAACTGTACCACCTGTTAAGATAGCTATATCTTGAAGCATTTCTTTTCTTCTATCACCAAATCCTGGTGCTTTAACAGCAACACAAGTAAATGTTCCTCTTAATTTATTAACTACTAATGTAGCTAAAGCTTCACCTTCGATATCTTCAGCTATTATTAATAATTTTCTACCTTGTTGAACTACTTGCTCTAGTACAGGTAATATTTCTTGTAAATTTGTTATTTTTTTATCAGTTAATAAGATATATGGATTATCTAATACAGCTTCCATTTTCTCTGTATCTGTTACCATGTATGAGCTTAAATAACCTCTATCAAATTGCATACCTTCAACAACTTCAAGTTCTGTTCCCATTGATTTAGATTCTTCAACAGTTATAACTCCTTCATTGCCTACTCTTTCCATAGCATCTGAGATTAACTTTCCTATTTCTTCATCAGCTGCTGATATTGCAGCAACTCTTGCTATGTCTTCTTTTCCACTTACTGGTTTTGAATATTGTTTTATTTCTTCAACTGCTTTATCAACAGCCATTCTTATTCCATTTCTTATTAACATTGGGTTTGCACCAGCAGTTACATTTTTTAAACCTTCTCTTATTATAGCTTGTGCTAAAACTGTAGCTGTTGTAGTACCGTCTCCAGCTACATCATTAGTTTTTGTTGCAACTTCTTTTACAAGTTGTGCTCCCATATTTTCAAATGCATCTTCAAGCTCTATTTCTCTTGCAATTGTTACACCATCATTTGTTATAAGTGGTGATCCAAATTTTTTATCTAAAACAACATTTCTTCCTTTAGGTCCAAGTGTTACTTTAACAGTATTTGCCAATACATCTACACCTTTTTGCATAGCTCTTCTAGCGTCTTCGCCAAATAAAATACTTTTAGCCATTTCAAAAACCTCCTAAATTGTAATTAATATTTACTACTCTATTATCGCTAATATATCACTTTGTTTTAATATGATATATTCTTGTCCTTCATGTTTTATTTCATTACCTGAGTATTTGGAAAATAATACTTTATCTCCAACTTTTACTTCCATTTTTACATCTACAAGACCAGGTCCAACCGCAATAACTGTTGCTTCTTGTGGTTTTTCCTGTGAAGCTGCTGTTAAAACTATTCCGCTTTTTGTCACCTCTTCAGCTTCCAATCTTTTGATTACTACTCTATCACCAAGTGGTTTTATTGCCATAATGTGAACCCTCCTAAAAATTTTATTTGTTAGCACTCTTCATCCTAGAGTGCTAATTTATATTATTATAATAATTAAAGTGTTAATTAATATCAAACTTTCCATACTTCTTATATATTGATTTTTTCTTCATTTCCTTTGATTTGGATAGACTTTCCTATGTTTTTCTTACTTTTACTTTATTTTAAGAATAATTTATAATTTATTAATTTTTTTATTCTTTCGTTCATGAAATCTCTTTAAAATATCTTTTCCTTTTAATACTCCTAATATAAAGAAAGTTACTGCTACAACTGTTGTTATTATTAATGTAGTGTAGTTTTTATCTACTATTCCATTTCCAAAAATTGCAGAGATTAAAATCCAAGGAAACCTCCCAAGTGTAGAGTATAACATAAAATCCATAAAAGCAACATCAGATACTCCACATAAATATACTAATACATCTTTCGGTATTCCCGGAATTATATAAACAAAAAATATTACAATTTTATCGCTACCTTTGGTAAGAATTTTTCTGAATAGTTTCAAGTCTTTATTCTCAATCATCTTTTGAACTTGATTTCTCATTAAGTATCTTGCAATTAAATATCCTATTCCACTTCCTATTGCTATACCTATAATTGAAAGAATTGTACCAAAAACAGTACCAAAAATATATCCTCCAACTACTTGAATTGGCTCTCCAGGGATAAAGAAAAATACCACTTGAACAACTTGCAACAAAACATATATAACCCCACTGAAAATACCATAAGATAATATAGTGTCTTTTATCATTTGTGGATTTTTTATAACATCAGCATATTTAAAGAAATATTCATATAGTACTACTATTGTAACTAAAACAAAGATTCCAAATATTATATGAAAGATATACTTATCTAAAACATCCTTAAAATTCTTCTTAGTACTTTTTTTATTCACTTTACCACCCCATTTTATTGATACTATTTTGGTTTAAATTTTGAATTAACATAGATAACCCTGTTTTTTTCTTACATATTAATATAATAAGTAAAGTAAATACTTGTAATTTTGTTGATATTTTTATGTAATTATTTTATTTTCTCTAGCATAATAAAATAGATACTGTTGTGCAAATCCTGCTAAT
Organism: Clostridium amazonense; assembly: GCF_056431285.1. Taxonomy (NCBI): domain Bacteria; kingdom Bacillati; phylum Bacillota; class Clostridia; order Eubacteriales; family Clostridiaceae; genus Clostridium; species Clostridium amazonense. Next base: position 266,166 of record NZ_JBWKMH010000031.1, on the reverse strand, counting down.
TCTCCAAATTTATCTCTAGCAAAAATCCTAATTTTAGGTAAAGACACATCTGGAGCTACATAAAAATATTGCATTGCTCTTTTTACCCAAACATCTACAGGAAAAGCACTATACTTTTGCATTGAAAATAACATTATACAATCTGAAACTTTAGGTCCTATACCATTAAATTGTTTTAACGCTTCATGGCACTCATCATCATTTAATGATTTAATTTCTTCTAAGTTATATATGTTGTTAGATATTTTCTCAACCGCATCTATTATGTATTTTGCTCTAAATCCTACACCTAAGGCTTCTACTTCTTCTAATGTAGCTTTTTTAAATTGATCTATTGTTGGAAATGTATAATATGTATTTCCTTTATATTCTATAGCATCTCCATATTCTTTACTTATGTTATTTATAGCTCTTTTTATCATTGGTATTCTATTATTTGCAGAAGTTATAAATGATATAACAATTTCAAAAGGGTCTTGCTTCAAAAGTCTAATACCCTCTCCAAACTCTACAGATTTTCTTAAAATTTCATCCTTACTAAGTTCCTTTTTTATTTCTGAATAATCTCTTTTCAAATCAAAATAATCACACCAAATAGTGTTAAAATCATTTAAATTTGCATTGTGAATAATCACATCATTTCCACTTTTTTCAACCTCTACTACTTTTCTAAATGCAACTCCTATATATGTATTGTTGACAGTTTCATTCCATCTAAAACACTGTCCACAATCAAAAATATCTTTTAATTCAAAATTTTTAACATCCTTTAAAATAACTTTATCGTCTACTTCTAAAACTTCTTTAAAATCCATAATATCTCCCTTCCTAAATTAAATAAAGTAAATATAATTATTATCATTATACCAAAATTTGAGTATAAAAATTCTTTTTTAAAAATAATTTTCCAAAATGTTTTATATATAGGATTCCAAGTTTGAAATTCAAATAACATCTTTATCAAGTGATATTATTAAGCTTACAGTTTATTCCATTGTTATGATTGGAACGAATTAACAATTAACAGTTAGCAATTAACAATGATGGTTGATATTACTCACTTCGTTCTTAATATTTATAAATAGAAATATAAAAAAACTAGTTTTTTTATATGTTTTAACTAATTTGCTTAACAAATTATCATAAAAATTTATTTAGAAAACTGATACTTCAGTTTTATCCTTCATTGTTAATTGTTTATCGTTAATTGTTAATTTTGTATAACACTTTAAATCGCCCTTTCTCAACTGAAACATGAATAACTTAAAGTTTAAACTTGGAACCCTATATTTTTTTATACTTCTAACCTTAGTATTTTAATTACAGCTTCATTTATTCTTTCTTCACTTATTTCACCTTTTTTTACAGATAAACCAACATACTTAATTAAGTCTGTATATAAATTTTCACTTTCATTTACAACAAAATCAATAGGCATAAGTATTATGTCATTTCCTGCATTTATTGCCTTAACTATTGCATCTTTATAATCAAAATTTTCTTTTATTGCCCCCATATTCATAGCATCTGTTATTACGATTCCATTAAACTTTAATTCTTCTTTTAATAAATCGGTAATTATTTTTTTTGATAAGCTTGCTGGTAAATTAGAATCATCTAATGAAGGAACTATTAAATGTCCTACCATTATCATATCTACATTGTTTTTTATAGCTTCTTTAAAAGGATATAGTTCAACATTTTCCAATCTTTCTTTTGAATGTTCAACTTTAGGCAGTCCAACATGTGAGTCTTCAACAGTATCTCCATGTCCCGGAAAATGTTTTGCTGTTGATAGTATATTATTTTCTCTTAACCCTCTTATAAACTCCATTGCAAATTTAGCTACTTCTTCTGCATTATCACTATAAGCTCTAACACCTATAACTGGATTATTAGGATTGGTATTTATATCTACAACAGGTGCAAAATCCACATTTATGCCTAATTTTTTAAGTGATTTTCCAATAGTATCTCCTGACTTATATGCTCTTTGTATATCTTTAGTTTTTCCTATTTCATTAGCATTTAAATTTTCACTTTCTATTGGTATTCTTCTAACAATGCCACCTTCTTCATCAGTCCCTATAATCAAATGACTATTGTTATATATAGCTTTTATATCACTAGTTAATTTTCTTGTCTGATCTTCATTTATCATGTTATTTTTAAAAAGTATAATTCCACCTGGCTTATTTTCAGTTAAAAATTTTCTTGTATTATAATCAACCTCTGTAAAATCTATAATGTTTCCATCTGCATTAACCTTTGCTATTGAAATCATCATCATTTGATTAATCTTTTCTTCTAATGTCATATTCTCAACTTTTTTAACCATATCCAATTCACTACTTTTAATCCTATCTTCATTTATTATTTTCTCTTTTTCAACTTTAAAATTATTATCTATACTGCTTTTATTGCTACCACTACACCCTATAATTAGCGCTACAAATATCAAAACAATAAAAATTTTCACTTTATTTTTCAAAAACATCACCTCCATATATAGGGTTCCAAACTCAAAGTAATCCCTTTCTCAAAAGAACACTACCCATCTTACAATTTATTTCATTATCATGTTTGAAATTAATTAGCAATGATGGTTAATATTATTCACTTGGTTCTTAATATTTATGAATAGAAATACTTAAAAACAATATATACCAATAACATTTGACAAGAATGAATTCTCACCTACAGAAATTGAGACAAATTCTCCTTACACCCTCGTAGCTGAGGTTTTAACCTTGGCGGTCTTCAATGCGGATATATAATTTAAAATATCAACGTGTAATTGCAAGGTTGAAACCTCGCCTACAGAGTTTGGCACAAATTTTCTTTTTCTCCTTCGTAGCTGAGATTTCAATCTTGGCAGTCTTTTATATGGATACAATATTTAAAATAATATCGTGTAATTGCAAGGTTAAAACCTCGCCTACAGAGTTTGGCACAAATTTTCTTTTTCTCCTTCGTAGCTGAGATTTCAATCTTGGCGGTCTTTTATATGGATACAATATTTAAAATAATATCGTGTAATAGCAAGGTTAAAACCTCGCCTACAGAGTTTGGCACAAATTTTCTTTTTCTCCTTTGTAGCTGAGATTTCAATCTTGGCGGTCTTTTATATGGATACAATATTTAAAATAATATCGTGTAATAGCAAGGTTAAAACCTCGCCTACAGAGTTTGGCACAAATTTTCTTTTTCTCCTTCGCAGCCGAGGTTTTAACCTTGGCGGTCTTTGATTAGAATATAAATACTTAAAAACTTCATTTTCAATTTAGAATCCTATAGTTATAAAGAGCAATTTAAATAGTCACTATATTTCATGAATGACCTTTTAAATTGCTCTTTTTACATTCTAATAAATTTATAAACTATTTACTTTCTGCTTTTCTTTCTCTTGTTACTATTTCATCTAATACTTCTGCACCTGAATATAGTATTTTTGCACATCTTTCTTCTTCTGTTCTATAGTTATTTTTTAACTCCAAACAGTTTTCTGTTTTTAATGCTTTATTGAATTTATCTATGTATTCTTGAGTTAATAATTTTATTCTATCACTTTCATGTGCTCTTTCTTTTGTAAATAATAATCCAAGTACAGTGATTGAACCTGTAACAACTCCGCAAGTTCCTTCTACTGCCATACCACCACCAAATGCAGCCATTGTTTTAAATGTTTCTTTACTAAGATTTAAGTTGTATTCTTCATTTGCTGCATATAATATTGTCTCTGCACAATTTAAATCGTATTCTGAAGTATAAAATTTAGTTACTTTATCCTTTAGCATAAAAATACCACCTTTAACTTATGTTATTTTGAATAAACTTAATTTATAAGCTTATTTTTATCTAAACTTAATTTTAAACCAAAGTTAATTAAAATTCTATAATAACTTTAATTTAAAATTTAAATAGGAGAAGTTAATTTTCTCCTATTTAAATTTACTTATTAAATAAATGCTTTATTTAATTCTTTAGCACCCTCTAAAACAAATCTACCATCTCTTATAATATCTATTTTTTCTCCATCCTTACACACAGCAGTTATAAATTCTATATCATCATATGGAATTGTTATATCTGTATGACAACCAGTATATGCATTTTCTATATCAGTTTTTCTAAGTATTGATTTTTCATTATCCCTTGCAATAATTTCTTTTCCATCTGGATTATATACACTTATATCTTCAACATAACTATAACATGTATCACCTATAGCAAAGTGAGGTCCCATTTTTTCAACTATTAATATAGGTAATAAATTTACTATATCATGTTTCTTTGCTATTACATATGCTAGTGTATTAGTGCCAATTGCAAATTCTCCAATTGGCAATGTGTTATGTGGAAATAATAAATTTTCTTTTATATAATTTTTATTTTCCTCTTCCTTTGCAAAATTAGTACAAGTATATTCCTCAACATATCCATCTTTAAATTTTAATTCTAAATTCTTATATTTTAAATCATCTAAATAAACTTCATCTACATGTAAAATTCCATTAGTACATTTTAAAGTAGGAGATGTAAATACTTCTCCTACTGGTATATTTACGTCAGCTACACAGTTTTCAAAATTTGTTTCTTTTTCTGGATTTATAATTTCATTCATTTTTACTTTTATATCAGTTTTATTATTCCCAAATCCTTTTACATGAACATAATCAGCTTTATCTAATGCATCTATTATACTTTGTTGAATCTTAGAATATTTATTACTATCTAACAAATTTATTTTTAATATATCTTCAAATATTTCTTCAAAATTCTCTCCTATTTCTGGTACAGGAAATGCTATTATTGTAAAGCTTGTTTCTGACTCTGGAATATACTTATCTTCCTCTACCATAATTTTAGATCTATAACTTTGTAATATCTTACTTTGTTCTTGATTAAGTTTTAGTGCCTCTTTTTTTGATTCTGGTGCAAAAGGTATATCTCCAAACTTTTCAAAAACTAAAACTCCACCATACTTATTTAAACCATCTTTATTGTCTTCAAATGCCTTAAGGGTTGATTTCATTTTTTCATTACTTATTTCTTCATCATAAGATAAAGCCATATCAAATTTATGATCATAATCAAATTGTTTGTTTGGTGAAGTAGTTTCCATATAGCTAAATATTGCTTCTATAGAACTCTCTTTTAACTTTCTTATTAATGCTCTTAGAATCTGCTCTTGACCTACATTTGCAATAACTCTTGCTGTAGATTTTTTTGTATAATCCTTATTATCCCTCTTAAATCCTTGAATATATGCATTTACTACAGTTGTAGCTATTAAATCTATATCTTTGTATTTATTTAAAAACTGTGCTGTTTTTATTTCATTTTCACTTATATAACTACCATATTTAAATAAATATCTTATATCTTCTAAATCTGAATTTTCTATTATATCTTTTTTATAATTATCTGTTTTAATCAAACGTCTATTTAAATTTTCTTCTTCTAATAATTCTGAGCTATTCAATGCTAAATCCTTTAATAATTCTTTTATTTTTAACGCATCTATTTCTCTCATATCTGCTACATAATTATAAATGCTTAAAAAATATTCATTATAAAAATGCATCATTTTTAAATTATGAGAAAATGCATACTCTATATAACCTCTATATGAGCTAGCTAAAACTGTAGCAATTTGACCTAATTCTTCTCCTAAAACTTCTACTGCATATGTAGGATTACAGTAACTTGTTTTATAACCTTCACCTTTAACCTCATCATATAATCTATTATTATCTTCTAATAATTCCTCAAAAGATTTAGTAAAATACTTATAATTCAATTCTTTTTCTAAACTGCAAATTTCTTTAATGAAATTAGCCTCTTTTATTAAAAAAGCCTTGAACTTATTCATTTTTTTATCTATAGCAATACTTGCTATTTGTGATATTTCATCTATTGTAAAAATATAGTTGTCTTTATTAAAATTAAATTTCATTGTATTTCCTCCTATAATTCATATAAATTAATTAATATATTTCCCCCTTAATCATTGAATTTAAAATGTAATATAACTATATAATACTATTGTAAATTTTACCTTTCAATTCCATTTATTAAATGTTAATAAATAATTTAACTATATTTTTACATATTACATTTTTAAATTTAATAAAAAAATTATTTCTAAAAATTAGAAATCAAATTTTTACATTCACTATCCATTTTACATTTAAAAATATAGATTAAATTTCTCATTTGATATTTGAATAATTTCAATTGAGAAACAGATATTTATATATCACACAAAAACGTGTTTTTTAGATATTTCTATTTTTAGATATTAGGAACAAAGTAAGTGCTCTCTACCATAACTATTCACTTTTCACTCTTACTTCTTAACTTATTTTCAAATATAAAAATAGGAATAACTTGTAACCCCATATAATACTTAAATCTAAACTTTTGTAAAAAAATTTAAGTTCCTATAAAATGAAAAAACAGAAGATTAATTAACCTTCCGTTCTTTCATTTAAATTTTAAACACTTCTATTTTTTCAACTAATTCTTCTGTTAATTCTCTTAATTCTTCTGATGCTTGGGTTACTTGACCACTTAATGTGCTTAGTTCTTCAGTAGATGCTGATATTTCTTCTGTTGTTGCTGATATTTCTTCTGATATTGCTGTTGCATTGTCAAGTTTTAATGTTATTTCATCTTTTTCCCTGCTTATCTCTTGAGAACTTTCTTTTATATCTATAATTTTAGGTAATATAGTTTCTATGAGATTAGATATAGTACCAAAGGATTTTATAGCATTACTTACATCTTCTCTTTGACGTTGAATTTCTTGTTCTAAGTCTTTAGTTCCCTCAGACATAAATTTACTTTCATTTAATACATTTTCTATTACATGAGTTATCTCAATTGCTGAATTTTTACTTTGTTCTGCAAGTTTTCTTATTTCATCTGCTACTACTGCAAATCCCTTTCCAGCTTCACCTGCCCTAGCTGCTTCTATAGCTGCATTTAATGCAAGTAAGTTTGTTTGTTCTGCTATACTATCAATAACTTCTGTTATTTCATTTACAGAACTTATTTTAACAGTTACATTATTTAATACATATGCAAATTTATTAAAACTCTCTGTAAACTTATCTATAGAATCAAATAATGATTTCATATCCTCATTACTTCTTACTGCTTTAGACCCTATATCTCCAGTCATTTCATCTATGATCATAATCTCTTTATTCATTGTATTAACTTTTTTCCCAAACTGAATCATATAATCATTTATAGCAACTAATTCTACATTTTGTTCATCATTTCCTTTAGCTGCTTCATATATAGCTGCTGATATATCTTTTGATCCAGATAACATATTTCTAGATGTATTCTCTAAATGATCTGAATTAGTATTTAAAATACTAGAGCTTTCTTTAACTGATTTTATTATTTCACTTACTGACTTTTTACTTTTTTCTATAGCTCTATAAATATCTCCTATTTCTCCACCTTTTTTCATCTCTTTTTCTGATAATCTAGATGTAAAATCGCCCTCAGCCATTTCTTCTATATAATCTTTAACCTTATATAAGTTTTTGCTAAATAAAATTGCAATTCTTAAACTTAATATTATTCCAATTACTATAGATATTCCTATTAATATCATTAAAATTCTTATAACCTTATTAAAACTACTTAATAACTCATCTTCCTCTACAAAAAATGCTAATGACCATCCCCCACTATTCTCTATAGGTTCATATGCTAAATATTTTTCTGCACCAAGAGAGTATTTTTCAATACCACTCTCTCCTTTAATCATTTTTCCATTTATTTCAGCAATTTTATTAAATCTGTTATCTGTTTTTGCTAGTTCAATAGCATTTTCCTTTTCTTCAACAGACTTAAAATCAGCACTTGCTATTGTTGTTCCCTCATTATTAATTACACATGCCTTTCCAGTTTCTCCATATGTAATTTTAGAAACTTCTTCAGATAAAACTTTAGCATCTCTTATTACGGCTAATACGCCTACTATATTATCTCCATTTTTAATTGGTATTGTATATCCAAGTGTATATGTTTTATGAACTTCAGAATATTCTGGCGGCATCAACGTATATTGTCCCTTTATAGCACTTTGAAAATATTTATCACCTGATATATCTATATTTTTAGCACCTGACGTAGAATTTAAAATTCCTTTATTATTAACTACATCTATTGCTAATAAATTATATTTTTCAACATACTTATTCAGTATAGATATTTTTTTTTCAAATTCCAAATTCATATCGGATATATTCTTATCATCTGTAATCATAGATGCTAATGAAAAATTTTGCTCTGCATCTTTTGAAATTGTACTTGCAGACTGTTTAGTCATATTTTGCAAAGTAGCTATACTATTATCTAAGATAATCTCCTTAGACTTTGCTGTTATAATAGTTGCTAATATTAGTAATATTGCAATGAATGAACCACATATATTTACTATAAGTTGCGTTCTAATCCCATCCTTACTATACAATGCTTTTCCATTTTTAAGCAAATTATTCAACCTTATCCCTCCTAGTTTTATGATATTTTCAGTAAAAAAATGTCGTATTTCGACACTTTTTTATATTATCGTAAAAAAAAAATACATATAAATGAATTATATGTATTTTTTTATAAACATTTTATGAATTTAATTAAACTTATTCATTGATTTTAAAATTTTCCATTTTATCATTTAATTCTTCTATCATAGTACCTAACTTAACTGCTACTTTATCAACTTCTTCACTAGAATTATTAAGTTCTTCTGTAGATGATGATATTTCCTCTGTAGTTGCTGATATCTCTTCTGATATTGCTGTTGCATTTTCTATTCTTTCTGATATTCTAGCTGATTCCTCATTTACTTCTATAGCACCTTTATTAATTTCATTTATCTTAGGTATTATATTTTCTATTAGTTTTTCTATATTAATAAATGATTCTATTGTTCTAGCAACACTTTTACTTTGTGCTGTTATATCTTCTGTCATAATATCTGTAGTACTAGATATATTAGTGCTTTCTTTTAATACATTATCTATAACATTTGTTATTTCTATAGCAGAGTTTTTACTTTGTTCTGCAAGTTTTCTTATTTCATCTGCTACTACAGCAAAACCTTTTCCTGCTTCTCCAGCTCTTGCTGCTTCTATAGCTGCATTTAATGCAAGTAAGTTAGTTTGCTCTGCTATATCATCTATTACTGTAGTTATTTCATTTACTGAGCTTATTTTATAATTCATAGTATTTATTACTTCAGTGAAATTCTTAAAACTATTGTTAAATCTTTCTATAGCTACTCTAAGTTCATTCATATCTTTATTACTTTCACTTGCATGATTTTCTATCTCAACAGCCATATTGCTAATCTTGGAAAATTCCATAACCATATTTTCTATTTTACTTACAAATAACTCCATTGAATTATTTATAAATACCAATTCATTGCTTTGTTCATCATTTCCTTTTGCTGCCTCCTGAATTGCGCTAGTTATATTTTCAGAACTTGAAAGCATTTCATTAGATGTAGCTTTTAATACATCTGATTCATCATTTATTATATTAGAACTTTCTTTAACAGAAATTATCATATTTGCTATACTTTCTTTACTCTTTCTTATAGCTCTATATATATTTCCAATTTCATTCTTCATAGCAAGTTCTTTTTCACTAAGCATAAACCTGAAATCACCATCAGCCATTATTTCTATAGCATTTTGAATTTTTAAAAGGTTTTTAGTAAAATTAGTTGCTAATCTAAAACTTATTAATATTGCTAATATTGTTGATACTACCATCAATGTATTTAATAACGTTTTTAAAGTTCCTAAAGCTTCTAGTGCTTCATCTTTATTAATAAAAGTAGCAACTGCCCAACCGTCCGTTCCTTCAACTGGAGTTGTTGCTATATACTTTGACACCTTATTATATGTATACTCATCTATTCCTTCTTGTCCATTAATTGCATTTTCTAAAAGTTTTCCTATATGCTCAAAAGATGGATCTCCAACTGCATCTTTAACTAAGTTTTCTTCTTGTTCAACATACTCAAACTCATTACTTACTATAGTTCTACCTGTTTTATCAATAGCATACATTCCACCAGTTTCACCATATTTTAAATCCACTAACTGACTTGAAAGATACTTACCATCTTCTTCTGATCTTAATATTCCTACAATCTTTTCTTCATCTTTTATAGGAATATTGTATGCTGTAACATACTTTTTATTACTTTCATCATAATGAATAGCTTGTACATAATCTTCACCTTTAATTACTTTCTCAAACCATTCTTCTTTCGAAAAATTTTCATTACTTTTTCCTTTACTTGTAATTGTTGTACCATCTAAGTTTATAATTTTTAAATCTTCTAATTTATTTCTTTTCATATAGTATTGTAAAGTTTCTATCTTGCTTTTTTCTTCTACTTTCGAATTCCACAATCTAATATCACTTGCCATAATTTTTGCAAATTCTAATCTATCATGTACTATTGTAGAAAAATAATCCGCTGATTGATGATTTATTGTTTTTAAAATATCTTTAGTGTTTTCCGTAAGTATATTCTTAGCACTTATAGTTATCACTAAAAGAATAGCTATCAACATAGCTAAAAAAGTAATTGATATTTTAGATGTGAATTCCGTTTTTATACTATTAAAATTTGTAAATTTCGAAAATTTTTTCACCTTTTTTTTCAATTATTCTTCACCCCTCAAAATATGTATTATATTTTTTATATTGTACTACATATATTCGATTATTTTCCTTATTTTTTTACATATTTCGTGTTTTATTTATAATAATAATTAATTTTTTTATTATTATTTACAATTAATTCATATATTTCTAATTAATTAGGCTTTATAGGGTTCCAAAATCAAAATAATCTATTTATCAAATGATATTTATAAAGTTACATGTTATTCCTATTTTTATATAAAATTTAAGTAAGAAGTAAAATTTAATTTTCATATCAAATGAAAAGACCACCAAAGTTAAAACCTCAGCTACTAAAGTACTATAGCTTTTAGTCACATCTATAAAAATTGAATATCCAATTTTAAAGAATGATTTTTTATTAAATTTGCAGAGCAAATTAGTTGAAAACAATATAAAAACGTAGTTTTTAAGCATTTCTATTTTTAGATATTAGGAACGAAGTGAGTAATATCAACTATAACTTTTCACTCTTAACTCTTACTTGGTTCCAAATATAAAAATAAAAATAAACTGTAAGCTTAATAATATCATTTAATAAATCTATTATTTTAAATTTGAGCTTTGAACCCTATATTTATAGCATAGTTTTAAAATACAAAAGCTATATTAAAATAATTTAGTAATTATTTTAATATAGCTTTTCTAATTTTTATTTATTAAATTTTAAATATTGATAGTGTATTTTCTAATTCTTTTATCATTTCATCTAGATTTTCTGCTGTTTCAGCAACTTCTTGTGAAGAACTATTAAATTCTTCTGTTGATGCTGAAATCTCTTCTGTTGTTGCTGATATTTCTTCTGATATAGCTGTTGTATCTTCTATTTTAACTATAATATTATTCTTTTCTTCTCCTATTTCTTCAGAATTTTTAGCTGTAGATTCTATTATTGGAATAATTTTACCCACTGCTTCTGATATATCTTCAAAAGACATTATTGCTCTATTTACACTTGATTTCTGTATTTCTACTTCTTCACTCATTTTTTCTGTTCCTGAAACTATGTGTACACTTTCATTTAATACACCTTGTATAACATTGCTTATTTCAATTGCTGAATTTTTACTTTGTTCAGCAAGCTTTCTTATCTCATCTGCTACTACAGCAAATCCCTTTCCTGCTTCTCCAGCTCTTGCTGCTTCTATGGCTGCATTTAATGCAAGTAAATTTGTTTGCTCTGCTATACTATTTATTACTGTTGTTATCTCATTTACTGAGCTTATATTATTGTTCATAAGAGAAATTTTATTAGAGAACTCCTTAAACATTGTATTAAATTTATCTATAGACTCATTTAATTGTTTCATATCTTTATTGCTCTCTGTAGATTTTACTTCTACATCTTCTGCATATTTATTAGCAGTATCTATGCTTTTTATCATATCATTTATTTTATCACTAAAATTATTCATTATAATACTTACTTCTGTTAAATCCTTACATTGATTGTCATTTCCTCTTGCAGCTTCTTGTATAGCTGCTGCTATATTTTGAGATGCTGCAAACATATTTTCAGATGTAGATGTAAGCCCTTCACCTTTTTCTTTAATTATATCAAAGTTTCCCTTTACTGCTTCTAACGTATATGATATAGATTTTTTTGTATTATCAATTGCTCTATAAATATCTCCAATTTCATCTTTTAAACCTAGTGATTTCTCATCTATTTTTAATGTAAAATCTCCATCGGCCATTATACCCATTTTTTCTTTAGCTTTTATTAAATTTTTTGAAAAACTATTTGATATTGAATAACTAATAACACCTGCAACTGCAAGTCCTATTAATGTAATTGTAAATAGTGTTGTTTTTAAACTATTTAATCCAGCTAATAAATCTGGCTCATCTACAAACATTCCAATAGACCATCCATCAGTTCCTTCTATAGGTGCATAAGCTAAATACTTATTTACTTTATAAAAGTAAGAACCTACCCCATCTTCTCCTTTAACCATTTTTTTATGTATATTGGCAACTTCAACAGATGAAGGGTCTTTTTCTGCATTTATAATTTCATTATCTTTATTTACTATATCTTCAAAATCTGGACTCATTATTGTATATCCATCTTTATCTATCACATAGCTTGTACCTGTGTTTTTATATGCCATCGTTTTCATAACTTCACATAAATTTTCTGCATTAATATTCATAACTAAGCAACCTATAACTTCTTTGTTTGCACTTATAATAGGATGTGTCATAGTTATATAATATATATTATCCTTTTCATTCAGATATGGACTTGTTAAAGTTTCCTCTCCTTTTAATGCATTTTTAAAATATTCCTCATTAGATATATCTATATTTCTTTCTCCATTTGTTGAGTTGTATTTTCCATCCTTATATGCAACTCCTATTGAATATACATCACCATTTTCTTTAAATACATTTATAGCCGGTAATTTTTTATCAAAACTTATGCTTGTATCTTGCAATATATTAGTTTTTGCTAATATATTACCTATTTTTCTTTGTTTCATAAACCTAACAGAAATTTCATTAGCATTTTTTCTATTAATGTCTTGCATAGCTTCTAAGTCACTTTTTATTATTATTTTATTTGCCATAAAACTTACTGTAGCAAAAATAATAATAAGCACTGCCAAAAATGACATCATAATCCTAGATATCATTTTTCGCTTTATACCCCCATTCATAATTTTACTCTTTACCTTTTTCATAAAATATTCCTCCCACCTAACCATATATTTCATTTAAAATCTAATTTTTATTTTTAGTAAAATTTAAATTTAAATGTTCCCCTTTGAATACTTTAAATTTATCAAATTTTCGCATTTATTTCAATTATCGATATTATTTAATAAATTTTTACATATTTATTATTTATTTCGTTTTTTTCTACGTATTGTTTATTAATAAAAAAATAGAGAAGGAATTTTTCTTCTCTATTTTTTATACTCATTCTATTCTTCAATATTAAAAAATTCTATTCTACTATTTAATTCTCCACTTAAACATAACAATTTTGCAGAAGCACTTGCAACGTCCTTACTTGATGAATTAAAATCTTCTGTTGATGCTGAAATTTCTTCTGTTGTTGCTAACAATTCTTCTGATATAGCTGTTGTATTTTCTACTCTTTTTGAAATTTCTTCTCTTTCCATGTTTATATCTTGTGATGCAGCTTGTATTTCACCTATTCTAGGTAATATATTATCTATGTTTTTAGATATATTTTTAAATGATATTATAGCTTTATCTATATCATTTTTTTGTATTATAATATCTTCTTGCATTGTTTCTGTACTAGAATGTATATTCTTACTTTCATTTAAAACTTCATTTATAACATTATTTATTTCAATAGCAGAATCCTTGCTTTGTTCTGCAAGTTTTCTTATTTCTTCTGCTACTACTGAAAATCCTTTTCCTGACTCTCCTGCTCTTGCTGCTTCTATAGCTGCATTCAATGCTAATAAATTTGTTTGTTCTGCTATATCATTTATCACTTTTGTAATTTCATTAACTGAATTTATTTTACTATTTACCTTTTCTATAATGTTAGTAAATTCATTGAAACCATTTCCAAAGTTATTCATTGACTCAACTAAATTCTCCATATCTTTATTGCTTTTCGTTGCATTTAAACCAATATTTTCAGCCATCTTATTTATATTTACTATAGCTCCATTCATTTCTTCTATTTGATTTCCAAACTTTATCATAGACTGATTTATAATTGTCAATCCTGTACTTTGTTCATCATTTCCATTTGAAACTTCTGAAATTGCAGCTGATATATCTGTAGCTCCTGATAACATTTCTTCTGATGTATTTTTCAAAATTTCTGATTGATTATTTATAACTTTTGAATCATCTTTAAGAGCTTTTATTAATTCACTCATAGAAATCTTACACTTATATAATGCATTATATATATCGCCAATCTCATCATTTCGTTTAAAATCATCATCTTTCAATGTTATAGTAAAATCTCCATTTGCTATTGTATTAACTGCTGATTTTATTTTATTAAATGCCTTAGTTAACCTATTTGCTATTAATAAGCTTATTGTACCTGCTATGATTAATGCAATAATTATTATAGCTACTAATAAAATCTGCAATTTATTTAAACTATTAAGCACTTCTGATTTTTCTATAAATACACAAGTAACCCATCCATCAGTATTTTCAACTGGAACACATGCTAAAAACTTAGTTACTCCATTATATGTATATTCGCCTATACTTTTATCTCCATTAATGGCTTTCTGTTGTATTTTTGAAATATCAACTAATTTTAAATCAGTCTTAGATTCCTCTATTATATTTTCTCTTGCTTTAATATCATCAAAAGAACTACTTGCTATGGTTGCTCCCTTTTTATCTATTACATATACCCCACCAGTTTCTCCATATTTTAAACTTCCTATAGCTTCTGATAATTTCTTAGCATCTTGAACAATGCTTAAAACACCAACTATTTCATCACCAGCTTTAACAGGTACACTATATATCATTATGTATTTATTGCTGCTTTTTGAATATGTAGTAGATTGTATAAACTTTTCTCCCGCCATTGCATTTTTAAAATATGGCTTATCTTTACTATCCAACCCATCAGTTCCGTCAGTAGCATGTAATTTACCATTCTTATCTGTAAATCCAATTGATATTAAATTATATTTTTTAGTATACCTAGCCATTATCTCTTTTTTTTGTTCTATCGTTGAATTTACATCTTTTATGTAAATATTTTCACTTAAAAAATCAGCAACTTCTAAACAATCTTTTGCTTCTTTTGATACTATTTTTGATACTTCATCTGTTATTGTTTTCATAGATTCTGTACTATTATGTGTAAGTATCTTAGTTGCTACCACGTTAACAGATATCAATATCACTAATAAGACTGCTAAAAATGCACCTACAATTTTCATCATTAATTGTTTTTTAATGCTTTTTCTAATTTTCTTCTTTTTTAAATTCTCATTTGTTACCAATTATACCACCCCTATTTCATAGCTTTTATATGAGGCACCCCCTAAAAATAAACTTATATAACTTAAAATAACTTTATTTAAAAAACTACTAATATCTTTTAAATTTTACCCTTAATAAGTTTAAATTTATATTTTGTCCCCAAAATAATCTTTCATGACATACTCCTTATTGTTTTTCCCATTTCGACATTTTTCTTCATTTTCTGCCTTTTATTCTTCATTTTAAATATTTATTGGAAGTTTGTTGATTTTATAATTATTTTATCATAAATTGTTTTAGTATTATATTGTAAATTTAATAAAATTTTATTTTTATTCTATTTTCCTTAAAAGTATGTATTTATGACCTTTTTTAAATTAATTTTCATTTATATTTTTTAAAATAAATTTTTTACTTTATCAATGAATTGGTCCTCTAAAAATTAAAAGGTATAGCACTTACATACTATACCTTCATATATTTATTAATTAAATTTTAAATATCTCAACTTTTTCTTTTAATTCTTTAGTTAAATCTAATAATTTTATTGCAGTATTTGCAACTTCTTCATTTGATGAATTTAATTCTTCTGTTGAAGCTAATATCTCTTCTGTTGTTGCTGACATTTCCTCTGATATAGCTGTACAATTTTCTAACTTATTAGCTATTGATTGACTTTCTGTCTTTATTTCATTAGAATTCTCACTCATTATTCCCATTTTAGGTATAATATCTTGTATAAAATCTTCCATATTTTTAAATGATTTAATTGTTTTTTCAATATTATCTTTTTGACATTTCATTTCGTCACTCATATTTTTTGTGCTATTGTACATGTTGCTACTTTCACATAATACATCTTCTATGACTTTTGTTATTTCTATAGCAGATTCCTTACTTTGTTCAGCAAGCTTTCTTATTTCATCTGCAACTACTGAAAATCCCTTTCCTGCATCTCCAGCTCTTGCTGCTTCTATTGCTGCATTTAATGCAAGTAGATTTGTTTGTTCAGCTATACTATTTATTACTGTTGTTATATCATTAACAGAATTAATTTTCTTATCTACACTTGTAATAACTTCTACAAATTCACTAAATGTTTCACTAAATTCATTCAC
Organism: Clostridium amazonense; assembly: GCF_056431285.1. Classification (NCBI taxonomy): domain Bacteria; kingdom Bacillati; phylum Bacillota; class Clostridia; order Eubacteriales; family Clostridiaceae; genus Clostridium; species Clostridium amazonense. The sequence goes on along the minus strand of NZ_JBWKMH010000031.1, from coordinate 249,361 downwards.
TGAAGTAATTAATTTTTCCATGTCCTTGTTACTTTTTTCTACTTCACTACCGACTTCTTCAGCTGTATTGCTTAACTCTGAAACATATTCAGACATATAGGTTATTTTTTCATCGAACATTTTATTTGTTATATTTATATTAGTCATCTCTTCACTTTGTTCATCATTTCCCTTGGCAGCTTCACCTATTGCTGTTGCAATATTTTGTGATCCTTCTAACATCTCAACCGATGTTACCTTTAATATTTCTGATTGCTCATTTATAGTTTCTGAATTATCTCTTACAGCTCTTATTATTTCACTTATAGAATCTTTGCTATTTCTTATTGACCTATATATATCTCCTACTTCATTTTGAAGTTTTATATCCTTTTCATCTAAAGTCATGGTAAAGTCTCCACTTTCCATAGTTTCAATAGCACCTTTTATTTTATCTAAGTATTTTCCAAACCTTCTTCCCATTCTAAGACTTGTACAAATAGAAATCATAATAGCTATTAAAGTTATTACTATAAATACTTTTTGAAGCTCAGTTAAAGCACTTAGAACTTCATATTTTTTAAGCCAAATACATGTAACCCATCCATCTGTTCCTGCTATAGGTGTATATGCTAAAAACTTAGTACTTTTATTTGCACTATATTCCCCTACACCGCTTTCTCCTGCTATTCCATTTCTATGCATATCTGCTACAGGCACTACTGCACTTTCTTCTTTCGCTAATTCAATTATATTCTCTTCATTCTCTATATCTTCAAATACATTACTTAAAATAGTATTTCCATTTTTATCTATAACATAAACTCCGCCATTTTTTCCTAAATTTATGTTGCTAATTTCTTCTGATAATTTTTTTGCATCTCTAGCTACAGTTAATATTCCTATAATTTCATTTCCATTCCTTATCGGCTCATTGTATGTCAACACATGTTTTCCTAATTCTTTGCTATATCTTTTAGTTTCAGTATAACTATTTCCTTTAATGCATTCTTTGAAGAATTCTTCATTACTTACATTACCAAAGTCTATCTTATCATTTATATATACATTTCCATCTTTATCTGTTATTGAAACATATAATATATCATTGTTCTTTTTAAATTCTTCAAGTATTGATAACTTTTTTGTATTATCAATTTCTTTATTTTTTATTTCATTTCCACTACTTAATATTTTTACTAACTGGGTGTTTATTTGATTTCCTTTACCAATAATTTGTGATGCTTGTGATGTCATAGTTTTCATGTTTTGTTTTGTCATATTAGTTATAATATTTACAGCTACAATATTTACTGAAATAATTACAGAAAGTAAAATTATAATAACTGCTCCAACAGACTCTATAGTCATATTTGTCTTTACACTTTTAAACTTACCGTTCCTTTTTTTATCTTTCATTCTATTCTCCTTTAAATTAATTTTCATTTGTTTATAAGTTACTGCTAAATTTTCAACTCAACCATAAATAGACATATTTACTTTCTTTATATAGTTGAATTTAATTAATTTTATATGAATTAAAACTCATTATTTTACACTTTTTTCATTCTGAGTTAATTTTTCGTTAACATTTTACTTCATATTTCATACTTTATCAATAGAACGGTTGATTTTAATGTAAAAAAAATTTTTTACAACAATATTCTACATTTTTCTTTCTTATAAATAAATATCTAAATATTATATGAATATAAGTTGTAAAATGAAATTATTTAAATATCAAATAACCATAATTGTATTTTTCAACTTGTTTCCCTATAAAATAAAAAAAGAATTAACTTAATTAAGCTAACTCTTTTATATCTATAAATTTTGTAATTCTTTATGCTTGAACATCAAGCTTTGAACCTACATTAGGATCAACTGCCATTTCTCCCATCATTTCTGTTAATCCAGCAGCTATTTGATCATTTGAATTCATCTGAAGTTTTGTAACTGCTAAACTAACTGCACTTGATAATGATGCATTGCTCATTCCCATAGATAATGCTCCTATATCCATAAAAATTCCTCGCTTTCATTTAATTTAGAATTTTACTTCTATACTACATTATCGAGATAATTTTAAAATAATGAACTATAGTTTCTTATTTTAAAATTCTTATGATATTTATTTATTAACTTCTATGATCTTTTCTTCTTTAGAAATTTCATATTTTCTATTACAAACTTCACATTCTAAATTTTTATTTAATTTGTTACCACATTTACATACATAACCAATTCTTTCAGCAGGATTTCCAACAACTAATTCATATGGATTTACATTTTCAGTCACTACACTCCCTGCCCCTATCATTGCAAATTCTCCTATAATAATTCCACAAACCACTGTTGAATTTGCACCTATTGATGCCCCTCTTTTAACTAATGTTTTAAAAACTTCCCAGTCATTATTAAAAGCCCTTGGATACATATCATTTGTAAATGTAACACTTGGCCCAACAAATACATCATCTTCAATCTCTACACCATGGTATACATTAACTCCATTTTGAACCTTAACATTGTTTCCTATAACTACATCAAAATCTATATATACATTTGTACCTATTATACAATTTTCTCCTATTAATACATTCTCTCTAACTTGAGAATTGTTCCAAATCTTTGTATTATTTTTTATAATTGCTTTTTCATTTACTTCTGCACTTGGATGTTTAAAGTAATTCATAATATATCACATCCCAATTTATATAAATTTTTTATTATATATTTTTTCACGTATAATATTAACAACTTTTAAATCAATCAATGCTTCTTCAGCCTTAACTTTTAATGGTACATTTCTAACTATTGAATCCACAAAATTTTGATTTTGTTCAATTAATGCATCTTTATTAATTATAAATGCCTCTTTAGTTATAAACTCATTTTTATATCCTATTTTATCCTCTAGATTTCTTTCTAATTGACTAAAAATAGTTATACTCTTATCCATATAATTAACTTCAATAAACTTATCTACACTATTAATATATAAATTTCTAATTTTCTTTTCAGTAACTCTACTAGCTGTTAAATCTACTATAACTCCATTATTGAAATAAATATATGCCACTGCATAATCACAGTTTTTTTGTTCAATTGATTCTTTTTTTACACTTCTTCCTATAGCTTCAATGTTATTAATTTTTTTACCATCCATGATGTATAAAATAGCATCTATATCATGAATCATTAAATCTAAAACTACATCTATATCTTGTACCCTATTATCTACAGGACTCATTCTTTTAACACTCATAGCAATTGTTTCATTACTATTAAATATATTCTTTAAAACATCTATAACAGGATTAAATCTTTCAACATGTCCAACTGTAAATTTTACATTATTTTCTTTAGCTATCTCTATAAGTTTTTCTGCTTCATCATATTTAAATGTAATAGGCTTTTCCACCAAAACATGTTTTCCATTTTCCATAAAAAATTTTGCTATCTCATAATGATAAATAGTTTGTGTAGCAATTATAACAGCATCTATGTCATTAATCATATCTCTATAATTATAATAACCTTTAATATTATATAATGTTGAAATTTCATTTACTCTATCTTTATCAACATCACAGCATCCTACTAATGTTGCATTTTTTATATTGCAAAAACTCTTAATATGATTTGCCCCCATTTTACCTACTCCAATTACTCCAACCTTCATCTTTTTCTCCTCCATATCTATAGAGTTTCATAATAAAATTCTGAAATATTTTCTTATATACTTATATTGTATATGTATACTTTCATACTTTTATTTAATCTTATGTTTATAAGGTTCCAAGCTAAAATTTTAAATAATAGCCTTCTCAAATGATATTATTAAGCCTACAGTTTATTCTATTATCATGTTTGGAACCAATTAACAGTGATTGATGATATTGTTCATTTCATTCACAATATCTTTAATGGATTTTTTATTAAAACCTCTTTCTCCATTTGTAGCTGAGACTTCAGTCTTGGCGGCTTTGATACGGCTACAAGATTAAAAATAATATCGTGTAACAGGAAGGTTAAAATCTTGCCTAATTTATCAATTGACAATTATGGTTAATATTACTCACTTCGTTTCTAATATCTAAAAATAGAAATACCTAAAAACTACGTTTTTATATTGTTTTCAACTAATTTACTTTACAAAGCATTATAAAAATCAATTAAAAAACTGATACTTCAGTTTTATCCTTCATTGTTAATTGTTAATTTTTGCACTCTACTTTGAGTTGCACCTTCTCAACTTAAACAAGAATAATTTTATTTTTCCACTTGTACTCCTATATCCCCACTCTATTTAATATATTGTTAAAATCCCAACTTTGTTACTTATGAAAATAAATTTTTATTCTTTTCCACACATATCTAAGATTTCAACCCTCGCCTACTTTACCAATTGACAGTTGACAATGGACATTTGACAGTTATTGATGCTATTATTCATTTCATTCATAATATTTTTATTGGTACATCTAATGGCTGGAATGAATTCCACCCTACATAAAAAATTTTAATAAATATATGGCACATTACCTTTTTCCCCTTCGTAGCTGAGACTTTAGTCTTGGCGGTCTTGGATTTGGATTCATAACTTTAAATACAAAAAAGAAGATGCTTTTCTAGCATCTTCAATATATTTCTTATTTATTTTTATTGAAAAATGTTGATATAAAATCTGTAGATTTTATTGGGGTATATTTCTCTACACTTTTTTCATTAAATCCTTCATTGGATTTTATATGTATTTTACTTCCATGAATTGCAAATGGCACTGGTTCTCCTACATGCTTTCCATCTCTACATCTTGTCATATGATCCCCGCAAATTGCAATTCTATATTCATCTTTGTATTTATTTTTTAATTCCTTAAGTATTGGACCTAGAACTAATTTATCTACATTTTCTATTGCTTTAATCTTACCATTATAATTGTGTTGATGTGCTTCTTCATCAGTTGCATTTACATGCACTAATATAAAATCATGATTTTCTATATATTTTATGGCACAATTGGCCTTTGCTGAATAATCTGTATTTATATATCCATTTGTACCATCTATAACTTCATAATCCATATCTGCTGCTATTGCTATTCCTCTTAAAAAATCCATTCCACAAACTACTGCTCCACTAAGCCCTGTCATATCTTTAAACTTAGGTATCGCTATCTTTCTTGATGGACTCCAAAGCCACAACATTTCATTGTTTTTTAAATTATATGTACTCGTTATAAAATCATTTAACATCTTAGCAATTTGTGGTTTATTATTAGAAGATATACTTAATTTATTTATATCTTCCCCAATATGCATATGTGGTGCATAACACTTTATGTCATCCGCTTTAACTTCCGAATTTCTAACAACTAATATATTTCTATAACTTTGCCCATGATATATTTCTATATCTTTTCTTGGCAATTTAATGTCTGATATAAACTTCTTAGCCTCACTATCACTAATAAGATTTGCAGTAAAATCATTTATATATTTCTTTTCTTTATCTGTAGTTATTATATTACATCTAAAAGCTAAATCATCTTTTCCTATATCTATCCCCTGAGCTATTGCTTCAACTGATGCCCTACCACAAGGATAATACTTTCTTGCATCATATCCCAAAAGTCCCATTATACAAACCATACTTTCAACAGGATACCCCTTAAATGCAGTATCAATTCGCCCAACCTGCCCATTATATGCTACATAATCAATATTAGGCATAACTGCTTTTTCTAGTGGTGTACAATAACCTAACTCTTCTATTGCTTCATCACTTACTCCATCTATTATTAAAAGTACATACTTCATCTTGATCTCCCCTAGTATATTTTAACTTATGTAAACTATCCATATATGATTATACTACTAATTTATTTTAATTTTGTACAGTGCTATACATTTCAATTTCATATAAAATAAAAAAGGGAGAGTAAATCTCCCCTCTAAATAGATATATTATTATTTTATCGCACAAGTAACTGTAAATTTCCAATTCATATACATATCATTATCTCTTTTTTCCATTGCATATGATTTTCTTAGTATTTCATTTTCATATGCTTCATAATGCATTTCTTTTATTATTCTTATATTTTCATCTGGAATTCCAGCATTATCTATCCAATTATTTAAACTCATATTCTTTGAAACTATAGTTTTTGATGTTATATCTTCAAAATTGCTATTTATCATTAGATTCGTAATATCATCAACTAAGAAAGTATGTCTATCTTCCTTATACTTAAACATTTCCTTATAAAATTCTACACACTCTTTATTTGGAGGCGTCCCTTCACATAAAATAAATCTTCCATTAGGTTTTAATACTCTATATGCTTCATTCATAGCTTTCTCTAAGTCTTCTGAGTGATGAAATACCATTCTTGCTGTTAAAACATCAAATGTATTATCTTTAAATTCTTTTAACTCTTCTATCTTACTTACACTTAAGTTAAATTCCTCTTTATTATCTATTTTACTCATCATCTCTTCACTTATATCAACACCATAAAATTCTCCATTTGGAAAATGCCCTTTTAAAGTCTTTAAAACTTTTCCTGTACCTGTTCCTAAATCTAAAACTTTCTTATTGTTAACATCACCACAAAATTCAATCATAGAATTTAATGTTTCATCATTATTTACCCATTTAATATTATTATAAGTTTCTGCTCTTTTTGCCCAATCAGTTTTTATTGAACTCATATTTTTTTCTCCTATATTCTAAAAAATGTTTTATAATCACTCTTCTCTTATTACATAACAATTTTATAGAGTTATTCTATTAATATATAATCTTTTATATGTTCTAATACTATATCTGTATACTTTAGAACCTTATCATTATACAAATTAGTCTCATCTTCCCTTGTTTTTTTATTTATAAGTTTAACCTTATATTCCTCTATTGAAATTCGTCCATCTTGAGTACATAAGCCTTCTGTTTCAAAGAAAAATTCATGTATTAAATCATTCACTACTGCTTTATAAGTGCTTCCGGGATATATACTTTCAGTTATTGTGTATTCTCTTTCCTTTTCACCACCAAAATACTTAGGTATGTTTCCATCTTTCATATCAAAGTCAGTTATTCCTGATAAATTTAAAATTGTTGGGAATATATCTAACGATGATATCATTTCATTACATTCACCCTTTTTAACACCTTTTCCTCTAATCATAAAAGGTATCTTTGTTCTATAAGTTCCTAAAAATTCTTGATTTTCAGCAAGATATCCTTGTCCATGATCTGAAAATAATGATACTATATAATCATCCTCTGAATAGTTTTCTTTTATAAAGCTAAACAACATCCCTAAATATATGTCCATACTTCTTAATTTAATTTTATACTTCTCCAACTTTTTCGTATTATATTCTTTTCTTACACTTGTTTCATCAGTGCTATTTTCAAATCTATTTTCTAATAAGCACCTGCTTTGCGACACTACATCAACTTCTAATTCATCAGATATATCATGTAAATCAAATAAGCATGTCCATAAAAAGTTGTTTTTTTCTTTGAACATCTCTAAATTCTCTATAACCTCAGTTACTATATCTTTAGAATACATTCCTCTAACATTGGATTGATATATTGTCCTGTCCATTCCTTTTATATAACCTAATGTTGGTGTTGTTCTCCAATTTCCATCTATTTTTGAACAAAAATAATTGTTTCTATTAAAAACTTCTGTATATAACTCGTGTTTAAATAAATTTTTAGTATCATATATTGGATGATACACTCTATGATTGGTAGTATACATTCCAGTAAATATACTAGCCACACTTACATAAGTCCATTCACTAGTAACATGTGTATTTTTACATATTGCTCCATCTTTAAAAAATTTATAAGTGTTTGGCATATATTCCTTTAGATAACTTTTCTTTAACATTTCTTGGGTTAATCCATCTACGAATAAATTTAAAACAACCTTTGGCTTATCATTATCTATTTCTAATTCTATAAAATCTCCTAGAACAAAGAACTCATCAGAATTTATAAATAATTCTTCTCCTGGATTTATCAAATAATAATAATATCTATACGGCAAATTCTCACTCAAATTATATACATTTTTACCTATTTTAAATTCTAATTCACTATTTGGAAACTTCATTATAGGTAAAATAGTCTTTTTATTACAAATCACTTTTTTGCTCTTTATCTTTTTACCCCTTAAAACTTCAGTTTTAAAAAGATTGTGACCATTTGCTATGCTTTCTAAGAATATTTCATCTCTCTTTGCAACATAATTATCACAAATTCCACAATAAAATCGTTCACTTTTATTACTTATACATTCTCCTATTAAATTTCCCCCATCATAATTTTCCGGGAAAAATTTACTGTAATTTTCCAATTCACTTATTGCTTTTTTTCTTATGCATTCAAATTGATTTAGCACTTTTTTATCTTCTAATAAATTTTTTATAATATCCGAAACCATATCCTTTTTACTACTGTCTAAAGTCATAGCCTTTATTAAATAGTTAAGTCCATTATTTATCTTGTTTTGACATATATTAATCATCCCCAAATTGTAGTTAACTTCAAAATTAAATTCAAATTTATTATAAACATTAGTTAATATTTCTTCTGCGTAAGCTAATTTTCCCATATTAAATTGAATTATAGATTTCATAACAATTACGTCTATATCACTTATATACTTTTCATAATTACTTATAAGTTCTAGTGCATTGTTCATATTTTCTTCTTCTACAGTTTTAATAATTTCACTTTTTAGCTGTTTAATTTCATTTAAATTAATCATAATATACCTCTACATATCACCTATAGCATACTTTTTAATTTTATCACATATTAATTCTATTTCTTCCTTAGTTATTGAAATAGAACTCGGTAAATTTATTCCATTTTCAACAACATACTCAGTGTTTTTCATTTCTCCATATTTATACTTTAAATATGGGTTCATTTTGTGTACTGCCATAAAAAAAGGTCTTGTTTGTATTCCATCATTTTTTAGTTTTTCTATAAGTTCATCTCTACTTATACAAAAACCTTTCTCTAATACTATTGAATATAACCAATTTACATTTTCAATATCACATTCTTGTTTAATAACTCTTATTCCCTTTATTCCTTTTAGTAATTCATTGTAAAATTCTGCATTTTCTTTTTTTATTTTTATATACTCATCTATTTTTTCAAGCTGTGCACATCCCATAGCCGCAAGTATATTAGGCATTCTATAGTTATAACCTATTTCCTCATGATGCATAGCTCCATTTTCTAGTATAGTTTTAGTTTGTGTTGATAAATATTTTGCTTTTTTAGTAAATCTAGTATTATTACTTACAAGCATTCCACCTGCACCAGTAGTTATAAGTTTATTCCCGTTAAATGAGAAACATCCTATATCTCCTATAGTTCCAACTGCTTTTCCTTTATACTTAGATCCTAACCCCTCAGTTGCATCCTCTATTACATATAAATTATATTTTTTTGCAACTTTCATAACCTTGTCCATATCTACTGGTTGTCCATAAATATGAATTGGCATTATAGCTTTAGTTTTTTCAGTTATCATTTCCTCAATTTTATCTGTATCCATTACCCAAGTGTCACTACAAACATCTATAAATACAGGCTCTGCACCTACATATCTAATCGTATTAACTGGTGATATAAAAGTCATTGATGGAACTATAACTTCATCCCCTTCACCTATATTTAATGTTCTTAGGGCAAGTTCTAATGCAGCTGTTCCATTCATTGTTACAACAGCTTCCTCACATTTTAAATACTTGGCGAAATCTATTTCAAATTTATCTACATAGCTCCCTGCTGATGATACCCAATTAGTATCTAAGCATTCTTTTATATATTTCCACTCATTACCTTCAATTTTAGGTATACTTAACGGAATCATAATTTGCCCTCCTTTTCATCTAAACATTATAAATATCTGTTTTGAAGTAATTCATATTATTTCTTATCCATTCAATAGTTTCTTTTAAGCCTTCATCTAAACTGTAGTTTGATTTCCAATCAGTTAAATCTTTTATTTTTTTATTATCTGCCCATAATCTATTAACTTCACTTTTTTCCGGTCTAAGTCTTTCTTCATCACAAATAATCTTTACATTTTCTCCAGTTATATTTATTATTTTTTCTACTAAATCTCCAATGCTTATTTCATGATTAGAACCAGCATTTATGACCTCTCCAATAGTTTTATCACTTTCTGCAATTTTAATAAATGCATTAGCAGTATCTTTTACGTAGTTAAAGTCTCTAGTTGGTGTTAAGCTACCAAGTTCTATTTCTTTTTTTCCTGCTAATATTTGTGAAATTATTGTTGGTATTACAGCCCTTGCTGACTGTCTTGGTCCATATGTGTTAAATGGTCTTATAGTTGTTACTGGAGTATTAAAACTTCTATAATAACTTTCAGCCATCTTATCTGCTGCAATTTTTGAAGCTGAATAAGGCGATTGTCCTTGCATTGGATGCTTTTCATCTATTGGAACATATAGTGCTGTACCATATGTTTCAGATGTAGATGTATGTATAACCTTCTCTATATCATATTCTCTACACGCTTCCAAAACATTAGTAGTTCCTTCAACATTTGTTCTAACATATGCCATTGGTGATAAATATGAATATGGTATAGCTATTAAAGCTGCTAAATGAAAAACAACATCATTTCCTTTTATCAATCTTTTCATATTATCGTATTCTCTTATATCCCCAGTTACAACATTAATGCTATTTAAAATATTCTTATCTAATGTATCTAACCAACCCCAACTATTAAAGGAATTATATTGAGCTAAAGCAGTAACATTTGCACCTAATTCTACTAATTGCTCTGTTAAATGACTACCTATAAAACCATCAGCACCTGTTATAACAACCCTTTTCCCTTTTAAATTCATATAACTCACCTCTTATTTAAATTTTATAATTTTTCCAGGAACCCCTACTACCACTGCATTATCTTCTATATCATTTATAACAACAGCTCCAGCTCCTATAGTTACATTTTTACCTATTTTTATTCCTTGAATTATATTTGCTCCTAATCCAATATGTGTATTGTTATTTATATTTACATTTCCACCTAATACACTTCCTGGTGATAAGTGAACATTTTCACCAATTATACAATCATGTTCAACTATAGCTCCACTATTTACTATTGAATTCTTTCCTATTCTAACTCCAGAATTAATTACACATCCTGGCATAATACATGTACCTTCATCTATTGTCGCATACTCTGACACTATAGAATTTTCATGAATTAAAACAGGCACTTTATATCCTATATTTTTTAAATTTCTGTATATCTTATTTCTTATTTGTAAGTTTCCTAATCCACCTACCCCAACAAATGCAAACTTTATTCCATCCTTATATATATTATATAAATCTTCGTCAGTACCAATTATTGAATATTTACCACCTAACTCTACATTAGCCTCTTTATCAATTAATCCTTCAATTGAAAACTCTTTTTTACTATTTATTACATCTATTAATACTTTAGTATGACCACCTGCACCAATAAGTATTATTTTTTCCATATAACTCCTCTATTCTTTATAAATTAGTTATTGCTTCTTCATCTAATGATTCAAGAATATACTCTTCTTCCCATGGATTTTTAACTTTTCTTTTCCATATACCATCTATTTTCTCAAAGAAATCTCTATTCCAAAACTTATCAACTATGCTCCAAAACTCTTTATATGAATACCCTGTAAAATCTAAAAAGTCTTTTAATGCATATTGATCTACCATTTGATTTTCATGTTTTCTTAGAAGTTCTAATCCTTCTCGTTTAGATATTTTTCCACCTCTTATCCAATATCCAACTACATCAGTAGGACGTGAAAAAGCAAATTTAGGATATTTAAGCCATGGATGAACCAAATAACCATATGAATCTATTTGATCATAATCTTCAATAAATCCTTCTCTTTTCCATTCTGTTCCTAAGGATTTAAATCCATACTTCTTTGCAATTTGATAATTTTTATATCCATCCCATTTAACAAAGTAACTTAAATATATTGGTTCCAATTCAGCCCTTTCAACTTCTTCTTTAGTAGGATATACTAACATATTTATTTCTTCTTTTTTTATACCTTTTTCAAACCAAAAATCAAAATCTATCTTTTTAGCTACATCATTATTAATTTGTTCTTTTGCACTATAATGCTCTTTATCTTCTAAAACTCCACCATATTCATAACTAACATTTTCTCCATAAACAACTAGTTTAATCCCCATATTTATAGCCATTTTAATAGGAGCTACATATATTCCTCTATCAATAGCCCAAGTTGGTGAACCAAATTCTTCAAATGCTATTTTTGTCATTTTTCTTAGCACTTCTCTACTTTGATTTACTTTAATACAATCACAACTAAAGCTCTCGCTTATATTCTGGAAATTCTCTCCTCCTACTTTTGTCATCTTAAAAGGATCACTTACAGATACTAAAAGTGGATTCATTTTTAATACTTCTTTCATTATATATGTTTGATAATGACTATCTTTTCCACCACTAACTGCTATAATACAATCATAACTTCCATCATTTTTTCTATATTTATCGCAAAGCTTCTCAAGCTCTTTAAATCTCTCTTTATAATCTATATTTTTCTTTAACTCAGAGTGTCTACAAGCTTGACAAATTCCTTTTTCATCTATTTTCAATCCTGGTTTTGATGTTGGCATAAAGCAATTTTTGCAATATCTAATTCTATTCATATAAAATTCTCCTTAACTAATACATTTAATCTTATGTTTAAAAAATTTCTCTTAAAAGCATAAATGCTTCTGCATAATTACACCCACTTGAAGCACCTCTATATCTTGATAATGATTTTATATTATCTATACTTCTTGGTAATGGATTATCTTGAACTTCTGATTCATAAATTTTCATTATATCTATCTTTTTATCAATATAATTAGTAATATCTGAAAATACATTAGGTATAAACATATTCTCTATTAATGGTGGCGCTATTTCTGTTTCTGATATACACTCATACATCAAAATTTTTTTTATAAATGGATATCTAAAACTCTTTGTTGCACTCATTATTGCCTTTGCTGCAACTTGATGATCTGTGTGTATATCTGTTCTATTATTCATATATATTATTTCTGGTTTAGTATCTAAAATCACTTTTGATATTGATTCTATCAACTCACTAAAATCTACATTATGCAATTTAGTTGTTAAGAAATCTAATTTATAAATATTTTTTATTCCATAACATTTTTTTACCTTTTCAATTTCATCTCTTCTATTACTTAAAAAATTTTCACTAAATCCAAGTTCTTTTGTAGCTTTAGTCATAATAAGCCAATTAATTTCATCATTATTTTCTCTATGCTTTAATAATGTTCCACCACAACCTAATGTTTCATCGTCTGGATGGACTGATATGACAAGTATCCTCATAAAAATTCTCCTTACATTAATTTTTCACCAATTTGAAAATACTTTTGAGTGTTATGTGCTAGTACTTCCTCATTATTTATTATTAGTTTCTTTATCATCAATGTCCCATCTTTACATCTAACAACCATTCCATCATTATAATTAATTGAAACAATCGTTCCATTCTCCACTTCATTGTATATAAACTCATCATATACATCCGCTTCTAAAATAGTAATTTCTTTTCCTTTATATGAAGTTGTAGCTCCTGGATATGGTATGGTTATTGCCCTAATTAAATTATAAATATTTCTAGAATTATCATTCCAGTCTATAATTCCATCTTCTCTATTTCTTCTTCTTCTATATGTTGCTAAATTATTATCTTGCTTTATTCTAATGAGATTCCCCTTAACAATTAATGGATAATAGGTTTTTGTAAGTTCCACACATAACTTATATACTTTATTAAGCACATTTCTTATAGTATCAGTATTCTCTATATCAAAATTTTTTTGACCTATAATATCTCCTGAGTCCATTCCTTCATCAATCCAAAACATGGATACGCAACCCGCTTTATATCCCTCCGATATTTGCCATGCTAATACACTTCCACCTCTATCCATTGGTAATTTACTAGGATGAAATCCAATTACACCTATCCTAGCTGCATCTATTATTTTTTTATCTATAATTTGTGACCAACCTACAACAAAAATTATATCCGGCTTTAAGCTACATATTTCATCTGCGTAATTATTTATATTATCCACTTTTTTTAACTTATCTTTAAATATTTCATTATCAAAATAAATAAAATCTGAAGTTTTAATCCCTAATTCATCTATTAGTGTATAAACTCGTAACAATTCTGTATTTCTGCTTTTTTCTAGATAATTCGATATATCTTTTCCATTTTGTAATGACCCTATAACAATAACCTTCATTATTACTCCTCTTCATAGTTAAGTTTTTTAGAAATTAACTTTTTATCTAAATTTATAGATTTTAGTACGCCAACTATTTCATAACTTGTATTTCCATCACCATAAACATTTTCTATATTTTCAATGTCTTCTCTAAATTTTTCATCATATAATGCTTTATTGATGGCATGTACTATATCTGAACTTTTATACTCAGTATCTATTATATTTTTATTTCTTAATCTTCCTTTTTGTCTACTTCCAATATTTACAACTGCCCTTTTAAATATTGGCGCCTCTATTATTCCACTTGATGAATTTCCTATAACAACATCAGCCTCTTTTAATAAACTTAAATACTTAACTTTTCCTAAGGAATATACCATATGTGCATTAGCATTTTTATCTATAAATTTATTTATCTTATCAATGATATCTTTACTTCCAAAATCAGCATTAGGATAGGTAAATATCATATTTGCATCATATCCTTGTAGAGCTTCTAATAATTGTTCAATTTGATAGTTTGTGTCATTCGATTCTAAAGTTACTGGATGATATGTTATTAAAAATGTTTTTCTATCAAATTTAATATTTAATTGTTTTTCTAATTCTTTCTTTGATAAAAATTTTACACTTTTTATGTTTTCTACAGCTGCTTGACCTGTATTATATACACGCCAATTTTCTTCACCCATTTTTATTATTCTTTTCTTATATAACTCAGCTCCTGTAAAATGAATATGTGCCATTTTTGTTATCGCATGTCTTATTTGTTCATCAACTAGGCCCTCTGTGGATTCTCCACCATTCATATGTGCTATTGGAATATTCATCATCATAGCACATGTTGCTGCTATAAATGTTTCATATCTATCACCTAATATAAGCATAATATCTGGCTTTAATCTATCAATGCTTTGAGATATCTGTATCATTTCAATACCCATAGACTTTAATATAGAACTTTTATTTTTTGAGCTAATAAGCATATCTATTTCTTCATCTATCTTGAATCCATCATTTTTTATTTCATCTAACGTTAATCCATACTCTGGAACTAAGTGATTTCCTGTTACAATTAGCTGAAGTTCTAAATCCTTATCTTCCTGAATTCTCTTCATAGTCCAATATAATAAGCCATATTCTGCTCTTGTTCCAGTAACAACTAACACTTTTCTCATATTCTCACCTACTCTAAATCATTAAATGTAATAATTTTATCCTTTTCAATATTAGATATTGCTTTTTTCCCTAGAACCATTTCTATATCAGCAGGGCTTATTCCATTTCCTGGCCTCTTAAAGTCTATATTAGAATATCCTATTTCTTCACCTTTTTGTATGTTTTCTTTTGCAACTATACTTTTTCTAACAACTAACTTAGTGTTTTCTTCATTAGCATTGCATTTTTTTATTTTACTTCCTAGTGATTTTTCTACATTTCTTATGCATTTAACTAATAATTTTAATTCACTAGTGTCTAACGAAGCTATATGATCTGGTCCATCCATATTTTTATCTAGCGTAAAATGTTTCTCTATAACTTTGGCCCCCATTGATACAGCTGCTATAGATACCTCAATGCCTACAGTGTGATCTGAATAGCCAACTGGTAAATCAAATAATTCTTTCATTGTTATCATTGAATTTAAGTTTACATCTTCATAGTTTGTCGGATAACTTGATGTACATTGTAATAATATAATGTCATCATTGCCACAACTTTTTATTGCATTTATAGCTGCTTCTACTTCTTCTAAATTTGCCATTCCCGTAGAAACTATCATTTTTTTACCTAATTTTGCAATATATTTTAATAATGGTATATTAGTCAACTCTCCTGAACTAACTTTATATATATCAACACCAATTTTTTCCAATAAATCAACGCTTTCAAAGTCAAAAGGGGTAGACATAAATAAAATATTTTTTTCATCACAATATTTTTTTAACTCAATATGATTTTCTAATGTTAATTCTAATTTCTTTAACATATCAAATTGACTTCCTCCACCTGTGTTTTTCATTTGATAATTGGCTTTTGGTGCATCTTTTGTTACTAACTTTTCACTTTTAAATGATTGAAACTTAACAGCATCTACTCCAGCCTTTACAGCTTCATCTATCATTTGTTTGGCAATTTCCATGCTGCCATTATGATTAACTCCAATTTCTGCAATTAAAAAAACTTGTCCCATAAAATTCTCCTTTTAGATTATCTCCATTAAGTAAAATTTGTGTAATAGCTGCAATCCATTTATAACTTGTCTATCTCCAAATTCATCTTTAAATGTCCAACTTCTTAATGGATCATTTTCATTTTTATCTATATCAATTCCGATTTTAAATTCTGTAAAACTACACTTAAATCCCTTGCTATTTAAATATTCTTCAATTCCATATTTTGAGAATAGATTCCAACCTGTTTGCCATGGTCCATTTTCTTCATATCCTCTACTTTTTATAATTACATCTATTTTTTCTGGATTAAATATGCCAAAAACATATATTCTTCCAGTATCACTTTTTAATTTTAATAAATTATCTATCCACGGTTTATAGTCATCAAATATAGAATGAACACCACTCATATATATATAATCAAATTTTTTAGAAGGTAAATTTTCCCCAGTATATATATTAGATTTTATGAAATTACATTCCTTAACTTCATCTTTAGCCTTAGCTAGCAACTCATCCATTACATCCATTCCTGTTAATTCACAGTTAGATATATTATTAGATAAAAAATATAAAAAATCACCAGTTGCACATCCTATATCTAATATCCTTGGCTTTTTAACTTCATCAATATATTCTTTAGATTTGTTATATATAAACTTAAAATATTCCTTTGTGTTATGCTTCCTATTTTCCTTTAGATAAAATTCATCATGAGTTCTTACTACTTTCATATAATCACCCTTAACCTAACTTTTTTCCTATGTAAAAATAATGCTCTGAAGAACCTTCCTTCATGTCGAAATCATATTTTCCTATATATAATGGATTAAACATAGAAAATTTTTCTTTTAAATCATCAGCACCTTTTACAAAATTAATATATGTAGTTTCATTTAATCTCCCATTAAGATTAACCTCATATAACCCACTATTATCATTTAATTTTTTAGCATGCTTAAAATAATAATTTTCACTAGACATCATAGTAAAAATAACTATTCCATTTTCATTTAATACATCATTCATCTCATATAGTTTTTTTTGTAATTCTTCGTCTGAAAGATAGTAAAGAACTTGATTTGCAAATATAATATCAAATTTTTCATTAAATATATCCTTTAATAAATCATTATCCTTATCTATTAAGTAAAATTTACCATCTTCGATTCTCTTATTGCATATTTCTATTGCTTTTTCTGAAATATCCACTCCACATACATTTATTCCTTTCTCCATGAAGTATATGTCATGAGTTCCATTTCCACATCCGTAATCTAGTAAATTAGATTTTTCCCCTATAATATCCTTTATGTAATGCTCATAAATTCTTATTATATGAGACTCTGGATATTGTATTCCATACCCCTTAGAATATTTATCTTCATATGTGTTCTTGTTCATTTCTATATTATTCATTTTCTCCACCTCTTAAGTTTAATATTAATTCTGCTAATTTAAAATCTAATATATCGTCAACATCTATAGATGATTCTTTATCCATAATATAAGCAATAGTATTATCTCCATACCAATCCTTATGTTCTAAGAAAAATTGTGTTTTTGTCATATATATAGCACCATTTAAACTATATATATTAGGTAATTCTTGTCTTCGTAAAATAGCATTATTGCTATTAATAAAACTTTTTATTTTATTATCTACTAAAATTTTCATCCAATAAGGATTTTCTTCACATTCTTTAACACTGACAATAGCATCAGCACTATTTTCAAAAAGTAAATCTATAGCTTCATCTATATGCTTACTTTCTCTTAATGGTGATGTACATTGTAATAACATAATATAATCTGGTATGTAGTTATCATTTTCTTTCAACCACTTTAAAACATCCAATATTACATCATTGCTTTTGCTCTCATCTGTAGCTAAATTAGCACACCTCATAAATGGCACTTCCGCTCCCCACTGATTGGCTATTTCAGCAATTGTATTATCATCTGTTGATACAATAATTCTATTTATATACCTACTGTTTTTAGCCTCTAATATTGTATGTGCTATTAATGGCTTTTCATTTAGCAATTTTATATTTTTTCCTGGCAACCCCTTCGACCCACCTCTTGCAGGTATTATAGCCAATATCTCTTGTTTATTTATCATTAGCCTGTCACCTCATTTTCACATGCCAAATTATATATATCAGAATTTATTTGATTGTAATCTTCTATTCTTCCTATATCCATCCAATAATCATCAATTAAATAATGCTTAACCTTCATATTATTTTTTATACATATATCAATTAACTCTGTAATCTCAAAATATTTATCATCTGGTATATATTTCAGTATCCTTGGGCTTAAGCAATACATACCTCCACTTATTACAAAATCATAACTTGGTTTTTCTTTTATCTCAGTAACTGAATTATCACAATTACTTTCAATAACTCCATATGCAATACTAATAGTTTTTTTAACAGAGATAATTGTTATATCATTCTCATTATTTTTATGATAATCTAATATTTTTGAAAAATTAGCTGTTGAATAAACATCTCCATTTACAACAAAAAAATCATCATTAATATAATTTTTAGCTAAACTTATTGCTCCAGCAGTGCCAAGTCTTTTTTCTTCCTTTAAATAATCTATTCTGCATCCATGTGAATATCCATCTTGGAAATAATTCTCTATAATTTCATATTTATAATTAACTGAAATTAAGAATCTATTAAATCCATACATTTTAAAATTTTCTATAATATGCTCCATAATTGGTTTATTTCCTAAATTCAACATTGGCTTAGGTATCTCTTTAGTTAATTCCTTTAGTCTTGTTCCAAGTCCACCAGCCATTATTATAACTAAATTTTCTTTGCCTCTAGGAATAATTAATTCATTCAAAGATACAGTATCTATAAGAACATTTTCTTCATCTACTATTGGCAATTCTCTTATAGCCTTTTGTATCATTACCTGTTTTCTTTCCACATAGCTAGAACTACAAAGAACTCTAACTGGCTCTTTATTCATTATATCTTTAACATCTTCATTTAAATCTTTTCCTTTTATTAATGCCCGTCTTATATCTCCATCTGTTATAGTTCCAACTAGTTTTTTCTCATCATCTAATACATATACGATTCCCTTTTGTGCTTCATCAATAGCTTTTAAAGCTTCATAAATAGACATTCTATAATTGATGCTAAGTTTATCTATACATTTACCCATACTATCCCTCTTATTTTATTGTTAGTTTTATCTTTTTTTGTACATCTTCTAAAACTGGCAATAATTCATAATTAAGTTTGTCTGCAATAAGCATATTGTCTTGATTTTCTATAGCTTCTAATACTTCTTTTAGAGTGTCTATTATGCCATCTATACTTATATTAACTTTATGAATATCTTTAGTAAGTTCTATACTTTTCACTAGCCATTCTATTCCTTCGCACATAACCTCTATTAATTTATATCCCTCATTTGTATCATCATTTTCAAATTTTTCTACTATTACACTTATTCCATTCTTCAAATTATAGACATATTCATCTGCCATAATTAAAGTTTCTATTTTATTATTCATAATATTTATCCTCTTTTTCTGTTATTTTTTATATACTCTGATATCTTACTCTCAGCTTTTTTCAATTTAACTTCTAATTCCTTATAAATTTCAATACTTTTTCCTATGATTTTTTTATTTATTTCACTTTGACTATCTTCTTTTAAAATTAAAAATTTAGAATCTTGCTCTATTTCATAAACTTTACCTACTAATAAACTTTCTAAAATGTCTAAATTATTAATATCAGCCTTTAAATTTTCATCTATTTTATCTAATTTTAAATTTAACTCTTCTATTTCTTTGTTACTATTTTTTTCCACAGCTTTATTAAGCTTACCTATCATTTTCAAACCATCATTACACTTTTCACTTGCATTTCTTATGATTTTAAGACTGGTTTCCAATTCAGTAATTATATTATCTATAACATCAAATTCTTTTATAAATGTTTTGATTGGGGTTACCTTCTCATTAGTTATTTCATCTAAAGTTTCCTTTAATGTCTTAATTTCAGTACCTTTTATATATGCTCCACCCTCTGTCGCATCTATAAATCTATTATTTGGTAATAACTCTATTAACTCTTCAAAATCTACTTTAAACGCATTTAATGCTAAACTTGTCCTTACTTTTTTTCCATAAATATCATATATATATGTGTCAAGCTCAGATTTAAACTCCTCAGAATGTTCTCTATTAGCTATTTCAGCATACCCCTTATCATTTGTATAAGCTAAATCCTGACCTATAAATATAATTGGATTACATCCTAGCTTTGCTGCTAATAATGTAGATGAATGGGCTACTGACCCTGCAAAATTCATTCCTTCTATCTCCATATTAAAAACTCTATCTACCATATTGTTTCCTTGAGTTAAAATTTTTGATCCTTTATGTTTATTTACTACATCACTATTTGTTCCATCATAAAAAAATAATGGACATTCAACCTTATCTATATAACCATCTACTAAGTCATAACTTTCTTTCGCTGGATCTATAACTACTAAACCATCTACTTTTATTTTTCTATCCATTAATGGCTTTAATGTTCTTCCACCACTTAAAATAAGTGCATTTTCAACCCCTTTTAACTGATCTATGTTTTTTTCTAATGAAGGTCCTGCTGATACTATAACAGCTGGTACATTTTTATATTTATTTTGCAAATAATTTAAAGGTGTTGATTTCGAAATTACATTTAAATTATCAATTAATGTATTAAACCATGTTTCAGCAAAATCAATATTTGTATTTCTATTTAATATTTTATCAACCTTTAGATTTCTAAAATGTTCCATTAGATTTTTACATTCTTCCAAATATAATTTATTGTAATTTGCATAAGCAGAAAATTTTATTCTATCAACATTAAGTGCTCCAACAAAATGCTTAAAGAAAACTTTAATATCTTCAGTTTCGCCTGTTAATTGCACTCTATCTATGTTTATTAAATCATCTATCACATGATTTTCTAAAGCATATAATAACCATTCTTTATTAGGCTCAAATATTAAAATTTTATTTTCATTTCCTTCTGTTTCCTTTAAAAGTTCTCTTATGTGCTCTCCGCAGCTTAATCCTATAATTACATAAATATCATCTAAAGTTATAATTCCAAAAGATTTTATAAATCTATCTATTTCCCTTTTTTGATTATATTTACTTCCTATATAAATCCACTTTCCATCTATATTAACTCTTATTAAGTCATATCCATCTTTGCTTTTTTCAATATTAAAATTACACACAATAACTTCTCCTTATACATAATTAAACAAAATTCGACATTTTATGTTTCTACTTTACTTAATTATACTAAATTTTTAAACTAATTCTTTTAATTTTTTTAATTTTTTTATGGTAATTTATTCTTTTCAATATGAAGGTACTTTACAGTTAATTTAAAATTATATTGAAAAAAGCTAAGAATTTTCTCCCTAGCTTTTCTGTTTAGTAACATATTTTTTTGTTATTTATTATCTTAATAATTGTAAAACACCTTGTGGTTGTTGATTTGCTTGTGCAAGCATTGATTGAGCAGCTTGTTGAAGTATGTTATTTTTAGAGAAATTCATCATCTCTTTAGCCATATCAACGTCTCTTATTCTTGATTCTGCTGCTGTTAAGTTTTCACTTGATGTGTTTAAGTTGTTTATTGTGTGCTCTAATCTGTTTTGAACAGCTCCAAGCTTAGATCTTTGAGTAGATACTTTTGTTATTGCTGCATCTACTGTAGTTATTGCTGCTTCTGCTGAAGATTGTGCACTTATTGATAATCCACTTACTCCTAAAGCTGAAGTTTTCATACTTCCAATAGATATAGTTATTGTTTGTCCAGCATTAGCACCTATTTGTAATTTCTTTCCTGAATTATATGATCCTTGAAGTAATTTTTGAGTATTGAACTCAGTTGTATCTCCAATTCTATCGATTTCAGCTGTTAATGCTGCAACCTCATCTTGAAGTCTTAATCTATCTTCATCTGTATTTGTATCATTTGAAGATTGAACTGATAATTCTCTCATTCTTTGTAGAATTGAGTGTGTTTCATTTAATGCACCCTCTGCAGTTTGAATTAAAGATATACCATCTTGAGAGTTTCTTGATGCTTGGTCAAGTCCTCTTATTTGTCCTCTCATTTTTTCTGAGATAGCAAGACCAGCTGCGTCATCTCCAGCTCTGTTAATTCTTAATCCTGAAGAAAGTTTCTCCATAGATTTTCCTGCTTGGCTTGTGTTCATTCCCATATTTCTGTGGGCATTCATTGCATTCATATTGTGATTAATTATCATATTTATTCCTCCCTGATTTTCTAAGTACATCCATGTACTTACGAATAATTTAATTTATAATATAATAATCGATTTAAAATAAAAAACTTTATATTTATTTTTCATTTTAATCTTTATATTTTTAAATTACATATTTATTTTCTTATATATTAGATCAATTTTCTAATTATAAAAAAGAAGCCAAGGATTATCCTCGACTTCTATATTCCCTTTAATTATCTTAATAATTGAAGAACACCTTGTGGTTGTTGATTTGCTTGTGCAAGCATTGATTGAGCAGCTTGTTGAAGTATGTTATTTTTAGAGAAGTTCATCATCTCTTTAGCCATATCAACATCTCTTATTCTTGATTCTGCTGCTGTTAAGTTCTCACTTGATGTATTTAAGTTGTTTATTGTGTGCTCTAATCTGTTTTGAACAGCTCCAAGCTTAGATCTTTGAGTAGATACTTTTGTTATTGCTGCATCTACTGTAGTTATTGCTGCTTCTGCTGAAGATTGTGCACTTATTGATAATCCACTTACTCCTAAAGCTGAAGTTTTCATGCTTCCTATGTTTATAGTTATTGTTTGTCCAGCATTAGCACCTATTTGTAGTTTCTTACCTGCTGAATAAGATCCTTGAAGTAATTTTTGAGTATTGAACTCAGTTGTATCTCCAATTCTATCGATTTCAGCTGTTAATGCTACAACCTCATCTTGAAGTCTTGCTCTATCTTCATCTGTGTTTGTATCATTTGAAGATTGAACTGATAATTCTCTCATTCTTTGAAGAATTGAGTGTGTTTCATTTAATGCACCCTCTGCAGTTTGAATTAAAGATATACCATCTTGAGAGTTTCTTGAAGCTTGATCAAGACCTCTAATTTGTCCTCTCATTTTTTCTGAGATTGCAAGACCTGCAGCGTCGTCTCCAGCTCTATTAATTCTTAATCCTGAAGAAAGTTTCTCCATAGATTTTCCTGCTTGGTTTGTATTCATTCCCATGTTTCTGTGTGCGTTCATCGCATTCATATTGTGATTAATTATCATATTATGTTCCTCCCTGATTTTTCAAGTACATCCATGTACTTTTAATTTAATTTATTTTATATTATCAAATTATAAAAATATTGATAATACTAATTATATATATCGTTTATTCTTATATAACTTTATACATTATTTAATTATTTAATTTTTTATTAAAAGAATCATGTATTTCAATTTATTAAAATTAACATTTTTAAGTTCCATATATACTTTATTTATATAATCTGGATCATGTTCAATGCTCTTAGAAAATTGTTGAATAAACTCTAATATTTCTTCTTTATTTAGCTCTTTTTCCAATGATAATCCTATTAAATTAAATTTTATAATTGAATAATATATACATAATAAAATATATTCTTCAAATATATCTTTTCTATCTCTTAATGGAAATGTGTTTTTAAATAAATGATTTACAAGATAATTTTCCATCATATAACTATATTTATTTTCTAATGATTTATCATAATTATCTTTTGCTTTAAAATATTTTTCTTCTATCTCATCTTCATTATAAAGCATTTTTAATGTTTTATTTACAATATCAAAATAATTTTTATTTACACCTTTACTAAACTTTATATCTTGTATTTCCAATATCAATTTTATTTTTAAACCTATATTAAAAGGTATATCTTTTAATATTTCCTTATAATCACCTTTTAAAAGCCTTTTTTCATACTTTTCAATTACACTTTTAATTTCATTTCCCTTGCCTTCTTTAATGAAATTATTAACTTCATCACATAACATTCCTAATATGATGATTCTTTCATCTATTGAATAATCCCTATTTTGAATTATATCTATAGCTATAACTCTTAAATCCCAAAAATATTTTTCTATGTAATATGTAAACTTCTCTTTGTTCGTATTTATACTAATTTGACTTATATATCTAGAGCCATCATATAACACTTCCTCAAAGCTCATTTTTTCTTCATTATCTAACACTAATCTAGTTGCTTCTGGACAGGATACACTTAGTGATTTTTCTATAACTCCATTAACTTCACTATAAACTCTTGGATATATTGTACATGTATCACACATATATTCTTGTCCCATATTTATATATATATCACATAGTTTATTTTCATTTAAAAATGAACATCTATTTGTATCTTTATCTAAAATTATTTTTGCATAGTTTTCATCACATGAATTTTTTCTATTTCTTTTTATTCCATTTTCTAGCCTTAATTTAAAATCTTTATCTTTGCATTTTTTATAATGTTGATAACTTTTTTTGTCAATATTTATATTCCATAAACCACAACAACTATCTGTACAATCTTTACCTATACAATTAAAGTTTTTCATATAACTTGGCACTAACATAGTTTTTTTATACATAATTATCCTCACTTTTACTTTAAAATTATATTTTTATCTAACCCTTTATGCTTTAGAGTATATAAATTTAAATACCCTAAGTGAAATTTCTATTTTTAATATAAACTTTTGGCATTACCATTTTATAATCAATATAATAATTGTACATATCTGTTATTATTTCAACTTCAGATGGTAAGTCAAAATTTAGTGATTTTTCAAAAGAAAAATCTAAATTTTCCATAGTACTATTAAATAATTCTATAAAGTTTGCATCTAATCCATGACTAGTACTTTTTATGATTTTTCCATCAATTTCTTTTTCGCTAATCTCATTATATTTGCATTTTGGTATTTTTTTGCAAAACGCTCTTTTTTCTTCGCTACTAATTAATTCATCTGAAATACCATGATAACAAATTATATTGCATGAATTTTTAATATCTCTATATAAATATTCTAAATCTCCAAATTGCCTATCTTTAATTATATATTTAGCTAAATAGTCAAAATTCAACCAAACCCTTCTATTTGAATTTAAGTTTAAAGATAACTTTCTAATGATATTTTGCCTTAAATAATTAGGATATACCCATGCTGAGTTATCTATTATAAGTGAAAACAAGTTTGGTGCTAATCTATTCATAAGATATGCTAAATAGGCACCATGTGAATTTCCATATAAAATATTTTTTTTTGCATTAAATTTAAAATCATTATTATATAAAATATTCATCACATTTAGCACTGCAACTATGTTATCTAAAGCTTGCATCATTCCCATATCGTTAAAATTGCTTAAATTTTCTAAAGACAAATCTGCATCTAAACTTACTTCTATATTTTTTTCTAAACATATATTTAAAAATTTATCTAAATTAAAATTCCCATTTTCATATATAGCGTTTTTATCATTCTCATTTAAATCTGTATACTTATTTAAATCTGGTAAATATACATTATCTGAACTTTGCATAAATTCATATCCAAAACAATCGCATTGAATAGTGACTAAATTATGTTTATCAGCAAACTCTTTTCTCATTTTTTTGCAAACATTTGAATTTGATTCTCCTCCAAATCCACATATATATGTAAATAATCCTGTTTCTTCATTAACACCATTTTCAGGTATACAAAAATAAGTATCTATTTTTCTATTATATATATCACTTCCACAATTTAAATAAATACTCTGTAAACCATCTATTTCAATCTTGTATTCTTTTGCCATTACTGCCCCCTAATTTAATAATTAACACTTCATTTTTACTAATATATTTTTTATTTATCGTAAAAATAAACAATAACTTAATATTCTTTATTTTTACACCCATTTGTATTAACCTACTACTTTTGTGCTAATAACATTTTTATAAAAAAAATCATAATGATTTAAACACCATTTAATAGTATTAACTCATTATGATTCCATTTTACATTGTATTATATTACTTTAAAAATATTATTCATTTTAAGGCATATTCTATTTAATCTAGCCCCAATGCTATTAACTTAAAAAATAAAATAATATATCTACTAATTAAACTTTAATCTTCAATTATTATAAATTCTTTAATATGTTCAATACATACATTTATATATTTTTCAATTTTATCTTTATAAATACTTGTTTCATCTTTATCCGTTGTTTTATTTATAAGTTTAATTTTAAAGTTTTGCATTTTAACTCTACCATCATCAGTACACAATTCTACTGTCTCAAAAAAGAACTTATGTTCTAAATCATTTATTGCTATTCTATATGGACTTTCTGGAAAAACACTTTCCGTTATTGTATATTCACGATTGCATTGTCCATCAAAATACATAGGTAAATTTCCATCTTTTATATCAACATCACTTAATCCTATAGATTTAAATATAATAGGAAATAAATCTAATCCCTGCACTAGCTCATCACATTGCCCCTTAGGTATATTTCTACCTCTAAACATCATTGCTGTATTTGTTCTACCATTATCTAAAAAATTACCACTACCCACCAAATATCCTTGTCCATGATCAGCAAATAAACTAATTATAAATTCATTATCGTTATAATTTTCTTTTAAATAACTATATAACATTCCCAAATATGTATCTATTCTCTTTGCTTGAACTCTATATCTATTTATTTTCCCTTCATCATAAGACTTTCTAACACTAGTTTCACTTCTTCTTAGAAATTGTCTATCTTTAATATGATTTTTAACCTGTGTACTAATTCTAGTTTCTAATTCATCAGAAATATCATGAAGATCTGGTATACATATCCACAAAAAGTTATTTTGATTTTTAAATGCTTCAAGATGCTCTATACTTTCCATGATCACATCATCACAATGCATTCCTCTTACTGAAGGTTGATACAAAACTCTATCCATTCCTTTTATATATCCATACCCTGGTGAACTTCTCCAATCACCATCTATTTTTGAACAAAAGTATCCATTTTTATTTAAAATTTCTGTATATAATTCTTCTTCAAATATATTTTCACAATCATATTTTGGATGGAATACTCTATGATTCTTAGTATATTTCCCCGTAAAAAAACTTGCCATGCTCACATATGTCCATTCTCCACTTACATATGTATTATTACAAATAGTTCCTTCTTTAAAAAAACTATATGTGTTTGGCATGCATTTTTTAATATCATTCTCTCTTAAAAACTTTTGTGATAATCCATCTATAAATATATTTAAAATTAATTTTGGTTTACTTTTATCTATTTTTTTATTTATTAAATTTCCAACAATAAATTCGTCATCACTCTCTATTTTAATAACATCATCTGCTTCTAATGGATAAAAATAATATCTATTTATCAAATTTGTGTTTAAATTAAATTCCTCATCATTTATTGACAAAATTACATCTTTTGGCCTTAATTTCATTATAGGTAATATCGATTTGTTCTCCGACTTAAAACTTATCATTTTGCTTTTTTCACCTGGAAGTATTTCTGTTTTTAATAAATCTAGAGCATTATTTTCATATTCAAATAATATTCCATCTCTTTCTGGAAAATAATAGTCATACATTCCACAATAATAAGATTTTTCATCAAATTTTATTTCTTTTCCTATATATGATTCAATTTTATTTATTTTAGGAAAAGCTTTCTTATAATTTGAAAAATATATTAACATTTTTTCTTTTTGAATTTCAAGGTCTTCTTCACTTAAACATTCTGCAGGTATGTTGTAAATCATTTCTTGTACTATATCACTTTTGCTAGAATCTATAAAAAGTGCTTTAATTAAATATTTTATAGCAGCTTTATAATCATTTTGATATACATTAATAACACCTAAATTATAATTTATATCAAAATTGAATTCATACTTGTTATATATACTTGTTAAAATTTCTTCTGCTCTATTATAATTTCCACTTAAAAATTCTATTATCGATTTCATGCAATGAACTTCCATATCTTTAGGGTTTATTTTTTCATATTCCCCTAAATCTATTCTTGCTTGCTCTATATTGCCTTCTTCTATATTTTTTTTTACATTTTTTTTTGCTAATTTCTCAACCTCAAACATTTTAATTCTCCTATTTAGTTTATCTTCATATTTTTTATACCATGTTTACATCTATCATATCTTCGAAATGCATATTCTGAAAATTCTTCCCCTTCAATAACTTTTATATTTCCCCATATACTCCATATAAAATCTTGTAATACTTTATAAATATCTAATTTTATTTTATATTCACTTGGTATATCACCATAAAAATAAGTATTCAATAACTTTAAGTCCTCTTCTTCACTAAATTGACATTCTATAGAAAATGATGCTAAATCCCACATAAAATCATTCATACCGCTGTATTCCCAATCAATTAATGATATTTCTTCATCATGTATAATACAATTTTCTGGCACTAAATCATTATGACATGGTACTTCATTTACCCCTATATTAGATAGTGTATCTAGTAATTTAATAATATTTTTCCTTACTTCTAAGTAATCTTTGTAAAACACCCAATTACTTGCTTTTAAAATATTTTCATATTTAATTATTATCTCTAAAGGGCTAAATTTATTTTCAAATTTTTCACCTGAATTATGTAATTTTCTAAGCTCTTTACATAATTTTATTAAAATTTTTTCTTCTTTAAAATCAACATCTCTTAATGTTGTTCCATCACCTAAGAACTTACTTAACTTTGTGCCATCTTCTCTAATAATAAAATAACTTCTATCTATACCTAGTTTTTCAGCTATTTTATTGTTCTTACATTCATCTAATCTATTAATCATTTTCTCAGAACTTTTCTTTATTGTTCTCAATACATAACAATCATTGTTGATACTTACTTTGTAATTGTTATTTGTTAACCCTCCACCCTGACACTCTATATCATAATTTGAATTTACATTAGGAATTAATTGTTTTAATAATTTTTCTATTTCACTATTATTCATTAGTCTTTTGTACATTAATTAAATATTTTTCAACTTCTTTTAATTCATTGAAAGTATCTATTTCAAAGCAATCATCTACTTTTAATCTTTCAATTTTAAATTTTAAACTTTGTAAATTATCAACTACAACATTATCCCAATATAAATCTTCAAAATTTCCACTTCTAATTTTTTCTTCTATTAACTTTCCGACAAGCAATCCATCATTTTTAGATAAATAACAAATACCAGATAGTATATGTTCACAACTGCCATCTCTAACATCAACACCTATTACGTTATCTTGCTTGTCAGTTATTATAACCCATTCATTTAAAAACTTTTCCTTGCAAACTGAGAAATACTTAGATTCACTTATGTTTTCATTTATAAAATTATTATTTATAAATACATCTCCCTCAAGTACATATGAATCTTCTAAGTAATTCTTAGCTAAATACATACTATATATATTGTTAAATTCACCGAATCTATTATTTTCAACAAATTCAACTCCATATTTTTCTTTTAAATAATAAAATTTTTCTTTCAAATAACCAACAATGACAATAATGTTTTTAATTCCTTTTTCATGTAAACATTCAATTTGTCTTTCAATTATTGGTTTCCCATCTACCCTAACCAATGGTTTAGGTACATTATCAGTTACATCCCCCATTCGTATTCCTCTTCCTGCGGCTAAAATTATAGCGTTCATCCCTGACCTCCCTTTAATACATCTCCATATTTAAAATCAACTTATTATTTATCGTGTCATTTACAAATTTGTTTAATTCTAAGATTGAATTAATAACAAAGCACAAACTTAATTAAACTAAATAATTATTGTAAATTTTATACAACCTTTTTTGTAACAATTTAGTGACAGTCATTTATCTTTAGTATGATTCTACTTTCATCTTAATATAGAGTTTTAAATTC
The DNA here is from genome assembly GCF_056431285.1 of Clostridium amazonense. NCBI lineage: Bacteria > Bacillati > Bacillota > Clostridia > Eubacteriales > Clostridiaceae > Clostridium > Clostridium amazonense. The sequence continues at coordinate 218,747 of NZ_JBWKMH010000031.1, read as the reverse complement.
AGAACTTTATAATTTAACCTCATTGAAAATTGATATTGGCTATAAAATACTTTGAAATTAACATTTCTTCAAAATAATCTATTTATAGCAAAAAAGAAGCCAAGGGTTGTCCTTGACTTCTTTTTGTTTATTTAAAGATTCTTTAATTATCTTAATAATTGAAGAACTCCTTGTGGTTGTTGGTTAGCTTGTGCAAGCATTGCTTGAGCAGCTTGTTGAAGAATATTATTTTTAGAGAATGTCATCATTTCTTTAGCCATATCAACATCTCTAATTCTTGATTCTGCTGCTGTTAAGTTTTCTGAAGATGCTCCTAAGTTATTTATAGTATGCTCTAATCTATTTTGGTAAGCACCAAGTTTAGCTCTTTGTGTTGATACTGTATTTATAGCATTATCATAAATCTCTATAGCTGCTGTAGCACTTGCATGTGTAGATACATCTAAAGCGCATTCTGTAACATTTTCATCTGTTCCATTTGTAACTGCTGCATTTTTTGTAAATCCTGCTGTTGTTATTGAATCTTCAGATTTTACTTCAGCTCCTTTTGCTGCTGTAACTTTTAAAGCTGATAATGCATCCTTTGTTCCTGCCTTCACTTCAAAATCTTTTTCTGTTGAAGTAAATACTAGTTTTCCTTCTTTTACTTCCGCTTTAACTTTATCTTTTAAATCTGTATCAGCTGCTATCTTAGTATTTATATCTGTAACTAAATCTTCTACTGTTTTACCAGTTGTTCCATCATATTCTTTTGCAGATAATGTAATTTCCTTCTCTGTTCCCCCTATTGAGAATTTAATATTATCACTTGTTCCTGTTACTATAGTAACTTTGTTTGATGATGATAATGTTCCTAAATCTGTACCTGTTACTGCATATGTTACTTTTGCAGATTCTGTTGTTGTTCCATCAGTTTTTTGGGAAATTTTTAGTGCCTCTGATCTCATATCTGTAATTGCTATTGTCATTGATTGACCTTTATTAGCACCTATTTGTAATGTTGCAGAGAATCCTGCTGTTGCTGTTGCTGAATCTTCAGATTTTACTTCAGCTCCTTTTGCTGCTGTAACTTTTAAAGCTGATAATGCATCCTTTGTTCCTGCCTTCACTTCAAAATCTTTTTCTGTTGAAGTAAATACTAGTTTTCCTTCTTTTACTTCCGCTTTAACTTTATCTTTTAAATCTGTATCAGCTGCTATCTTAGTATTTATATCTGTAACTAAATCTTCTACTGTTTTACCAGTTGTTCCATCATATTCTTTTGCAGATAATGTAATTTCCTTCTCTGTTCCCCCTATTGAGAATTTAATATTATCACTTGTTCCTGTTACTATAGTAACTTTGTTTGATGATGATAATGTTCCTAAATCTGTACCTGTTACTGCATATGTTGCTTTTGCTACCTCTGTATTTGCAGATCCTAAATTTTTCTCAGCAGCAGCTGCTGAACCACCATCTAACATCTTTTTAGTGTTAAATTCAGTAGTGTTACCTATTCTATTTATTTCTGAAGTTAATTGGTTTATTTCATTTTGTATTTGTTCTGTATCTTTTCCTGCATTAGTTTCATTAGCAGCTTGAGTTGCTAATTCTCTCATTCTTTGAAGAATTGAGTGAGTTTCATTTAATGCACCTTCTGCTGTTTGAATTAAAGATATACCATCTTGAGCATTCCTAGAAGCTTGATCTAATCCTCTGATTTGACCTCTCATTTTTTCTGATATAGCTAGTCCTGCAGCATCATCTCCAGCTCTATTTATTCTTAATCCTGAAGAAAGTTTCTCCATTGATTTTCCTGATTGTGAAACATTAGTTGCCATGTTTCTGTGAGCATTTAATGCGTTCATATTGTGATTAATTATCATTTTAAAATACCTCCTTGAATTTGAAAATGTGAACATCCTTTTTCACATTGTTTATTTTAAAAATCATTTTGATTTTTAAATTCGAATTAAATTACTTCTTCGAAAATTAACAATTAACGATTAACAATTAGCAATGAAGGAAGTTTTTCTGCATAAGCAGAATAAACTTTAAATTAACTTTCTTTTTCAACTCCGTAGGAGTCTTCATTTAGCAAAATTGTTTCTAATTATCAATTTCCAATTGGGCTTTAGTTGTTTTAACTATTTTCCGCAGGATTCTATTTATTTCCCTGCAGGAATTTAAAATTAATTTAACTTCACTTTCTGTTATATATTCAGTAGCAATTAATAAATTTATCCAATACTCTGTTTCAGCTGCTTCTTTTAGCGCTATGTTCATTTTAGATAAAAAGTCTTTTTTGCTTTGTGTTACTATTCCTTCATTTACATTTGCACCTATGCTTGTTCCGGAGCGAAGAAGTTGTTTTGATAATACAAATTCTTTTTTCTGAGTTGCTAGGTGTTTGTATAGATTTACTATTTGTATTGCAAAGTTAAATGTTTTTTCGTAGATTAAGTTTTGCTTCATTTTTAACCTCCTAAATTAATCAGTTGTGTTGAATTGATTTTTGAATTGATCATTTTCAATTCTCCATTTTCAATTTTCAATGTCTTCCATCTTGATGTTGGACATTGCTGAGTTAATTTATTCGGTTGTTTTGTTTTTGGTTCTCAGCTTTTTTCTGGGCTGAGAGGGGATTTTTATAAATAAAAAAGAGCGGTTTTCTTTAATCTACAGCATCCTGCTGATTCTTAAAGAAAACCGCTCTTCCTGAACGTCTTGGTATTTAGTTTTTAAGGCTTGTACTAAATTAAATGTTTGTTTACATTTGCTTTAGTAGTCTTTGTTCTTCTTCGTATAGTTCGCCCCTTTTGATTTTTATTTCTTTTGGTGCATCAATTGCAAGTCTTAAATGACCATCCTCGCTTTTGATTACTGCTACCTTTATTTTGTCATCAATTACCACATATTCTCCTGGTTTACGTCCTAATACTAGCACTTATAAATCCCCCTCATAAATTCGCATTTTAAAATAAACAATGAGCAAACAAACCCTAGTGTTTCCAGCTTCCTGCTGGATGTTTTAAGGTATAATTTGCTCATCCTGAGTATTTTCATATTTAGTTAATTTAAAATGTAATTTACAGAAAGCCCTTTTAAAGGGCCTCCCCCTTCTCTTTCATCCTGAAAGATTCAGTAAACCGAAGAACTCTTCCTGAGTTATATTTATTTTATCGTATTAACAATTATATACTTTACACCTTTTTTATAACTTTTTTTATAAAAATTCTCAAGACGTTAAAATCTCTTTCTATACTTTCTAAATAATATTATATATGGTAAATTAATCTAATTCAATGCCATTTGATAAAGTTTTTTCTACAAATATATATAGGTAAAATTCATACTATTTTTTTATTTCTTATATATCGTTGATAACTTTTACTTATTTAAAATTAAAAATATCAATAAACATAACAAACTTATCTATTATAAGTTAATTTAAAATAACAACGTGTAATAGCAAAGTTAAAATCTTGCCTACTTTACCAATTTAAATTCGACAATGGGCATTGGACAGTTATTGATAATATTATTCATTTCATTCACAATATCTTTAATTGATTTCTTTTTTGAAACTTCTTACTCCTTCGTAGCTTAGGCTTTCTTTGATTTCGATGCTATTCTAAGTCCAGGTAGAATGAATTCCACCCTACGTTTAAATCAATAATTTTTTAAATTTAAAATAATATCGTGTAGTAGCAAGGTTGAAACCTCGCCTACGTGTTTATTTGTACTATATGTTTTATGTATTATTTAACATATCAAAAAACACCGGGATTGAATTCCCGGCTACAGTAGAAAAATAATCCCGACTGCGAATTTAAAAATATATTATTTATCTTTATTTTATACCTTCATCAATATTGAACTCCACATTACGAATAAAAATTTATCCAATTAGCACATTTAAGTTGAAATAGTAAGTTTGTTCATTTTTATTTTAGTAGAGTTTCAATTTATTAATATTTTTTGACATTTTTCTTTGTATCATTGTTATGCTTTTTCTACATTTATTTTGTGTTTAACACTAATTAGTATTTTATGTAATTTTATAACTGTTAATAATCACAATTTATTCAATAGTTATCCACATATTAAGAAACTTATGCACATTAAATTGTGAATAGTTTGAATTTATAAACATTTTACCTGTGTATTACTAACTATTTTTAATTTTTATGTCTATTTTTAATAAAAAGTTTGTCTTATGATGTAGAATTTTACTGCTATTTTTATTTTAATATCTGTTAATACTACAGTTAGCAACAATTTATCTGTGTATAATTTTTTATTATCTGAATTTTAGTGCAACAATCCACAACTAGTATTTGTTTTATTGAAAAGTTATCAACAATTCTGAAGATTTTGTGTGTACAATGTTATTAACTTTTGAAATCAAATTTGTTAGTTTTTGTGTTTTTAAATTATATATTATTTTTGTGAAAAAATTTAGCTTACTTCATTATTTACAATTACTTAATAAAAAATTTTAATTTTTATATTTTTAAGCTATTGATTTTTTCCTTATATATATTTTAAGTGGTTTTTAACTGTTTTTTTCTTGTCATGAAAATTTTGGACAAGCAAGATATTTTCAATTAAAATAAATATAACCTTTAATCATTACATAGTATGTGCAATTTAGATTTTATATGCATTTATGAAGTGATATTTATAAATTTATTTTGAATTCAACAATATTGTTCGTTAACAATTTTAAAAATCAGGTTAAGATTTTTAATCAAAAATAATAGCTTTATCAAATGATACTAGTAACATTATAGTTTATTCCTGTTTTTGTATAGGGTTCCAAGTTGAAATTCAAAATAATCTCTTTCTCAAATCATACTAGAGATATTATAATTTATATTTGGAACCAGTTGAAAATTGACAATTAACAGTTATTTTAAATACCTAAAAACTACGTTTTTATATTGTTTTCAATTAATTTGCTGTACAAATTATCATAAAAATTAATTTAAAAAACTGATACTTCAGTTTTATCCTTTATTGTTAATTGTTCATCGTTAATTTTGTATAACATTTTAAATTGCTCTTTTTCAACTAAAACATGCATAACTTAAAGTTTTAACTTACATTCCTATAGGGTTCCAAGTTTAACATTTAAATTATTCAATCAAAAAATTGGAACGCAAAATAGTGATGCATGCTCATAAACTTAGCATTTTAAAATTTATGAATAACTTAAAGTTTGAGCTTGTTTCACTATATATCTAATTATATGGAGGTGAAACAAATGATAAAGGCATTACAAAATAAAGAGCTTTCTGATTCTGAGTATATTTATACTTTAAAAAAGATTATAAGTAATGTTCAAAATGGTATTAAACTTTCTGGTCTTTGTGAAGAAATGGGTAATAGACGAATTATAGATGAAGTTAATAGTCATCCTGTTAATACGGATGATTTAAAGGCTAGAGATACTACAAAGCATGTTTGCCCTATGGATTTAAGATTGAAAGATGAAAAGCATCATACAAGTTATAGTGGCTGTTTTTATCACTGTGGCTATAATGAGTATTTAAATGGTTCTACAGATGAGCAAATTGCCCTAGTCAAAGATTTGATAAAAAGATATGAAGAATTAAATGATGATAACAATAATAGTGAAACACCATTGGCTAGTGAAAGTAGTCATCAAATTAATGATTTAAATTATCCATTTTTTGATTAGAGTATTGCTAGGTTTTATTTTTTTAATCTTTAAAAATATCAATCAACAAGAGGGACAGACGCTTTATGGGCTTTTAAATTTTTCATGATCTACTTGCCCTTTTTAATTAGATAATTAACCTAGCAAGTAAGGTCAGTCTCAGGATGCTTGCTAACTCTTGTTGCTACATCAAATACAACCGGGATTAAAATCCCGGTTACCTTATACCTTATCAATTGATAGTTATGACTCATATTCCTTAGTAGATGAGATTTAATCTTGGCGGTCTTTGATATGGCTACAATACTCAAAGCAATATCGTGTAACAGCAAGAATGAATTCTCGCCTACTTCACCAATTGACAGTTGACAATGGACATTTGACAGTTGTGGATGATATTATTCATTTCATTCATAATATCTTAATTTGTATTTTAATAGGATAGAATGAATTCTCCCCTAAAAATGTTGTTATATTACTTTTGTTACTCCTTTGTAGCTGAAGTTTTAACTTTGGCGGTCTTTAATTTTGATACTGTCCTAAGTCCAGGTAGAATAAATTCCACTCTACCAAATAGATGTTTCATTAACTTATTAATCCTTTGTAGCTGAGACTTTAGTCTTGGCGGTTTTTGATATGGATATAAAATTTAAAATAATATCATGTAATAGCAAGGTTAAAACCTCACCTACTTTACCAATTGACAGTTGACAATAGACATTTGACAGTTATTGATGATATTATTCATTTCATTCATAATATCTTGATTTGTATTTTAATAAGGTAGAATGAATTCCACCCTACCAAATAGATGTTTCATTAACTTATTAATCCCTTGTAGCTGAGACTTTAGTCTTGGCGGTTTTTGATTTGGGTGCTCTTCTAAGTTCAGGTAGAATGAATTCTACCCTACGTTTAAATGAATAATTTTTTTAATTTTAATTTTTATATAAAAAAATAGTTCCAATGAATTTCATTGAAACTATTTTTCTGAAGTTTGTTAAAATGTTTTTTTGATGTTAGTTTTTTTATTTATATATATTTTTTTATTTTAAGCTTTTTTATTAATTATTTATTGTTTTTTAAGTCTTCATCTATTGCTTTAGCAGCTTTTTTACCAGCTTCCATAGCAAGGATAACTGTTGCAGCACCTGTTACAGCATCTCCACCAGCGTATACTTTAACTTTTGAAGTTTTTCCTGTTTCTTCATCAGCTACGATACATTTTCTTTTATTTGTTTCTAATCCTTCTGTTGTTGAAGGTATTAATGGGTTTGGAGATGTTCCAAGTGACATTATTACTGTGTCACAATCAATTACAAATTCTGATCCAGGTATTTCTACTGGTCTTCTTCTGCCTGATGCATCTGCTTCTCCAAGTTCCATTTTTATGCATTTCATACCATTAACCCAACCATTTTCATCACTTAAGATTTCAACTGGATTAACTAGAAGGTCAAATATAATGCCTTCTTCTTCTGCATGATGTACTTCTTCAGCTCTTGCTGGAAGTTCTGATTTACTTCTTCTATATACTATGTGAGTTTCTGCACCTAATCTTAAAGCTGTTCTAGCTGCGTCCATAGCAACGTTTCCGCCACCTACAACACAAACTTTCTTACCAGCTTTTATTGGTGTTGGAGAATCTTCTTTGAATGCTTTCATTAAGTTATTTCTTGTTAAGAATTCATTAGCTGAGAATACTCCACTTAAGTTTTCTCCATTGATTCCCATGAATTTTGGAAGACCTGCACCTGAACCTATAAATATAGCTTCAAAGTTTTCTTCACTCATTAATTCATCAACTGTTATAGTTTTACCTATTATTACATTTGTTTCTATTTTAACACCTAATTTTCTTAGGTTTTCTATTTCATGTTTAACAACTGTTTCTTTTGGAAGTCTGAATTCTGGAATACCATAAACTAAAACTCCACCTGCTTCATGTAATGCTTCAAATACAGTTACATCGTAACCCATTTTAGCAAGTTCTCCTGCACAAGTTATTCCTGCAGGACCACATCCTATAACAGCTACTTTTTTACCATTTTTCTCTGCTGTTTCTGATAAGTCAACATTATGTTCTCTTGACCAGTCAGCAACAAATCTTTCAAGTTTACCAATTGCAACAGCTTCTCCTTTTATTCCAAGAACACATTTGCTTTCACATTGTAATTCTTGTGGACAAACTCTACCACAAACTGCTGGTAATGCAGTGTATTTATTTAATATTTTAGCTGCTTCTTCAAAATTTTTAGCTGCTACTTCATGTACAAATGCAGGAATATCTATTGATACTGGGCATTTGCTCATACAAGGTTTGTTTTTACAATTTAAACATCTTGAAGCTTCTTGTACAGCTTCCTCTTCATTATATCCTAAACAAACTTCTTCAAAGTTTGTTGCTCTCACTTTAGCATCTTGCTCTGATATTGGAGTTCTTTTCATTCTATCTATAGCCATTATTTTGTACCTCCTAATCTACAGCTTTTTTGAGCTTCTTCAGCTTTGTACATTCCAGATCTTCTCATAGCTTGATCAAAATCAACTTTATGTCCATCAAATTCTGGTCCATCTACACAAGCAAATTTAGTTTCGCCATCAACAGTAATTCTGCAAGCTCCACACATACCAGTTCCATCAACCATTATTGGGTTCATACTTACTACTGTTTGAAGATTTAATTTTTCTGTTAATCTACAAGCAAATTTCATCATTATCATAGGTCCTATACAAATACATAAGTCATATTTTTGACCTTGGTTGTATAATTCCTCTAATTGAGCTGTAACCATTCCTTTGAATGCATATGATCCATCATCTGTACAAGTGAATACATTTCCTGATACAGATTTCATTTCTTCTTCAAGGATTACCATTTCTTTGTTTTTGAATCCCATTATTACATCAGCTTTTACACCATGTTCATGTAACCATTTAACTTGTGGATAAACTGGCGCAGCACCAACTCCACCTGCTATGAATAATATTTTTTTGTTTTTAAGTTCTTCTATATCTTCATGTAATAATTCTGATTCAACACCTAGTGGTCCAACAAAATCATGTACATAGTCCCCTTCATTAAATGTTGCTAATTCTTTAGTTGAGCAACCCATAGCTTGAACTACTATAGTAACTGTTCCTTTTACTGGATCAGTATCACAAACTGTTAAAGGAACTCTTTCTCCATCTTCAGTATTTCTTAAGATTATAAATTGACCAGGTTTAGCTGATTTAGCAACTCTTGGAGCTTCTATATTCATTAAGAATATATTAGGAGCTAAATCTCTTTTTTCGGTTATCTTATACATTCCAAATTCCTCCAAATTCAATATAATATTGTTTGTCCACTTTTAATATTTTATAGAAAAACAAGTTTAAAATTTAATTAATATTTAATCTAAAAATAAGAGTCAATATTAATGCATTTAGATACATGTTTTACTATTAAGGATATCTAAGTTTAAAAGAATTATGTTAAAGTTTCACCTTAGACCCCTGTATGTAATTTCAAAAATAAAATCTTAAATTTTACTTTTGAAATTAATTGAAAATTGACAATGAAAAATTGAAATTATTTTTTTATATTCAGTTCTTCATTCTCAATTCTATTTTAAAATTAATTAACCTTAATCATATAATAAAAGTGTATTGAATGTGTTATACAATTGCATTTATAGTATATCATATTAATTATTCTTTTTCTTTATTTTTCAATATTTAAACTTTAAATACATTATTTTATGTATTACCGTTGATTTACACTAAGTTAAACGTTATCTTTTTCAACTTAAATCAAAATTTCACTCAATAAATTTAATATTGAAACTTTTCCAAATACATAAAGTTCCAAACTCAAATTCAAAGTAATATCTTTATCAAATCATACTACTTAAATCACATTTTATTCCTATTTTTATATTGGAACCAACTAAAAATTAATTTTAAAAAACTCATACTTAAGTTTTACCACTCATTGTTAATTTATTTTTTTAAAACTTATATTGCTATATAGAATTCTACTTTAATATTTTAACTTCTAAATTTATTAATTAATAATTTCAGATTTAAATTTTATTCTTCAATGTTGTATCCTTTATTTTTGCCCCAATAACATACTATGTTTTATTTTTTTATATATGAAAAAATAGTTGATATTTTTAAAATTATTTTTTGCATAATAATACAAGCCATCTATATATTTTTAATTTCATTGTAATAAATAAAATTTATTCTTAATAGTGAGCTTGTCCATAATTTATAAATATAAAAAAATAGACCTTGTAAATACGCACAAAAATAAATGCTATTTACACCTGTCCTTTTATCTGAAAGTTTCCCCAAGATAAAATCTCGAGTTTCTCCTTCGATGCCATAATAGAATAATTATTCATCTAATTCTAAAATGATCTCTCCAGGGTTGTGTCCAATTATTGTATGTTACCTGAAAGTTTTTGAATACACCATAGCTATAATATTCATTTCTTCTTCGGTTATTCTATCAATATTAGAATATCTTCAACAATTTTCATCCACTAAATATTTTCTTTTCTCTTATATTTTATATTTTTCTATTGATATAGTCAATAAGAATTGTTTATATTATTTGAATTTTTTAATTTTTTGATAAAATCCTTTGATAAATTTTATAATTTTTTTTATATAATTATAAATACAAGTAAAAAAAATTTAATTTAAAATTAATCTCATATATATTATAAATAATTATGCAAATATACAATCCTCTAGAAAATCTTTAATTATATCTTGTTTAAAGATTTTCTAGAGTCATTATTATTTACTATTTTATAACTTTAGTAGTTGATTTAAAGGCATTTTCTGGTGATGCTGGGTATGCATCTTCTTTTGTTACATCTGTATTTGATACACTCCATGTATCTACTATAGTTCCATCTGCTCTTTCTAATACGTACTTATCAACAAGACACCATTTAGCAACTATAAATCTTTTTCCTTTTCTTGAATCTGTTGTTGTTAGTGTTTCCTCTATTGTTGTCTCTTTCACACTTGTTGTTGTTGTACTTTGAGAAATTCTTAATTCATTTGAAATTTGAGTTGATAGTTTTGCTGTAAGTCCATAAAAAGAAAATCCTAAATCTGCCCCAACAGATATACTTGTTGTATTAGTGAATTGTTTGTTTTTTTCTTCTGACATTCCTGATTTATAAGTAACTTTCTTTGTTTCATCAAAAACTCCTGAAAACTCTATTTGATAAAGCTTTTTCCAATACTCTACTTTTGCTAATTTATAATAAGGTGTTTTCTTTATTGCTGTTGATGAGTCAAATGTATCATCATTTATACAAAAATATGGGATTAGAGTTTCACTGACTCTTACTTCATCTGTTTTTTCTGGAAGTATTGTATCAAAATCTTTTAATCTTGGAATTACTACATCTACTAATTCTTCTAACTTGCTAGGTTTAGGCATATTTGCATCCTCTACCTTTTTCAAAATGAACCTTTGATTGTCTCCGCCATGTTCTCCATATTGTATTATTTGTACTTCATTATCCTTTTTACCTTTACAAACATCTAAAACTTTCCCACTATGCTTTGCTTCTATAATTACATCATTTACATTATTTTTAATTAAAAATCTTTGATTGCTGTTTCCATGCGGAGTGAATTGAATTAAATTTGCACCATCATCTTTACTTGCTCCACAAACATCAAAAACCTTTCCACTATGCTTTGCACCAATCATATAGCTATTATCATCTAATGAAAAAAGTAAAAACTTTTGATTATCACCATTATTGAAGTCATATTGAATAACTTTAGTGCTGTCATCCTTTAATGCTTTATATACATCTAAAACCTTTCCACTATGTTTACATTGAATATTATATACATTTCCCTCATAATTTTTATTTGTCATTGCATAACCCCCTATTGTTATATTTTATTTTTCCCTACTTTTAATCATAATGCTTATTTAGTTACATTATTACATTTGTTTTGTATATTTATATTCTATTAACAAATGAATTTATTCATATATCTCATATTAATTAATTTTTTTCTCATTTGCACCTGAGACTTTAATCTTATTAATCTTACATATAAATACATCATTGAAATTAATAAAGTATAACAATAAAAATGAATTTTCGCCTACAATGATTGGCACATTTAAATGGGTAGAATGAATTCCACCCTACTTCATCAATTGACAGTCGACAATGAACATTGGACAGTTACTGATGATATTATTCATTTCATTCACAATATCTTGATTTATATTTTTAATTGTGTAGAATAAATTCTATCCTACAAAGATTGGTACATTAACTTCCTTACTCCTTCGTAGCTGAGGTTTTAACATTGGCGGTCTTTGATTTGGATACTCTTCTAAGTTCAAGTGGAATGAATTCCACCCTACTTTACCAATTGACAGTTGACAATGGACATTTGACAGTTATTGATGACACTATTCATTTCATTCATAGTCTCTTTATTTGTATTTTAATTGTGTAGACTGAATTCTCCCCTACAAAGATTGCTACATTAACTCATTACCCCTTCGTAGCTGAGACTTCAGTCTTGGCGGTTTTGGATATGGATGCATTACTCAAACTAATAACTTTCAATTGCAAGGTTAAAACCTCGCCTACAGGTTGGTTTGCACATTTTAATAAGTTAATAACATTTACCTATGTAAAAACAAATAAAGCCATTGATTTAGAATTTGCATTCTATTTCAATGGCTTTGTTTTTTAACTAACCCTATTATATTTTAAGAAATCTTCTTCAAACTATTATTTAGTATAGTCATAGAATCCTCTTTTTGTTTTTCTTCCAAGGTATCCAGCTCTAACATATTTTCTTAATAAACTGTTTGCTCTGTATTTAGAATCTCCTGATTCTTTATATAATACGTCCATTATAGCAAGACATACATCAAGACCTATTAAATCACCTAATGCTAAAGGTCCCATTGGATGGTTTGCACCAAGCATCATAGCTTTATCTATACCTTCAACAGTAGCTATTCCTTGGTCTAAAATTCCTATAGCTTCATTTATCATAGGTATTAATATTCTATTTACAACAAATCCTGGAGCTTCTTTAACTTCTACAGGTTCTTTACCTACTTCTGCTGCTAAATTTCTTATTGTTGTGAATGTATCATCAGAAGTAGCCATACCTCTTATTACCTCTACAAGTTTCATTGCTGTTGCAGGGTTAAAGAAGTGCATTCCTATAACTTTTTCTGGTCTAGTTGTATAACTAGCTATTTCTGTTATAGAAAGTGATGAAGTGTTTGAAGCAAAGATTGTTTCTGGTTTACAAATTTTATCTAATTTATCAAAGTAAGCTCTTTTAGTTTCCATATTTTCTGCTATAGCTTCGATTATTAAATCTACATCTTTTACATCTTCCATTTTATCAGTTCCAGATATTCTGCCTAAAATCTCATTTTTAACTTCTTCAGTCATTTTTCCTTTAGCAACTGATTTTTCTAATCTTTTTGTTATTCCTGGAAGATTAACATTGTTGTATTTCTCCATATTTCTTACTAACATAGTAACTTCATAGCCCTTAGTTGCAAAAACTTGTGCTATTCCAGCACCCATTGTACCTGCACCTATAATACATACATTTTTCATTGAAACTACCCCCAATTTTATATATATTTAAACATACCTTCGTCATAAAAAGACAAAAGTTTGTTTTAAATTTAACTAACTAAATTAAAAAAATTTAAGTTATTTCCCCATGATTGTCTAACACGTAATAATTTATATTTAATAAAACATTCCCCAATGTTTCAACATAAATATCTTACCGCTCTTTATATACTTATAACTTTTTAAACCCTATTTTTTACATATCCCTATTTCTATTTAACTTTTATTTTATAAGATAGAAATTGGAAACCCAATTTCTATCTCAATTATAATTTTAAAACCCTATTTTCTCATAGCTTTTAATTGTTCTACTAATTCTGGAACAATTTTTTTGTAATCTCCAACTAATCCGATATCAGCAACTTGCATTATTGGAGCATCTGCATCTTTATTTATAGCAATTATATAGTTACTATCTTGCATTCCAGCTAAGTGTTGGATAGCTCCTGAAATACCACAAGCAATGTATAGTTGTGGTCTTACAGTTTTACCTGTTTGTCCAACTTGTAATGCTTTGTCTATCCAGCCACTATCAACAGCTGCTCTTGATCCTGATAATGTTCCACCGATTTCATCAGCAAGTTCTTTTAATATAGCGAAGTTTTCTTTAGAACCTACTCCTCTACCACCTGATACTAATATGTCAGCTTCTATAATATCTACGATTTCTTTAACTTCTTTGATAACTTCGATAACTTCAGTTCTTATGTCATCTTTAGTTAAATCAAATTTAGCTCTTTCTATTTTAACTTCTTTAGAGTCATCTCTTTCAAGTTTTTCAAAAACTCCTGGTCTAACTGTAGACATTTGTGGTCTGTTATCTCCACACATGATAGTTGCCATTAAGTTTCCACCAAATGCTGGTCTAGTCATTAATAAGTTTTTGCTTTCTTCATCTATATCAAGGCCTGTACAGTCAGCAGTTAATCCTGTTGATAATCTAGCTGCAACTCTTGGTCCTAAATCTCTACCTATAAATGTTGCACCAATTATTATAACTTCTGGTTTAAAATCATTTGCAAGGTCAGTTATAACTTTTGCGTAACCATCAGTTGTATAGTGAGCTAATTCTTCTTTATCTGCTAATAATACTTTGTCAGCACCATGTGCAGTTAATTCTTTAGCCATACCTTCAACATTATGACCTATTAATAATGCAGTAAGTTCAACGCCTAATTTGTCAGCGATTTCTCTACCTTTTCCTAAAAGTTGTAATGCAACGTTTTGTAATTCTCCATCTCTTTGTTCTGCAAAGACCCAAACACCTTTGTAATCTGCTATATTCATAGTTTTCCCCTCCTATACTACTAAATTATGTGTTTTTCTTTTAATTTAGCTAATGCTATTTGAGCTTCTTCTTTTGGTGATAAATTAATTATTTCACCTTGTCCCTTAGCTTCTTTAGCCCAAGATTTTTTAACCTTTGTAGGTGAACCTTTTAATCCTAGAAGGGATAAATCAACATCTATGTCTTTAGCTGTCCACACTTTTATTTCTTTTTCATTTAATGAGAATATATTTTTTATATTCATATATCTTGGTTCATTTAAAGATTCAATTGCAGTTAATAGAACTGGTGTTTTAACTTTGATATATTCATATCCATCTTCCCAAGCTCTTCTAACTTTTAATCCGCCTTCGATTTCTTCAACTTCTTCAACATAAGTTATTTGTGGTATATTTAAGTGTTCTGCAATTTCTGGACCAACTTGAGCAGTATCTCCATCAATTGCTTGTCTACCAGCAAATATTATGTCATATTCTAATGTTTTTAATGCTCCAGCTAATGCGTGAGAAGTAGCTAAAGTATCAGCACCAGCAAATGCTCTGTCTGTTACTAATATACCTTCGTCTGCTCCCATTGCTAAAGCTTCTTCTAATGCTTTTTGTGCTTGTGGTGGTCCCATTGTTATAACTGTTACATGAGCACCATTTTTGTCTTTTAATCTTAATGCCTCTTCTATTGCATTTTTATCATCTGGATTTATTATTGAAGGAACACCGTCTCTTATAAGAGTTCCTGTTTTTGGATCTATTTTAACTTCATTTGTATCTGGAACTTGTTTCATACAAACAACTATCTTCATCTCTAATTACCCCCTATTTTAAAAGATTTGATGCTATAACCATTCTTTGAACTTGAGATGTACCTTCATAAATTTCTGTTATTTTAGCATCTCTCATCATTCTTTCTACTGGATAATCTTTAGTGTAACCATATCCACCAAAGATTTGAACAGCTTTTGTAGTAACTTCCATAGCTGTTTCAGCAGCAAATAATTTAGCTCTTGCAGCTTCTACTGTGTATGGTAATTTATTATCTTTGTTAAATGCAGCTTTATAAACTAATAATCTAGCAGCTTCTACTTTAACTTCCATATCTGCTATCATCCATTGTAATCCTTGGAATTTAGATAATGATCTTCCAAATTGTTTTCTTTCTTTCATATATTCTACAGCTTCATCTAAAGCACCTTGAGCAATTCCTAATGCTTGTGCAGCTATACCAATTCTACCGCCATCTAATGTTTGCATTGCTATTTTAAAGCCTTTGCCTTCTTTTCCAAGTAAGTTTTCTTTTGGAACTATACAATCTTCAAAAACAAGTTCAGTTGTAGAAGATGCTCTAATTCCTAATTTATCTTCAACTTTACCTATTGAGAAACCTTTGAAACCTTTTTCAACTATAAATGCTGATATTCCTCTAGTTCCTTGTGATTTATCTGTCATAGCAAATATTATGAATACATCTGCAACTCCACCGTTTGTTATGAATATTTTAGAACCATTTAATACATAATGATCTCCATCTAAAACTGCAGTTGTTTGTTGTCCAGCTGCATCAGTACCAGCGTTTGGTTCTGTTAAACCAAATGCACCGATTTTTTCACCTTTTGCAAGTGGTACTAAGTATTTTTGTTTTTGTTCTTCTGTTCCGAACATATCTATTGGAGTAGCACATAATGATGTGTGAGCTGATAATATAACACCAGTTGATCCACAAACTCTTGATAATTCTTCAACTGCTATTGCATAAGAAAGATTGTTTCCACCAGCTCCTCCTAATTCAGTTGAAAATGGAATTCCCATCATGTGATATTTTGCCATTTTCTTTACATTTTCCATTGGAAATTCTTCTGTTACATCTATTTCGGCAGCAAGAGGTTTAACTTCTGTTTCAGCAAACTCCCTTACCATTTGTTTTACAAATTCTTGTTCCTTAGTTAAAGAAAAATTCATAATTCCCCATTCCTCCTATTAATTTTTTTTGAAATGTTTTTGTAAATATAATAATCTAAAGACATTTTGCCGCAAAACAAGCTAACAAGAAGAAACAATTAAATCTATTTCGAATTATATTTAAAATTTAAATATAATTTAAATTCTGAAAATTTAAGATTTATTTTGAACCTCTCACATTAGCTAAATCTATTAACCCTATGTAGTTAAAGGATTACATATTTTTAAATACTTTGTCTCTTTTCTCTAAGAACGCACTCATTCCTTCTTTTTGGTCACAAGTGCTAAAGCACATTCCAAAAATTTCAGATTCGTATCTTAATGCATCTTCAATGTTCATTTGAATTCCATTATTTATAGCTTCTTTGCAGAAAGCTACTGCTTTTGGTGCATTATTTGCTATCTTTTTAGCCATATTCATTGCTTCATTCATAAGTTCTTCTGGTTCAACCACTTTATTTACAAGACCTATTCTTAAAGCTTCATCTGCTTTTATAATGTCACAAGTAAATATTAATTCTTTAGCTACGCCCTCTCCCACAAGTCTAGCTAATCTTTGAGTTCCTCCAAAACCTGGCGTTATTCCAAGTCCTGACTCAGGTTGTCCAAACTTAGCTTTTACTGAAGCTATTCTTATGTCACAAGCCATTGAAAGTTCACAACCACCACCTAATGCAAATCCATTAACTGCTGCTATAACTGGTTTTTTTAAAGTTTCAATTCTTCTAAATACTTTGTTTCCAAGTATTCCGAATTCCCTGCCTTGTATTGAATTTAAATCTTTCATTTCTGAAATATCTGCTCCAGCTACAAAAGCTTTTCCTTCACCAGTTATTATTACGGTGTATATGCTTTCATCTTTCTCAATAATTTCAATAGCATCATTTATTTCTTTTAAAGTCTCTGAATTTAAAGCATTCAATGCTTTTGGCCTATTAAGCTTTATGACAGCAATGTTTTGATCCTGTTCTAGGATAATGTTTTTAAATTCCATAAATGCTATCCCCCATGAATATTCCTATTAGATTTTGTGAATAATATAACAATTTTCTTAAAAAAATAATATCGAAGTTTCTCAACCTCATGTCTTATTATAGACCGAATGGTATATTTTTGCAACAGAGTTAATTATTTTTTCTGAATTATTTTAATTAACAAATAATTTGTTTGTAATTATCACTATTTCATTAAATTTTTTTCAAAAATTTTACCCACAAAGTTCCTAATATTAATATATTTACTTTTTTCAAATTTTTATTATAGGTTACAATCTAAGTTTTTATATAGCCTTTAAATGCTTTTCCCATAACAGTATAAATATATTTTCATTGTGTAGTTTTATTACTCTTTTATTCACAATATATTAATTGATTTTTCAAATTAAATTTCTAATGTCACTTATAATTAAATTAATTGGCACATTTAAATGGGTAGAATAAATTCCACCCTACTTCCCCAATTGACAGTTGACAATGGACATTGGACAGTTATTGATGATATTATTCATTTCATTCACAATATCTTTAATTGCTTTTTTATTAAAATCTCTTTCTCCTTTGTATCTGAGACTTTAGTCTTGGCGGTTCTTGATATGGATATAAAACCTAAATTAATACCGTGTAACAACAAGAATAAATTCTCGCCTACAATAATTGGCACAAATTTTATTTTTCCCTTCGTAGCCGAGACTTCAGTCTTGGCGGTTTTCGATTTTGATACTTACCTAAGTCCAGGTGGAATGAATTCCACCCTACTTTACCAATTGACAGTGGACATTTGACAGTTATTAAAATCTCTTTCTCCTTTGTAGCTGGGACTTTAGTCTTGGCGGCTTTTGATCTGTCTATACTCTTAAAAATAACACTGTATAATTGCATGATTGAAACCTCGACTATGGATTTTTCTCAATTCTTCTACATAAAAAAAATTTTAGCTGCTAGCTATAATACAACTAGCAGCTAAAATTTTAATTGATTTATATCTTCAACTTGATAAATTCACTTTGAATATTTTCAATTTTAAACTTTTAATTTTCTTCTTTTCTACGTTCATTTAAAAGATAACTTAAAGTCATCAAACTTTCACTTAAGTGAACATTTTCCACTATTACATCGTTTGGAACTTTTAAATCTATTGGAGCAAAATTCCATATAGCTTTTATTCCTGATTCAGTAATAACTTCACATACATCTTGTGCTCTTTCTTTTGGCACACAAATTATTCCTATATCAATTTGATTTTCTCCAATAAATCCTTCTAGTTCATCTATATCTAGTATAGGAACCTCTCTTATTTTTAGACCAATTAATTTAGGATTTATATCAAATATAGCTTTTACATCAAAAGACATCTTTTGAAAATAAGTATAATTTGCTATTGCTTGACCTATATTACCTGCTCCTATAATTACTATGTTATAATCTTTATCTAGTCCTAATATCCCTGATATTTGTGATAGAAGTTCTTTTACATTGTAACCATATCCTTGTTGACCAAAATCACCAAAACAATTTAAATCTTGTCTTATTTGAGATGCTGTAAATCCTATTTTCTCACTTAATTCATTTGAGGAAATTCTATCCACATCATTATTAGCAAGTTCCTTTAAATATCTATAATATTTAGGAATCCTTTTTATAACTGCCATTGATATATTTTTCTTTTTATCCAAGAAATCACCTCCAAAATATTCCAATCCCTTTGTAAAATACATGTTCAAATCTAGTTAAACATTATATGTTTCTATATTTGCATTATTTAATTTGTTTATCATTTAACTAATTCATCATTATCTTTGTTACAAAATCCACTTTTTATCTATGTATATATTTAAAAATTAAATCATCTATATGTCCTATTATTCAATAATACAATAAAAAAATATTTTTTGTATTGCTTTTTTTAATAATAACTTTTCTAATAGAGAATAAATTATTATTAAATATGGTTCTAAAAGCCACTTATTTACTTAATAATTTAAATTTTAATCATCTATTATATTTTAATGTTATACTTTTTCAATAATATATATGATTATGTAACAATAATTATCTTATAATTTAAAAATTCATTTTTTTTCACATTGTTTTATCAAACTTTGTTTATATTTTACCATATTCAATTAACTTTGTTTATAATATTTTTCAAAATTTTTATATAAATACCTCATCTTATCAAAATTTAGAATTATCTTAATAATTCTAAATTTCATTAAATTAAATTTGCTACTTAAATTATCTATAATGATTGTTATTTATTTAAAATAATGAATTAAACTGGCCTTTCAATTTTGAAATTCTATTTAATTATTTCTTCATTTTCTATTACTTTTTTATCTTTAAACTTTCTTTGAAATGAAAAAAGCATGTATTCCTACACGCTTTTTTTTTAATTAATTACTGTGCAACTTCTTCCCATTCTTCATAAAGTTTTTCAAGTTCTGCTTCTTTTGATGATATACTTTTATTAACTTCCTGACTCTTCTCTGGATTTGAATATATTTCTTCTAAACAAAGCATTTTTTGAAATTCATCTATTTCTTCTTCTGTTGATGCAATTTTTTCTTCTAATGATTTTATATACTTTTGTTTTTCTTTTTCCTTTTTTTCTTCTTCTCTCTTTTTCTTTTTATCTTGTTTTATTTGTGTCTTAGTTATTCCGCTAGTTTCCTCTTCATCTTGGAATCTAGCTGGATTACTTTTCTTTTCAATATAATAAGAATAATTTCCTAAGTATTCTTTAATTCCATCTATGTTAAGTTCAAAAATTTTACCTGCAACCTTATTTAAGAAATATCTATCATGGGATATAACAAGTACCGTTCCATCATAAGTTAATAGTGCATCCTCTAATGCTTCTCTAGATACTATATCTAAATGGTTTGTAGGCTCATCTAATAATAAGAAATTATTTTTTGATAACATAAGTTTTAAAAGATTTATTCTACACTTTTCTCCACCACTTAATTTTTCTATCTTTTTAAATACATCATCACCAGTAAATAAAAATGCAGCTAATGCACATCTTACTTCTGTTGTTGTCATGTCTGGAAACTCATCCCAAACTTCATCTATTATAGTTTTTTGTAAATCTAAATTAGATTGTTCCTGATCATAATATCCTATATTAACATTTTTACCTAAAACTTTAACTCCTGAATCTTTTTCAATTTCATCCATTATAATTTTAAATAAAGTTGTTTTTCCTCTTCCATTTTCACCTATAAGTGCTATCTTATTTTCTCTTTTTATATCCATATTTACATTTGTAAATAGAACTTTTTCACCAAAGCTCTTACTTAATTCTTCAATGTGTAGTACATCATTACCACTCTTTATCTTGGTCTCAAAAGATATTCTTGAAGCCTTCTGTTCTTTATGTGGTGCTTCTATTCTTTCAATTTTATCTAATGCCTTTTGTCTACTTTCTGCTGCTTTTATACTTTTTTCTCTATTGAATGATTTATATTTTTGTATAATATCTTCTTGTCTTTTAATTTCTGCTTGTTGAAGATTATAAGCCTTAAGAGCCACGTCATAATTTTTCTTCTTTAAATCAATAAATGTAGTATAGTTTCCATTATAAGATGCTGCTCTTCCCCCTGCTATTTCAATAGTCTTATTTGTTACAGCATCTAAGAAAAATCTATCATGGGAAATTATTATCATACTGCCTTTATAATTTTTTAAATATTCTTCAAGCCATTCTATTGCGTCTAAATCTAAGTGGTTTGTAGGCTCGTCAAGTAAAAGGATTTCTGGCTTTATTAATAATAATTTACAAAGTGCTACTCTTGTTTTTTGACCACCACTTAATATATTTATCTGCTTATCAAAGTCATTCTCATTAAATCCAAGCCCTTTTAAAACCCTTCCTATCTCCCCTTTATAAGTGTATCCGCCTCTATTTTCATAAACCTCAGTTAATGTTGTATAGTCTTTTATTAATTTATTGTGATAATCAGCCTTAGTTTCATCATAAGGTTCACTCATTTTTTGTTCTAGAGTTTTTAGCTTTTTTTCCATATTTAGAAGTTCTTCAAAAACTAAAAGAAGTTCACCAAATATTGTATTGTCTGACTCTAAAGCAAGATTTTGCGACAAGTAACCAACTCTTTTACTTTTATCTATAAATAATTCACCACTATCATACTCCATTTGTGATGTTAATATTTTAAAAAGAGTAGACTTACCAGCACCATTTGCGCCAATTAAACCAATCTTTTCACCTTCATTAATGCTAAAAGTAATATCTTTTAAAATAACATCTATACCAAAACTTTTATGTATATTATTACAACTTAAAACTATCATTTTCTGTCACCTCAAATATATATTAAAATCAATTGACAATAAGCAATTGTCAATTTAACTCATTGTTAAAATTAAATTTTATTTATAATCTTTTAAACTTAATAAGTTTCTCTCTACAATTTATTAAGCTTAAAAGTTCGTTTCACTTCTATTTTACTATAATCACAAACATATAACAAAGAAATTTAAATTACATAGTTATAACAATATAATAGTTTCCCACCGCACGATAAAGAAAAAAGCGTGTTTTCACACGCCTCTTCTATATAATTTATATTACTTGCAAGGTTGAAACCTCTACTACAGAGATTGGCACAAACTCTTCCCCCTTTGTAGCTGATACTTTAGTCTTTGCGGTCTTCGATATAGCTACAACACTTAAAATACCAACGTGTAACCGCAAGGTTAAAACCTCGCCTACTTAACCAATTGACAGTTGACAATGGACATTTTACAGTTATTGATGCTATTATTCATTTCATTCATAATACCCTTATTTGCATATTTAAATCGGTAGAATAAATTCCACCCTACAGAAAAATATTTGAATAAATATATGGCACATCAACTTCCACTCCTTCGTAGCTGAGACTTCAGTCTTGGCGGTCTTGGAGTTTTAGTAGAATGATTTCCACCCTACATAGGAACTAAAATATATTTTACTTGCCCTTAAATTTTGTTTTTTATTTAACTACTTGTAATTTTATTTCTGTTGCATTTTCATTGTTATCTACAACTTTTAATAATATAAAATCTCCATCTTTTAATTCATTAACTTCAATTTCAAAATTATGTCTACCTTTTTCTTCTGATACTATTCCATCAAATTCTGATTTGTAGTTTAACTCTCCATTAACATAAAAATTATATGAACCTAAATTATCAGAAACATTTCCTTTTAACACTACTTTATTTCCTGAAAGTTTTACTTTACCATCTGTAACTTCTGGTTCAGTTATATTAATAGTTGGTTTTACTGTATCGCAGTAGATTTTATATCCATAATCTCTTAAAACTTTTCCATCATAATCAACAGCTTTTATATTTACAACTGTTAAGCCTTCTTTTAATTCTAGCTGCTTTTCAAATGTTGCAGTTCCATCTTCTTTAATATTTACATCTATTTTTTCGCCACCTATAAATAAATCTTTTATAGCTCTATTTATAGTACCACTTATAATATATTTATTTTCTTTTACATTTGTTTGTCCATTTTCTAAATTTTCATCATCTAATTTCATAACTACTGGATTTATATTTCCTACTGGTATAACAGTTTCTGAACCATTTAAATTTCTTGCATAATCAAGGACACCTATTCTTATTTGGTTTAATGCATTATCTTTTAATCCTGTTACTAGTTTACAATATAATCCTGTTTTTTCATCATATTGTACATCTTGGCTAAATGGTTCCATTACACCATTTTTAATTATACATACACCTGGCTTCATATCAACTCCTGATGCATCATCTGTTGCTGTAAAGTATATTTTTGCTGCACCAACTCCAGCATTTTCACATTTTACTATTTGAACATCTGGTCCATTAGTATCTATCTTCACTGGCATATCTACGATTTGTTCTTTTGCTCCATTATAGTCAACTTTCATTTTTATTCTATATGTGTAATTTCCATCTTTTGCATTTACAAAGTTTCCTTTAGACTTATCAAATAATCTACCATCCCATGAAAGTTCAGCCATAAATTGTGGAAGTTTTCCTACTTCAGAGTTTATTAATTGTTTTCTTCTTTGTGTAATTGTTCCTACATTTCTTATAACTTTTCCTTCACTATCTAAAACTTGCGCAGAAATTTGTTTTGCATTTCTCATTAAATACAATCCTGGATAAATAACGTCATTTAACTTATCTTCATTAGGACTTATTGCTATTTTATCCTTATTATATATATTTTTTCCAATCTCATTTGTATTTTCTAATCCAAGCATCACAGGTATACCTTCAAAACTTGATAAAGCTAAATTCTCTATTATAGCCTTATCCCCATTTTTATTTACTGCATCAACTAAAATATGTTTTTCTTTATCCCATGCATTGTTTGTTGTTATTTTTTCTTTATCCCACTCACCATAGAATCCCATGTATGGAATTGATAAAGAAGGGATGTTTTTATCTTTAGATTCAAATTTTATATATCCTTCTAAGTACTGCTCTGATGCAAAGCTACTTCCTATATTTAATGTAACATTAACACTAGCATTTCCTTTTGCTGGAACAATAATATTTTTAGCACTAAACTCCAAGTTAGCTTCACTTTTACCTAGTTCTCTATCATGTACCATTTCACCTATAGTCTCATCTTGAGTTAATACATTTCCTAAGCTTTCTATTTTATATTCAGCTTGCTTGTCCCCGTAATTTTTTAAATCTAAAGTAAACGTAACTTTATTTTCTTTTATCTCTTTTAATTCAACTGATGCTTTTCCATTATTAGTTATAGTAACTCTATTTCTTATAGCATCTTCAACTTGTGTAAGACCTGCACCTTGTCTTCTTGGAGAGAATGGTGTATTGCCATGCTTTTTATCTAGTTCTACTTGTGCAGTATTCATTATATTATTTTTTGCATAATCCATTTTTTCTCTGCCTGATAACTCATTCATCGAATCCTTCATTGATTCTAATAAAAGTGTCATAACACCTGATGTATGCGGAGCTGACATAGATGTTCCACTCATAACACCATGTTCTCCCTCATTTAAAGTTGAATATATTTGACCACCTGGTGCCGCAATTTGTGGTTTAAACTCTAAACTTGGTGATGGTCCCCAAGATGTAAAATCAGAATAATCTCCTGAATTTTGATTTTTTCCTACTTCATTTCCAAGATCTCCATTAAATAATACTTTATTTTTTGATTTTTTAATTGCTTCACCAACAGAATTTGGAACAAATATAGCAGGTATTTTTATTGATGGGTCTGTTACCATATTAATAATTGTTTCATCTTTATCACTGTTATATATAATTACACCTGTTGCACCATTGTTTTGAGCATTTACAATTTTATCTATAAATGATATATCTCCTCTTTTAACCAGTGCAACTTTACCTTTAACTTTTCCTAATTCTTCATTTTTTCCTAGACCACAATTAATTATCTCATTATTTTTATTATAAATACTTCTAAAATCTACTTGATGTTCTGCAAAAATTCCACTAGCTATTTTTTTATTTTTTTCATCTTTAAATTCAATTATTTTATTAGCTACATGAGTATTTTCATAACTTGATACCATTAATGCATCTTTAGCAAGTGCAGGATCTCCAACAGTAATTTGATCATTTAAAACACCTATTCCATAAGGATTAGTAGCTATTGAGCTGTTTCCTGCTGAAACTACAACCATAACTCCAGCATCTGTTGCTCTTGTTATTGCATCTTGAACTGGCTCTGCGTCATTTCTAAATCCTGCTGGTCCACCTAAACTCATATTTATAACATCTGCACCTAGTGCTACAGCGTCATCAATTGCAGCCAACTGATCATCACTATATGTATACTTTCCTAAAGGTCCATTTGAAAATACTTTCATTGCAAGTAATTGAGTTTCAGGCGCTACCCCTCTAACTGCCCCATTACTTTCGATAAGATTTTCATCACCATCAGCTCCTACAATTCCTGCTACATGAGCTCCATGTGGTGATTTTGAATCTCTTAAATCTACTATTTGTGTATTCTTATCTGAGTAATTATATCCAAATGGAATTTTTTCCGTAAAATATGTGTCCGCATTTGAATCTGCTTTTAATACTCCACTTTCCTTTATTTTATTAATAGCATCTCTATTTAATTTTAATTTACTTGTATCTTTAGGATTTTTAAAATCTTTATGCTTGTAATCTATTCCTGTATCAAGAATAGCTACAACCATACCTTCTCCCTTTAAACTATATTTTTTCCAAACATCTTCTACTTGAGTAAGTTTTGTTGCGTTACTCATATTTTCAACATATTTTGTTGCTTCCTTAACACTTTTTACACCATTTATAGCTTTTATATTCTCTATATCTTTTCTTTGTGCATCTACACTAAAACCATTGAAAACATTAGTATAGCTATGTCTTATATCTACACTTTCCATACTCTCTACAGCTTGTCTTACTGGTTCTTGATTTACTTCTACTATTGCATTTTCTTTTTCACTTGCTCTTGTACCCTTTGGCACCATTTCTTGTGCTGATTTCCCATTAACCTCAACTATAAGTCTTACCATTTCTTCTTGATTTTCATTGTTTATTAAAGTTTCACTTTTAGGAATATTATTCTTAAATTCCTCTAATATTTGTTCTTTACTTTCAGCTGTAAGTGGCATATTTAAAAGCTTACTTACTTCTTCTGCTTTTACCATGTTAGGAATTGACCCCACAGTGATTGATGTCACTAATGCTAAAGTCATAATTTTAGCAAAGTTTTTCTTTAATTTACTATTCATTTTAGTTAATCCCCCTTATTCCTCTAATGCTTTTTTATAACAAAAATTTACATATAGCATTTATAAACTTAACTTGCTAAACAATAAATTTTTTATTACCTCTCATAATTTTTTATTTATACTCTTTTGTATTACTCTCTACATATTCAAATAATATGTCTCCATTTATAACGGATTCCACTTCACTTTTTGTTGCAACAATTTTTGCACCGAAATTATCGCCAACTTTCCAAAGTCTAAAGTAATCTTTTTTTTCTTTTTCCTTAAACTCTTTTTCATTTGATACATCGTAATTTGTCACTTCTATTTTTTTCTCGTCATAATTTATTTCTTGAAGAGACGTAACAACTTCTTTATTTTTATTCTTTTCATATTCTATAATAAAAACCTCATCAGACTTTTTATTTTCAACATTCTTTATAAAGTTATCAACTAAACTTATATTTAATACTTCTTCATTGTATCCATCTTTAACTTTTACCACATAATTTTTATCTGCCACATTTTTAATTTCATACTTTTCTTGTCCTGCATCTTTTAAACTTATTTTATAAAAAATACCGAAACAAATTGCACCTGCTAGAGCAATAGCAGCTACTGTTCTTATCAAAACATCCTTATTATACTTTTTCATATTTACCACCTTTCCATAGGATTTCAATCTAATACTTTAATTTATACCTTTGTTTTTAATGATCTGAAATCTTAATTTAACTGTCATTTTCTATTTAAATATAATTGTTTCTTTATCAAAAAATACTACTAATATTCGAGTTTATTTTTAAATTTACATTTTGAACCACTTTAAAATTAGAAAGTAATATATTCAAATGTCGTTAGACAAGGTTGAACCCTCGCATATAAGCGGATTTGCACGTTTTATTTTTTCTTTGTAGCTAAAATCTATAACACCTTCGTAGCTGAGACTTTAGTCTTAGTGGTCTTTTATATAGCTACAATACTTAAAATACCACCGTGTAATAGCATGGTTGAAAACTCGCCTACTTTATCAATTGACAGTTGACAATGGACATTGGACAGTTATTGATGATATTATTCATTTCATTCACAATATCTTTAATTATTTCTTATTTAAACCTCTTACCCCTTTGTAGCTGAGGTTTTAACCTTGGCGGTCTTTGATTTGGATACTCACCTACTATATTTACATTCTGAACCAGTTGGCAATTGAAAATTGATTTAGAAAATCTTATTAATTTGCGTTTCTTTGAGATTTTTATGAATAACGTTTTAAATAATTCCTGTTTTCTTTACTAACATTATTCTCATTTAATATTTGAGTAATTTCATTTTCAACTTGTTTTCCTATGTTTCAAAATAGCATTATTTTTAATTTGCCAACTCAATTTTCTGTATATTTTGACTTTTTTATTTATATTATATACTTTTTATACATTTTTTGTAAACATATAATTGAAATTATACATATTTATTTAATATGTATATTATATTTCTATTTAAAATTAAAAATACCAATCTCAAATATCGATTGGTATTTTTGCTTTTACTTATTTAATAATATTGATGTTTCTACACCACCAATATTTTTTGCATAATCAAAAATGGCTATATTTACTTTATTTACTTCATTATCTTTTATTCCTGTTACCACTTGAGAATATAATCCAGTTTCCTTATCATATAAAAGTGGTTCCTCTTCAAAGTGTACTTGTCCATTTACTGAAACTACTGCTCCTGAATTAATATCAACTCCTGAAAATTCATCTATTGCATTAAAATGTATTCTTGCTTTTCCACCATCTAAGTTTTCTATTTTAGCCACACCAACTTTTGGTGCAACTGTATCAACTTTAACTGGCATTTCTACAACTTGTTCTTTATCACCCTCATAAGCTGCATTTAATTTTATTCTATAAGTATACTCACCATCTTCAACTACTTCAAAATTTCCCTTTGATTTATTAAAAATTGTGCCATCCCACTTCATATCTCTAATAAATTTAGGTGTTTTTCCTGAGTCTAATCTAATTAGATTTTTACTAACTTCTGTGACATTTCCTAAATTTCTTATTACCTTCCCATTACAATCTACAACTTCTGCTGAAATTTTCTTAGCATTTCTCATTAAATATAGTGCCGGGTACATCACATCATTGACATCATCTTGATTAGGGCTTATTGCTATTTTTTCTCCATTATATTTATTAGTTGCATCTTCATTTACTCCATCTACACCAAGTATTGAATCTTTACCATCAACATTTGATATTGCTAGATTTTCTACCAAAACTTTTTTATATCTTCCCTTTTTCTTAAGCACATCTATTAAAATATGTTTGCCATCACTCCATGCATTATTAGTTGTTATTTTTTCTGCTCCCCAATCTCCATAGAATCCTATATAAGGTATAGACAATGATGGAATATCTTTATCTTTAGATGTTAATTTTATAAATCCTTCTAAATACTTATCCTCAGTTATACTATCTCCTATATTTAATGTTACAGTAACTTTCTCACTACTCTTGGCTGGAACTACTACAATATCCTTATCAAATTTTAAAGTAGCTTCATTTTCATTTAGTTCTCTATCATGTATATCCTTATATATTTCTTCACTTTGTGTTAAAACATTTCCTAATTTCTTTATATTATACTCAGCATCTTTATCTCCATAATTTTTTAAGTCTAAATCAAATGTAAAATTGCCATCTCTTATTTCTTTTAGTTCTATTGCTGCTTTACCATTATTAGTTACAGTAACTCTATTTCTAATTGCAGCCTCTGCTTGTACTAGTCCTGCTCCTTGCTTTCTTGGTGAAAATGGTATGCTGCCATTAACTTTATCTATTTCTACTTTAGATGTATTCATAACTATATTTTTAGCATAGTCAACCAATTCTCTTCCCTTAAGTTCTGGTGCATACTCTTTAATTCCTTCTATTAACAATGCCATAATTCCAGATACATGTGGTGCTGCCATTGATGTTCCACTCATATATCCATGAGATCCTTCATTAAATGTAGATAAAATTTCTCCTCCTGGAGCTGAGATTTGTGGTTTAAATTCAAGGCTTGGTGATGGTCCCCATGCTGAAAAATCTGAAGCCCCTTCTATATTTTGCTCTTTATTTGTTTCACCCTTAATTGTTCCATTAAACATAACTGAATCTTTAGATTCTATTATATTTTTTCCCACGGAATTATCTACAAATATAGCAGGTATTTTTATTTTTTCATCTGATGACATATCAGCAAGTTCTTTACTTTTTTCATCATTATATATAATTACTCCAACTGCACCTTTTTCTTGTGCATTCAATATCTTTTCTGAAAAAGATATCTCTCCTCTTTTTATTAAAGCTACCTTTCCGCCTACTTTATTAAAGTCCTTTGTCTCACCTAAGTTACAATCAACTATTTCATAATCTTTATTGTATATTTTTTTAAAATCTATTTTATGTTCTTTAAAATTTCCATCCGCAACTTTTTCTCCCCTATTGTTTTCAAATTCTATAACTCTACTTGTAAATCCAGTATTTTGAAAACTTGCAACCATTAAAGAATCTTTTGCAAGTGCTGGTGCACCTACTGTAATTTGGTCATTTAAAACACCTATATCATATGGTTCAGTAGAACTAAAACTATTTCCAGCAGAAAGCACAACTACAGTACCTGCATCTGTAGCTCTTTTTATTGCATCTTGAATAGGTTCCATATCATTTCTAAATCCTACTGGGGAGCCTAAACTCATATTTATAACATCTGCTCCTAATACAACTGCATCATCTATGGCAGCTAATTGATCATCACTATAACTATAATTGCCTAATGGTCCATTCGAAAATACTTTCATTGCTAATAGTTGAGCTTCTGGTGCCACACCCTTAACAGCTTGATTCTTTTCAATTAATTCATCATCACCATTTGCAGCTGCAATACCCGCAACATGAGCTCCATGTGGCTCCTTTGAGCTTCTTAAATCTACTATTTCATTATTTTTATCTGCATAATTATATCCAAATGGAATTTTTTCTGTAAAAAAGGTTTCAATGTTTTTGTCTATACTTAATGCTCCATTTTCCTTAATAGCTTGTACTTTTTCTTTATTTAATTTAATCTTATTTAAATTCTTAGGGTTTGAAAAATCCTTATGCCTATAATCTATGCCTGTATCTATAACCGCAATAACCATTCCTTCGCCTTTAAGACTATATGTTTTCCATACATCTTCTATTTGTGTCATTTTTTTAGCACTTGTAATATCTTCCTCATACTTTGCTACTTCCCTAACACTTTTCACTCCGTCTATTTCTTTTATCTTTTCTATATCTTTTCTTTCAACCTCTATGCTAAATCCATTAAAAACATTAGTATAACTATGCCTTATACTTACATTTTCAATACTAGCAACCTCTGCTTTTATAGGCTCTTGAATTGCCTCTACTTTAAAACTTTCAGCCTGTGTTGGTTTCTCACCTTTCCCAACTATTTCTTGTGCTGATTTCCCATCTAATTCAACTATTACTCTTGTAATTTCATCCTTTGTACTTTTATCTTCTATTAAAATATTACTAGGCACATTTTTCTTGTATTCTTTTAGAAATTCATTTTTATCTTCTAATGATAATGGCTCATTTATTAACTTACTTTCATCATCAGCCCTTGCTATAGTATTCATTGAAGTAGTCATAAAACATGTGACCATAACAAAAACTATCGCTCTTGCATACTTTTTACCCAAATTTCCTCTCACAAAACATCCCCCCTTAAGTTTTATTTATTATTCATATAACTATAGAGTTCCAAGTTCATATTAAAAATAATATCATGTAATTGCAAGGTTGAAACCTCGCCTACTTTATTAATTGACAGTTGACAATTATTGATGATATTATTCATAATACCTTTATTGGCACATTTAAATAGATAGAATGAATTCCACCCTCCAAAAATTTTAATAACTATATGGCACATCAATCTCTTTCACCTTTGTAGCTGAGACTTTAGTCTTGGCGGTCTTCAATATAGCTACAATACTTAAAATACCAGCGTGTAACAGCAAGAATAAATTCTCGCCTACAGAGGTTGGGACAAGTTTTCTCTTACACCTTCGTAGCTGAGGTTTTAACCTTGGCGGTCTTTGATTTGAATATAAATACTTAAAAACAATATATCCTAATAACGTTTGGCAAGAATAAATTCTCACCTACAAATTTAGTAATTACATTTAAAAACAGCAATACTTAGAAACTCAATTTTAATATTAACTTTAAGATTTCTCATTTGATATTTGAACAATTTCATTTTTCAGTTTGAAACCCTATATTAACTCCTAAAAAAATATAATTTCAAGAATTTTCTTTTATTTTATACTAATTATATAATTTTTACCTAATATATGTAAGGTATTTTAACTTTTAAATTTATTTATCTAAAAACATTCAAACTATTAATCATATAAAACATATAAAAAAAGGCACTAAAATGTGCCTTTTTCATTTCTTATTTACATACTTCTAAATTTATCACTGTAGAATTTCCCATAGCATCCACAGCTTTTACTTCTATAACATCTCCAACATTTGCATCTGTAAGTTCTATTTCAAAGTCATACTTATTTTTCTCTGGTTTTGTAATAGTATTATATTCCTCTTTATGATATGCTTTTCCATTTACATAAAATGTATATCCAAAACCTAAATCTGCTACATTTCCTTTTAAATTTATCTTTCCATTATTTAATTTGATTTTTCCATCCTTAATATTTGTCTCTTCTAAATTTATAATTGGAGCTGAACTATCACATCTGATTTTTATTCCATGATCATATATAACTTTATTATCATAATCTACAGCTTTAAATCTCATGTTATAATAACCAGTTTCTAATTCTAATTTAGTAGCAAATGAAACATTTCCCTTTTCATCTATATTTAAATTTATTTTTTTCCCATCTAATGTCATCTCTTTTATTGGTCTATTAATAGTTCCACTTACTGTGTACTCATTAGCATTTAACTCAACCAATCCTTTTTTATCAAGTTTAGGGTCATCAAAAGTTATTCCTGCTGGTTCTACATGTCCAAGTAGAATTGTTGATTGTGTCCCACCTAAGTTTCTAGCGTTATCAAACAAACCTACTTCAATTAAATTCACTTTATTATCCTCTAGACCTTTAACAGTCTTATAATATAATCCAGAATTTTTATCATATTGTACTGGTGCTTTTGTTGATTCTTCATCAACCTTTCCATTTACCATAATTGTAACTGTATTCATCATATTTACACCTGAATAATCATCATTTGCTGTAAAGTAAACTATAGCTTCATCTTTACCTGTTTGTTTAATATTAGTTATTTCTGCTGTTGGTGCTACTGTATCAATTTTAACTGGCATATCAATAACTTGTTCCTTAGCAGTTTCATAGTCAACTTTCAATTTAACTCTATATGTGTATTCTCCATCATTAACCTTTTCATAATTACCTTTTTCTTTATTATAAACCATTCCATCCCATGCAAGAGAAGTTACACCTTCAGGTACATATTGATTCTTACCTAATAATCTTTTTCTAACACTACCGCCATTACCTAAATCTCTAATAACTTTTCCATCCTTATCTATAACTTCTGCGGATGTTTGTTTTGAGTTTCTTAATGAATACAAACCTGGATAAATACTATCGTTTAATTTATCATTATTTGGACTTATTGCTATTGCATTTTTATCAACGATTATAGAACCATCTTTATTTGTACCAGTTAAGCCCAAAATTTCATCTTTGTTATTGATTCCTGTAAGTGCTAAATTTTCAATTAATACACCTGGATACATTCCTTTTTCTTTCAATATATCTATAAACACATGTTTATTGCTATCCCAAGCATTGTTAGTAGTGATACTTTCCTTACTCCAATCTCCATAAAAGCCCATGTATGGAATAGATAAAGAAGGTGCATTACTATCTTTTGACTCTAATTTAATAAAGCCTTCAATAAACTGTTCAGTATCAAAATCTCCTATATTTAGTGTTACATCAAATTTAGCCTCTCCCTTAGCTGGAACTTTCACAGTGTCAGAGCTAAATTGCAATTTAGCTTCTTTATCAGTTAATTCTCTATCATGAATCATAACTCCAACATCCTTAGCTTGAGTCATGATTCCACCTATTGTTCCAAGAGTATATACTGCATCTTTATCTCCATGATTTTTTAAATCTATTGTAAATGTAACTTTTTTATCTTTTATTTCTCTAAGTGCAACAGATGACTCACCCTTATGTGTTGCTGTTACTCTGTTTCTAACTGCATTTTCTGTTTGAATAATTCCAGCTCCTTGTCTTCTTGGAGAATATGGCATATTATCTTTCTTATCTATTTTTACCTCAGCAGTATTCATTGCCAGTTCCTTTGCATATTCAGAAAGTTCCCTACCTTTCATTTCTGGTGCATATTCTTTTATTGATTGAGCTATAAGTGTCATGGCACCAGCAACATGTGGTGTTGCCATTGATGTTCCCCCAATAGTTCCATGATGTCCTTTATTAAATGTAGAGAATATATTTCCACCTGGTGCTGAAATTTGAGGTTTAAATTCTAGACTTGGTGATGGACCCCATGCTGAAAAATCAGACATCTCTCCACCAATTTCACTTGGAAGAAGTTCATTCATAGTCATTTGTCCATTAAATATCACTTTTCCATTATGCTTAAGTATCTCTTTACCACTTTTATTTGATATTGATACTACTGGAATTTTTACTGGTGAACCTTCTGTTGTTATTCCTTGAACTCCACCTTCTCCATCTTTGTTATATATAATTACACCAATAGCACCTTTAGCTTGTGCATTTGTTGCTTTTTCTCCAAATGTCAATCCACCTCTTTTAATTAATGCAATTTTTCCTTTGACATTATTCAAGTCTTCTGGATTTCCCAATCCACCATCTACTATTTCATAGTTTTTATTGTATATATCTTGTATTTTATAATTTACACATGCAGCATCCCCATTGTCTTTAAAGCTTATAGGAAGTATAACATTACCCTTATCATCTTTAACTTCAAATTGATTTTGAACATAACCATCATTTTCAACACTTGCAACCATAAATGCATCTCTTGGAAGTCCTGGATCACCTGATGTTGATTGGTCATTTAAAGTTCCTATATTATATGGATTAGTTGAAGAAGATTCATTACCTGCTGACTTAGCTACTATAACTCCTGCATCTGTTGCTCTTTTTATAGCATCTTGAACTGGATCTAAGTCATTTCTAAATCCATTTGGAGAACCTAAACTCATATTTATAACATCCGCATTTAATTCAACTGAATCTTCTATTGCAGCTAATATATCATCATCATATGCTCCACCAGCAGGTCCATTTGAAAATACTTTCATTAAAAGTATTTGTGCTTCTGGTGCAACACCTTGTACTGCTTTATTTTCATCTACTAATTTTTCATCACCATTAGCTCCAACAATACCTGAAACGTGAGAACCATGGGGTTGAACTGGATCATCTAAATCCCTAACTTCACCATTTTTATCTACATAATTATATGCAAATGGTACTTTTTCTGTAAAATATGTTTTTACATTAGTGTCTATATTTAAAGCTCCACTACCCTTAATTGATTCTATATCACTTTCTTTCAATTTTAATCTACTAGAATCTTTAGGATTTCTTAAATCTTCATGACTTGGATCTATACCACTATCAATTACAGCAACAACCATACCTTCGCCTTTTAAGCTATACTTAGACCAAGCTTCATATACCTTTGTCATTTTTTTAGCAGATTTCATATCTAAATCATATTTTGTTGCTTCTATAACATTTTTAACACCATCAATAGCTTCAATTTCCTTTATATCTTTTCTCTTGGCTTCTATACTAAATCCATTAAACATATTAGTATAACTATGTCTTAAAGATATACCTTGAATATTTTCAACTGCTGCTCTAATAGGAGCTTGATTAGCTTCAACAATTGCAGATTCTTTTGCACTTACCTTATTGCCTTTTCCAACTAAATCTTGAGCTGCTAATCCGTCTACTTGAACTATCAATCTTATAACTTCTTCCTGATTTTCTTTTTCTTCTTTATTTAATAATTCATTGGGCTTAAATCCTTCTTGAAAATTTTTCAAAATCTTTTCTTTGCTTTCTACTGATAATGGCATATTCAAAAGTTTATTTGTCTCCTCTGCCATAGCTATATTAGGCACTGACCCTACTGCAACTGAGGTTAATAATGCTAAACTCATAAGCTTTGCAAATCTTTTTTTTAGATTATTTTCCAAATTAATGCCCCCCTTTTTTATAAAAAACTAAAATTAATTTTTAGATTTTAAGTTTTAATTCATATATAATTAAATATTTTGCACAACGCAAAACCTTAATCAATATTATACATTAATGTATAATTATGTAAATCCATTTTAGAATTTTATTACAGTTTATTAATGATTTATATATATTGTTTACAAATATAAAGGAGGTTTCCACCTCCTTTATATTTATTTTTATTCTACTATTTGAATTTTTAATAATTCTGTATTTCCCATTCCATCAACAGCCTTAAGTTCTATAAACTCCCCAGCTTTTACATCATTAAAATCTAATGAAAAATTAAATTTATTCTTTTCCGGTCCTACAGGTGTTGAGAAATCCATATTTTTATATAGCTCTCCATTCACATAGAATTTATACCCCCATAAGTTATCAGATACATTTCCTTTTAGTGTAAGTTTGCTACCATCCATTTTAACTGTACCATCAACTAATTCTGGTTCAACTACATTTATAACAGGTTTTTCACTGTCACAATAAATTTTATATCCATGATTAATTAATACTTTGTTATCATAATCAACTGCTTTTACATTAACTATTGTTATTCCTTGTTTCAAGTTTAATTCCTTAGAGAATTTAACTACTCCATCTTCTCCAACAACTAGTGGAATTCTTTCATCATTTATTACTAATTCTTTAATAGGCCTATTCATAGTACCACTTACAACATATTTATCTTCATTTATTTCTATTTGTCCAGCCTCAAATGTTTTATCATCGAATTTTATAGCTACAGGTTCAATTTTTCCTACTGGCACCACTACTTGAGTTCCACCTAAGTTTTTAGCATAGTCAAATGCACCTATTTCTATTTGATTTAATTTATCATTAAGCAGTCCTTTTACAGTTTTATAATATGTGCCAGTTTTTTCATCATATGAAGCTTTTTGTTTTGTTGCTTCTTCATTTAATTTTCCATTTAAGAATATTGGGAAATTAGCATTTGAATTAACACCTGCAAAATCATCTGTTACTGTAAAATAAACTTTAACTGTATCATTAGCTACAGTTTCAAATTTGTTAACTTCAACATTTGGACCAACTGTATCTACTTTTACTGGCATATCTACAACTTGCTCTTTTGCATCATTGTAGTCTATTTTCATTTTAACTCTATAAGTGTAATTTCCATCTTTAACATTTTCAAAATTACCTTTTTCTTTATTAAATACTGTTCCATCCCATGCAAGTTCTGATATTGAATCTGGAATTTTGTTTGCATCTGAACTACTTATTATTTTCTTTTTGTGTTCAGTTACATTACCTATATTTCTAATAGTTTTACCATTTTCATCAAGAATTTCTGCTGATATTTTTTTAGCATTTCTCATTAAATATAATCCAGGGAAAACATCATCGTTTGCTTTATCTCCATTTGGACTTATTGCTATTTTTCCGCCCTCATATTTATTGCTACCATCTTCATTTTTACCAGTAACACCTAATATATCTTCTTGATTTTCAACATGAGTTAATGCTAGGTTTTCTACTAATACATCTTTATACTGTCCTATTTCTTTTAATACTTCAACTAAAACATGTTTATTATCATCCCATGCATTATTAGTTGTCATATTTTCTTTTGACCAATCTCCGTAGAATCCCATATATGGAACTGTTAATGAAGGTATTTTGCTATCACTTGAAGTAAGTTTAATATATCCTTCTAGATATTGTTCCTTTTCTAGTTTGCTTCCAACATTTAGTGTTACATCTACTTTAGTTTCACCTTTTGCTGGAACTGTGATTTTATCTGTACTAAATGTTAAATTAGCTTCATCACTACTTAATTCCTTATCATGAATCATTGTTCCATTAACTTTATCTTGAGTTAGTACTCCACCAAGACCTGCTATTTCGTACTTAGCTTCTTCATTTCCATGATTTTTAATATTTAAAGTAAATGTAGCTTTATCGCCTTTTATTTCCTTAAGTTCAACAGCCGCTTGACCATTATTAGTTACTGTAACTTTATTTCTCACTGCATCTTCTACTTGAGTAAGTCCTGCTCCTTGTCTTCTTGGTGAGAATGGTATATTATTATTCTTCTTATCTATTTCAACTTTAGCTGTATTCATTATTATTTGTTTTGCATAATCTATTTTTTCTCTACCTGAAAGTTCTGGGGCATACTCTTTTATTCCTTGTAATAAAAGTGTCATAACTCCAGATGTATGAGGCGCTGACATAGATGTTCCACTCATAACTCCGTGACTACCAGCATTTAAAGTTGAATAAATTTGTCCACCTGGAGCTGCTATTTGTGGCTTAAATTCAAGACTTGGTGATGGACCCCAAGATGTAAAGTCAGAGTAATCTCCTGAGTGCACATTTTCACTTAAAGCATTTTTAACTTCACCATTAAACAACACTTTATTTTGTGATTTTAATATTTTGGCACCTGTAGAATTACCTACAAACAATGCTGGTATTTTTATATTTGGATCTTGTGCCATACTTATTAAAGTTTCATCACCATCATTGTTATAGATAATAACTCCAATTGCACCCTTAGCTTGAGCATTTAATATTTTATCTATAAATGATAATCCACCTCTTTTAATAAGTGCTACTTTACCATTTACATTGCCTAATTCTTCTGGTTTTCCAATTCCACCATTCACTATTTCATAATTTTTATTATATATACTTTTGTAATCTACTTGATGTTCTGCAAAAACGCCTTCTGAAGCAAGTGTACCTTTTGCATCTTTAAATGACATTTTTTGATTAGCTACATGTGTATTTTCATAACTTGCAACCATTAAAGCATCTTTAGATGTTGCTGGATTACCTACTGTAATTTGATCATTTAATTCACCTATTCCATATGGATCTGTTGAATTTGATTCATTACCTGCTGAAACTACAACCATAACTCCAGCATCTGTTGCTCTTGTTATTGCTTCTTGCACTGGATCTACATCATTTCTAAATCCAGCTGGTGAACCTAAACTCATATTTATAACATCAGCACCTAATGCAACCGCATCATCTATTGCCGCTAATTCATCATCACTATAACAATATTTTCCTAATGGTCCATTAGAGAACACCTTCATTGCTAATAATTGTGTTTGTGGTGCTACACCTTTTATTGCATCATTATTTTCTAGTAATTTTTCATCACCATCAGCTCCAACAATACCTGCTACGTGAGCTCCATGAGGTGCTTTTGAATCTCTTAAATCTACTATTTCATTATTATTATCTGCGTAATTATATCCAAATGGAATTTTTTCTGTAAAATATGTGTCTGCATCTTTATTTGCTTTTAAAACACCACTGTCTTTTATAGTTTTTATATTATTTTCATTTAACTTTAATTTACTAATATCCTTTGGATTTGCAAAATCTTTATGTTTATAATCTATTCCTGTGTCTACTATTGCAACTACCATACCTTCGCCTTTTAAGCTATGATTTTTCCAAACATCTTCTACTTGAGTAAGTTTTTTGGCTTTATTCATATCCTCAGTGTATTTGCTAGCTTGTCTAACACTTTTTACACCATCTATTGCTTTTATATTTTCTATATCCTTTATCTTTGCATCTACACTAAAGCCATTAAAAACATTTGTATAACTATGTCTTACAGATATACCTTCAAGACTTTCAACTGATGCTCTAATAGGTGCTTGATCTGTTTCTACCATACTAGCTTCTTTGCCAGTTGCTCTTTTACCTTTTCCCACCAAATCCTGTGCAGTTTTACCTTCACACTCAACAATTAATCTTACGGAATCTTCTTGATTCTCCTTATTTTTTATAATTTGATTTTCAGGTAAATTTTCCTTGAAGTTTTTAAGTATTTTTTCCTTACTCTCAGCTGTTAATGGCATATTTAAAAGTTTGCTTGTCTCTTCTGCCTTTGCCATACTTGGAAATGATCCAACAGTAACTGATGTTAAAAGTGCTAATGACATAATTTTAGCAAATTTTTTCTTTAAACTATTATTCATATAACATATCCCCCTATTTTGTTGAAATATTCAGTTTTATTGCATGCTTTTTTATTTTATCAAACTTGTAGTATATAGGATTTCAATCTCAACGTTAAAATAATCCCTTTATCAAATGATACTAGCCATGTTACAGCTTAGTATTATATTTATATCTGTAATCAATTAACAGTTAACAATTATCAATTAACAATGATGGTGGATATCCCCGGGGATTGAAATCCCCGCTACAATGTTTTATTTGCACTTCAAATAAAATTAATATAATATTTATCCATAAAAAGTTCATCTTGGAGAATAAATTCCCCATCGTAATATTCTTACTAACCATAGTTTTGATAGTATATATAACTATTGATTTGGATATTTTATAAAATTTAGTTTTTATGAACTTCTATTTTTAGATATTAGGAACAAAGTGAGTAATATCTACCATCACTTTTCATTTTTCACTCTTACTTCTTACTTGGTTCTCAATATAAAAATAGCAATAAACTATAAGATTAGTAGTAGTACTTAATAAAGCTATTATTTTGAATTCTAGCTTGGAACCCTATCTTTACTTACAAGTTCGTATTTAACTCAATTTTTATTTGTATTCAACAACATTACTTTCTACATATTCAAATAGTATGTCACCCTCCATAACAGGTTGCACTGGACTATTTGTTACTACAATTTTTGCCCCAAAATTATCTCCAACTTTCCACATTTTTACATACTTATCTGTACTTTTTTCAGTAAATTTCTTTTGATTAGAAACATCATAATCTACAACTGTTATTTCTTCTTTGTCATAAGTTATTTTTTTTAATGATGTAACTATTTTTTTATTCTCATTTTTCTCATATTCTATAATAAAAACTTCATCTTCTTTATGATTTTCAACATTTTTTATAAAATCATCTATTAAACTCATATTTATTACTTCTTCATTGTATCCTTCTTTTACTTTTACTAAATAATTCTTAGATGCCACATTTTTCAACTCATATTCTTCCTGTTCTACTGTCCTTGGATTATTAGTAAAAGAACTTTTACCATAATAAATACCACCTATTAGTAACAGCACTATAACTCCTCCTGTTATCCAAATTAAGATTTTTTTCTTATCTTGTTCCAATGTAATTCCCCCTAAATAACAAAATGCTTATATTTTTAAGTTGTTTATTTATAAATTATTAAATAATTTATTTAATTCGCATTTACTCAATTATTTTAAGTAAAAATTTTCTTAACTAATTTATCATCATATCATATATTGTATTTATATTTTTAATTTCTATATTAAATAGATTTAAAGGCAATTATATCTAAATATTGTATTTAATTACTATATATATTTAATATATTACTCTACTTTTTTTATATACTAAATATATAAACTTTAAATTTCCTTTAATAATTCTTTAATATTAAATATCATTGTTTACAATTTTCATAAGTATATATTTTATTGCTAATTTAATTTACACTTATAAATAATGTAAATTCATCATTACTTCCTTTACATTTTCAACTAACAAATATAAAAAAATCCCCATATACCAGTAACTAAATGCTAGTAACTAAGCCTTTTAATACAATTTTAATGTAAATTGTCTTTTAAAACCTAATTCTACAAATTACTACATATGGGGATTTTACTATTTATTTAAGTTTAATTTTTTCTATTAATATTATTCTAATATTATTCACATTTTCTTTTTTTTGTTCATTGATTTATAGTAATATTCACTCTATTTTACATTAATCTTCATTGTAGTTCCGCCTAAATTATTTGCATAATCAAATCCACCAATTATTATTTCATTTTCCTTGTCTTTATCCAAGCCTGTTAGAACTTTGCTATACAAGCCTGTTTTTTCATCGTAATTTGTTTCTGATTCTGTATCTTTCATGTTTAATTGACCATTTATCATAATTGGGAATTTTGCATCTTCTCGTATTCCAGACTCATCATCGCCAGCTTTAAAGTATACTTTAACATTACCATCATCTAACTTTTCACATTTTTCAAAACTAAACCATGGTGATGAAGTATCTACCTTTACTGGTATATCTACTATTTGTTCCTTAGCATCTTCAAAGTCAATTTTCATCTTTAATCTATAAGTGTATTGTCCATTTGGTGCAGTTGTATATCTTCCTGTTGAACTCTTAAATATTTTTCCATCCCATGCTAGATCCTTCATAGGTGTTGGTATCTTTCCTTGTTCTATAGCTATCATATTTTTTCTAAAATCTTTTGCTGAACCAACACTTCTTACAACTGTTCCCTTTGAGTCTAATACTTCTGCTGTTATAGTTTTAGCATTTCTCATTAAATATATAGCTGGGAAAATTATATCATTTACTCTGTCTCCATTTGGACTTATAGATATTTTACTACCATTATAGATATTAGTTTTATCAGGATTTTGACCTGTAACACCTAGTATATTTAGAGATTCTTTACCTAATCTTCTAGTTGTACTTAATGCTAAATTTTCAACTAAAACTTTAGGATATTCACCTGAATTCTTAACTGCTTCTACAAATGGATGTTTACTCTCATCCCATGCATTATTAGTCATCATACTTTCATTATCCCATTCTCCATAAAAACCTATATATGGCATTGTTAAAGAAGGATTATTGTTCTTTTTAGAATTTAATTTTATAAATCCTTCTAAATATCTATCTTTTGATACATTATCTCCTACATTTAAAGTTACTTCTATAGTCTTTTCTTGTTTTGCTGGAACTTTTATACTATTCTTATCAAAGGATATACTAGCATCATCCTTAGAAAGTGATATATCTTTTATCATTT
Organism: Clostridium amazonense; assembly: GCF_056431285.1. Classification (NCBI taxonomy): domain Bacteria; kingdom Bacillati; phylum Bacillota; class Clostridia; order Eubacteriales; family Clostridiaceae; genus Clostridium; species Clostridium amazonense. The sequence continues at coordinate 176,289 of NZ_JBWKMH010000031.1, read as the reverse complement.
TTCCATGTTCATTGCTTATATCTTGTGTTAAAACACCACCTATACTCTCTAATTCATATTCAACTTCTTCATCGCCATAATTATGAATATTTAGAGTAAATTTCTTTTCTTTTCCATCTATCTCTTTAAGTTCTGCACCAGCTTTTCCGTTGCTAGTTACTATAACTTTATTTCTAACTGCATCCTCTAATTGTACAAGTCCTGCACCTTGTCTTCTTGGTGAATATGGTATATTTGTATTTTTATCTATCTTTATAGCTGAAGTATTCATCATTATATTTTTTGCATACTCTATAAGTTCTCTTCCTTGCAATTCTGGTGCATATCCTTTAATAGCTTGAATTAATAGTGCCATTGATCCAGAAACGTGAGGAGCTGACATAGATGTTCCACTCATAACTCCATGCTGACCTTGATTTAATGTTGAGTATATTTGTCCACCAGGGGCAGCTACTTGTGGTTTAAATTCTAAGCTTGGTGATGGTCCCCAAGATGTAAACTCTGAATATTGTGAACTACTTGGATTTTCACTACTACCTAATTTTGTTTCTCCATTAAAGTATATTGGATTAGATTTTAAATAATTTAAAACTTTAGTACCTACTGAATTTGATACAAATATGGCTGGTATTTTTATACTATCATCAGTTGCCATATTTATAAGTGTTTCATCATTATCTCCATTATAAATTATTACTCCAATAGCACCTTTTGATTGAGCATTCTTTATTTTATCAGTAAAACCTATTTCTCCTCTTTTTATAAGAGCTACTTTTCCTCTTACATTTTCTAATTCCTCTGTTTTTCCTAATCCACCATCTGCTATTTCCTTATCTTTATTATATATACCTTCAATATCTACTTGATGCTCTTTAAATGCTCCTTCTGCTATAACATTACCTGATTTATCTTTAAAATTTATAACCTTATCAATTATTGTACTATTTTCATAACTTGCTACCATAAGAGCATCTTTTGCTAATGCTGGATTGCTAGCTGTTATTTGATCATTTAAGGAACCTAATCCATATGGCTCTGTTGAATATCCACTATTTCCAGCTGAAACTACAACCATAACTCCTGCATTTGTAGCTCTTGTTATTGCATCTTCAACTGGATCTGAATCATTCCTAAATCCAGATGGTGCACCTAAACTCATATTTATAACATCAGCTCCTAATGCAACTGCATCATCAATAGCTGCTAGTTGATCATCTGCATAAGTATATTGTCCATTTTTGCCATTTGAAAATACTTTCATAGCAAGCAATTGAACATTTGGTGCAACTCCTTTTACAGCCTTATTATCTGATATTTTACTATCATCACCATTTGCACCAATGATTCCAGAAACATGCGCTCCATGAGGTGCTTTTGCATCTCTTGTATCAACTATGTCATTATTCTTATCTGCATAGTTATATCCAAAAGGTACTTTATCACTAAAGTAAGTTTGAGAATTTCTATCTGCCTTTAAAACACCAGACTTCTTAATTCCCTCTAACTTTTCTTTATTTAATTTTAATTTTGAAGCATCTTGTGGGCTACTAAAGTCTTCATGTTTATAATCAATTCCTGTATCTACTACAGCTACAACCATGCCTTCACCCTTTAAGCTATATTTTTGCCATACATCTTCTATTTGAGTAAGCTTTTTAGCATTGTTTATATTTTCTATATATCTTTGAACTTCTGTAACTTTTTTTACACCTGGTATTTCTTCAATTTTTGAAATATCTTCCCTTTTAACTTCTGCACTAAAGCCGTTAAAAACATTTGTATAACTATGTCTTACTTCTACACCTTCAATATTACTTACTGCATCAACAATTGGTTTTTGTGCATCTTCTATGCTTATTTTTGCTTGTTCTGTAATAGTCTTACCATCCGTACTCATCTCTTGAGCAGATTTTCCTTCTACTTCTACAATTACTCTAATAACTTCTTCTTGATTAACTTTCTCTTCAAAAGTGTTATCTAATTTTGATAAATATGAACCATAATCATTTAGTATCTTTTCTTTTGCTTCAACTGTTAAAGGCATATTTAGAAGTTTATCTACTTCCTGTGCTTTTGCAACGTTAGGAACACCACCTAATGTTAATGATGCTATAAGTGTTAATGTCATAATTTTAGAAAAAGTCTTTCTTAAATTTTTTTTCATAAATAATCCCCCTTAAATATTAACTAGAGTTTAATGCAATATATATATTGCATTAGAAATTAAGTAATACTTTTCTGCATCATTTTTCTTTAATGTTTTTTTATTTTATAGTTATATAGAAGCAACAATTTTTTAGTTGAAGTATAAATTATAAATTTATTTTATAATATACATTTTTCTCACCCCTACACAAATGAAACAAATATTTTTATTTCTGTTACAATTTATTATACTTTTTAAATAACTATATTCAATGCTTTTTTCTTGCAATTATTATATATTTTACAAATAAAAGTAATAACATTTCTTAATTGAATATTTGTCAATTTTTTTTAAGAAATATAGCTATATTAAATTGAATTTAATATTTGTTCTATTTTCTTAAATTTTTAAGATGTTTTTTTAGTAATACAATAATTTCATTTTTTTCTACTTTTCATAAACCTCAATATTTATTTTATTTAAGTAAATTTACTAAGCATAAATAATTTATTTATATATGCATATTTCTTATATTATTCAACATAAATCTTCATCTGAAAACTATTTCATTTACTTTTGCCCTAAGTATAAAACCTTTACACTTATAAACTTTATATTAATTATAAATTTAAATTTATATTATTTAACTAAATCTAAATTCAACTTTATATACTATTAAATTTACACATGAAAATTGATAAATTCACCTAAATTTACTTCATATTATTAAATATATAACACCTATATTTTATGTTTTATAATTTATTTTCGAATGTAAAAAAGTTTTTTTATCTTTTTAAATTTAAATTTACTTATATAGTAAAATAATCCTTGTTAATATTTTATTCAAATTTAGTTCTATTTTTTATTATTGTTGTATCATTTTTATATAAATCGCTCTTATTTTGTATAAGTCTATATTTTTTAGCCTGCATTGTTACATTTTTTTATACTTCTATGAATCAAAAAAAGCAAAGAACATATTTTTTAGTTCTTTGCCTTTTATATATTTAATTTATATTAAGCCTCTTTCTACTATTTCAGTTACTGCAAAACTTGCTACATCATCTGCATATTTTCCTGGACCAAATCCAGCATCATATCCAAGTTCTTTTGCAAGTTCATGAGTAATTCTTGGACCTCCACATATTAATATAACTTTGTCTCTTAATCCTTCTGCTTCTAAAAGTTCTACAAGATTTGTTAAGTTTTTAATGTGAATATCCTTTTGTGTTACTGTTTGAGATACTAATAGTACATCTGCTTTTAATTCAATTGCTTTCTTTATGAATTCTTCATTTTCAACTTGGCTTCCAAGATTATATGCTTCAATCATTCCATATCTTTCAAGTCCATAATGTCCAGCAAAACCTTTCATGTTCATAATAGCATCTATTCCAACTGTATGAGCATCAGTTCCTGTACTTGCCCCTACTATTACAACTTTTCTCTTTATGTGTTCTTTTATATATTCACTTACTTCTGCCATATCCATAGTGTCAACTTCAACAGTTTGAACATGAATTTCTTCATAGTTTACTGTATGAACTAAAGAACCATAAACTACATAAAAAGTGTATTCTTTATCTAATGGTTCATGATGTGCAACGTTAGGATTTTCAAGTCCCATTGATTTTGCAAGTTGAACAGCAGCCTCAACACCTCTTTCATCATCTTGAACTGGAAGTGTAAAACTTACTTGAACTTTACCATCATTCATTGTATCTCCATATGGTTTTAATTTAGTTAAATCAAGAGTTTTATCAAAGTCTTTATTTTCAGTTGAATATAATCCGCCACTCATTATCTTGCACCTCCTAACATTAATTCTATGAATGGGTTAAAGTATTGTTCATCTTTTTCAACAACACCTTGAAGTCCCTTTCCTCCATTAAGAGGTCTTTTTATGCCTGCAAATTTTCCTTGTTCTATTGTACTAAATAGTCCTTCTTTTTCTATTTCATGTAATAAATCTGCTGCTTTAGTTAATACTTCTGCAGCTCTCTTATCCATTATTCCGCCATCTTTAAATCTTATTTCATCGCCTAAATCTTTCATTGTATTAAAAATATATTGAGCATTTTCTATTGATAAAGCTCTATCACTCATAAATGGAGTGTGTATTGCTTCTGTTAACATTCCAAGTAAGTGAAGTTTTTGTCCTGTTAGTATAGTAACTATGTTAAATAAAGCATCTTGAACATGACCTTTAAATATATTACCAGTCATAAATTTAGTTGGTGGCATATATTTTAATGGTGCTTTAGGGAATATTTCTCTTGCCATTTGTGCTTGAGCAAGTTCATATAAGAATCCATTTTCAACATTTGGATTTATTTCAAAAGCATGTCCAAGTCCCATTTGTTCTTCTGGAAGTCCAGCAAATAATGCAAATTGTTCATTTATAAATTGTGAAGCTAAAACTGTATGTGCTTCTTCAACTGCATCTGCTGTTGTTAGGTAGTTATCTTCTCCTGTATTTATTATAACTCCTGCATATCCATTTATTATTCTTGAGAAGTATTGGTCTACTATTGTTCTTTGCATATTTATATCTCTAAATAATATTCCATACAATGCATCATTAAGCATTACATCAAGTCTTTCTAATGCTCCCATTGCTGCAATTTCAGGCATACAAAGTCCAGAACAATAGTTACATAATCTTATGTATCTTCCAAGCTCTTCACCAACTTCATCTAGTGCTTCTCTCATAAGTCTAAAGTTTTCTTGTGTTGCAAATGTTCCTCCGAAACCTTCAGTTGTAATTCCATATGGAACATAGTCTAAAAGACTTTGTCCTGTTGTTCTTATAACTGCTATGATATCTGCACCTTGTTTTGCGGCTGCCCTTGCTTGTGTTATATCTTCATATATATTTCCTGTTGCTACTATTACATATAAATAAGGACCCTTTTTATCTCCAAACTCATCTAAATAAGTTTCTCTTTTTCCTCTATTAACTTTTATTTTTTCAACATATTCCTTAGCAACTTTATTTATCTCCATTTTAACTTCAAAGTCATCATGCATAGGTATTTTAGTTAAATCCAATTCACCTTTTGAAACTTTTTCAGCGATTTTTTGTGGAGTAAGACCAGTTTCAATCATAGCATTACCTATAAATCTAGCTGCTCCTATTCCTAATCCATTATTATTTTTTATATTATCAACAACTACATTTGGTAGTGGTACTCCAAACTCGTCTACATTGTCTATTCCTAAAAGTCTACAAACAGTTCTCTCAACTGCAACTGTTGTATGTCTATCTATAAACTCTTGAGTCTCTTTTGCTATGTTTCTAGCTGATTCCCTAGCGCTATTAACAAGAGCTTGATCTAAACTTAATTTACTTTCCATCATGCCATACCCCCTACTTTAATTTAACAGATAATAGATAATAAAAACTAAATAATTAATATAAAAAAACAAACCTAATTTCCATTTAATCTTAAAATTTTTACCTAACATTTTAATACTCTAATCTATCTTTACACATTTACTTAAACTAAATGTTAATCTTGTTTATTTTTTTAATATATATCACTTAATTTAAATCATCTATTATCTATAAATAATCTATTTAAAATAACCCCTACAAGAAGATAACTTATATCTTTTATCTTTCTTGAATTTTTAAAGCTTTTAGTCACTATATATAGTATAATTCTATATTTGTCACTTTTTATAAACTTATTAATGTGTTCTACTTATAATACTCTTTAGCTATGTCTACAATTTCATTATCTAACCCTAAAAGCATAGCTATATTAAGCGCATCCTTAGGAACTTTGTTTTCCCTGGATACTTTTTCTATTCTATATTCCATGTGTTCTTGTATTATTTCTACTGATTTAGTTTTATTTAAATCAATTTTAAACTTTAAATTATTAAAGTTCATATTTTTAAGTCCTACAACTTGGTAATGTTCCATATTTTCTTCAACTACACCATCATAATGTGTTGAAATTAAGCTTATGCTATTCATTTTATTTAAATATAGTGCTACTGATTTTACTAAATAAAATCCTTCTTTAGGATTTGTCCCTCTTGCAAATTCATCCAAGGCTATAAACCCATCACCTCGTTTTGCACACTCAACAACTTCCTTTAGCTTTATAATTTCAGCTCCAAAAGTACTTAATCCCTTTGAAATTGACTGCATATCATCTGATATAAAATGTATAAAATCCAAAATTGGAAAACATGCCTCCTTTGCAAAGACGAAAAATCCCATTTGACCTAATAATAAATTTAAAACTATAGTTTTTAGAGTAACACTTTTTCCACCCATGTTAGCTCCAGTTATCACCGTAGTCCCTTTCTTTAAATCTATAGTTTGACTAGTAAAAACTTTATTCTGTTTTGACAATATAGATTTAACTTCTGGATTGAATGCATCTACAAACTTAATCTCCATATTATTTATTATTTTAGGCCTAACCGCATTATATTTAATTGCCATCATAGCTTTAGCTATAATAAAATCTAGTTTTCCTATGCATTCCATGTTTTTTAAAATAGACTTCCCATAGTTACAAATTTTTGATGTTAGAGTTCTTCTTATTTTTAATTCTTCATTTTCTTCTTCTATAACTATAAGTAACCTATCTTCTTTTAATCTAGCTATTGTCTCTTCATCAGAAGATCCAAATATTCTTTTTTCTATTTCACTTTTTCTTTTTCTTATATCTTTTAATTCTTCTGAATAACTGTCGTATATATAAAATGTTGATAATCTTTTATTGTCTGGATCCAAAATCTCCAAAACATCATTTAATTGGTCAAGATTTAATTCTTCGATTCCTAAATTCAAACTATCAACTATGATTTTTAAATCTTCAACTATCATTGAAAAATATTTTATTTCATATAATTCAACTTCATCTAAAACTTCATTATTCATAGCTCTTTTAATTGAATTTTTGATGTCTTTAACTCTCATTAATAGTCTTGATATCTTTTTAAAATCATTGTCATTATTTTTTATAGAATTAATAACTTTCTCTAAATTATCAAAGCCTTCTATTAAAATATCTTTTTCACATCTTTTATAGGTTTTTATTTTTTTCTTTTCTTCTATTCCATAAAAAGTTATGGTTTGAAGTTCTTCCATAAGGAAATTAAAGCCTATTTGACTTCTTTGCTCATTATCTAAAAACTTCATAACTATATACCTCCAACTACATCAAAAACTGGTATATCAATTTTTTCTTTCAAGGCTTTTACAAATTTAACCTTATCAAATTCATACCCATATGGCGACTTTGGATTTGTAGTAACACATAGAACTTTTATTGATTTTAAAACTTTGATACATCCACCCTGCTTTGTAAATTTATATAACGTTTCCTTTGATATAAACAGTTTTGTTCCATCTTCACAAAGAAAAGTAACATTTTTATACATAGGTGTTAATTTCATAATATCTTCTATTAAGCTTTCAGTAAAAACGCCTTTTATACATACATACACTGAATTTTCGTCTAAAAGCGATACAATTTCCTTAGCTGCATCTAAGGATGTTTTAACATCTAAAGTTTTAAAACTTAAGTCCTTATATATAACACCAACTCTTACATTTTTTAGCTCTTCCTCACATATTCTTAAAACTTCCTTATCTGTTTCATGGGGCAAACTCAAAAGTTTTACCGTATGTGCTGTTTCTTCTACAACATTTAACATGCTTCTTGAAAGTGCTGCACCAGTAGATAAAATAGTAGCTTTTGTTATTGTGGGAGATGCAAAAGTCTTTCTATTTAATGCGCCGTCAACAATTACAAGATTACACCCTAAGTTTAGAAGTTCATTTTTTATATCAGCCATATAAGAGTTTACTGAAGGACCACCTAAGTCAACATATCCATCACTTAAAGCTCTACATATAACAATTTCTCCCATTGGAGTATTAATATTAGTAGTTTTTAGAATTTCCTTTGTAATATCACTATTAAGTAAACATTCTTTAGCTGTTGCTATAATTGTGTTTTTCTCAATATATATTCGTGGTTTTTCAGTTGCTGTTACTCTGTCCAGTTCTTCTCCATCTCGCCCTATTGAAGTAAGCCCTAGGGAATATTTTCCCCTAGACTTATTCAATATTTCATTTAATGTAGTGGTCTTACCTACATTTTTATTCATGCCGATAATGGATAAACTATCATAGTCTTTAATTAAGTCTAAAATCTCCATATTTTAAAGCAGAATAAATTATTCTGTAGCTTCTATTTTTCCTTTACCGCTGCAGCTTCACAGCATGAACCACATTCTAAGCTGCAATTGCTGTGTCTTTTATTTCTTTCAAGACCAACTGGTTCCATAGCCATTGCTTGTCCGTTTAATAATCCAGCAACTCCAACTTTATGAACCTCTTTTTCACCTCTACAAACTTCACAGTGACAATCTGATACATATTCTGTTGGTTGTGTATAAGTTGTTATAACACCTTCAAAGTTTCTTAAGATTACTTTTTCTGGGCTTTCAGATATAACATAGTTTGGCATAACTGGAGTTTTTCCACCGCCACCAGGAGCATCAACAACAAATGTTGGTATGCAGAATCCTGAAGTATGTCCTCTTAAGCCTTCTATTATTTCTATTCCTTTAGATACTGGTGTTCTAAAGTGTTCTAATCCCATTGATAAATCACATTGGTAAATATAGTATGGTCTTACTCTTATCTTAACTAATTCATTAACTAATTTTTTCATTACATGTACGCAATCATTAACGCCTCTTAATAAAACACTTTGGTTTCCTAATGAAATTCCTGCATCAGCAAGCATTGCACATGCTCTTGAAGATTCTTCTGTTATTTCATTTGGATGATTAAAGTGAGTGTTTAACCATACTGGATGATATTTTTTAAGCATTCCTACAAGTTCTGGAGTAATTCTTTGTGGTAAAACTACTGGAGTTCTTGAACCAAGTCTTACTATTTCAACATGAGGAATCTCTCTTAATTTTTTAATGATATACTCTAAAACATCATCATCAACTAATAAACAATCTCCACCAGATAATAAAACATCTCTAACTTCAGGTGTATTTCTTATATACTCGATAGCTTTATCAATTCTTTCCATTGGCATAGCATTATCGCTTTGTCCTGCAAATCTTCTTCTTGTGCAGTGTCTGCAGTACATTGAACACATATCAGTTATTAATAATAATACTCTGTCTGGATATCTATGTGTTAATCCTGGAACTGGTGAATCTGTATCTTCGTGTAGTGGATCCTCTAAATCAGCACTAGCTTTATGTAATTCCAACGCTGTTGGTATTGCTTGTTTTCTGATTGGATCATGTGGATCATTTGGATCTATTAATGATAGATAATAAGGAGTTATAGCCATTCTTAATGTTTTTAAACATTGTCTAGCTCCTTCTTCTTCTTCTTCAGTTAAAGGTATATATTTTTTTAATTCTTCAACTGTTTCTATTCTATTTTTAACTTGCCATCTCCAGTCATTCCATTGTGCGTCCGTAACATCTTTAAATAATTCAGCTCTTCTATTTACCATGATTTTTGTACCCCCGTTTTTAACTAAAATTTACATATCCCCGTTTTTTAGTTTTTTATATTAATTAGCATATAGCTCTTTAAACATATTTCTTAAATTTTCATTTTCTCTTAATTCTTGTAATGTTATTTCTGCATGACCTTTAGTGTATCCATTACCAACCATCATAGTTACATCTTTGCCTACACCTTCAGCTCCTAATGCAGCTTTTGCAAAACCTGTTGCCATTGAGAAGAAGTAAACAGTTCCTTCATCTCTAACTGGAAGTATTGTTGACATTTCAGTATTTTGTACATTTACGCAGTTAAATGATACATCAACTTCTTTTCCATTATTATTAGCTAATGCTTTTTCCATTACATCAACTGGTTTTGTTGCATCGCCTATAACTATTTTTAATGTTGGACCGAAAGCTAATTTTTCAAGTCTAGCTGCTTCTTTTTCATCTCTAACTATTGCTATTACTGTTCCTGTTGGTCCTACTCTTTTAACAGCTTCATAACAACAAAGCATTCCTGATTTTCCTGCTCCACCTAGTATTAATACACTTTCACATGGTTTTACAAGTTTAGCAACTTGAGCTGGTGCTCCTGCTACGTCTAATGCAGCTAATGCTAATGTTTCTTCCATATCATTTGGAAGTTTTGCATATATTCCACTTTCAAATAAAACAGCTTTTCCTTTTATAGCAACTCTATCTATTTCTGGTTTTATGTCTATAATTTCATCTATTCTTAATGGTGTTAATGATAATGAAACTAAAGTAGCTATTTTATCTCCAACTTTTAAATCTATGTTTCCTTCTAATGCTTCACCTATTTTTTCAATAGTTCCTATTAACATTCCGCCTGAACCTGTAACTGGGTTTTGCATTTTTCCTCTTTCAGAAACAATTTCTATTATTTTAGCTTTTACTTTTTCTATATCATGTCCTGCTTCTTCTTCTATTTGAGTAAAACTTGCAGAATCAATATTTAATGCTTGAACATCTATTAATATTTCATTATCATAGATATTCATATCATTATCTACTTTTATTGCTGGTTGTGGTAAAACACCTTTTGGTTCTATAACTCTGTGTGTGCCGTATTTACATCCTTTTTTCATAACTGTACCCCTTTCAAATCTCTGTTACATTTTTTTCTAATTATCTTCACATAACATAAAATATATCCGTAATTTATACAAAATAATTCTAAATAAAAGTTTTTAATTTCTCATATAGTTCAAAATAATCTAATGGTTTATTAAATTTTTAATATTTATCCCCTAATATTAAATTTAATAACATCTCCAATTAAACTTTTGCTCTATATAAGTCCTAGTATTTCTCTTGCTTCCTTAGGTGTTGCTATTTCTCTTCCTAATTCTTTTGCAATTTTAGCTACTTTTTCAACTAATACTGCATTAGACTCAGCTAAAACACCTTTAGAAATATACACATTATCCTCAAATCCAACTCTAACGTGTCCCCCTGCTAAAATTGACATTGTAGCTAATGTAAATTCATTTCTTCCAATTCCTGAAACAGTATAAGTATTTCCACATGGAATACTATCTTTCATGAACAAGAAATCTCTCATATCTGCACTAATTCCACCATTAACTCCCATTACAAAGTTAAAATGCATTGGTTTCTTTATAAAGCCTTTTTTCTCAAGTCTTATAGCCATGTCTATCATGCCCTTATCAAAAACTTCAATTTCTGGCTTAACATTAAGTTCTATCATTTTAGTTCCAAATTCTTTAATTGTATTTTCTGTGTTAACAAATATTTCGTCTCCACCAAAATTACAAGTTCCACAATCTAAAGTTGCCATCTCTGGTTTTAAATCAACTGGTTGAAGTCTTTCTGCATTTGACATCCCTACAGCCCCACCTGTAGATGGTTGTACTATTACATCACCACAACGCTTTTTAATTTCCTTCATGCAAGCTTCAAATCTATCCTTACTTTGTGTTGGTGTTCCATCATCTTCTCTAACATGAAGATGAATTACACTTGCACCAGCTTTATATGCTTTATATGCTTCTTCACCTATTTCTTCAACAGTATAAGGAACATTTGGATTATTTTCTTTAGTTACCTCTGCACCGCATATAGCTGCAGTTATAATTAATTTTTCCATAACTTTCCCCTTTTCTATTTCAAATTAATTATATTGTTAAAAATTTAACAAATCCATCTTAAATTATTATTCTATTTATTAGCTCTACTTTATAAAATGTTAATAAAAAGAATTTTTTTCTATAAGTTCTATTGATTTTGTCTTGGTATATTGTATTTATAACTTGATTTTTATAATATGCAAAATAAGCTGTAATTTTAAAATTTGATTTTATTTCTAGAGTCTATTTTCTTTTTTTATCTTTTGGTACTACACAAGTACCACTTGCTCTACAAACAACTATTGGTTCTTCTAATACATCACAAGCTGAATCGTTTACGTCTGGTCTTGGAACTATAACTTTTCTAGCTTCAAAAACCATTTTCCTTGAAGTATTTCCTACTTTTACGATTTCTCCAACAGCTTCGATATAATCCCCTGCATAAACTGGTGCTAAAAATTCTACGCTATCATAAGCTTTGAATAATCCCTCATCACCATCATTTTGGATTAATAATTCTGTTGCTACATCTCCAAATAATTGTAACATACGTGCTCCATCAACTAAGTTTCCACCGTAATGAGCATCATGTGCACTCATTCTTAATCTAATTAAAGATTTCATTAGTATCCCCTCCCCTATTGGTATTTCTAATTTTGGTCATAAAAAAAGATACTGAAATTTTCAGCACCTACGCATATAGAGTATTATGTTTTATCAATTAAACATTAAGCTTCTTAATACTCTATGAATGTAATGAAAATTTCTTAAACTCACTACATAAACAGCGCATCATAAAAAAACTTATGACAGTGATAGAAATATTCCTCTCTACCCCCAAGAATATGTTCAAGGCCAAACATACTCTTTCGGCAAATAATCCCTTCATAAAATACCGTCAGGTGTCCCCTTACCTTTCACATGTACTTACTATCCTATTATTTGCTCCTCTATTCATGTTTAATATTTGCTTATATTTTGCTTATACACAGAAGCATTTTCGGCTTCCTAAATATATTATAATATCCATTTTTTTAAAAATCAACAACGTTTTCAGAAAATTTTATTTTATTTTGATAATTCATAATTTAAGTAAAATCCCATTAGAAAATACGACAAAATATTACTTATAATTACTTATTTGTAATTATATTTATATAACTTTCAAAATCATATTTTATTTCATCTTAAATTTTAAAAATACTATTCTTCTAATTGACATCAATTATCATTTTTCATGTTTAAATAAAATTCCATTGTCAATATTTATAAATAAGTATAAATATAAAAAGGAGCGATTGTTTTGTCACGTCAAGCAAGAGTAACAGATTTAAATGGAATATATCATATAGTAATCCATGAATCAAAATCAAAACCATTATTTCCATCAGAATCAGATAAAGAAATGATGATGGAAAAAATAAGAGAAAGTCAAATAAAATATCAATTTAAAATCTATGCATATTGTTTAATGGACACCCATGCACACTTCATAATAGACTCCAATGGAGAAAAAATCAGCACAATAATGAAAAGTATAGGACTTAGGTATGTAAAATACTATAATCCTAAATATGACACAAACGGACCACTACTAAAAGAAAGATTTTTTAGTGAACTAATAAACACTGATGAATACTTACTAAAAGCATCACTATACATACATGCTAACCCAAAAGATATATTTGGCTATAGTGAAATGCCTGAAACATACCGATTTTCAAGCATGCGTTGTTACCTCGGAAATGAAGATGAATTTGGAATACTAGACACAGACTTTATACTAAGTATATTATCAATAAACTCTAGATATGCAGTAGAATCATAC